>JAOULC010000104.1 GCA_029882215.1 Gammaproteobacteria bacterium | reverse complement strand
TTTTGCTCGTGACAATAAGTATTCTGATAAGAACACTAAAAAGGGCGTGCCTTTGCCTCGCACGGTTGAGCGCCTGGCGGGTAAAATTTCTATACAACAAAAAGCGGTTGACCCTGTGTGGATGCGCAGCAACTGGCCTGCATTTTTAGACCACGCTGAAACTAAACCGTTTTTCTTTTCTTGGGATAGTGTTAATCACTCGACTGAAGCGGGATTTTGTATCACCAATAAAGACCCTAAAACAAAATACAGCAGCGCTATGTTTATGGACGGCTCTATTAATGCGAATGTTTTAACGGTGCTTGATCCATGAGTTTAGAGACTGAACGTAAACGCTCTGGTCGTGAGCCTTTTGCGATTATTGAATGGGATTTAGATTATTGTTCATTAACATACGGCACGGCACCATGCACTGCTGCAGGTTCAACCAAGTGTTATAACACGCGTAACATTAATGCAGATTGCCAAGATATACCAAACTTTACGAGTAGCATTAAAACACATTCATTTTGTACTAACGTTGCAAACCATCCGCAAGGTTTAAATTCTATTCCTTGCCTTGTGTCGGTTTCGTCTGTTACTGACGGTGAAATAACACCCGGCAAAGGAATGGGTGAAAGAATATCACGTAAAATTATTTTACAGGATATGCCTTACCATGATCGCAATCATGACAAGTACTGGAATGAACGCACGTATGATGCTGAAAGCCAAGGCACTTTGTTTGGCAAACTATTAGCCTGCAACCCTTATCACGAAGGCAGTGTTATTCGCATTAAAAGCGGTTATTTAGTTAGCCCGTTTGACCCTGCTTTACTCGAAACGCGCACGTATGTGGTTAATAAGGTTGAGCGTAATAAAAATAGTCAGGTTGTTATTACCGTTACAGATTTCTTGCGCCTGGCAGATAACGACAAAGCACAATGCCCGACTGTTAATACCGGTGTTCTTGCGGCTGACATGGTAGCGGGTGCAGCTACGTTAACACTTTCACCTGCGGGTATTGGTAATAGTGAATATTCAGCCAGTGGTCGAGCACGTATTAATGATCAACTTGTCGACTTTACTCGCGTTAACGATGTAATGACATTAACGCATGGTATTGGGGGAACATCAACAGATGATCATGATGCGGGGGATACCGTACAAGAATGCAAAGTATGGACTGATACTAATGTTATCGATATTACTTACGAGCTACTAAACACCTATGTAGGTATTGATGCTGCGTATTTGCCTTTAGCAACAGATTGGGCAACTGAACGCAACCGGTGGATGAACGCATCTAAAGCAACGGCAACGATATCTGAACCAGAGGGTGTGTTTGATTTGCTCACTGAACTTTGCGAACAATTTCAGTTTAATATTTGGTGGGATGACAAAAACCAAAAGGTACAACTTAAGGCAAATATGCCACTGTTTGGTAATGCAGTACCTGAAACATTAACTGAAAAATACCACATGGTTGAGGATTCGATAAGCTCAAAAGATTTACCTAAAAACCGTATTTCTCAAGTTTGGGTGCTTTACAACCCTAAAAACTTGGTTGAGACAGACGAGAACAGAAATTATCGCAACTGGTTTATTAACCCGGTCGCTGAAAATTTATATCTTTCTGAGCACGTTCGTCTTATTAAATCACGCTGGATACAAAGCGAAGGCCAAGCCTCTGCATTAGCAGGGCGCTTATTAAACCGGTTTAAAAATATTCCTAAACGACTCACGTTTAACGTTGATGCAAAAGACGGTGATATTACCGTGGGTGATATTCGCATACTTGATACCGATGAAATTCAAAGTGTAGACGGCTCTAATGAGGCGCATCAAGTTCAAATTGTCGCGGTGTCTGAAATTAAGCAGGGTGACTCGTTTAGAGTTTCTGCCATGAGCTCTTACTTTAGTTCTCGTTATGCGTTTATTACGCAGCCGGGTGTTGTTGATTATTCATCCGCAAGTGAAGATGAGAAAAAACTAGGCGCTTATATATCTGAATCATTAGGCGTTAATTTTTCTGACGGCACAAAACCTTATTTAATACCTTAAGGAAAATCATGTTACCGATTGTAGAAAATATTGTAATAGATCCAAATGCTACAACTTATTGCCCATTATTATTTATTGATAGAGCAATACAATTTAGTAGCGTGTCAATTGGCGAAGAATGTGTTATTTGCCCTGGTTATCAAGGGTTAGCAGAAATTAGTAGTGACAAAACATTATCATGGGATAAACGCTATGCGGTGCGTTGCGGTGGTGTTGTTGAACGTAGAACAAAAATATTAAGAGTGGGTTAAAAATAATGACGGATTTTACAGTTGTACCAAGCGGTGATCGAGATCCAGAAAGTCCTATAACGCCTGAATTAATCGATACGTTGTATTTTAATCCTTTTGCAATGTTTGAAGGTGCTGTTGGTGCACCTAAGATTTCTCCTGCAGCATTTAGTAATAACGCATTCGGGTTGTATTACCTGGGGTCAGAAGATGATGGCGCCAAGATAGTTTCATCTTCTGAAAATTTAGCATCAGGCGAATATCATTACACTAATTTAACAATTAATTCAGGACAAACGCTAGGCGTTACGGAATCATTCGATGGTTATTTACTTATCCGTGCTACCGGTACGGTCACTCTAACTGCAACAAGCATAATTAATTTAGCGGGTAAAGGTGCAGAGGGAGGGGCTTCACAGACCGGCGTAGGCGACGGAATTCCGGGTAGTGTAGGTAGTGGGGGCGGTACTGGTGGCGGTGGTGGTTCGTCTGATACAACCCAAAAAGGTGGTCCAGGAGGGGATTCTATCGTAAGAACTAATTCGATCGTCGGTGGCGCTCAAAGTGCCGTAGGTCCTAATGCAGTGGGCGGAGTGGGTAACGCTGTATCTGCTGCTATTCAAAAAATAATTCAAGCACAAATCGGATTAGATCTATATAGGCTTAACGGTTCGGGCGGTGGTTCGGGTGGGCGTCGTACCGGAGCCTTTAGCGGCGGCGGCGGTAACGGTGGTGG
>JAOULC010000103.1 GCA_029882215.1 Gammaproteobacteria bacterium | reverse complement strand
GGATTCTCCCCCACCACAACATAACTGGTATTCTTCGACACACTGCCAACCACTTTCGCACCTTTATCAATCAACAGCTGCTTGGCATCATTGCGCCCCATTGACGACAACGTGCCCGTGACCACAAAACTCAGACCGGCTAATGGCAATTCGGATACTTCTTTCTTCTCAATTGCCGGCCAGTGAATACCTGCATTCAGTAATTTTTCGATGACTTCTTTATTATGCTCCTGCTTAAAGAACGTCACCACACGCGATGCCACCACCGGGCCAACATCATCAATCGTGATCAGCGTTTCTTCATCCGCTTTCATTAGCTCTTCAATATTACCGAAATGATTAGCCAGACTGGCTGCGGTGACTTCACCCACCTCACGAATGCCGAGGGCAAAAATAAAGCGCGGCAAGGTGGTTGATTTACTTTTCTCTAAAGAACTGATCAGATTATCAACCGATTTCTGACCCATGCGTGCCATCGCTAAAATCTGCTCGGTTTTACCTTTGAGTAAATACAGGTCATCAATGTGATCAATCAGATTGGCATCAACCAGTTGTTCGACTAATTTATCACCCAGACCGTCTATGTCCATGGCACGGCGCGAAGCGAAGTGTTTGATGCCTTCTTTGCGCTGGGCATGGCAGTACAAACCACCGCTGCAACGCGCCACAGCCTCACCCTCTTCCTGCACGATTTCTGAACCGCACACAGGACAGGCATCCGGCAACGTGATTTCCTGACTGTTGGCATGGCGTGTACCCGGTACCACCGAAGCCACTTCCGGAATGACATCACCGGCACGGCGAATAATGACTTTATCGCCGACCCTGACATCTTTACGCCGCACTTCATCCATATTGTGCAGGGTGGCATTGCTGACGGTCACACCGCCAACAAACACCGGCGCCAGTCTGGCTACCGGTGTGATGGCTCCCGTTCGTCCAACCTGAAACTCAACCGCGTTTACCGTAGTGATTTCTTCCTGCGCGGGGAATTTATGCGCGGTTGCCCAGCGCGGTGCCCTGGCGACAAAACCCAGTTCATTTTGCAGTTTTATATTATTAACTTTGTAAACCACGCCATCAATATCGTATGGCAGTGCGTCTCTTTGCTGGCCTATTTTTTGATAATAACGCTGACAACCCCCGGCACCTTTGACCACTTCAACTTCATTGCAAAGCGGTAAACCCCATTCGCCTAAGCGTTTAAGAATAGCCGAGTGCGTCTCTGGTAACTCGTAACCTTCAACCACACCCACGGCATAACAGTACATGGATAGCTGGCGGCTGGCGGCGATTTTTGAATCCAGCTGACGCAAAGAACCGGCCGCGGCATTACGCGGATTAACAAATGTTTTATCGCCATTCTCGCGGGCGTTTTTATTGAGTTTTTCAAACACGGCTTTCGACATAAACACTTCACCGCGCACTTCCAGTACCGCAGGAATATCATCACCGGATAAATGTAATGGCACATTACGAATGGTGCGGGCATTTTCTGTGACCTTTTCTCCGACAGCACCGTCACCACGAGTGGCGGCCTGTACCAGCACACCGTTTTCATACAGCAGGCTGATGGCAAGCCCATCCAGTTTTGGCTCAACCGTAAACTCAATGTCGTCTTCAGTGTTCAGCCGGTCGCGTACGCGTTTATAAAAACTGTTTAACTCATCTTCATTAAACACATTACCCAGTGACAACATCGGGATACGATGCGTTACCTGAGCAAAAGCATCAAGTGGTTTGCCGCCGACCCGTTGCGTGGGTGAATCGAGCTGTTTTAATGCCGGGTGCTCATTTTCCAGCGCCTGTAACTCACGAAACAGCCGGTCGTATTCGGCATCGGGAATGTCAGGGCTATCGAGATCGTAATACTGATGGGAGTGATGATTCAGCTGTTCTGTCAGGGTTTGAATGCGTTCTGACACATCATTATATGTTTTGGTCATTGTTTACATCGGCTTGTTAAAATAGGCCGCTTTTTCTCTGAAATTATGGATATCGGTTTCTGTTAGCGGCTTTTGATCAGCCATTGTTACCTGGCCATCAAGATCACGTGCCAGAGTTTCTGCACAAGCAAGCATCCGTTCAAAAGCCGCCACTGTATCACTGACTAATGCCAGTTGCATAAACAGAATCACCCCCGGCGTTCTCATGGATGATATTTTTTCTGGCTCAAAATGTCCGGGTTGCAGCATATTACTCATGCTGAAAGTGGTTTTATTATCGGCATCGTAGGCATGATAGATTTTCATGTCACCAAATTTTAACTGCTGGTGATTAATCACTTTCAGCAAATCGGTGCCACCAAATAAAGCCGTATGCGCTCTTATGTGAATGATGATTAAATCATCCTGGTAATCGCTCGCCGACTCTGCGCTGTCGCTATCAGCGGCCGGTAATGGTTTAACGACCTCAGGCTCAGTTTCCGGCGGTTTTGCTTTCTTCTGGCTTTTTAGTACCGAGCCGGTTGCCATGACATCGGGTAAAACATCATCTACCGAGGCGGCCACTCTCGCGACCAGTTCCTGATCCAGTTCAAAGTCATTGATTTCAGAAGCGAGAAATGCATCATCAGTGCGTATACGCTGCACATCGATAATTTCTTCATCTGTGGTCAGTTCAATAATATCGTCTTCCGCCAGCGGTTCAGGTTCATCAAACGGCGGCGTTTTGTCTTTGTCTTTGCTTCTACCCAATAAATAAATCAGAACGATGACAAACAGACCAGCCCCTAAAATGATCCAGCGTAAGTTCTCCATCACTCTATTACCTGCCTATTCCACTTGCGCCAGCTGGGCGGCTTCATCGACATCCACCGATACCAGACGGGAAACACCCGACTCACGCATGGTGACGCCACTTAAATGTTCGGCCAGCTCCATCGTCGACTTATTATGTGTAATGAAAATAAACTGAACCTGATCGGACATATGTTTAACCAGTTCACAGAAGCGACCGACATTGGCTTCGTCTAACGGAGCATCAACTTCATCAAGCATACAGAACGGCGCCG
>JAOULC010000067.1 GCA_029882215.1 Gammaproteobacteria bacterium | reverse complement strand
GAAAGGTGGCAGTTGGCAGTTGGCAGTTGGCATAAAATTCTATTTTTTTGAGACTAACTATCAACTGTTTCTTTATATTCTTTATGACTTTACTGCAAACCGAACACTGACAACTGCAAACTTTCTTTCAACCTTTCAAAAACAAATCATAAACCGGGTTATCCGTCTCATCCCAATAAGGATAACCGGTTTTTTCCAGAAACTCAGCCAGCAGTTTGCGTTCTGTTTTCGGCACTTGCATACCGACCAGCACCCGGCCATACCCCGCACCGTGATTGCGGTAGTGAAACATACTGATGTTCCAGCGTTTACCAATATTGGTTAAAAACTGCAATAAGGCACCGGGACGCTCCGGAAACTGGAACCTGAAGACCACTTCATCTGCCAGATCTTTTACCCGCCCGCCGACCATATAGCGAACATGCAGCTTTGCTACTTCATTCTCGCTCAGATCAATCACGGGGTAGCCAGTGGTTTTTAATACATCCAGCACCAGTTCTTTTTCAGCCACACCGTCACTGAGCTGAATACCGGCATAAACATGCGCTGCTGCATTGCTTGAATAACGGTAATTAAATTCTGTAATACCTCTTTTACCCAGTGTTTTGCAAAACTTGTGAAAGCTGCCCGGCTCTTCCGGAATGGTGACGGCTAACAAGGCCTCTCTGTTTTCACCTAATTCTGAGCGCTCGGCCACATGTCGCAAGCGGTCAAAATTCATATTGGCACCACTGTTAACGGCCACCAGTGTTTTATTTTTCAGGGCATTTTTTTCGGCGTATTTTTTCAGCCCGGCGATCGCTAAGGCACCTGCCGGCTCCATAATAGAGCGGGTATCATCAAAAATATCTTTGATCGCCGCACACATTTCATCTGTGTTGACCGTGATCACTTCATCCACGCATTGTTTGAGCAGGCGGAAAGTTTCTTTGCCAATTTGCTTGACCGCCACACCGTCAGCAAAGATGCCAACCTGCGGTAAGATCACCCGGCGGTTTTTTTCCATCGCCGCAGCCAGACAGGCCGACTCTTCAGCTTCGACCGCCACAATTTTGATATCAGGGCGCAGATACTTTATGAACACCGACATACCGGCCGCCAGTCCGCCGCCGCCAACCGGAATAAAAATCACATCGATATCATCCGGATGCTGGCGCAAAATTTCCATTGCCACCGTGCCCTGACCGGCAATCACATCAGGGTCGTCATACGGATGAACAAACACCAGCTGCTTCTCTTCTGCTTCTTTTATTGCGTAATCGTAAGCATCATCATAAGCATCCCCCACCAGTACAGCTTTTGCACCGTATGACTTGACTGCGCTGACCTTAATCTGCGGTGTTGTCTTTGGCATCACGATGGTGGCTTTAACGCCGCGCTGCTGCGCCGCCAGCGCTAAACCTTGCGCATGATTGCCGGCCGATGCTGCAATCACCCCTTCCAGCTTGCCTTTACGCAGCAACTGATCAATTTTGTTATAAGCGCCTCTGAGCTTAAATGAAAATACCGGCTGTAAATCTTCTCTTTTCATCAAAACATTATTTTTGATTCGCTTTGACAGGGTTTTAGCCTGCTCTAAAGGGCTTTCAATGGCCACATCATAGACACGTGCGGTCAGTATCCTTTCTATATATCGTTTCGTCATTTAGCCTGGGAGTCTTTTTTGAGTGTTATAAAAAGCCAGTATAAAACCTATAAAAACAAAGTAATAGCCCTAAATTGGTCGTAAGCGGCATGACAACAGAATTGACAACGGGTATTATGCTGCGATTCGATTTTATTAAAGCACTTTAGGGAACGACTGATGGCAATGACACAAGACGAAATGAAACGCAAAGCGGCGGAAGCGGCGATGGAATATGTAGTGGCCGGCTCAATTGTTGGTGTGGGTACAGGCTCAACCGTGAACCATTTCATCGACTGCCTTGCCGGCATCAAAAACAAAATTGAAGGTGCTGTATCAAGCTCTGAAGCCTCAACTAAATTATTAAAAGCCGCAGGCATTGAAGTTTTCGACACCAATCAGGTTAACAGCATCCCGGTTTATATTGATGGTGCTGATGAGTCTGACCACTACCTTAACCTGATCAAAGGCGGCGGCGGTGCTTTAACCCGTGAAAAAATTATTGCCGGCATGAGCGACAAATTTGTCTGTATCGCCGACGAAAGTAAGCTGGTTGATGTGATGGGTAAATTCCCGTTACCGGTCGAAGTCATCCCGATGGCCCGCAGCTACATTGCCCGTGAACTGGTTAAACTGGGCGGCGAACCTGTCTGGCGTGAAAACTTCATCACGGATAACGGCAATGTCATTCTGGATGTGCATAACCTGGAAATAATGGAGCCAATTAAACTGGAGAACACCATTAATGCAATGGCCGGTGTGGTGACGGTAGGTATCTTTGCTAACCGCGGTGCCGATGTTTTGATTCTGGGTACACCGGAAGGGGCTAAAACGGTTTTTTCTAAATAAGCCGTTTGTGTTCAGTTGGCAGTTGGCAGTTGGCAGTTGGCAAAAAATTCTATTTTTTGATTTTACTGCAAGCCGCACACTGAACACAGCCAACTTTCTTTAATCTTTTGCCCTTACTGCGCACCTATTCTAAAGCAGCACTCGCTCAATCCCGCCCTCTTCAAGTTCTTTAACAAACGCTTTCTGCCAGTTTGTTCCAAACTTCTGCGCGGCCATTTCAACCATAATGTAATCGGTGCTTAAACCGGTCTCATTTTCATAGCGCGAAAGGCCCTGCTGGCACGCAGGGCATGATGTCAGCAACTTAACGTTATTATTTTTAGCTTTTTTAACCCCTGTCAGCTCTTTAATGTTTTTCTTTAATTCATTGGCTTTGCGAAATTTCACCTGCGCCGCAATATCCGGTCGTGCCACGGCAAAGGTACCCGACTCACCACAGCAACGTGCAGCGAGACTCACCGTTTTTGATAATAGTGTGCTCGCCACTTTAATTGAATTGTGGGTTTTCATCGGCGTATGACAGGGTTCATGATACAAATATTGCGTGCCTGATTTTGACAAATCGACCGTCAGGTTTTTTTCCAGCATATACTCATGAATATCCAGTAAACGGCATTCAGGAAAAATCTGCTGGAATTCGTATTTAAGCAACTGATCCATACAGGTTCCGCAGGATACAATCACCGTTTTAATATCCAGATAATTTAGCGTATTGGCTATGCGGTGAAATAACACGCGGTTGCGGGTGCTAATTTGCTGACCTTTTTCCACATCACCGGATGACGTCTGCGGGTAACCACAGCACAAATAGCCCGGTGGCAAGACGGTTTGTACACCAGCGTCATATAACCAGCGCAGCGTTGCCAGACCGATATCTCCAAACAGCCGCTCTGAGCCACAGCCGGGGAAATAAAACACGGCCTCACTATCGGGCTCAGCGACCTGCTGACGGATAATCGGAATGACTTTATTATCTTCTAACGTCAGCACTTCCCGCATTGTTTTTGCAGGCAGTTTTGCCGGCATCGGTTTTGCCAGAAACTGTACAAGCTGTTCTTTTTTATCAGCTTTTCCGGTTGTTGCCTGTGGCCGCTTGCGGCGTTTAAGCGGCAATAGGCGGCTCAGCCTGTGACCCAGCCTTTGCAGTTTAAAGCCACTGCGTAATAAGCCCCGATAAGCTAATTTAATGGCAAAAGGCTCGCTCATATTCAGATAGAGCATCGACATTTTCGCGCCAATATTCACTTTACGCTTATTATTATCTTTGAGGATTTTTCTCAGCTTGATAGTGACATCACCGAAATCAATATTCACCGGGCACGGCGTCAGGCATTTGTGACACACCGTGCAATGATCAGCGATATCGTTCATTTCATCAAAGTGGCGCACCGATATACCACGCCGGGTCTGCTCTTCGTAAAGAAAGGCTTCGATGACCTGACCGGTCGCCAGAATCTTGTTTCTCGGCGAATACAGCAAGTTAGCCGAGGGCACATGGGTGGTACATTCCGGCTTACATTTGCCACAGCGTAAACAGTTCGCAATATCATCATTCAAATCACCCAGATCACTGTCTTCCATGATCAGCGCTTCCTGCTTTAACAGACGCAGTGATGGCGTATAGGCTCGTTCCAGTCCGCCTTTATCCGCCGATAATTTACCCGGGTTAAAGATCGCCTTCGGGTCTACTTTTTGTTTGTATTTTGCAAAGGCATCCAGAGTTTCTTTATCAAGATACTGCTGTTTAGTAATACCTATACCGTGTTCACCGGAGATCACACCACCCAACCCGGTTGCCAGCTGCATAATACGGTCAACCAGATGTTCGGCTTGCTGCAGCATCTGGTAATCATTGGAGTTGACCGGAATATTGGTGTGCACATTCCCGTCACCGGCATGCATATGCAAGGCAATAAATAAGCGACTGGAGAGGGTTTCTTTATGTATTTTAGCCAGCTGCTGGTGAATTTTTTCCAGTGAGCGACCGGCAAATATCTGTTTTAATGGCGCCTCTACTTCTGTTTTATAGGAAATTCTGTGTTCATTTTTTAATAAGGCCTGCAGAATCGTTTTGCTTTCATCGCTTTCAAAACCGTGCTCGACAGCCGCGTTATCAATCGCGCTATCCATCTGCTGCAGAATAAATTCCCAGCGCGCTCTGGTTTTGTTAATCAGCACTAAAGCCGCGTCGACTTTATGCCCTACTTCAGAGCGCGTATCTTCATCAAGATCAGCACAGCAGGCGGATTCCTTACCCGCAGAGGCAGTAAAAAATGCTGTTAAAGTCTGCAGCATGGACAATTTGTTCGTCACCGACTGCTCGATATTCATGCGCTCTATCGCTTGTGTATAGTGCGCCAGTTTATCCAGCGGTATCACTACATCTTCATTGATTTTAAAGGCGTTAGTATGCGCTGCAATCGCCGCTGTGCGTGAGCGATCTGCCCAGAAACGGGCACGAGCTTCTGCACTAACCGCTATAAAGCCTTCCGCGTTGCGCTGGGCTGCCAGCTCAACCACTTTTTTGCAGACCGCATCCAGCTCGGCTTCATCATCACCGGCAATATCCGCCACCAGTAACATTTTTGGTAACACGCCGCGAGAGGCCTTTGGCGTATACTGCACTGCCCGCACATAACGGTCATCTAAATGTTCAAGCCCGGAAAGCACCACAGCAGGATTGCTATCAATCATGTTCTTGATTTCAACAATAGCCGGTACCGAGACGTGTAAATCCGAACCGTAAAACTCAAGGCAAACCGTGCGGGTAAAGCTCGCCAGACGATGCAAAATAAATACCGCTGAGGTAATCAGCCCATCGCAGCCTTCTTTTTGCACACCCGGCAAGCCGCCTAAGAACTTATCGGTGACATCTTTACCAAGGCCTTCTTTTCTCAGGCTCTTTCCGGCAAAGCTCAGGACTTCAGGCTCGCCAACCAGCTTTTCAGTGCCGGCTGCAAACCGGCTCACCTTAAACTCAACCGTTTCTTGCTCGTGTATTTTACCGAGGTTGTGATTAAGTCGCTCTACTTCCAGCCAGTCACTATTGGCCGTGACCATGCGCCAGGACAGCAGATTATCGAGCGTGGTACCCCACATCACGGCTTTTTTGCCACCGGCGTTCATGGCAATATTACCACCAATTGTTGAGGCGTCCTGAGAGGTCGGGTCAACCGCAAATACCAGACCCTGCTTTGCTGCGGCATCGGAAACACGCCGGGTTACGGTACCCGCTTCAACCCGTATCACCGGCACTGGCTGAGCCTGATTAAGGTCTTTAAATTCTATTTCGCCAAGCGCTTCCAGTTTTTCGGTGTTAATCACCGCTGAGTTTTCTGTCAGTGGCACCGCGCCGCCGGTGTAACCGGTACCGCCGCCACGGGGAATAACCGTCAGGCCAAGCTCTATACAGGCTTTTACTACCTGCAGCATTTCCGCTTCAGAATCAGGGCTTAGCACCACAAACGGAAATTCAACACGCCAGTCGGTGGCGTCGGTTACATGCGATACCCGGGCGATACCACTAAAGTCGATATTATCTTTTGCAGTAACACGGCTAAGCTGGCGAATAGCCCGCTGGCGCAACTGCTTTTGCGCCTCAAACCAGTTTGAAAACTCGATCACCGACTGCTGCGCCCGGTTAATTAACTCCAGTGCCTGCTGATTACCATTAGCCCGTAACAGCATCTGTTTTAAGCGATGATTTAATGCCTGAACCAGTCCGTCACGGCGCTTTTTATTATCTAATAAATCATCCTGAATCAAGGGGTTACGCGCCACAACCCAAAGATCACCCAAGACCTCAAAAAGCATCCTGGCAGAGTGGCCGGTGCGCCGCGAACCGCGTAATTCATTGATTTGCTGCCACATATCTTCACCCAGAAAACGAGTGACAATTTCACGGTCAGAAAACGAGGTGTAGTTATACGGAATTTCGCGAAGGCGATGCGGTTGCACGTCAGACATGGGGTTATTTACTTAAATGAGCAAAATTGAATCTTATCATTGTATGCGATGAAGGCACAGAGGAAAACAGGCCGTTGGCCGTTGACAGTTAGTCTCAAAAAAATTCTATTTTTTTGAGACTAACTGTCAACTATTTCTACTAAGTTTTTTGACTTTACTGCAAACCGCCCACTGAACACCGCCAACTTACTGTATAAAAACCACGGATCATTGCTCAACGAAGTTTAGCCAGCCGGTAATAATATATTTTGATTGCGTAGGTGAGACTACACCGGCGTGACTATGGGTAAAATCAGGTGGCCAGATAACGGTTTTACCTTTACGGGCATCAACCGTTAAATCCTGATGATAAAAATGCGTACCACCGCCATCAGTGACATCATTCAGGTATGTCATCCACACCAGCATACGCGTTGATGTACTCCAGCCAGTTCGTTCATAGTGTTCCATTTTGAATCCACCACCGGGAGGATAGTATTGAATAATCGGTGATTCAGATATGGCACAGGGCCCCACTTTTTCTAATGCCGGGTATTTTTCAATGTATTGATTAATACAGCCCTGTAACTGGGCAAAATACTCAGGCATTCTGTATTCTGTCAGCAATTCATCTGGCACGGTGACTAAGCCCAGATCAGATGAATCTTTCTTACTCTTATCAACGGCAAGACCCTCTGGCGTGCCCAGTTTGCCCTTTTGTACAATGCCCATCTTACTTCCCTGCTTATGCAAGGCAATTAAACTATCACAAATATCCGCATCAACCTCAAACGCTTCTATAAAATTCACCAGGCCCCCATTAAATTCAGACTGTTTATATTCGATATTTGATAAAATTATAACATTTAAAACTCACAGCATCCGGGCCATGTAGGGCTACACCGATAATTATGCAGCCTAAAGATTTCATTAGATAAAAATAATCGCCGCAGAAAGGCTCCATTTATTAGCCCATAAACAATAAGCTCTTTATTTCCATTTTTCCCCGACAAAGACTTAAGGCAATGCTAAATACGGCTAATTTAACTTTTTACAATGCAAAAAAAACGGGGCCAAAGCCCCGTTTTTTCATAACTTAGATACTGAGTATCAAGTACTAGAGAATCCTAGTAATCGTAACGCATACCGTAAGTTAAAGTAGTGACTGGATCAGCATTTGCTTCGTCATCAGTGCTACGGAAGCCTGCAAACCAGCGAGCGTTCTTAGACAACTTCTTGATGTAACCAACAGTTAAGTCAGTAGTCATATTCAGAGTCGCTGCGCCATTGTCACGCTGACCGCCCTGGAATACCACTTCACCACCAGCTGCTTGCATGCTGTATGCAGCAAATAAGAAAGTCTGATCAGTGCCGTTGTTGTCAACCATTTCATACTGAGCTTTGATATCGCCGAACTTACCAGCAATCTTAGTTGCAGAGTAATCAGTGCTTGAATTTGGATCAGCAGCATCATTTGAGTGAGCAGTATGAGCTAAATGAATCTCGTTCTTGCCACCCATTTTGATTTTGTATGCAATATCAAGGTCGCCCATGTTACCTGCGCCATTTGCACCTGGATCATCACTAGTACCAAGGTTAACAGACAAAGCGCCGTCCATTAAACGGAAAGCAACAGTGTCTTTAGAGAAACCGTTGTGGCCTTGTGCACCGTTCTGACCTGCACCGGCGCCACCAGACATAGTGATACCACCACGAGCCTGTAAGCTAGTTGCTACGAATGCATCGTACTTAACACCACCGGCATACTTATAACCAGTTGGTACTTTACCAATCATTACAGAACCCCAGCCAGCTTTCAGACCAACATAAGATTGGCGATTGCCTTGTGGTTGTGCATCATCAGTATCCATACCAATTTCCATTTTACCGAACATGGTCATGCCATTGCCCAGCTCTTCAGATGCTTTTAAACCAATGAAGCCACGGCCCCATTCTCTCTGACCGATAGTAGCAGTAGTACCGTTATCAGTTTGAGTGATTTCACCTTGTACCGCACCGTATGCAGTAACATCTGCGTTTGCTGCTACTGGAGCTGCAACTGCAGCTGCAATAGTCATTGCAATTATACTTTTTTTCATTTTTAAGACTCCTGCCTTATTTTGTGGTCAAAATAAACACGCATATTTATAAATGTTTAACTTTAAAAGTGCAAGCCCTTTTTCCCCAATATAGTTTTTTGGCGCATTTTTATCATAAATGCTTAGATGCCAGGCTTTGCTTTCGTCAAGTTAATTATAAATAACGTTTCGAAAGCGTGCCTGAATCATGCCACGCCACTTAAATGCAAACAAGACCTTTTATGATGTTTTTTTTGGCTTTCATGCTATTTATTGTTCTTTATATATACTGATAAGTATTTTTTAGCTCTCAATAAATAAAAAGCTCGAAATAGTGGCTATTTTTTTAGGGTAAACCACAGGGGATTGGTTTCCGCTGTCAGCTATCCGCTGCTAGTTAAAACACGCTTTATTATCGGCTGCATTATTAATGCATCACTTCTGTTTTTGGATTTTAGAATCTGAATCATAGGCTTTATTCCATGCACAAAAAAGCCCGCATAATGCGGGCTTTTTTTTAACGCTATCGAACCGGCATAAAAGCCTGTTTGAATATCGTTTAACGCTTGGAGAACTGAGTTGCGCGACGTGCTTTACGCAGACCCACTTTCTTACGTTCAACTTCACGTGAATCACGGGTAACAAAGCCGGCACCACGCAGTGATGGACGCAGTGCTTCGTCATATTTCATTAATGCACGTGTGATACCGTGGCGAATTGCACCTGACTGACCGGTACTACCACCGCCTTTAACCGTGATATTGAAGTCAAATTTGTCAGAGAACTCAGTCAGAACTAGTGGCTGACGGACAACCATGCGTGATGTTTCACGGCCAAAGTATTCGTCTAACGGGCGACCATTAACGTTAATGCTACCGCTACCAGCACTCATGAATACACGAGCACTTGATGATTTACGACGACCTGTCGCGTAGTATTGATTTTCAGCCATTTTATTCAGACCTTACCTTATATATCCAGCACTTTAGGCTGTTGAGCTTCATGATTATGCTTAGGACCTGCGTAAACTTTTAGTTTACGGTACATATCACGACCCAGCGCGTTTTTAGGCAACATGCCTTTAACCGCTAGCTCAATAACACGCTCAGGCGCTTTATCAATTAACTTTTCGAAGCTGATTGATTTTAAACCACCAATAAAACCAGTATGGTGGTGGTACATCTTATCTTTTGCTTTATTGCCTGTTACAGCAACTTTTTCAGCATTGATGACGACAATGTAATCACCGGTATCAACGTGTGGTGTATACATTGGCTTATGCTTTCCACGCAGGCGAAGAGCAATTTCTGCAGCCATACGGCCCAGAGTTTTATCTGCCGCATCGACAATAAACCAGTCGCGCGTTACAGTTTCTTTATTGGCACTAATCGTTTTCATAACGTTTGCATGCTCCATGAGTATGCGAATTCGAGGCGCAAGATTGTACATAAATAAGACCATGCTCACAAGCATTAATCTGTATTATTTCACTATTAATCTGGCAAATATCTGGCAAGCAGACAACAGACAGGAAAAACAGGCTGTAACAATCTCGTAATCCGTCAGTATAGCACAAAACCCTTCATGCCATAGTATTGAATCCGCTGCTCGCTGATAAGCCTATATAAGGTTGAACGTTTTAAATAATGAGGCTTTTATTGCAGGCAAAAAAAAGGCATTGCAGGGGATGCAATGCCTAAAAAAACCACCAATGGAGGATGGAGGAGCCTTGATAATCTTAGGGAAATATCAAGATATGCGCGTATTCTAATATAGATTAGTATATTGTCAACTTCTAATATTAAATAATTCTAATATTCGCCCATTTGGCGATAAACGGTAGATCCCGACCATGCATGGACAGTGGACAGCGGGCAAAAAAGCTCTGTTTTGTTGAGATTAACTGCCAACTCTTTAATTATGTGTGTTTTGACTTATCTGAAAACTGCAAACTTTTTTCTATTCCTCTACCAGCAGCCGCTCAACGATTTGACCATTTTTCAAATGACTCTCAAAGATTTCATCAATATCTTCTTTATCCACGTAGGTATACCAGATAGCCTCGGGGTAAACGACCAGCACCGGGCCTGCTGCACAGTGATCTAGGCAGCCTGCTGAGTTGATGCGAACTTTATCCGGTATTTCTGCTGCCATGTCTTTTAGTTTCTGCTTGGCATAGGCACGCAAGTCACTGGCACCGTGTCGCTCACAACAGGCTGAGCCGTCGACACGGTCATTGGTGCAAAAAAACACGTGATATTTAAAGTGTGACATATTGATAATCGGCCAATAGCTTAAGAGTTGCGTATAATAACAGCGATCTACCTGACGATGAATACTCTATATTAATGTATAAACCAGACCTTTCTGCTGCTGACCTGTGTGTCATGTGCGGCATGTGCCAGCCTCACTGCCCGACTTACCGTGCCGACCATATTGAACCGGAATCACCTCGCGGCAGAGTATCCTTGATATTAGGGTTATGGCAACAGCAATTACAGGCAGATGATAGTGTCATACGGCATATTCATCACTGCACTGGCTGCGGGGCCTGTGAAGCTATATGCCCTTCGCGGGTACCGATTATTCAGCTGATGGACAACAGCAAGGTATTATTCCCTAAGCGCAATCTGGTGCTAAAAACACTGTTATTTTTAGTTCGCTACCCGGCCCGCTACCGACTTTTGGCTTTTTTTCTTCGCAGCCAGCGCATCGGCGCGCTGCTAAGAGCGAGCGGTTTATTAGCAAAGGAAAGTAAGCCACTGCAATCGAGTATTAAAGATACCCCAACCACGCCTGCTCTTGAGACTTTTTACCCGGCCAAAAGCACAATACAAGGCAATATCGGTTTATTTACCGGCTGCATCAGCCAGTTATTTGATAAAAAAACACTGCATGACAGCATTACACTATTAACTCACTGTGGTTATAACATCCATGTATCCAGGCAGCAGGCTTGTTGTGGCGCATTGCATCAGCATAACGGCCGGCCTGATGAGGCACAGTTACTAGCCGCGCAGAACCAGCAGGTATTTCAAACAAAAGCCCTGGATGCGGTCATCAGCACATCAACCGGCTGTACTGCCCAGCTTAAAACCAGCCTGCAGAGTATCGCTGTTTTCGACCTGATGCAGTTTATTAATGAACATAATCTGCTTGAGCAGTTAGAGCTGCAGCCACTTAAGGGTAAAGTACTGATTCATGAACCCTGCAGCCAGAGAAACCAGTTAAAACTGCCCGCTATCGTCCCGCTTATGCAGCAGATTCCCGGCCTAGTTTTTGCCGAGCTGTCTGAGAATAAGTTTTGCTGCGGTGCTGGCGGTGTCAATATGCTGCTTGATACCCCGCTTGCCAACACACTGCGGCAGAATAAAATAAGTGATATTGACAATCAATCGGCTGATTACGTTGTCACGACTAATTATGGCTGCGCATTACACCTTGCCAGTGGCAGCATTGAATTGAGCCAGCGCAAACAAACAGAATTTTGTCACCCGGTTAGCTTGCTTGTTCGCAGCGCCTCATTACAAT
>JAOULC010000102.1 GCA_029882215.1 Gammaproteobacteria bacterium | reverse complement strand
GTGGCGTTTCACCTCATCTAATAACCCGTATCCATATCAATATGATGATGGAACTGAAATTCAATTTGATAAACTCCAGATTGTTAAAGATATGCAAACTTTATTGCCTGTAGAGTTGTCATCACCGGGCTGCTAAAACAGCCCTGAACGGGATACCACTTTAAGCAGGCTAAATGTTTCAACAAGCAACGCCGCGGTGTTATTTCAAGCACAGCGGCAGCAAGTCTTAAGGAGGAGAGCCGCATGTTATCACTTCAATCCCCGGCCTTTCAAAATGGCGCAAGCATTCCATCGCAATACACCTGTGAGGGAGACAATATTTCACCACCGCTAAACTGGCAAGGCGTGCCGGCAGAAGCAAAAAGCCTGGTCTTAATTATCGATGACCCGGACGCCCCCGACCCCAGCGCACCGCGCATGGTCTGGTCACACTGGCTTGTCTACAACATACCCTGCGACACTAACGGGCTGCCTGCCGCTGTCACGCCAGGCCAGTTACCAGCGGGATGCAAACAGGGCACTAACGACTGGCAAAAAACAGCTTATGGCGGGCCTTGTCCGCCCATCGGCCGGCACCGTTATTTTCACAAACTCTATGCGCTGGATACAGGGCTGGCATTAAGCGGCAGAGTGAATAAAAGCAAAATAGAAAATGCGATTAAAGATCATGTCATCGCCTCAGCGCAATTAGTGGGTACTTATGAAAAATCTCGTTAGAGGAGAGTTGTTTGAACGGTTTGTTGCATTCTTACAATTTGAGTAAAAAACGGACTAATCGCGGACAAAAACTGCTAGATATATAAATTCTAGACATAAATACCCTGGCTTGATGCTGTTAATGCACCAGGTGATAATGTAGTATCGAATTAGGTGATAGACAACGTATAAGAATAATAAGAAAAAGAAAAAGAATGGTTTTCTGCTGTATTTATAAAGCTTGAAACGTCAAATCATAAATCACTCGATTTATTTACTCATGAAATAGCTGCGGAAAGTTTATGGTGTAAGAGTGAGCTATGGGTTATTTAGATACATAATAAAAATAATAGAGAGAAGGGAATGAAGGTATACCTTGTTTTATTTATTTTACTTACTTCTGGTTGTTCGACCAAGTTCTTAACAAAAAAAGATTATCATCAAAGTGTCGTGGCGTTGAAAGCTAATGACCCAGTCCTGGCATTAAAGTACTTTCCAGATAAAGAGAAAGGTGGCTTTATTACCACGATGGAAAAAACTTACCTGTCCTTATTGACTGGTAATCCTGATATTGATGCTTTGCAAAAGTTTTCTTCGATCATATATCAACGTGTACGTTTTGATTTGTCGAGAGAAGTCAGTTCTTTTTTTTATGCAGAAACACCTGATGGATACTACGCATCCGAACATGAAATTGTATGGATGCATCTATTACTCAGCTGGGGATATTCTCAACGAAAAGAACCGGAAAAAGCCTGTGTAGAGGCAAGAAAGGCTTCATTTTTATTAAGTTATGAGTGGAGTGACGAGGGTGTTTTTGATGATGCAGTTTCCCGTTCTTTCTTGGCCGCTATGTGGTATTTATGTGGAGACTGGGAGGAGGCGAGAGTTGATTTCAGGCGGGCTTCTTTACTGCAAAACAACCTGGCCTGGATGCAAGAACTTTCAAGCTTAGACGCCCCCCCTGAAAACCTTGTTATGGGTCTTGGTGGCGTCGGTGCGGAACCGTACTGGAAGTCAGAGGCGACAGAGGGCATGGTCGAAGGTTTAAGAAATATTGGTTTTAAAATGGATGCAGAAAGATCAGTATTAACATTAAAGGATAAATATGCTGGAGAAATCACGATGTATCAAACATTAAATTCAGATTACTGGTATCAAAGACATTTGCAGCGTGATAATGCTATTTATGAGCTAGTTAAAGATTCTCAGTACGCTACAGAGGCTGTGCTTGCGAGTAGCAGAGAAACTTTAAAAACGGCATCTGCAGTGACCTATGCTGTCACTGCGGGTGTGCTTATGACATCTGCAGGCATTGCCATATTGCAAGGCGGTAATGGCTTTGAGCTTGGCTTAGCTTTAACGCTGTTTGGACCTTCTTATGCCTATAAAACAGTCAAGAAAAGTTACAATGATTCAGTGAATGACTTGAAAGAAAGTTTAGATACTTCAGATGGTTATCGTTTTGTAAGGTTTTTGCCGCAGTTTTTATGGTTTGGCTGGAGTGAGAAAAAATTACCATTGCCGTTTGATGTTATTAAGAATAATAATGCTATTCAGTCATACAGTGATAGCGAATCGTTAGTTGTGTTTTTAGAGTCAGATGTAAAGAGTAATACAAAAGAAAATGAGTGGATTCTACCAGAAGATAGAGAAACTTTTTGGGGAAAAACTGTGCTTAAAGAATTACTTGATCCAAGTGTTCTTACCAGCATTAATGAGCGTGTAAATAATCGAATAACCCGGGAGATAGGTTTTATAAATAAGAAAACAATTCGTGAACGCTTATATGCCGAGGGGTATTTCTCCGGTCATTATTTTTCCTTAGAAATAAAAGCTGATAACCTTATTCTAGAGTTACAGCGTGGTATTTTTAGTCGAGACGAAGAAATTGTTATCGATCTTATCAATCATAAAATAACAATTTACTCAGGATCTGATAGTGCTTTATTTGAAATAAGTCCGAATGAAGTTGTGACTATCATTAAGACACTATTGACTAAGGTGTAGAATTAAAGGGAAATGAAAGGTGCCGGAGGGATTAACACAAAAGTGCTTGAGCTGATGTTAAAGGGTTCTGACGCTCACACTGAAGCCTTTCATTTTTTTAAAGTGATTCGGCTGAAGCAATTTTTTGTTTGTGCTCGCGGCTTTCACGGTACCAGATATAAAGACCACTGCCTACAATCAGGCAGACACCACCTATAGTCCACAGGCTGGGAATATCGCCAAATACCAGCACACCCAGCAGCATGGCAAACAGCACATGAGAATAGGTAAAAGGTGACAGTACCGAAGCTTCTGCGGAATGAAAAGCCTTCACCAGCATAAAATGGCCGATGGCACCGCAGCAACCC
>JAOULC010000101.1 GCA_029882215.1 Gammaproteobacteria bacterium | reverse complement strand
CGAGAAAAGCGCTCATTCCAGCTGAAAGAGATCGCTGGTTCTGGAAGGCTTCAGTGGTATAAATTCTATTTTCATTGCCTTGAATTTGATCTGAATACATATGTATCAAAAGGTAGAAATGATCACGGCCGATTAAAGGTAAGGTCATACTTTGTCGATAGGCTACTTGTTTTTGATACACTGAATCATCCGATAAACCCAGGTGATCTTCTGCAATGAGCTGATGATTAGCATTGAAAAGATAGACATCGTAGTTGGCGAGATATTCAGTCATTTTAACCAGATGAAACTGATTGACATCCTCCGTTAATAGAGAAGAGTCTAGTCGGTATAGTTGCCACAAGTGTTTTGAGCTAAATGCGGGCATCTTTTGAAGGTTTTTAGCAGATATCGCCTTTTCAAGAGCGGCGATGGGTTCGAGTTCCTGATCTTCAAGTAAACTAACCTGGCCAGGCAAAGCAGCGAAATTCTCAATATCTGACAAGTCCACTACAGTGAATGACGATGCCATTGATGAAATGAACAAAAAAATAGCCGTGACTATTGTTTTTAATAGCATATTAAACTGATACTCATGCTTAAATTAATGAGGAGCTTATTTGGCGACTTTCTGTCAATTATTAAAATACAGATTTTTATAGCTGTTAAGTATATGGACACTATCAAATATTAGCTCTATTTTCATTTGGTTTTTCGAGTAAAAATGTGTCATGAGTCATAAATAATTAAAAAACATTAAAATTTATAGGAGATAGAGAAATAAATCCGATTAATTTTAAGTTGAGAGCAGGCTATATTGAAGAAGATTTTCAATTCTCTTTGGATGCGAGCGCGGATTACATCATTTTAGGCGGTCGGAGTGCCTGTTGGTTTTGTCGAGGCATTAGCTTTTAGGATGATTGGGTCGTTGTTTCTAACAGCGTAATGCAATCTATTGGCTGTGTAGTGGTACAAATATGTAATATAAATAATTGCCTGGCAGATATGGCAACTCAAAAAGCAGATTTGAGGCAGCCGCTAAATATTGAAAAATCGGCCCCTATTAAGCTGAAAGTTTTTTTTGAGGCATCAGTTGAGCTGATGCAGATTATGGCATAAAGAAATGGCTAGGTTGTCCGGTGTTAAATATGCTGGATATGACCATATCAGGTCTTTATCCATTATTAATAGCTAATGTTGCCGGGGATATTAGGGTGCCTGTATAAGTCACAGATCAACCTGCTTAAATTTATCCTAGTCGTCATCACCCGTTAACCTCTGAATGCGCTCCTGTTCTTCTTGTTCTTCCATAATGACTGCTTTAATTTCTTCTAGTACGGAATCAACATCAGCTGCATTGGTGTCGAATTCGAATTGCCCCGTTAGTTCGGTGTCGGGATTCAATTCACCTTCGGCAAATAGTGCCCACATTTCTTCTGCATAGTGAGATGCCAACAGTTCTGGTGCAAATACACCGTAGTATTGCGTCATTTTATTAACGTCCCGGGTAAACATGGCTTGGGCGTTGTTATTTGCCGCCGCATCCACAGCCTGAGGTAAGTCAATAATTACCGGTCCGTATTCATCGAGCAAAACATTAAATTCCGACAGATCTCCATGAACAATGCCGGCACATAACATGAGTTTTATGTAGTGCATCATGAGTGCATGATCTTCAATAGCCTGATCTTCAGTCAGCACCACATCATCCAAGCGTGGTGCAGCGTCGCCAAGTTCATCAGCCACCAGCTCCATAAGCAATACACCATCAACACAACCAAAGGTTTCAGGTACCCGGACACCAGCCTCATGCAAACGAGCCAGGGCACTCACTTCGGCATTCTGCCAAATTTCTTCCTGCTGTTTTCGGCCATAGTTTGAGCGTTTTTCCATGGCGCGGGCTCTTCGGCCGCTGCGAACAGCGCGTCCTTCCTGGTATTGCGCTGCTTTTTTGAAGCTCCTTTTAGCGGCATCCTTATATACCTTAGCGCAGCGAATGTCATCACCACAGCGTACGATATAAATATCAGCTTCTTTACCGCTCATAAGGCGACTAATAACGTCGTTGATTAATCCATCATCGACAAGAGGTTGTAAACGTGCGGGTACTTTCATGATTACCTATTAACAGGAGAACAAAGGAAACAAGTTGGTCTTAAACAGAATGGGAGAGTTTAACACTATTCGTTAAAATGAATGCAAGAAATCTAAAGTGCTTTGTTAAAAATAATGACTGGCGTCTGTTGGTACATTGATCAAGCAAAAAGGCAGTTCAGTTCCTAATGGCGTGACAATGTTGCAACTGATAATGGTGTCCGCTTAGTTAGGTATACTGTCCAATATGATTCGATGGTCATGTGGATTTATGTATCACATAGGGTGGGTTTCGCCTTAAATTAACCAGAATATCTGGCAAAAATGAACTAGTTGTTGGCGATTTGTTTTCTGTTTATAAATGCTGATTTCATCGAAAATCGTTGAAAAAATGCAAAATATACTTGATTATGTCGCTATCTGTACTTTTATCTGTGCTGCGGAGGCACCTGTTATGATGCGTTTGACCCTATTGATACTACTTGTATTCGCTGTTGCTGGTTGCGAACAAACAGTCACTGTTACAGTATCTACGTCTCCAGAATTTACTATTAGCGGAACTCCGGATTCTACCGTTCTTGCTGACAGCGCCTATAGTTTTACGCCAACCCTGAACAATACCACGGGGAATACGCCAACCTTCTCGATTGTGAATGCACCGAGCTGGGCGACCTTTAGCACCGTTGATGGTTCACTCACGGGCACCCCGGCAGTGGGCGATGTCGCGGTCTATAATACGATTCAGATTACCGCGACGGCCGCAGGCGGTTATACCGATACTCTGGCGAGCTTCTCGATCACGGTATCCGCCGTGCCCGCCGTGCCTGTCTTTACGTTATCAGGCACCCCCACAACGACTGTGGAAGCAGGCAGCGCCTATAGTTTTACGCCAACCCTGAACAATACCACGGGGAATACGCCAACCTTCTCGATTGTGAATGCACCGAGCTGGGCGACCTTTAGCACCGTTGATGGTTCACTCACGGGCACCCCGGCA
>JAOULC010000100.1 GCA_029882215.1 Gammaproteobacteria bacterium | reverse complement strand
GCAGGAATTTGCGTCGCGCAGGCGTGTTAAAAAACAGATCCCTGACGTTTATTGTTGTCCCAACGGGGTGCGCCACTGGCTGAGGATCCAGTGCGGTTTCTCGACCATCGGCCTTTACCTGCCAGGCGTTATCACCATCCTGTGTGCGGGTACGCAAGTCCAGACGTGATACCGAACTGATACTGGGTAACGCTTCACCCCGAAATCCCAGGGTGGACACCTGCTCCAGATCATCGAGTGTCGATATTTTACTGGTTGCATGGCGACTCAGGGCCAATGGCAAGTCATCCAGCTCAATACCGGCTCCATTATCAATAATGCGGATCAGTTTGACGCCACCTTGTTCAATCTCAAGCTGAACACGGCTCGCGCCTGCATCCAGGCTGTTTTCAAGCAGCTCTTTAACAACCGACGCCGGTCGCTCCACCACCTCACCGGCAGCAATCTGGTTGGCGAGTTGAGGGCTAAGCCTCTTAATCCTTTTATTTACTATGGTTTCCAAGCAGATTTTCCACACTGATACGAAAAAATCGCATTATAGCCTGAATTAGCAGGGATTTGTGGCTGAGAACAACAGGAATGCGCTTAATCCATCATTCCCCGTAGCAAAGCTACAGAAGAAGATAGCGAGCCGGTATAGAGACCATAACATTCAAAGACCTGCGCCAGATTGGCAACCGCTGACAGGCCGGCATTATCATGCGCCAGCTGGTTCAATGCGTTAACATACAACCGCATTGCCGCTTCAGAATCTGTTAGCCGTACGACACTGGATTCCTGCTGCTCAGGGTCTCTTGCAAGAAAGAACACGTAACGCACTGGAAAGTGCTCATCCGGTTTTGCCACTGAAGGAATACTGTCAGTCGGGATGTGCATGGTACGTGTCGTTTTGATCACCGATTCAGGTAGAGGAAATGAATCCGGTGGTGCCTGCTTCAAACACAGGGCATGCGGATAGGCTTGCACAAGCCCTATACGGGGTAAAACCGGTGCCAGCTCATCACTTAAATAGGTAAAACCACTTTGTGCCAGTGCCCAGCTTAAAGTGGACTTGCCGGTACCTGATGCGGCGAGAATTAATATCGCCCTGCCCTTGTACGCCAGGGCCGCAGAATGCAGAAATAAATATTGTTGACGGCGCTTCTGAATCTCAATCGTGACATCTTTTTCAAGCAAAAAAACCAGCATGCCAATATCGTCAGCGATATAGCTGTAAGCGGGATCACGACGGGTCAGGCTATAAGATCCATCGTCACGCGGTTGAATATGATACTCGAGGCCAGACAAATTCTCGTCATGTGTTTCAAACATTGAATACAGACTGGTCAATGTTTGAAGCAAATAATCGTCTTCACAATTCAGCGTAACCTGGACACCAATAATGGTGAACTGGTTTCCAGTTAGTATGTCTGTCATAACGCGCACATTATTCAGGCGCCAGACAGTTAAGTCATGCCCAAATATCGTTCACGATTTCAGATTCTAATGGAGACCAACCAGCTGACAAAAAGCATTGTCCGGATTTGCCCGGCAATACATTACAGCAGCATTATAAAATTCATCTTTTTTCTGCTGATCCATCGAAGATGCCATACCCGATCCGGCTGATGCTATTGAAGGTGCTACTTGCAATGTCATCACTACAGGTGCTGCATAAGCAGCTTTTTTCAGAAAATCACGACGCTCATTACCGCTTGAATTAGACATAAGAATTCACCTATAAATTTTATTATTTAATAACTAGTAAAGACTTGCCATGTAACTCACCTAACACCGTCTTTACATCCGTCAATGCCTGGTCCATCTGTATCTCAAACATTTCAGTTAAAGCCGTTGCTATTTCGTTAGAAGACCTCTCCCCATTGCATTTTTCCCAGATAAAGCTAGCTGTTACATTTAGTTGATGTACTTGATGGGTAACATTATCCAGAAGAATGAACTCATCCCCCACACGTTGAGCTAAAGTATTTTCATTTTGCACGGGAATTATGTCGTTCATAGGCGACATTATGGCTATACTATTGCGTATAATCCAGTAGTATTCATGTATTCAGAAAACATTGTTACGCTGTTTACAATCTAAAATCTGTTTCAACGAATTTCATGCCTGTTCGTTTATTATTTATAAGCAGCTATTCTGATCACATAGCGGTACCAACGTTTTTTAAGCCGAGAATACATGTAATGAATAATCTTAGCCTGTTAACTACACTGCTTAATAAACCGCAAACTACGGTAACGGTCCCTGTTTCGATCCGGACCGTGAACTGGTTGACTGAAAATGGCATGGGTCCATTATTATTTCAGCATCTCTCTTTACCTAAATTACAGGCAGCTTCACTACAAAGTACTGTCATCACAGAAACATACAAACAGGCTTTAAACGAACTTCTGACCCGACTTGAACAACTCAATATTGAAACGACTTTACTTAAAGGTATTTCTATCGCCCATCAACTATATCCTGCCGCCATACACCGACCCATGCGCGATATGGATATACTGGTTAAATTCAAGGACCTGGCGGCAGTACATGAGGTACTGATAAACACCGGTTACGCACAGCGCTCCCGCTATAACGCCAGTTTTTATCAAAACATGCATCATGTTATGCCCTACTATCACTCAGGTAAAAATATCTGGCTTGAAGTACACCACGGCATTATTCCGCCCACTGAATCACTCGCAAGCTGCGCACTGTTTAGGCCTGAAATGCTGGATAACTACTGTGAACCATCTGACTTCTATGGTCACCCGGTGAAACGATTTAATATTGCCTTTCAACTTATTTATACCAGCGTACACTGGTCGGAAAAACTGTCTGAGCACGGCGGCTTCATTGCTATGCTGGATACAATACTGCTTCTGCAAAAAATGCAGGCAAGAGACTGGCAAAACTTTGAAGTCTATATAAAACAGCTGCCTGATACTGCGACAGTTGCACTAATGTTCAGTTATCTTGATAAGTATGAAGATGTGGATATTCCAGAAAATGTTATGCACAGCCTGCTTCAGCATCAAAAACCGCTCAACAAAATAACAATCTATATACTCCACAAACTGATAAGAGAATATATGATTGATGGCAACTC
>JAOULC010000066.1 GCA_029882215.1 Gammaproteobacteria bacterium | reverse complement strand
ATTGAGAATGGTTTAGAAGAAATTAAATCGGCTGCCAGACTTGCCGTTGACTGCAACAGCACATCACCCGCGGTAGTAACAATGCCCAGAGAGCCAAGACCTGTACTGATATCAGCATCCTGGCTGAAAACAATTGCCGTTGCGGCCGTCAGGCTGACATTGCCACCGTTAGTATTCACCAGCCCTGTCATATCTATTGCACCAACATTAGTGGCATCACTATCGGCAACAAAGTTCATTGTCAGCGTACTGCTATCGGTGGCCAATAAAGTTCCCTGCACTGCAATATCATTTTTAGCATTAAAATTTAAAGTGAGATCACTGGCTCCTGAAACCGCGACAGAGCCGTTACCACTAATGACAATATTATTATCGGCATTAAGCGTTAACACCGAGGTATTACCCAGATTAAAACTCAGCACGGTATCAAGAGTAATATCGCCGGCGCCACCGGCACCACCACTGGTCGCAATGGTGACACTGGCACTGTTTAACGCATTATCCAGTGTCAGAATATTAATATTGGATGCTGTGCTTGATGAGAAGTCGGGGAAATTTGTCAGCACTGTGCCGGAATCGATCGCACTTGAAATGGTAATATCAACCGGATCGAGTAACCACTCGCCATTATTGCCATTCACGGCAGCCAGATTTAATTCAATACCACTAACATCCAGAAACTGTTTACCTGAAGTTTCAACAAAACCACCGTCACCACTTAGTAGTCCGCCATGCGCACTTATTGAACCATGTACTCTTGTAGCATCATCCGCCCAGACAATGATTTCACCACCGTTACCTGCCTCAATCGCATTGGCACTGATGACGGTATCTTTAGCTACAAATGTTGCCACGGCATTTTGTAACCCGCCGTTGCCCTGATAGTTACCGCCAATATGAACCTGCCCGCCAGCTTCACTGCCTGAAGCATCGATACTGGCATTATTGATAACAGCTACCTGCTTACCCAGCACATCGATAACTCCCCCGCTGCCGTTATTTCCTGTTGCAGTCACGCTACCGGACACCAGCGTCATTGCTGTTTCACTTTGAATAACGACCGTACCACCACTAGCACCATCTGCGCTAATGACGGCGTTGTCTGTTACTGTCAGATTATTTTTTGCAACAAGGACTATATTGCCGCTCTCATCCGTCGCAAGCGCATTCGCAGAAATATCTCCGGAATGATGCAGGCTGCCGGCAAACATACCGACGGCTCCGCCTTCCGTTAACACCGAGCCTAAATTAGTAACGGTGTTATTTTCTGACTGTATTTCAAAGCCAATCTCAGAAGCACTAAAACTGCTTAAGGTTACTTTCTCACCGGCCGCAAGAATCACATCACCTTGTTCAACTCTGATCACCCCCTCATTAATTATATTCGGCGCGATCAGTGCGATATCGCCATTTGCTCCTGCGGTAATATAACCCTGATTTAAAATACCGGCTGCATTGACAGCGGAAAAATTTAATTTCCCCTGCAAAAAATCCTGATTTGATAAATTCAACGTTGAGGCGATAAAGCCGGCTGTATTAACCACGGCACTTTCACCAAAAACAATCCCGTGCTGATTAATTAAATAAACCTGTCCGTTTGACGTCAGGCTGCCAAAAATATTTGACGCGTTATTTCCAGTCACCTGATTCAATACCGCACTGTTTGCACCGCTTTGCTGAAAATGCGTTATTTCACCGGCATTAACAGAAAAGCTCTGCCAGTTAATAATAGCGCCATGGCTGTTATTAATGTGTAATGTGCTGATATCGGGCTGCGAGAATGTCACCTGACCGTTAACCACCTGCGCTCCTGCGGGATTTGCCACGGCATGCTGCGACAGCATTCCCAGACTAAGCAGGATTGAAATGGCTGAGACCATATTAACGGCTTTCATATTCATCTCCTGTTATTGCGCGCTGCATTCAAGATCCTTATTTTCATCTGAATTGGTGGCATCATTGAACAGATTTTCCCAGCTCTCACTGAATGACTCCGGCCGTGGGTAGGCATCATTTGACTGGAAGGCAGGAATACCATTTAAGCGTAACGCTGCGGCCGGCTTTTCTGTTGGCTCACCGGCAAAGCCTGCCTCACCTTTGCCAAGATCTACTCTTCCACCCTGGGTATCTGTCACACTTACATGACCGTCATAGACCGAGACATACAATCCGGGCTCGGTTTTTTGCATTTCATTTTCTTTGAACAGGGAACGACTGATCTCAACTTTATCCGGTCTTGGTGCCGGCGTTGAACGCATAAAAAATGGCACTTCTGGCAACATTCTTGGCAGGCTATTCATATTACTCAGAAAGGCGGTTTGACTGTTTTTAATTATCTGACTACCGGCATTGTTTTGTAATTCTATTGCGCCACTCCAGACATGCGCGTACATTCCCTCACCATCAAATGCAGCAATAGCCGGTTTGATTAAAGCATTCAGGATTTGTTCCAGCGGAGTCAGCAGCGCCTTTGGTGATTCTGCGACACAGTCACCTTCGCACTGAATATCATAACCGGTACCGCGTATGCCGATGGTTGCTACAGGCGTCTGCATTTTATAGGCATTTTTATTGGTTCTGCCAATCAGTCCGCTGACGGCACGTAAACCACCGCGTATCAATATCATAAAAGATGAACCCAGATCAGGTTTGTCTTCTTCAAAATACATTTTTTTAATTTCAAAGATGGAATCTGACTGCAGTGTTATCCTGCTTTTATCTTTAAATGCCAGTACCGCGAATGACGACAACCCCGTTTTTAATGTATCCCCTTCATATAAAGGACCGCCATTAAACAGCTGGCGGGTTTTTTTATGTTTATCCGTTGCGCTGAGTTGACCGCGCAGAAAAGCAATTCGCCCTGTCACAAATTGCGTTTCATCTGTTTTGTTTTTTCCATATCGTTTGGCTTCATTCGCGCAATCACTCATACACAAACGCGCATCAAACTCAGTCCCCCTTATTCCTATCGTCGCTACCGACGTTTTAATTTTAAAAGCATCAACGCGTTTTTTACTTATAAATCCTGTAATAGCGCGAATACCACCTTTGAAGAGATGCAAAATAGCACTGTCATTCGCGGAATTTCTCGCAATATATTTTTCCACGGAAAGACTTGAATTTGGCCGTATCGTAATATGTGAACCATCTTTCATTTTTATAATGGCAAAACTTCTGTTGGCGGTCGTAATCGTATCACTTTCAAAAACTCTTGCTGATTTCCCCATGATACGGCTACCCGCTTCATGATGCTGCGCTGTTACCACACCACGCGCATAATCGACATAACCAATATCCGTTGCAGCCACGCTCACTGACGACTGCATTAACACACCTACTAGCATTAATAGTTTAATGACGTGTCCATGGCTGCATAATGATCGTATCTTCATAGTTAACTCAGTATTGGTAGATCATATTTAAATGGAGTTTTGCATCACCGCTTTCTATCTCGCCAATATCTTGCTGCGCCACAGCCATATCCGCAGAAACACTGACATTACGTTTCCAGCGCCAGCGCAAACCTGCACCGAATGAAGACGGTCGCTGTTTTAATATGCCGGTGCCGATATCTTCTATAAATGTCGTTTCCGCAAAGTCATAAAATCCTAGCCAGTTAAATTTATTATTTTTCGCACTGCTCCAGAACTCTATATTCATGCTATAACCACGGTCACCTAAGACGGTTCTTTCTGCATAAGCTCTGACCGAATCACTGCCGCCCACACCGTACTGTTCTGCCGAAATTAATGGCTTAGCAGCATACTGACCATGCATTCTCAGACGCAGTAAATAATCGCCAAACGGCACATCATATTTCAGCTTCATGCGCAGCAAGTTCCAGTTGCTATCCGGTTTTCTGCTTTCAAGATCATAGGCATCCTGATCATCGATCAGGTTCTGATAAAGCGACACATTCAGTTTAAAAGATGACACCGCAACGGCTCTGGATAATTCATATTCAACAGACAGCGGTACACTTTGCAATTCATTAGTTCCGGCTGTCGGGTTACCCTGAAATAAAATCTGATTATTAAATGTTTTATAATCAAAACCATAAATCACTTTTTGCCGGTAAGCTTTTATTTTTTTAAAACCCTGCAGGTAACGTGTACCGATCACCCGACCACTGCCATTAACATTAAAGTTACCTGCCAGCCCCTCCGCTGTACTGATTGTGTCGATAGCTGAGTCGCTGAGATAAAAAGACAGCAAATCTCCTCTGCTATAATACGGCAGGCTATAGCTCAGTACCCACTGAGAAACACTCTCCGGCTGTTCAACAGAGGTACTGAAATTGATACTCGCAATATGGTCTTTATCAAACAGGTTACTGTACTGATATCCCAGACCCAGTCGAAACTCTCCCGTCTGCTCCGTGCCGTTATTGGCTAATTTTGCATAACGGGTGTGCGGTGATTTGTCGGCCACTTGCAGTTCAATATCGACTGTATTTTGCGCTTCCCCTTCTTTAAAAATCATCTGCATTGTTTTATCAGGGTGCTCGTTAGCAATCGCCAGGTTTTGGCTCAATAATCGTGTATTCGGTGCACGACCTGTCACCAGAGAAGGCAGACTTTGCTTTATATTTTGCGCAGAGAAATTTTTCTGACCAGAAACAATAATAGTGCCAAGCTTAAACTCAAGCATGCGTAATCTGACTACACCGTCGCGTAAAGACTGCGGCTCAACCACTACACGGTGAAAGCTATCACCTTGTTGTTTGAGTTGCCTTTCCAGTTCTTCAACGGCTGATGAAAGGCCATCAAGTCCATAGTGACGACCGAGATAGGGCTTTAAAATCTTTGCAATCGTTTCCGGGCTAAGCGGATTATCACCAAGCACTTCATAGCTATTTACATCAAAATGCAGACCAGCTGGTGCCTCCAGTGCCAGTACTGGCTGAAAAGCACAACATAAAACAATAAATACGACCTGGCGCAGCATAAAACCTGTTTCCCAGTGAATAGAGTAACGTCCGCTGATAGCGCTACTTTTTTAATATTCAATGAGTATAGGTAAGAAAATCTGGCTTTTTAGCGGTTTAAGCAGAAACAACGAAATGTTAACAAATCTGAAATATCAGACACATTTAAGAACAGTTATCAGGTTTTACTATTATTGTATTGCTACGAATATTGATACGCCTACTGCAAGCATGCCGGCAAGCTTTATCTCGACTGTAATAAGCTCTGCGTAAACGTTTTTTAAGGAGTAACAGACGAGAGTTCTGTTCAAACAACAATTTATTTGTTCACTGATTATTTTGGCTATCAGCCGATAATGCCTGAGCCACGACCATCTATACAGAAAGACAATAATTGCGGGGCAGGACTATTTTTTGTTGGTTGACACTTTTTCCGACACTTCCTGCAACTGTCGCTCTATTTTATCCAGACGTGAGTCAAGCCTTTTAATCACTTTATCCAGATATTTCTCTTCGTCTTTTGTTTCTTTTTCTACGTCCTTTTCCACTTCTTTTTCAACAAAATAAGCTGCGAGGTTCGCCGTCACCAGTGACAATAACACCACACCGGCAAGAATCAGTACCGATGCAAAAATGCGTCCCGGTGCAGTTACCGGTGTGTAATCGCCATAACCCACCGTAGTGATGGTCACCAGTGCCCACCAGATACCATCTGCCGGCGTTTCAAAGCCAGGATCAATAGCAGAAATAATAACGCCTGAAATAAACACCAGTAACAGCGAAGCGATCAGTGTTTTACCCAGCTGATTCTTATTTAAGATTTTTCTTGCCGTTTTAGTCAGGCGAAAGATCAGCCCCGCCATTAACAACAGGCGCAGGCTTCTTAAAATGGCCGCCAGCGGTGAGTAACCCCAGAGAATTATCGGCAGTCCGGCCACGATTATAAAGATATTCATCCAGTTGGTTCGCAGATATTTCCACTTATTATCCACCAGCAAAACCAGCAGTGAGGATTCAATGACAAAAAACCACCAGACAATCCAGTCAAAAAAAACGGTTTCCGAGCTCTCAAGTCCAACCTGATAATCCAGATAAAACTGAAACGGCATCCACAGTGCTAACATTAACATCGGCCATTGCAATACCTTATCCCAGAACTGGGCGCGTTTATTTTCCCTGCGATGCACACCAGCCAGACCGATCAGCGAATGAAAAGCCAGCTTCACAGACCTGCCTGATGCTGACGGTTTTTATTATCAAACTTATCTCTTGCCATGGCTGGCAGGTCGCCCTCAAACCCCATGGCCCGGCGCATTAATAATGAGCGAGCGAGATCGCTTTTCTGTACCAGATTTAAACCCAAATTTCTGACCTTACTGATGAAAGTATTTTTATTTCCAAACAGGTTTTTAAAACCACTCATACTATACATCATTAGCTGATTTTCACCGCGACGCCAGCGTTCGTATTTCCTCAGCGTCTGATACGAGGCAAAGTCTCGACGATGCTCTATCGCCGTTGTCAGCACTTCCGCCAGACTGGCTGCATCCATCAGACCCAGATTAACACCCTGTCCTGCCAGCGGGTGAATGGTATGCGCGGCATCGCCGACCAGCACCAGACCCGGCTTGATATATTCTTGTGCATGCCGCCTGATTAACGGAAAAGCCGCGCGGCTACTGATACTCTCTATCCGCCCTAATCTTCTATCAAACGCCAGCAACAGCTCGTTACGAAATGCCTCATCATCCAGCATCATGATACGATCCGCTTCGGCAGAGTCAGCAGACCAGACGATGGAACACTGTCCTGATGCCAAGGGCAAAAAGGCCAGCGGTCCGGTGCTTAAAAAACGTTGCCACGCGGTGTGCTGATGATGCATCTCTGGTGTCACCACACAGACGATGCCTTTCTGATCATATTCGGCCACGTCGAGGTCAATCGCTGCCGCCTCTCTCACCATTGACTGCGCGCCGTCGGCACCGACTAATAAGTGACAGTTTAATACTGCATTATTTTCCAGTGTAATCTGACTATTTTCCGCCTGATAATTGATACTACTGACAGACCGGCCACTGATCAGATCGATATTATCGTGGCTTTTTATTCGCTCAAGTAAAGCCAGCTGAATCACTTTGTTTTCAATGATATGGCCCAGCTCTCTGACGCCACTGTCTGCCGCATCAAAAATAACTTCGCCGTCACCTTGCGCATCCCATACCTGCATTTTCTCATAAGCACAGCAACGACGTTTTGTTATCCCCTGCCACACACCCAGATATTCAAAAACATTTTGCGACGAGTGACTGATGGCCGAGACCCTTAAATCATAATCATCATTTTGCTGGATATCGTCTGGGATATTTTTTTCTATCACAGCGATTTGTAAATTCGTATCCGCTAACGCGCAGGCCAGTGTTGAACCAACCATGCCACCACCGACAATAATCACATCATATTTATCTTTCATATTTTTTAGCATCAACTGTGAATAGTCTTCGTCTTATGAGTTATCGTAAAGATATCCCGCGCATCAGTCGTGACATTTTTCCCGTTAAACCCATGCTCTGTTTTGCTAACAGATGGCGCAATGATGGCAGACAATCGACCATCATCAAACCCGCTGCTCTGGCATGCGCCAGCGGCATAAAACTGTTGGAGAAAATTTTCACCAGCGAATCGGTAAAACGAAACACTCGCTGCATATCTTTTTGCCGTAAAGCCGCATAATCAGCCAGCCACAGAGACGGCTGCTCTATCCCTTCTTTTTGAATTTTTTCCGCCAGTAATGCGACATCACGCAGAGCCAGATTAAAACCCTGACCGGACACCGGGTGCAGGCCATGCGCCGCATTACCGATAACCACAAGGCGCTCTTTAACCAGCTGCTCTGCTTCGGTCAAAGCCAGCGGGTATACATTTCTGCTACCTGTTTTTTGCAGCCGCCCCAGGCGGAAACCAAAACGCTGTTGCAATTTTTGCAAAAAAGCCTCATCAGTCAGCTGCATCAGCTCCGCTTCATCTTCCCGCCTTATGGTCCAGACCACAGACACTCTGTGCTCTGTCATCGGTAAAAAAGCCAGCGGACCGGTTTCTGTAAAACGCTCGAACGCCACCGAGTTATGAAATTTTTCTGTGCTGATATTGGCGATAATAGCTGACTGCTGGTAATCACTTTTATGATGACTGATGCCGGCCATGCTTCGTACTTTTGACATCGCGCCATCGGCTGCAATAAGCAATGATGTTGTCAGCTCTGTGCGCTCACCGTGCTGACTGATGCTGAGTGTAACCTCTTCAGCGGATTCTTGGATCTCTTCTACTGTCGCCGGCATGAGTATATCCACCTGCTTCAGCGCTTGCAGCTGCGCCTGCAACACTTCACCCATCACGCGATTTTCAATCACATAACCCAGTGCTTCAACCTGCTCTTCATGATGGTACAGGCGGGTAGCACCGAATGAGCCGCGATCTGAAATATGGATGGTTTTAATGGGTTCACAACGGTCTTTCAGTAACGGCCATAAATCCATGCCTTCAAGAATCTTTTTTGAACCGTAAGAAAGTGCAATAGAGCGGTCATCAAAACTTGGTTGCCGTTGTCCCTGCCAGCTAAACGCTTCAATGATTGCAATCGACTTGCCACTGTCCTTTAGCGCAACCGCCAGACTGGCACCGACCATTCCACCGCCGACAATCACTACATCGTATTTTTTATTCATGACCTTAAAATGTGCTCTATAAATTACTGAGTGATAAACCCTTTACTTTAGCTCTTGCCTTTCTGTCTTAGCGCTGCCGGCTACAGCTTATAATTTACGACTTACTTTGCCATCAAGGCTTCGATATCATCCACTTCACTAACCAGTGCCTTGGTTAAAACATCGTGGCCATCTTTTGTCACCAGTACATCGTCTTCAATGCGCACGCCGATGTCCCACCAGCGTTTTGCACCTTTTGATCCTTGCGGGATATATAAACCGGGTTCCACTGTCAGCACCATACCCGGCTCTAACAAACGCCACTCATCATCCACTTTATAATCGCCAACATCGTGTACATCCATGCCTAACCAGTGACCGGTGCGGTGCATATAATATTGTCGATAGGCATCTTCTTTAATCAACTTATTCAGCGTGCCCTTGAGCAGGCCTAATTCGATCATGCCCTTGGTCAGTACCCTGACGGCCGCATTATGCGGATCATTCCAGTGATTGCCGGGGACCACTGTCTTAATGGCCGCTTTTTGAGAAGCCAGTACTAACTCGTAAATTTCACGCTGCGGCACGGTGAATTTGCCGTTGACCGGAAAGGTGCGGGTAATGTCTGCATCGTAACCCTGATACTCGGCACCGGCATCAATTAATACCAGATCGCCGTCCTTCATTTTTTGATTGTTCTCAACATAATGCAGAATACAGGCATTTGCGCCGCTGCCGACAATGGATGAGTAGGCCCAGGTCGCACCATTACGCTGAAACTCGTGTAAATACTCCGCCTCCAGCTCGTATTCAAACATGCCTGGCTGACAGATTTTCATCGCCCGCTGATGTGCGCTGACTGATATATCCGCGGCTTTTTGCATCAGCTTGATCTCCGGCTGACTTTTAAATAAGCGCATGTCATGCAGGAAGTAATCCAGTGAGACAAATTCATAGGGGGCGTGCGTGCCTGAACGGGCGCTCTTTTTAAGCTGATTAACCCAGCCCATGACCTGCTTATCAAACTCCGGATTCAGACCCATGGTGTAATAGACACGCTCACAGTGTTCCATTAAGCCGGGCAAAATATCATCAATATCATCAATCGGAAAAGCATCATCCGCTGCAAATACTTCAACCGCACCTTCCGGCCCGTAGCGCTTGCCGTTCCAGGTTTCCATCAACGGATCACGATCCCGACAGAACAGCACATATTCACCATTTTTCCTGCCCGGAATTAACACGATCACCGCTTCCGGTTCATTAAAGTCACTCAGGTATAAAAAATCACTGTCCTGACGGTATTTATGCTCCACATCACGATTACGGCTTCTCATCGGTGCGGCGGGCAATATCGCAATCGAATCCTTGCTCATCATTCGCATCAGCTGTTTACGACGTCTTTTTAATACTTGTTTATTCATAAATAATTTGCACTGTCCTTTGGCCTTAGTGTAATTGTTCGGTATTGACCGGTTTATTCAGTTTCATCGGCTGTAGCTCTTCATTAATCAACAACACGCCTACCCGCACAAATTCCACCAGGTGCATATAATCATCTTCACTATTGTCTGATTCTTCTTCATCAAACACCGCCTGAGATATTTCAATAAAATCACGCATCAGCTCGCTACTATCAGCCGGCAATTCACTGCCCTCTTTGATACCCCCTGCGGCCAGACCATAAACAAAACCCTGACACCAGTTAGCCAGCGAATAAACTCTGTCCGCCATCTTTTCATCTTCGGCCGCCAGCAGGCACTCGAATTCAGCCACTTCATTATTTATTGCAGTGATGGTGGCCAGATACATCTGTTGCAACTCATCTGCCAGCTCACCCAGCAGAACATTACCCTCTTCCTGATCACCGACCACATGCTGCTGCCACTGATTAATATCGGCACTGCCCTGTGCGCAGAGCATGCCGCACAACGCGCCATGTGCTTCGGATGCTTCCATGGTGGCATTCACTCGCAAAAGCGACTCCTGCAAATTAAAATAATCCGGCATCGTGGCCATCGGCTCTCACTCTTTGGTTACATTCAATTGCGCAAAGTTTAACATGCCGGCATTCGTTTTAGCACAGCTGTATCGTGCTGCCATGACTTCAGCCAGACAAATCGCCGGTTCTGCTTCACTTTGCCGGTCTCATTCGCTGACTAACCACCGCCTGCCACTACTTATCACACCGCACACTTCAGAGAATACATGAAAGAGTTGACCCAAATGCTCTCCCCATCTACTATTTGATGTTATGAGCACAACAAACGACAATATGGATGATCTTGAAAAACAGGTCGAAGAATTACTGAACCTTTGCGACAAGCTAACGAAATCAAACTCGCAGCTGCGTGGCACGGTTGACGACCTTAAAACTGAGAAATCCACACTAATGCAGCAAAAAGATAAGGCTCGCACCCATATTGAGTCGATGATCACACGACTAAAAGCAATGGAACAGGGTTCATGAGCAGCAAGCCGTCATCGGTTAATATTCGCATTTTAGATAAAGAATACACGGTCGCCTGTCCGGAAGGCGAGGAGATGTCCCTGCTTGCTTCTGCGGATCTATTAAATAAAAAAATTCTTGATATAAAAAACCGTGGCTCCATCCTTGGCTCAGAGCGCATTGCGGTTATGGCGGCATTAAACCTGGCTCATGAATGTATAACGACAAACTCTGCCAGTTCGAATCTGAGTGATGTCGACCAGCGCATTCATTCGCTTAAAGAAAAAATTAATTCTGCATTAGGCCAAATTGAGCTAAAATAAGATCTGGGTCTCTGCGGTGTTTGTAGCAAAATTTTCATTTCCCTTGTCCCTAATAACTGACCCCGGGTACTCTACTGTTAATACTGTGTGCATTACCGCCGGTTTATCCGCCGGGAAGCCTAAGGTATTAACGAGGGTTCCCACCTGAACTTTCTGGTTCAAGGTCGCTTATTTTGATACGGCACAGGCGGAGGCCCACTTGATAACACCTCATGAAGCATAATTCTCAAGCACAAGAACAGCGCCGGCAACTTCGCCAACAATTACGCGAGAATCGCCGACAACTGAGCGATAAACGCCAGCATCTGCATGCCCGTCAACTGGCTAAAAATCTCAGGCTTAGCCGTCACTTTATGCAGGCAAGCGATATCGCCTTTTATCTGGCTGAAGACGGTGAAATATCCGCCGAGTACGCAATTAAGCTGGCCTGGACACACAAAAAACGGGTTTACCTGCCGCTGATATCGCCGTATGGCAATGAACTGTTTTTTGCCCTATATACACCCGCAACCCGCATGAAGCTCAATCGCTTTGGCATCGCCGAACCCGCCGCCCAAATTAAGCACTGCAAACGTGCCCATCAGTTACAACTGATTTTTATGCCATTAACAGGTTTTGATTTACGAGGTAACCGGCTTGGTATGGGTGGCGGCTTTTATGACCGCAGCCTGCATTTTCGCCGTCATCAAAAAAGCTGGCGCAAGCCAAAACTGCTAGGCCTCGCCCACGAATGCCAAAAACTCGACCAGATGCCGGTAGAAGACTGGGATATTCCTGTTGATGGTGTTATTACCGAGAAAAAGCTCTACCGATTTTGAGGAAAGTTGGCAGTTGGCAGTTGGCAGTTGGCAGTTGGCAGTTGGCATAAAATTCTATTTTTTTGAGACTAACTATCAACTGTTTCTTTATATTCTTTATGACTTTACTGCAAACCGAACACTGACAACTGCAAACTTTCTTTCAAC
>JAOULC010000065.1 GCA_029882215.1 Gammaproteobacteria bacterium | reverse complement strand
AAGAAACGAAAAAAGAAAACAGAAAAGTCTAAAGTCAATGTCTATTAACGATATAACGAAAGACCGATTAATCAACAAGCCCAATAACGATGCTTATCGTCGTGGTTATGAATTAATCTACGGAGACAATGATGCCAGCAAAAAGCAAAGCTCAACAGAAGTTCATGGGAATGTGCAGCCACCCGAAAAGTCGGAAAAAGGCTGAATGTCCGCCTATGAAGGTCGCTAAGAAATTCCGTAAGAAGAAAAAATGATTATCATTGGTTTTATATTAGGGATACTTTTATTCCCTTTGCTTATTTTTCTTCGTGCAAGACGCGACCCTCAGTGGGACAACAGCAACATAACAAATATTTACAGACTGATCGCTCATATAGCCACCCATCCCAACGACTTCACTAAGATGCGTTACATCGGAACAGGTAAAGACCCGTTCTGGTATTTGGGTAAGGATGAGTTTTCAGAAGTAACCAAGACACGACCTTGAGATGCCCGACTTGTGGTGTGAGAGTTTCCTTACCTTCTCATCAAAGAATAGAAGTTGATACTCTTATCAAAGAATACACATGCCGCAATTTCCACAAGACTATTTATAAACGATACGGTCATACTGTCGAAATCAACGGTAAGAAAAGGCAAGTCAATGAATTATTCGATCTATCACAGGCCACTCGATCTCAAGAGAATAAAAAAAGAGATATATTAAAGATCAATGAGATCAGAACAACGAAGAATAGACAGTAAGCCTAAAGTCTTATTCAACACCAGTTATATTAAACGATTACCACTAAAAACCAGATTCCAGAGGATGATTTATGTCTGCTTCAAATTTATATCCAAGCAGAGATGATTTAAACGGCGATACTACTATTAATTTCCCAATTCCTGTTCGGTATTTGCAAATAACAAATACAAATGGGTCTGCGGTATTGAAGTGGAGATTTAAGGAATCAAAAGACTTTTCAGAACTAGAACCCACAGAGATTATAACGATGGAAGATATTAATATCCATAATCTATACTTACAGGCTACAAATGGCAGTTACAGGGTATTAGGTCAGGGATGAACTCAGGAAGATTACCAACAAAACTAGGTGGTGCTGGTGGCATAGCTGAGTCCGTTAGAAACGAAGAGTTGAAAGAAATCCAGCAAGAACAACTAAAACAATTAAAAATCCTGAATGCGTATATGGCAGAAGGGTTTGATGAAACACTAACTGAGGAAGATATACATGGGAACTAATAGAGACCCTTATACATGGCGAGGCCAAAAAACAACTTCTGATGGGCAGTCTCTTGTCCAGTCTGAATCATTAACAGAGGCGAGATACCACGCTGGAAAAGGCGAGGTATTTATCCTGTCATCAGGATTTGCAACCACGCCTGCCGCGGCAGATGATTTTACCAATATTCTTTATTTGAAGAATGACTCAACAACAGATGATATTAACTTGGGTTATTTGAGAACCTGTAGCGAAGTCGCTGGAAAATGGCAATGGGTAGAAGCCCCTACTGCTTTGGGTGCAACGGCGATAACAGCCATTAATATGAATCGTGGTAGTCGCAAGACATTAACCGCCACAATTCAAAGCTACTCTGCTGCTGGAGTTACTTTCACAGATGGTACAAGGACTGATTATCCTCAGTGGATACAGGGTGGGCCTGCACATTCACTACAACCTTTTGAGGGTTCATTTATTATCGGGCCGGGCGATTCATTTGGACTGGAGTTCGCGCCATTCTCAGCGACAGCTGGTGAGGCATGTATATCCTTGCAACTATGGCAGTCTGCACCTGAAACTTAATGTTTCCGGTTAATCAGAGAGACCCTGAGACTGCGAGAGGGGCGAAAGTAACAGGTGACAAAGAGATGCTTGTCATCTCATCACCATATCCACCTCTCGAGAAACAGAAGGTACGCCCTTTTAGGCAGTATTTCACTGATGACGGTTTAATCACCGGTTCTAATGATATGGGTATTGATGGGTCTGTTACAAATCAGGACTTCTATATATCTGCTCATGCAACAGACGACAGGTACATAACGGCTTTGAGTTTTATCATGGGTTACGGAGCAACAGCCCAACCCTTTCAATTCGCCGATACCACCGCTTTGACTAATGGTTGCCGATTATTCTACAGAAACAGTACGGGTGAGTACGATATCCACGAAGGATTAAAGTCTAATCAGGACATGCTCAGATTAACTTTTAATCAAATCCCTACATCATGGGAAGTTCGAGGCATTGGCGCTAATAATGATTACGGGTATTTTGTGAGTTTTGATCTAACCAAAATAGGGCTTCCCTTTGGTATAAAACTAGATCGAGGTACAACCCAAAGACTGACTTTTAGAATCAGAGACGACCTGAGCGTAGCCTTGGGTGGCGCGACTGATTCATTCAACTGTATCGCTTACGGATTTGATAGATTCTTATGATTGATGACTTAATTGAATACGATGCAATGAAGAACATTGCTGAACTTGATCTTGATTTAGCCAAGATCGGTGAAGATATCGTCAAAGGTTATGATATGGACGTTGAATCTCGCTCTGGATGGACAGGTGAGATGAAAGAGGCAATGGACTTAGCCCTCCAAGTTAAAGAAACTAAAAACTTCCCTTGGCAGAATGCGTCAAATATCAAAATGCCACTTCTAACGGAAGCGGCGATACAGTTTAATTCCATGATGTACCCCGCCATCGTCCCTCCGGTGGACATTGTAAAAGGTCGGGTGGTGGGTGAAGATAAAGACGGGCAAAAGCTGGAGCAGAGTATTCGTGTTTCCAAGCACATGTCTTATCAAATCCACGAAGAAATGGAAGAGTGGGAAGAAGAAATGGATGCTGGTCTGATGGTGCTCCCTATTTTGGGGAATATGTACAAAAAGACCTATTACAGCGATAACAAGTCGCGAAATATGTCAGATATGCTCTCTCCGAAAGAGTTTGTCTTTGATTATAACGCCAAGAGTCTGGAAACAGCCTTCCGTAAAACCCACGTCATACCCATGACGGCTAACGATATAAGAAAGGAGGTGGTCGCAGGTAATTATCTCGACGAGTCCTTATCGGCTCCGGTTCAGAAAGACGAGGAAAGAGAGGGTGAATCTGCTCCACAAGTAGATGAATCCACGCCTTATGACGTTTTGGAGTGCCATACTTATCTCGATATAGACGAAGATGGTTTAATGGAGCCTTATATCGTAACGGTAGAGCACAGTTCAAAAAAGGTATTAAGAATCACCACAGGATTTGACGTATCCGACATAGTGACAAACGAGAATGGCGAAATCATTGATGTTCCCCAGCTCCAATATTTTACAAAATACGGGTTTGTTCCAAATCCTGATGGTGGTTCCCTTGATTTAGGCTTAGGAAAGCTCTTAGGCCCAACTAATCATTCGGTTAATACGTTAATTAACCAACTTATAGACGCTGGCACGAAAGCGAACATGGGTGGAGGCTTCTTAGGTCGTGGTTTAAAGATCAAAGGCGGTAGTCTTAAGTTCACAATGGGTGAATACAAGCGTGTTGACTCATCGGGTCAGGATTTGGGCAGGAATATCGTCCATTTACCAGTGAATGAGCCTTCAGGGACTTTATTCTCCTTATTGGGACTTTTAATCAACCAGGCCCAACGACTAGCTTCGACTTTGGACTCTCAAGTAGGGGAGAACCCCGGTCAGAACCAGAAAGCCACGACTTCAGCCATTGTTAAAGAAGAAGGGCAGAAAATCTTTAACGGGATATACAAACGCGCCCACAGGAGCCTGAAAAAAGAACTTAAAAAGATATTCAGACTAAATAGCCTCTATTTAGCCCCTGAGAGCTATTTAAACGTCCTTGACGGCAATTACCCACCTGAAATGGCTCAGGTTATCAAGCAAACCGATTACGACCTTAAAAGCGTGAATATAATCCCTGCTGCGGACAGTCAATATACGTCCTCACAGCAAAAGATGATGAAAGCCCAAGCCCTCTTGCAGAAGATTCCTTTAGGTGTGAATCCTCAAATCGCATTAAGACGAGCTTTGGAGGCCGAAGACCAGCCCGGTATAGATGAGATAATGAATTACCAACCACCACCTAATCCAGAATTAATCAAGCAACAAGATGAGTCCAAGTTAAATTGGGCAAAATTTGAACTAGACGTGGTGAAAGCCCAACAAGAGGACTTACGTGTACAATCTCAAGCAATTTTGGCCTTGGCTCAAGCTGAAGGTATTGAAGCGGGAAACCAGCTCGAACAGTACAAACTCCAACTTGAATCCATTGCCGCTCGATCAGAAGGTTTGGGACAGAAAGCAAATGCTCTCGGAACCCCCACCGCTGAAGGAATGGCGAACAATGAGGGAGAGCAAATGGTTCAAGGCCAACCTTGAGGAAGAAGTAGAAGAGATAAAGAACCAATGGGCAACAGGTGTCTTCACCTCAGAGAGTATCGAAGAAACCAACAGCCTTAATGCAGAAGCACTAGGCCGCATACGCGGTCTTTTTTATGCACACGATTTATTAACAAAAGACGAAGAGGTAGAAGAATGAAAGGTAACGTGACCGGACATTATGTCGCAGTAGTACCTGACGAAATAGAGAAAGTAAGTTCTGGTGGAATTGTTCTAGCAGAGGATTTTGACCCAAACAAGAAGAGTAGAGTCGAAGCCGCCTCAACAAGAGGCACATTAGTCGGAATCGGGCCTATGGCTTGGAAGGCTTATGACGGTAATGATCCTGATTGGAAGCCTTGGGGTGAAATTGGCGATCAAGTATGGTTTCAACGCCATGTCGCTAAGGTAATAGAAGACAAAGAAAATTTAGACAAAGACGGAAAGCCAAAAAAGATATTTATCATGGCTGACGAGAATATTATATTTAATGAGGGTAAAGCAGATGAGTGAAAAGACAGACGAAGAAATAAAGGACGAAATCAGAGAAAAAGTAGGCGAGGAGGAAGAAACTCCAGAGTTTGCTTCAGTTGAAGAACAAGCAGCCGCTATGGGCTGGCGCGAAGACGGTAAAAACAAGTTTGGACAAACCGTCAGTGCCGAACAGTTTATTCAGGAAAAACCTCTCTATGACACGATAGGAAAGCTGAAAAGCACTCTGTCTCGATTAGACACCCAAGTTTTAGAGCTTCAATCAGACAATAAGAAAATAGTCACCGCCTCGCTTAAAGAGAAAGAAAATCTCTTGGCTCAACTTGCCGAAGCGAAAGAAAAGGCTCTAAATGACTTTGAACCTGATGAAGTTAGAAAGATAGATAAACAAATGGAAACGGTACGTGAAGACATTGCTTCTACACCAAAAGTAAATATTAGTCCTTATTACAAAGCATTTTTGGAAGAAAATAGTTGGGACGAAGACCCTGACGATCCAAGAACAATGGCAGCTTTGACCATTGCAGGAAGATTCAATCAAGCAAATCCAAATGCAAGTGATAAAGATTTATATGACCACGTTCACAAAACAATCAGAGAGAAATTTCCTGAGAAATTTGAAGAGAAGAAACCACAACAGAAAGTCACCGCTGCAAACAAGCGTAGCACAACTTCTAGCGTGAAAAACAAGAAGATTACCCTGGCAGACCTTGATCCCGAAGAAGCAAGAATTGTTCGGAATATGATGGAAATGACGGGTAAAACAGAAGAAGAATACATGAAAAACTACTCAACTGAGGCACTAAGATGAATGATAGACCAAACAGAGACGAGAGCGCACACGTTAGGCGTAGAACCCTTGAAGATGAGCTACAGGCCGGTAAGTTAAATATGGTCGGCACACCTGATCCTAATAAATATTATCACGTTGTAAATGATGATGGCATGAAGGTTCAGCGCATGATCGAACGAGGCTATGTAGTAGAAGATGGGAAAACAGTAAATTTAGGAGACGCTAATGCCAAAGAAGTAGGTGGTATTGCGCAAGCAACAGCCAATCCTTCTTTAGTCGGTGTAAACGGCAAATCAGGCAAAGCAGTCCTAATGAGTTGTCCGCGAGAGTTCAAAAACGAAGACGATGCTTATCGTCAAAAAATGGTAGATAAGACTGAAGAGTCTCTCTACCGCAACGAAGAAAATCAAGAAGGACGTTATGGGAAGATTAAAAAAGAATAATTCTGTTCTGAAAAATCTCCGAAGTCCTTTTAACGCTAAAACAATTACTTTGGAGGTAATTTATGGCTAATGCAGACCGCCCTAACGGGCTTCGTCCTGTAAAGCTTTTATCTGGCTCACCTTATAACGGTCAGATGACAAAGTTTTACACGGACACCGATTGTTTCCTTGGAGACATTATGATTCAGGACACCGCCAGTGTGACAGGCGGTTCTGATGGCGCTTATCAGGGTATCACCCGCGCAACTTCAGCCACAGCGACTCTCGCTATTGGTGTTGTGGTTGGTTGGGAAGCTGATCCTGATAATTTAACTCGCCCTTACCACGCTGGCTCAAGCACGCTTTGTGTATATGTAGCAACCGACCCTAACATCATTTATGAATGTCAAGGTGATGGCACTGCCACTATTACAACTGCTGCTGATGTTGGCCTTAACTTTGATATTGTTGTAACCGCTGGTAATACGACTACTGGTCTTTCCAATATGGAAGTTCTTGAAGGTTCAGGTGCAGTAACGGCAGCCACACCAGTTAAATTAGTTGGTTTGGTTGACAGAGCAGATAATGAGGTAGGTTTAGCTAATCAGAAAATGTTAGTCACTCTTAATACTCATGTTTACAACGCCGATGTCGGCTCACTAGGAGTATAATTAGATGGCTATTAATACATCAAGTTACGCAAGAGCGTTACAAGAAGGTGTCCATTCATGGTTCCAGATGGCTCGTACCGAGCATCCAGAACAGTATTCTCGAATCTTTGAGGTTAAGAAATCCCGCAAAGCATTTGAAGAAGTCATGCAGTACACCGGACTGGGTATGCTTTCAGCTAAATCTGAAGGTGGTTCTGTGGCGTACGAAGACTCTAAACAGGGTTGGTTGTCTCGTTTCAACCATGTCACTTATGGCTTAGGCTTTATTGTGACACTGGAAGCAATGGAAGACGATCTGTACGATGTTATTGCAGAAACGCACACCAAGGCACTGGGTAAGTCAGTTCGCATCACTAAAGAGACTATTGCTGCTAATGTGCTTAATCGCGCAAGCAATACTGCTTATGGTGGTGGTGACGGCTCTAGTCTTCTGGCTTCAGCCGCTTATACAGATACATCTCATCCCTTTGTTGGTGGTGGTTCGTTCACGAACGCTCCTGCTGCGGGTACAGACTTGTCTGAAGCTGCTCTGGAAGATGCCTGTGTCGCCCTCGGTAAGTTCACCGATGATAAGGGTCTGCGTTCAGCCGTTATGCCGAAACAACTGATTATCCCTGTGGATAGCCAGTTTGAAGCAGAGCGTATTCTGAACACCGATATGCGTGTTGCAACAGCCGATAACGATCTGAACGCAATCAAGTCTTTGGGCAAAATCCCTGGTGGTTTTGTAGTGAACAACTACATCACTGACACGGATATGTGGTTAGTCCAGACTGATGCTGAAAATGGTCTTTGTTGGTTTGATCGTCGTCCTGAGTCTTTCACTCAAGATAACGACCACGATACGGACAATCTGAAGTACAAAGCAACCTTCCGGGCATCCGCGTATTGGTCAAATCCACAATGCGTGTATGGCAGTATGGGTGCATAGGGATTAGCCCAATAAGAGCTTGACAAGGATGTAAAATAGGCATATGCTTCTTCTATCAATAATGATAGGAGGGGCATATGTCCTGTTTAAACTGCAATATAGGACTTGGTAACTTTAAAGATTCAAAAGATATTCTTCTCAAAGCTATAGAATATCTTAATAAATTCAATTAACTGTAAAAAGCTAATGAATACATAAGCCACCTTCGGGTGGTTTTTTTATGGGGAAACCCTTTATCCTGTTTGGCTAGTACATATATAGTCAACTTATTCCTTTGGAGGGAATTATGTCTAATTTTCCAAATGGCTTTTCAACGGGGGTCACTATTCGTGGTATTCCGTTACATCAAGCCCATCCCGGCGAAGTCTTTTACGTCAATAGCTCCAGCGTCTTGCCGAAAGGCGGTGTTGGTGGTTCTGATGGTAATGACGGTACTTATCTTCGTCCTTTTTCAACCCTTGACTACGCTATAGGACGCTGTACAGCAGGTCGTGGTGATGTCATCTACCTTATGCCAGGTCATACTGAAACGGTCATTGCAGCAACCACTATCGCTGCTGACGTAGCCGGTGTTGCGATTGTTGGTTTGGGTTCGGGTTCTTCTCGTCCTACCTTAACTTACACAACTGCTAATACAGCAACTATCAATGTCTCTGCGGCAAATGTATCGTTTAAGAATCTACTGTTTGTGGGTAATTTCTTATCCATTGCTTCAGCCATTACGGTTGGTGCAGCGCCTTGGTGCACAGTTGAAGACTGTGAGTTCAAGGATACCAGTGCGATTCTTGGCTTCCTGTCTGCGGTAACAACCACTGTTACAGTGAATGCGGATCATCTGCATCTCATCAATAACAGGATACATTCTATTGCAACAACTCGAACTGTCGCGCCAATTGTTATTCTTGGGACTATGACAGGCCTAACTGCTACGAAGAATCGTGTTGTTTGTAGTGTTGCCCATAACAATGTATCGCAGTTTATCAGCCATGCAGCCCTTGTAATGACCGATCTTCTGGTGACTTACAATACGGTATATTGTGTCAATACAGACACCGCTACCGGCGCTGTCTTCATATCAACGACTGCAACCACTGGTTCGGGTATTATCGCTCATAACCGTATTCGGGCTTTGGATGTCGCTGCTGCTATCGTAGTGACGGCTGCTGCGGTTCAGTACGGTATGTTTGATAATCTGTACACAGGTGAAATTACACAGCTTTCTGGCTTTGTATTGCCTGCAATCGGTACTGATGCTTAATAAGGATGCCCCTCGAAAGGGGGGCTTTTCTTTATGACTATTAGAACTGTAGATCAAAATTCACTCCAAGAAGGAATGTGGAACGTAATCTGTGACCGTTGCGGTTTCAAGATGAAGAATGTTGACGTTAAGAAAGAATGGACTGGTCTTTATACCTGTAGGGAGTGTTGGGAACCGCGCCATCCTTCTGATTTTCAGAATAAGATTGATTACAGTGATGATCCATCTGTTCCTTTTACCCGTCCTGATACTAATGCGAACACGTCTACGACTTCTGTCGATGGTTCTGCAATAGAAACAGACAATCTAACAGATACAGTAGGCGATGCCGACAAAGTTTTAAGAGTCGATGGCACACCAAGAATGAACAGCGTTCAGGTATGGAACACGACTTTAACAGCTAATCGACAAGCTACTTTTAATTCAACCAGTGCAGTAGATGGGGATATGTTCACTATTTACTACACTGCGACAGAAACAGCATTTACTCATAGTGTTGTTGGAGAGACTACAAGAGCGTCAACCGTTAATTATATCGCTACATGGCGGTTTAATGGTTCGGCATGGCAGGAAAAGTCTTATACGCCAATCGGTTTATGAACTTAAAACAAGCTTTAAGGTTTTCCGAACTTTCTACTGTAAAGGTTGATGGGTGTACATTTTCACCGGAGTTTGGTATCTCAAGATACTGTAGAATGCACGACCATGTGTTAATTCATCTTGTCAACAAAACACACAATATGAATACTATTCAGTTAGAGTTTATAGCTAACGAGAATATAAAAGACATTACGAGACTTATTGCAGACAACCTTTTTAAACAAGGATTGCAGGAAAAAGTTGAAAGTAAAAGCGGTATAAAAAAAATTGGATATTTGTTTGTTAAATGGATTTATTATTCAGCAGTTAGACTTCGCTCTATAACAGGTATAGGTAAACAATGAGTACAAGCAATTCATACAACTACACTCAGGATAGAGATACCATTATTCGATCTGCTTTTGAGATTGTCGGTGTTGCCGTACAGGGTGAGTCTCTTGATAGCGATGACATAACGATAGCCAATCGTGTTTTAAATGTGATGCTAAAGGCATTTATAATTCACGGTCTGCAAACATGGAAAAGAAAAACCTATGTAGTCACTCCTCTTGTATTAAATCAAGAATTTTATGAATTTGGGGCGCATACAGTTTCGGTTTCTGGCGCTGGTACTACTGGTACTGTTTCTCATCAAAATCATGGGTATTCAACTGGAGATACGGTAACAGTTACAGGAGCTACAGATACGGATTTTAATGTTACTGACGCATCAATTACTGTTACCGATACAAACACATATACCTATACAGCGGGAGGTGCTGTTTCAACAACTGAGAGCGTTACGCTCATCTCAAATTATGGCGTTAATATAGCTCGCCCCGAAAGATTGCTAGAAGTTAATCGAATTAATTCTAATAATAGATCAGAGATGACAGTTTTATCTCAGAATGAGTATAGAAATCTCCCTAATCTCACTACCACTGGAACACCAATACAATATCATTATGAACGCAGAACCGGCGCGGGGCGTATGTATATCTGGCCTGTTGCTGATGCCACATCGGTAAGTGATGACACTATCGAACTGGTTTACCAATCACAAATAGAAGATATGGATGCCTCTACAGACGACTTAGACATGCCTCCAGAATGGCTAGAACCGGTTATATGGGGATTAGCGGATAGGCTTGCACAACGATATGGTATGAAAGGATCGGAAAGAGATAGATTGCAAGCGAAAGCTGAATACATGATAAAACTTGCCAAAGATTATGATTATGAAGATGGTTCGGTTTATATGCAGCCAGAGCGCAGATGAAAATACCGTTAATAGGTGGATTTGGCGTAGCGGCCAACACTGGTGGTACTAATGCTAATTTTATTGGGGAGGCAGCATCATTAGGTGAGGAATATACCCAAAACTGGTATATATCAAAAGAGCAGGGAAGTAAGCATGGTTTTTTATTAAGGCCAACGCCTGGTTATACATCAACCGCAGTTTCCCCAACATCGGGTACAGGCTGTACAGGTGGTATTGCTATTGATACCGATGATTACCTTGTGTTCGGTATCTCTATTTTTAAAAGTGGCGTAAAAAAAGCAGATTTTTCCTCAGCTCCGTCAAACGTTGTTATGGCGCACAGCGGTACGGCGACAAATAGACAGATTATTATCGCCGTTGGCAAAAAGCCATATTGTTACAGCATCTCTTATGATACTATGTGGGAGCTAGACGGTACATCTACAACAAATGTGGACAGTACGGCAACTGCTGGAACAACTGGTGCAACATTGGTTGATACCGCGACTAACTTTGTCACCGCCAATGTAAAACTTGGTATGACTGTCCATAATTATACAGATGATACATGGGCATTTGTGACCGCTATCACCACGACCACAAATCCTAATGACACAATTACCCTGTCTTCTGATATAGGATTAGCCAGCGGTGAGTCATATGAAATCGCAGCAAGCTATACATCAAGTGGCGCATCAGTAAGTTCTGGCTCTATTACATTTAACCCAAAGACCGTTGCTTACATGGACGGATATTTCGTTGCAGACGAACAAACTGCATCAACAGATGGAAGATTTTATATCTCGGCTTTAAGAGACGGAACAAGATGGAACGCGCTGGATTTTGCAACAGCCGAACGCGACCCTGACAAATTACAAGCGGTTTTCGCTTTAAATAGGGAGCTTTGGTTAATTGGTACAAGAACAACAGAGATTTGGTATAACTCTGGCAACTCAGATTTCCCTTTTGCACCAATCCAATCAGGATTTATTCAATACGGTGCGGTCAGTCCTTATGTAATAGCTAGGATAGGTGATCGAATTTTGTGGTTTGGCGTTAGCTCAACTGGCGGTCGCTTTGTTTTAATGAGTGACGGTCTTGGCGTTAGAGTAGTTAGTACACCTGAAATATCAAAAAGTATAAAAAACTACGTTACAACATCTTACGCAACCTCATATTCTTATGAGGGGAACGATTTTTATTGTCTAACAGATGGAACGAATACGTTTGTTTATAACTTAACAACTAATTTATGGCATCGCTGGAAATCAGATTTAAGCACAACCAATTATAGGCATGACGCTAGGGTTATTATTTCGGTCGGTGGAGATGACTACAGAATGGGGCATAGGAGCGCGAATGAGCGCCTAACCATGCAACCCACTTACCCTTACGAAGATACCACAAAAATACAACGTATCAGACGTTCAAAGATCATTCATAACAATGGTACTGGTATGACATTCCACGCTGTTCAAGTAGATATGGATGAGGCAACAGCAATGGCGCTTACTACAACAGGCGGCATTCCCCAGAGACTATCAGATGAGGGCGGCGTTGATTTTACATCTTTGGGTATCACAGTAGATGTAGATTATGTTGAAGGCTCGACGGGAACGCAAGATATTATAACAGCGGTTAGTGCAACATTTTTAACCACCACGACGGAAACGTATCAGCCGGGAGACTCTTACAGAATAATCGACGGCGTAACTGGCGCTGTTATTTATCCCGCTACAGGTATTGATTTAAGGTGGCGAGATAGCGGCGGTGCATGGACAACAAAGAAAGAACGTCTACCTAATTCAAACAATAAAAGCCGTTTAATCTGGAGAAAATGTGGCAAGTCTTTTGAAAGGACTTTTGAAATATCCACCTCTGCTCCAATCACTCCTGTTCTTACGGATGGTTACGCCATTGCAGATTTTGACGATAGGGAACTATGACAAGAAGAAACATAAGAACACAGGCTTCATTTAAAGATGACGCTGACAGTGCTT
>JAOULC010000099.1 GCA_029882215.1 Gammaproteobacteria bacterium | reverse complement strand
AGCTTTCAGCTCAATCGTCTCTTCCTGCATGTCCAGGTCGATGGCATCAAACTTACAGGCGTCTTTGGCTTTCTGCGCATCATCAGTACCGATCATTTGGGGATCGATCACATAACGCTGAGGTTGGGCCAGGTTATAAGGCAAGTAAGCACCTTTGCGCTTGTCCATGTTGTAGTTGAATTCGTTATCGAACTCAGACTCAACCGCAGCAGCGCAATCTCCACAGGCCGTACAATTAGCGTTGACGTGACGCGGGCTAATTTTCACCGATGCGGTGTAATTGCCAGCCTCGCCTTCCAGACCCGTTACTTCAGCCATAGTCACCACAGTGATGTTCTTATTGGCGTTGATACGACGCTGATTGATTTCCAGACCACAGGTCGGGAAACAAAGCTTGGGGAAGTATTTATAAAGTTGAGAAACACGACCACCTATAAAGGGGCGTTTCTCAATAACGATAACCTGTTTGCCAACTTCAGCAGCTTCTATCGCAGCAGTCATGCCGCTAATGCCTCCGCCAACAACCAGGATGGTCTGGTTAGTTGCAACTATATCCGACATCTTATTCCTCCAAAGGATCATGTGTCAGTGTCAAAAAAGCCTTTTAAATCATAAAGATAAAAAGACTAAAGAATTCTTTCCGAAACGCCAGTGGAATACCCCTGACGCAGCGAGTGCATATCATACCCGTTTCAGTTTAATTTCTCTATATACTGCGTGGTTCTTGAGGTAGGAATATTCTATAAGCGGATAGAATTTACTTATAGAAAAACAGAAAACAATAAAACAGCTCTAAATTTACATTTAAAACCATGAACAAACCTGAAAACTGCCCCTGTGGATCAGAAAAAAACTTTTCTCAGTGCTGCGGTAGATACCTGAGTGGCAACGCTAAAGCTGAAACAGCAGAGCAACTCATGCGTTCACGTTATAGTGCTTACGTAAAAGAGAATGGATCTTATTTAAAAAATACATGGCATACAGACACGCGACCCGAAACCATCGAATTCGACCCAGCTATTAAATGGACACGATTGAGCATCAAGAATACAGAAAAAGGCGGGACTAATGATCAACAGGGAACGGTTGAATTTATTGCTACTTATAAGGATAAGGGCAAGGCATTTCGGTTACATGAGGTTAGTCGGTTTGTACGAATTAATGGGGACTGGGTCTATCTTGACGGTGAAAACACCGCTTGATACATACAAAACCACCAATAGCCCACTCTGACAGAGCATATCTCTGAAGACTGACAAAGAGACAAGATATACAGAACAATTTCCTGTCACCTCTTTTCTTCCACATATTTCATGGTATAATTTCTTAGCATTATAAGTGCAGTTAATTCGAATCTGTGACTGCAATCGCACTTTTCAGCTGTAACCATTGCTATCCTAAATGAACCAAAAAATTAACTTTCTCTGTAATTTACGGAATCCGTATGGAATACTTTCAAAATAAAAAATTCACATTCATCACACTGGCATTGGTTGCTACCATTGGCTTTAGTATTTTTTCATTGAAAGACTCCGAGAATAAATCTGACTACAACATCTCAGAAACACCGACTTCTCGCTCTCAGTCTCTATCTTCACGAACTGAACATCAAAACCGACCAAGACGCTCAGAAACAACCAGACAAAATAAAAACACTGGCGATAAACAGCTCTCATCTAGAAATGAAAACGTATCACCAACAGAAGCCGCTATTTCCGCGCGTGCCGAAGCATTGGCGCGTGAAGAAGAACTGGCAAAAGCTCAGCAACAATGCAATCAATCAAACCTTGATGAAGTTGCCTACGTCAGTGAAGCCTATAATCAAAACGCTATAGATTCAGCCTCTGCTCAGCAGCAAATCATCTACTTCATAAAGACCTGCACTAGAGAACAGGTCGCCAGCATGGTCGAAAATATCTTTAATGGCTCTGACGATGTTATGCATTCAATGTCGTTATTGCTGGAAATACTGCCCAATATGGAAAGAACCCTGTCAATCATCAACGCCATTAAACAGCAAGACTTTAGTCATGACGACATGCAACAACTCATTGCCATGACCGCAGACCAACCCACCGGTGTCAAACAGGCACTCGTGCCCAGCATTGTCAGAAATGATGACCTTGACAGCTTTTTACTATTAACCCAGAACGACAATTTTTTTAATAGTATTGAAGACCGCACCGGCTCATACCCGACTGCCATTGAAGCCGATAATATGATACAAAATTTAATCATGTCGCAGAGACATGACATCCCCATAGATGGAGAAATATATAACCATGTACTCAGTACATACCCAAATTCAACTACCCATAATCAATTAATTAAAATAGCTTTATCACAAGACCAATAACCATTGGAGGTTATAACTATGAAAACAACAACAAAACTCGCTTTATCTTGCGCCCTGGCAATGGGTTCTTTAACAAATGCTTTAGCTGCAGATGTGGATTACCCACAATCAGGACCTATTTTTACACAAGATGCCATATTAGTGCAGGGTGATGTTGATACATTTTGGTTCATTAATTACTCTGGCGCTGGCACATACCATTTTTATTCAGAGGGCGCAGATAATACCGATACATTTGGCTACTTCTATTCTGATACATATCAATATTTAATGGATTCAGATGATGATTCTGGTCCTGGCCTGGGATTCTGCGTAGAAGGATATTTGCTTAATGGTGAGATGGCTACTGTTGTTGTTGAAGGCTATACCAGCAATAGCGCAGGAGATTACACCGTTCACGGTGCTTCTGGCCCATGCCCTGATTTCAGTGCTTACACTACTGGTACAGATACTCTTCCTTCTTCAGACTCAGGCTCATTCAGCCTACCTGCAATCCTGTTCACTGTATTAGGCCTTGGTGCAGTACGTCTGCGTCGTTTCTTTGCTTAATGTTTGAATAATATCTTGTCCTGATATAGGGGCGATTTATAATTAAACCGGCTGTTAAAAACAGCCGGTTTTTTTTCGCCTTAATTAAAATGACGCAATACTCCTTTATTTACACAGCAAATAAAAAAACCGCACAGCCATGGCTGGCTACGCGGTTTTTTAAATCATCAATGTAATTTAAGATTAATTTTTATAAGCAAAAACGCTGTCACTATTCTCTTCATGCTGTTCTTTCATCCATTTCAGCTTGTCCTGCAATGTAACAACCTCACCAACAATAATCAGCGTTGGCGGTTTGATGTCCTTGCTCTTGATGGTATCGAGCAAGGTATCCAGCGTAGCGGTATAAACGCGCTGCTGTGGCGTGGTACCCTGCTCT
>JAOULC010000064.1 GCA_029882215.1 Gammaproteobacteria bacterium | reverse complement strand
CAATGGTACACGCATTGGTGGTCTGGAAGACTTGCAAAAATGGTTTGAGTCAGATGCGGCAGCAGCAGCCTAAGGTAATCACATAGCGGGAGAAAATAAATGGGAATGTTATACGTTTATTTGCAACAGTAATATAGACCGGGCCTCTTTCAGTGAAAGAGGCCCTTTTTACTTGAGCTTGCGGCAGGCTTGATAAGGCGCCGTTGACAGTTGTATGCTTATAATTACGTCCGGCGATTTTGTAATGCACGCCAGTGAATATTTGACTTTAATGTGTTTAAACCATTACATTGTAGCTTGTTTTTTAACAAGTCCATTACGGTTAATTATTGAGAAATACCGTGTCTATGATAAAGGGTATGAGTTTTGAAATTTATTCGTGAATTTTCTATTAGTGACGATCTTTGTGATAATTTGTTAGCCTTAAGAGAAGAGTGTGCCGCTAAAGGGCTTGTGGTTCGCGGGCAGTTTGATAGTGGTGACGGTCACGAACTCAATGCATCAGTAAAAGATTCATTTGACCTCGGTCTGATTAATGTCCCCGAGGACTTGCAGGTAAAATACAAAATACCTGAATTCTATCAGGCGCTTTATAATTGCATACAGGATTATTTCAAACTGTTCGAGAGCATGAAAAACCTGGGTGCGATTGAGCTGGGTGAGTCACCCATTATTATTCATTATGAGCCGGGTGGCGGTTATAAATATTCTCATTGTGAGCGCACCGGAGCGCAAACCGTCACACGCATGTTAACCTGGATGGTGTATTTGAATACTGTGAGCGATAACGGCGGTACCTGTTTTGATTACCAGGAACTCACCGTCAGTGCTGTTAAAGGCAAATGTGTGATCTGGCCATCAGATTTTACACATACTCATCATGGCGTTGTTTCTGAAACGCAAGAGAAGAACATCATTACCGGCTGGGTCAACTTCAGTATGGCGTGATCGCTTAAAGCCCGCTTTATTGCAGCCAATAGCCGTCATACTGGTATAAAGCTTGTTGTGCAGGTTTTCCCGCTGCTGGCAGAATATCTGCATGATGGGCCGTCAGTAGGTGATGACAGTACAAGCTGCGAATCTAAAGCTATTGCAAAATATCGGCTGATGTTAAAATGCAGCTTTAATGCAAGCTGCGAATTCTCAATATCTGTGATTAATGCTTTCCTTCTAACCCGCCAGGTTTTTGATACAAATAATGGTGTCCAGATTGAACTCTGGTTTAGTAGTGATCAGGGGCCGATAAAGGTTGTTATCACTCATCAGCAGGTGCTGTTTTTTATTCGGCAAGAGGATACTGAGCAGGCAAGACAGCTGCTCAGGCGCATGCAGGGTATCATGATTAAACCGCTCGAACTTAAAAATTTTGATAATGAAGCGATGGCGGCTGTGTATTTTAATTCACAGCAACAGTTTTATCGGGCAAGAGATGTGCTCAAGCAAAATAATATCCGTTGTCTTGAGTCTGATATCAGACCGGCTGAGCGCTACCTGAGCGAACGCTTTTTAACGGGTCCGGTCTGCATACACTCAGATAAAACAGTCAAAGCCTGTATAAATCCGAGAATAACGGCGACTGACTATCAGCCTGAATTTAAGCTGATGTCATTTGATATTGAAACAGATTTTGAAACGGATGAGTTATTTTCGATTGCGTTTGTAACCAGTCAGTACCGGCGTGTGCTGATGGTGGGCGGCAATGAAAATAATAACAAGAGAAATAATGATATTGAATACCTGGCAGATGAAAAAGTCTTGCTGCAGCGATTTCTAAAATGGATTGAGGAGATTGATCCTGATGTGTTTATCGGCTGGAACGTGATCAATTTTGATTTCTGGTTTTTACAGAAAAAAGCCGATCAGTTAAAACTGCCGTTAACAATAGGCCGCAATAAAGCCAAAGCCTACTGGCGACAGCAACAAAACGATGAAAACAGGCATTTTTTAATGATCCCGGGCAGGGTGGTGCTGGACGGTATCGATACCTTGAAAAGCGCGACTTATTCTTTCAGCAGTTTTTCACTTGAATCCGTCGGTCATGAACTTCTCGGCAGGGGCAAGCTGATTGGCGATGGTCAGAAGCATGGCACAGACCATCACGACCCGCTTTACAAAGCGAAAGAAATACAAAGGCAGTTCAGAGAAGAGAAAGCAACACTGGCGGCCTATAATCTCGAAGACTGCCAGCTGGTCTGGGATATTTTTAATAAAACAGAGCTGGTTAATTTTGCGATTGAGCGGGCAAGATTAACCGGTCTTGAAATGGATCGGGTCGGCGGCTCGGTTGCCGCTTTCGATAATTTGTACCTGCCGCGTTTGCACCGAAAAGGGTATGTAGCACCGAATATTGGTGATTATGAAGCGGGGCTTAGTGCGCCGGGTGGCTATGTTATGGAATCGGTACCGGGCATGCATGACAGCGTATTGGTGCTGGATTACAAGAGCCTCTATCCCAGCATTATTAGAACTTTTAATGTCGACCCTTATGGCCGTATAGCGGCATTAGATGAAGAGGAGGGTGATACTATTGCAGGATACGATGGCGCTTCTTTCTCAAAAAAACAACATATTTTACCCGGTATTATTGCGCAACTGTGGCTTGCAAGGGATAAAGCCAAAGCAGAAAAAAACAATGCGTTATCACAGGCCATAAAAATTATCATGAATTCGTTTTATGGTGTGCTTGGCACGCCTGGCTGCCGTATTCATGACTCCCGACTGACCAGCTCTATTACCAAACGAAGCCATGATGTGATTTTGCAAACAGTCGAACTGATTGAGGATGCCGGCTATTCAGTCATCTACGGTGATACCGATTCGGTTTTTGTCTCGCTTGGCAAACGATTTGAAAACCAGCAGGCAGATGTGATTGGCAGGCAACTGACTGAGCATGTCAATCAGTTCTGGCAAGTGTCTCTTAAAGCAGAATATGGCATCGATTCCTGCCTTGAAATGGAGTATGAGACGCATTTCATCAAGTTTTTTATGCCAACAATACGCGGTTCAGAAAAGGGCAGTAAAAAACGCTATGCCGGAATGATAGAAGATCACAAGGGCAATAGACAGCTGTTATTTAAAGGACTGGAGACCGTGCGCACAGACTGGACTGCTTTGGCTAAAGACTTTCAGCAGGTGTTATATGAGAAGGTGTTTAATGATGAATTGTATGATGAATATATCAGACAGCTTGTTACCGATCTCAAAGCGGGAAAATACGACGCCAGATTAATTTACAGAAAGCGTTTAAGACAAAAATTAAAAGATTATATAAAAAATGTTCCGCCACATGCGCAGGCGGCCATCAAGGCTGAAAAATATTTTGCAGAAAACAATATGCCATCGCGCTACAAAAATGCCAGCTGGATTGAATATGTGATCACCGACAATGGGCCGGAAACAACGGAATGCAAAACATCAAAATTAAATTATGAGCACTATATCGAAAAACAGCTAACCCCGATCGCTGATACGATATTGTCAGCAATGGGCGGCTCGATGGACTCTGTGATTCAGGATCAGTTTGAATTGTTTTGAGATTAGTGCGGCTAAAATATATGACTATTTAATCGTTTATAACTCTGCGTAAAAAATTAATGATATATTTTGTATTTGTCTCACGATTATAATCACTCATTGATGGTTTGTAGTACGGGTCAATGATGCCTGCATGGCTTTTTTTCATAAGTTCGTAAAATGCAGAGTCGACGTCATCTTTTCGTGGCTGGTTTTTAATAATCTGCTCAAAAGTTGTGGTGTCGGAATACTCTATCACTCCCGGCAAACGCAGGTACCAGGGTTGGCCAAATACAAGGACAGGCTTGCCCTGATTAATGGCTTCCCATCCGGATGTGCCGGTAACACATGCTGAAAACTGGCAATCATCAAGTAATTTGAAAGTGCTGTGGCTGTTATCAAGGTATTTTATGTTTGAGATTTTCATTAAACGTTGAAAAAATAAAGCAGGCCTCTGGCGGCGTGTCTGTTTTGGGTTTTCTTTGATGTAAATATACCAGTCATCAGGCAAAATCTTACGTAGTTTCTCAATAGCAAGTATCTGATCGGTAAATATTTTCCCCATAGTTGATGTGGTGAGTTCAGGCTGTAGCTGTAGAGGGAAATAGACAAACTTCGTGTTATTGTCGACACTTTTTGTAATCAGTGATTTGTAATGCTTTTTAAATTGTTTGCATTCCGAATATTTATAAAAAACCCCTTCCAGAGTGAAAGGTTTCTTATTTGATGTTAGGTATTTTTTTCTAAGGTCATTTACGAGGCTTAATCTGCATGAAGTAAGCTTGTTTTTCACGTACTTCATATAATGAGGGGGTTCTTTTTTATATGGGTTATTAAGTCCATTTTCCTCGATAAGGTTTGTTTCTTCAAATAAACCAAAATCCTCAATCGAATTAACAGAGAAAAAACGGTTAGTAATGACACTCTGGAAACATAATAATGTTTTTATTCCGGCTAGTTTGGCTGCTTTATAGAGCGCGTAATCTGGTCCAAAATGGGGGAAGTTTGCAAACCAGACCTGTTGGACGTTTTTGCTTTTTAATAAATATGAAAAGTAGTTCAGGTACAAATAATACAAGTGTGAAAGATCAAAATAAGATTTTCCCTGGCCATACGTGGTCCGGGAATACATGCCAGAAAAAACACGTAGATCGGAATCATGATCAGCCATTGGTAGATCGGTAATCGATTGTTTTAAGTTAAGTATGCTATGGTAATCATGAGCGATCTGGCTGAGTGAAACAGTGGCTTGTTTATGGTTGCCGAACCATTCACAGATTTTAATTTCACTGGTGCTGGCTAGCGTATTAACGGCATCAAGATCGGATTCAAAATGCCAGCCCCATAATACTACGTTCTTAGTTGTGTTCAATTCTAGTTCCTTGATCTGAAGAGTATATGACTTTTACACCTGTTGATCTGAATAATGCGGTGTTTTCATCGAGTTCATTTGCTTTTCTGTGCAAAACGAGATCCGGGTAACAGGACACTACCTCACAGATATCATCTAGTACTAATTTGGATAAAATTAATGTGGTACTGTTGATGCCGATAATAACTTTGTATGGGTTTTCAAAAATATAATTTTCTAGTGGCTGTTCAATAGTGAGCGGCCGATAGTGGTTACAACAGAGCTCATTTCTTTTGTCACGAGGGTGCCCCTTGTAATCGATTTCAGTAATACCTAGGTCACGTATGTGTTCTTGAATCTTATCCGCAATAGTTTTAAGGTTTTTCTCTGAAAGAACACCGAGCGCACAAAGTGGTTGTCCAATAACCAGTGCTTTATGTTGATTTATATCAGCGTGCTGATGTGTCTTGAATGCGCCTCGAAAATCCAGCTCGATAACCTTCTGTTTATCGTATTCATTAGGAAAGCCGGGAAAAGTATAGATTTTTGTAACGATGGGGTCGTCAGCACCTGTCCTGTCGCCTCGAAATAGGTGGTAATTAAGTTCTGGAACGAATAATCGGCGAAATTTTCGCAGGACTTTTGCAAATTCGCGAATTTTACCTTGTTCATGTCGGCGTATATTTAACAGTCCATCGGGTAAAAGGTGCACTTCAGGCGTAACACCATTCATGATGTTTTTAGCGATCGAAATATTATAATTATAAGCTTCTGAATCGATAACAGGCATAATTAAGGTTATCTGTTGTGCATTTCTGCCGCGAGCTTTTACGATATTGGCGTTGGCAATAATGCGGCGAAAACGCCCAAAAAGCCCTGCTAGCGGGTAGTGCCTTGCCCAGGGTAAATAATCAATACTACTCCAGTAGCTGGTGTTAATTAGTTTTTCAATATCCGGTTTTAAATAGAATAAACGATTGGTTTCTCCCCGATAGACAGTTGTCGCTAAGATTCTTGCACAAATGAGATGCAGCGGTGATGCGATAAAAAACATATTCTGCTTGCAGTCAATATCTTTAGTGGCCTTGTTCATTTTTAATGGCCGTAGTCAGTGTTTGTTGTTGTCATGGCGCTAAATTATAGCTAAGTTTGATTAAGATTGTGCTGAAAATTATGCTTTGAGTCGGCTAACTAAAGAGATGTTTGTAATTTGTAGCTGTTAGGATCTATAATTCAGGATCTAATTATTGAGTAATGCATGCAGTTTGCGCAAGCTTTTTAGGCTGTTGCTGTCGAAGATCAGTGACCTTCAGTGTCGAGCTATATACTCTCACAAGGTCAATTAACCCTGGAAATATTGTATGTTTAGTGGCAAATCCCTGTTAATTACAGGTGGTACAGGTTCTTTTGGAAAACAATACATTCGTACATTATTAGACGAATACAAACCTGCACGTTTAATCGTCTATTCAAGAGATGAGCTTAAACAGTTCGAAATGCAACAAGAATTCAACGATCCTTGCATGCGTTATTTCATTGGCGACGTGCGTGATCGTGAACGTCTGAGCCAGGCAATGCAGGGCGTTGAATATGTTATTCACGCTGCCGCTTTGAAACAGGTGCCGGCTGCAGAATACAATCCTATGGAATGCATTAAAACGAATGTTCATGGTGCTGAAAATGTGATCCAGGCTGCTTTGGAGAATAATGTTGAAAAAGTAATTGCGCTTTCGACTGATAAGGCGGCTAACCCTATTAATTTATACGGCGCTACCAAACTGGCTTCGGATAAATTATTTGTTGCAGCCAATAATATGGCAGGTGGTAAACAGACTAAGTTTGCTGTTGTTCGTTATGGCAATGTGGTCAAATCACGCGGATCTGTCGTGCCATTTTTCCAAAAGCTGATTGATGAAGGCAAGGATTCATTGCCTATTACTGATGCGGCTATGACTCGCTTCTGGATTACCTTGCAGGATGGGGTCGATTTTGTATTGAAAAATTTTCAGCGCATGTATGGTGGTGAAATTTTTGTACCAAAGATTCCTTCTGCACGAATAGTTGATCTTGCAACTGCAATGGCCCCGCAACTGAAACAGGAAATTATCGGTATCCGACCCGGTGAAAAAATTCATGAAATTATGTGTCCGGCGGATGATTCTCATTTGACGCTGGAATTCGAGGACCATTTTGTGCTCCAGCCGAGTATCACGTTTGTAAGTCGTCCAAATGATTTTGATACAAATGGACTTGGTGAAAAAGGCAAGCCAGTGGTTCAGGGTTTTGAGTATAACTCAGGTACAAATGCTCACTTTCTTACAGTTGAAGAAATTTTGGAATACAATCGTATCGCGGGTGTTTAATGATACCCTATGGGCAGCAGGAAATTTCGCAAGCTGATATCGATGCGGTCGTTGATGTTTTAAAATCAGACTTTCTGACACAGGGGCCTGCGGTTCCTGGCTTTGAGCAAGAATTAGCAAAGCATTCTGATGCAAAACATGTTGTTGCTGTGAACAGTGCGACATCAGCCCTGCATATTGCCTGTTTAGCATTAGGCCTCGGTAAAGGTGATCGGTTATGGACGACGCCAATTACTTTTGTGGCGTCTGCTAATTGCGGCTTGTATTGTGGTGCCGAGGTTGACTTTGTCGATATTGATGCCAAAACCTATAATATGTCAGTAGCGGCGCTGGCTGAAAAACTTGAAAAAGCAAAGCAAAATAATACTCTTCCAAAAGTAGTTGTTCCCGTTCATCTCTGTGGGCAGCCTTGCGAAATGCAGGCCATCCATGGGTTATCTCAGGAATATGGTTTTCGTATCATTGAAGACGCTTCTCATGCTATCGGTGGTCGCTATCGTGGGCAACCAATTGGTAATTGTCAGTTCTCAGATATCACTATTTTCAGTTTCCACCCGGTAAAAATCATTACTACCGGCGAAGGTGGTGTTGCCATCACGAATGATGCTGAATTGGCGCAACAGATGGAGTTACTGCGTAGTCACGGTATTACCCGTGATGAAAAGCTGATGACTGAAGTAAGTCACGGTGGCTGGTATTATCAGCAAATTGAACTCGGTTTTAATTACCGCATGACCGATATGCAGGCGGCCTTGGGTTTAAGTCAGCTCGATCGTTTAAATGATTATGTTGCTAAACGTCATCAAATTTCGGCTCGCTATAACAGTTTATTATCAAATTTACCGCTAGTAACCCCATGGCAGCATCCGGATAGTTATTCGGGTTTACATTTATATGTGATTCGATTGAAACTTGATTTAATTTCAAAAAGCCACCAGCAAGTATTTGACGCTTTGCGAGAGTCAGGTATCGGCGTAAACCTGCATTATATTCCCGTCCATATACAGCCTTATTATCAGCAAATGGGTTTTGCTGCGGGGGATTTTCCGGAAGCTGAGCGATATTACGAAGAGGCGATCAGCCTGCCAATGTTCCCGGCATTAACTGAGCAGCAGCAAGATATGGTTGTAACGACTTTAAAACAGGTGCTGGCAGCGTGAAATTGGCGGTTATTCCCGCTCGAGGTGGCAGCAAGCGTATACCACGGAAGAATATTCGTTCATTTCTCGGAAAACCTATCATTGCCTATTCAATCGAAGCGGCAAAGCAATCGGGGTGTTTTGATAAAATAATCGTATCAACTGATGATGAAGAAATAGCTGAGGTAGCCAGGCAATACGGTGCTGAGGTTCCATTTTTTCGTCCGGCTGAATTGTCAGATGACTACACCGGCACAAATGATGTCGTCAAACATGCAATAAACTGGTATATCGATAAGGGTCAGGACGTTGAATATGCTTGCTGTATTTATGCGACATCACCTTTCTTGCAGGCCCGGTTTTTGCAGCAGGGCCTGGAAAAATTACAGATAACTGAAAAAGCTTATGCTTTCTCGGTCACCAGTTTTCCTTTTCCTATCCAGCGTTCAATCAAAATAACAGCTAATGATAGTATTGAGGCGTTTTATCCTGAACATATATTTACCCGCTCTCAGGATTTGGAAGAAGCCTATCACGATGCTGGCCAGTTTTACTGGGGCCGTGCTTCTGCTTATCTTAATGACGAAGTGTTATTCTCAAATTCATCGATTCCGATTGTTCTTCCTCGTTACCTTGTTCAGGATATCGATACACTTGAAGACTGGCAACGTGCAGAGCACATGTACAAGTCATTGCAGCTGGAAGGTGTTATTGAATGAAAGTGGTTTTTCGTGCCGATGCTTCTCTGCAAATAGGTACTGGCCATGTAATGAGATGTTTGACACTGGCAGATGCCTTAAAGTCCAGAGGCGCTGAGATTGTGTTTATATGCAGAGCGCATGCCGGTCATCTCAAAGATAAAATTTTAGCTCAAGGGCATCAGGTCTGCATGCTTGAAATTATTGAAAATTATCAGCCAACAGATCGTCATGTGCCAAACCATGCGAGCTGGTTAGGTGTTAGTTGGCAGCAGGATGCCGAAGAAACATCAGATATGTTGGAAGGAAAAGAAGTAGACTGGATAGTAGTAGATCATTACGCTCTCGATATTCGATGGGAGGCGGCGGTCAGAAAAAACAATTACCGGTTAATGGTCATTGATGACCTGGCTGATCGTGAACATGACTGTGATGTGTTACTTGATCAAACATTTAACAGAGTCGTGTCCAGTTATAAAGCGTTAGTGCCTGACGGCTGCACTATATTGACAGGTACCGATTACGCGTTATTGAGGCCTGAGTTTGCCGCGCTGCGCGAATACAGTTTGCAAAGAAGAGATGCATTATGCCTGCAGCGCATACTGATTACCATGGGTGGCGTCGATCAGGATAACGCAACGGCCAAAGTGCTGGATGCGTTAAGGCGATGTCAGTTACCTGGAGATTGTCAAATATCAGTTATTATGGGTAGTGCTGCGCCCTGGCTTGATTCTATAAGAGAGACAGCGGCTCATTTACCGTGGGATACAGAGATTCTCGTTGATGTCGGTAATATGTCAGAGGTCATGGCTGAAAGCGACTTGTGTATCGGCGCAGCTGGCAGCACAGCCTGGGAAAGGTGTTGTCTCGGTCTGCCGACACTGATGGTGGTATTGGCAGACAATCAGAAAGCGATCGCCAAAGCACTAGAAGAAGCCGGTGCATGTATAAATCTTGGCGATTGTTCAGACAAACAATTTGTAGAGCAGGCAGTACCAGTTATAAATGAATATATAGCGAATACAGCGCCCCATAAATTGATGATTAACGCTTCTTCAAAAGTAACGGATGGCAAGGGAATAGAAAATGTTCTCAGGCAATTGATGAGTGCAGGTTAAGATGAAGATAACTATTTTATGCAGTTCTGCAATACACCCAATCAACGCCTGGCTGGATATCTGGATCGCAGAGAATAAAGCCAGCCACGAGGTCGATTTAGTACGAAATAAAAGTGAAATAACAGCAGGCGATATTCTTTTCCTGATTTCATGTTCAGAAATAATTGCCAAAACGGATCGAGAGGCGTATAAAAAAACACTGGTCATTCATGCAAGTGATCTGCCCCAGGGCAGGGGCTGGAGTCCGCATGTCTGGCAGATATTACAGGGGCAGGAGGAGCTCACAGTATCTTTGCTAGAAGCAGAAGATCAGGTGGACAGTGGTGATATCTGGCAGCAGCTAAAAATAAATATTCCTAAAGATGCGTTATATGATGAGATCAATACAATACTTTTTGATGCCGAAATAAGTCTCATGAGTTTTGCCGTTTCAAGTTTTAATGATGTGGAACCAAAACCACAGTTAACAGATATTGATCCTACCTATTATTCAAAGCGCTCTCCTGAAGACAGTGAGATAGACCCGGCTTTAAGTATTGCTGAACAGTTTAATAAAATACGCATCAGTGATCCTGAGCGATTTCCTGCTTTTTTTCGCTTATATGGTAAAAAATTCCGCATCGTGCTGGAAAAAATAAAAGAAGTTAGTGTCAATGAGAAGAAGCTAACATTTGATCTTAAAATCAATGAGTGCCAGTTAAGAGATTTTACCGTTGATGATAGTCAGCTGGTATTTAACTGGAGAAATTCGGATAAAGTATCAAAATTCATGTGTACTGATCACACCATTCGAGAACAAGAGCATACAAAATGGTTTAACGATGTTTTACGTCATCACAGTAAAGACTATCAAATTCTGGAATATGCCGGCAGGCCCATTGGTCAGGTAAATATCTCTCGAAAAAACAGATACAATGGAACCTGTCACTGGGGATTCTATATAGGTGATATTAACGCGCCAAAAGGTAGTGGTACAGTGCTGGCCTATCTTGCTTTAGAATATATTTTTAATATCAGAGGATTTCGAAAAGTATATGGGGAGGTTCTTGATTTCAATCAAAGATCTATTGTCTTGCATGAAAAGGTCGGTTTTCTAAAGGAAGGGCTTTTAATGGCCCATGTACGTAAAGACGGAAGATTTTGTGACGTGCTCGTATACTCAATATTTAAAGACCAGTGGAATAAATTAAAAAATGACATATGTTAATAGATGTCAACACTCAATAACTACTGTGAATTGTTTACAGTGAAATTAATTTTTAAAGATAAGTAGAAAATGAATAAAGTAATTACGATAAACAAAAGAAAGATAGGATTGGATTACCCACCCTATGTTATTGCAGAAATGTCAGCTAATCATAACGGTGATATTCAGCGTGCCTTTGATACCATTGATATGGCCAAGGCGATGGGGGCTGGTGCCATAAAGATGCAGAGTTATACTGCTGATACTATTACGATTGATTGTGATAATGAAGATTTTCAAATTCATGGCGGCTTGTGGGATGGCTATAATCTTTATAAGTTATACGAATGGGCTCAGACACCATTCGATTGGCATAAACCTTTGTTTGATCACGCAAGAAAAGCGGATATTACTTTGTTTAGTACGCCATTCGATGAGACTGCGGTTGATTTGCTTGAAGATTTAAATGCACCGGCTTATAAAATTGCCTCTTTTGAAGCAGTAGATTTGCCATTAATTAAATATGTAGCGCAGACAAAAAAGCCGATGATTATTTCAACCGGCATGGCAAATATTGAAGAAATTTCTGAGGCTGTGGAAACGGCAAGAGAGAATGGTTGTGAGCAACTGGTGTTGCTGCATTGCATCAGTAGTTATCCTGCGCCTGTGGAACAATCTAACTTAAGAACGATCGCAGATCTGGCAGATAAATTTGGGGTTGTGGGTGGCTTGTCTGATCACACATTAGGTACAACGGTATCAATTGCAAGTGTCGCCTTAGGTGCGTCGGTGATTGAAAAACATGTCACGCTGAGCCGTGCGGATAAAGGTCCTGATAGTGAGTTTTCACTGGAGCCGGAAGAATTAAAACTGCTTTGCTCTGAAACACATGATGCCTGGTTGTCTTTAGGTGCTGCTGGTTATGAAAGAAAAGCAGCAGAAGAATCAAGTGTTAAATTCCGTCGTTCAATTTATGTGGCAAAAGATATTAAAGCCGGTGAAAAATTTACGGCAGAAAATTTGAGGCGTGTGCGCCCCGGTTTTGGTCTGGCACCAAAGCATTATCCTGAGTTATTAGGCAAAGAAGCCAAAGTAGATCTGGAATTTGGTACGGCTATGAAGTGGCAGTATGTGAAGTAACGGATAAGATAAAATCTGTAAACTTCTTTTAATTTATCGGGTGTTCCTTTTAATATAAATCGAATAGTTCACTTAAGTGTAATTTAGTAATTTGTTGTTTTTGATTATATCTTTGACTTTATCCGGCACTTTATGCTCCCAGTCAGTGCGTCCGTTTTTTATCTCATCCAGTACTTCGTGGGAGTGTATGCACAGGTAGTCTCTGTTAACTCTGTTCAGGGATTTAATGTATTGATTGTCATACAGATAGCTGTATAAATGTTTTAAATGCGGTTCGGGTGCGAAGTTTTCTGTAGTGGTGAGTTCGTCATTATTTTGGTTCAGGCACGGTGCGACGTATAAGCGTAGCTCGTATTTAAATAAGCGACCAAAGGCTTCCAGAATGCCTCCGGCCAGGTTTTTATAATAAGCTTCGTTG
>JAOULC010000098.1 GCA_029882215.1 Gammaproteobacteria bacterium | reverse complement strand
CGGTTTCAACTTTTGCCAGAATATGCTCAACTCTTGTTAGCATTGCCGCTCTCCGTTACTTGTTCTTTACCGGGTGTTTTTTCGCCTGGGCCATTAGCTGAAGCTGATTTAGCTTTTTCAGCTTCTGTTTTTTTCAGGTCATGATTGCCTTTGCGAATTTTCATTGTTTCGCGTTGACGCTCTGGTTTTTTGTCAGCCATGTCATGCACTCGCATCTGTTAATAAATATTGATAATCAATATGAAAATTAATCGCCATTTTCACAACGGTTTTACCACCTTCACCATAAACCTCCGGCCGCTCTGCGCCTGGCTCCGGCATCACGTCCAGCACAAACGCCGGCAACCCTAAATCTTGCGCGCCTGCCATCATGGCGACATGCACTTCTTTTCGAATTAAATTAATCTGCGTCGAATACGTGTTGTTTTTACGCACCCCCGCAACAATAGAAACCTGCAACCGAGAAGTCGCCAACACATTACCCTGAGCATCCAGCAACTGATCATCACCCTGCTCAACCGTAATGCTGTTATCACTATCCACCGGCACATCACGATCACGCTCGGCATCAGCGCCCGCCGTGGCGGTCAGCTTCATTAAGGCCAACACCTTAACCATAATTTGCTCTACTTTAAGGTCCGCCACAATTAAGCGTCCTTCAATACAACACGACTCATACCTGTACCGTCAGGTAACTGATAGGCATAGGTAAATAGCGTGTTGTTAATGGTAATTTCATCGTCTTTCGTAAGGCCTTCTACATAGTCAGTAGGGAATAAAAAACTTGGCTCTGTAACAATCGTGTCACCAACAATGACGCCTTCACGATCAAAAATAACATCGAACGGTTCAGTGTTAATCACCGCCACCGCATTCGATAAATGGTCCATAACAACGGCTGTTGTTATCGCATCCAGGTCATCACCTTTTTTCGGCATCATCTTTTCCAATAAAAAAGCCCGGACATTTCCGGGCTTTTTGGTTATTGCTAACGTTACTGACGTTTATTCAGCTTCTGGATAACGACGCTGATACTCTTCCCACGCCTGGTCACGCTCATCTGCCGTCACCTGACCTTCAACAAGTTCTTTGATAGCAGCTACTTCAGGCATTCCGCTTTCAGTAAAGTCATCTTTGTTTTCAGGATCAAGCGCACGCACTGCATCAACCAGCTCATTAAGGCGAGCCATTGGAATGGCGTCGTCATCATGAATTTTACCGTTGCCAGACTTCACAATTCGATCAACATCTTTCTCGTTTAAACCAAACTTTTTAATGTCTGACAAATCGACGCTACTAGTGTCTGTACCCGCACCGATATAAACCGGTTCTTTATTAATTCGTGTCTTTACACGACCAAATAAGATTAGCTTTTTAGCCATTTTAATTCTCCAAAACAAAAACCCGGACTATGCCGGGCTTTGTTGTTTAAAAGGTTGGTTTATGATTATGCAGTCGTGATTGCTACTACAGCATCAGGACGACGCGGAATCATCAGAGGCGCTGATTGCGTCATTGCATATTCAACAGCAGGATCATCGTTCTGCCAGTTTTTAGGGAACATTTCCATTGCCTGGTACCCTCCTTTTCCGTCAAGAATAGCACCGAAGCCACGCACACCTTCAACAGCGGAAGAAACGCCGATAACCGTATTAGCAGGAATGAAATTTGTTTTAACGCCAACAGAGTCAGTGTAGTAACCCTTGTATACCCAAATACGATATGAACCCAACCAACCCTTAAATGAAACCCACTTAGCATTATCAGGCCCCATTTCAAGCATTGATTCTGATCCGCGACGGGTATCTAGCAAATCTTTCACTGCTGTAAATTTCATCAGGTTAGTGAAGGACGTTGAGTCCATGATGTAATCAGTGATAGGCGCTTCCGCAATATCATTCCAGTCTTCAAGGTCCTGCAACGGTGTTGCATTGACCGTATCAGTCCAGACATCCAAACCAGCCAGTGTGATTGTATTGCCAGCCGTACGCTGGAAATCAACCTCAACCGTTTTATAGTCTTCACCAGAAACAGTCACCTTACCTGTAAGCAGCGCTTGCGCAGCCATCCATTCCCAGCGACGAATGATTTTCTTACGCTGGTTATCAATGATATCTGCAATGATTGCATCATTACGCTGGCCAGCCGTTAAGCCACCACCAATGCTCTCACCTGGTCGACGCGACAGTACACGCTCCGGGTCAACAACATCTTTTGGCTTAACATACGCCGGTTTGAATTTGTTGGTGCTAAATCCATTCGCGGTATCTGCTTTACCAGATACCATCGGTGATACAAATGGAGCCAGGCCGGTATCCGGCGCAACTACATCAATATCAATCGTTGAAGATTCAAAAGTGATCACTTCTGGGAAAAACATGGCCAGCAAAAACGGTTCAAACGGATCCATGCCGTTGATAACGCCCGCTAGTGTTTCAGTATCATAAGACATGTGAATGTCTCCTTCTTAATTAAAAGATTGTAAAATTAAAACCACAAAAAATCAGATCGATGTAATTAACGAGTAATGATCGGTGTACCGTCAAATTCAGATAACTGTTCGGTTGCCGTGTAACTTGCATCCCAGGTCAGTTCGCTGTTATTGAAAACACCGCCGACATAAACCTGACAGCTTTTATCAGCAGCCGTTGCATCAATCGCTTCGACCAGAATAGCGACTGGTATGTCACTACCATCAACCGCCGTATCCACGGCCTTTGTGAATTTACCACTGGCAGTGATGCGACCAAGGACAGCACCACGAGCCAGATTTTGACCCGTGATCAATGTACCGGTATCAGTTGCCGGCGCAGGATTATCACCAGCAATTAAATTGTCTGGTGAGTATGTTGTTGTAGAAGACTCTGCAGTCATGATTATTTTGCTCCCAATTTACTGCCAATGTGGCAGAGTGATTTTTACGAACGCTTTCTGCCAGTTGCGGCAGCGTGACTGTTAAGAATGCGTTGTGAGTCTGACACTTCAGCATCACCACCCGCATCCGCTCCAATTTCTGGCTGTTTTTCATTACCCATTGCAACATCAAGCTTTGACGCACCTTTTGCTTCAGCCGGCATGTCACCCAGCATGGTGATGATGTCATCAGCACTCATGTCGGTTTTTGTGATTAAGCTTTGTGCTGACTTAGTTCGGCCTTGAGCGGCTTCACTGTTCATAACAGTGTCAAAACGCGCACGCTCTTCAGCACGAACATCTTTATCACTGTTCGCCGTTTCCAGCGTTGCTTCGACAACAGGCTCCGCAGCAGACGCAGCGGGTTCAGCTGTTTTTGAAGCATTGACCTTTTTAAGGTCTTTTTCT
>JAOULC010000063.1 GCA_029882215.1 Gammaproteobacteria bacterium | reverse complement strand
AGTAGCGCCTCTCCCCTAGCACCCTGCGAACAGTCACCTGTTCAGATTATGAAAACGTACGTTTATTGCAAAAAAATCAGCTGAAACAGCGCATATCCCGTTCAGTTTTCTTTGCTTACCCGCTTATTTTTCACATCATGAAAGATCCTGTAAATGTAACGTATTTTTAACAAAATAATTCCACTAATGCATAGAAAGAATTTTCTTATATACATATAATACGGCGCTTTTCGATGGACTGATTCTTTGTTGTAGCTAATCAGCCCTCGGCTCATTTGTACTACCTCTGAACAGCCTCTTAATTAGTCGAATGCTTCTCTTTGCTATTTACAGCCTTAGCGTTCTGCTTTTTTTTCAACTTTTTTATACCCAAAGCCTATGCAAGCAATGGCCATTGATACGTATTATCCGGACAAGATATATGACCGACATTAAGAAGGGTCTCGACCTGCCGATTACCGGTGCCCCGCAACAGATCATCGACAATGGCAATGCTGTTACATCGGTTGCTTTAACCGGTGCCGACTATCACGGCATGAAACCCAGCATGGCGGTAAAAGTAGGTGACCGTGTCAGGCTGGGACAGCTGCTGTTTACCGACAAGAAAAATGAAGGCGTTCGCTTCACCTCACCCGGCGCCGGCGTGGTAACGCAAATCAACCGTGGCACACAGCGCGTGTTTCAGTCTGTTGTGATTGAACTCGATGGTGATGCGACTGAGACTTTTGCCCGCTATCAACCGGCAGAGCTGAGCTCATTAAGCTGGAACCAGGTGCATGACAATCTGGTGCAGTCTGGTTTGTGGACATCATTTAGAACGCGGCCTTTCAGCAAGGTACCGCATATCAGTTCTTCACCTTCTTCCATTTTTATTACCGCTATGGATACTCAGCCGCTGGCGGCTGACCCGGCTGTGGTTATTGCAGCCAATCCCGGCGCATTTGAAGATGGCTTAAAAATTATCTCACACCTGACCGAGGGTAATATCTTTCTTTGTCAGGAGAAAACGGCTGACATCCCCACAGCTGGAATACAGGCCGAGCTGTTCGGTGGCGTGCACCCGGCAGGTAATGTGGGTACTCATATTCACTTTCTCGACCCTGTCAGCATCGACAAGACTGTCTGGCACATTGGTTATCAGGATGTGATTGCGATTGGCCAGTTATTCACCACCGGTCAACTCAATATCGAACGCGTGGTCGCTCTTGGCGGCCCCAGCACACTCAAGCCACGCCTGCTTAAAACACGCGTGGGTGCGAATTTAACTGAACTGACCACTGGTGAAATTCATCAGGGGGATACCCGGATTATATCAGGCTCTGTATTTGGTGGTCGTAATGCCAGCCACGACGCTTATGCCTTCCTTGGCCGCTACCACAATCAGGTCACGGTACTGGCAGAAGGTCGTGAGCGGCCCTTTTTACATTATGTGCGTGCCGGCGTTGATCGCTTCTCTGTGATGAACACCTTTGTTTCTAAATTACTGCCAAACAAACTTTTCAATTTCACTACCAGCACCAATGGTTCGGAACGCTGTCTGTTGCCGCTGGGTAATTTTGAAAAAGTAATGCCGCTGGATATTCTGGCCACACCACTGCTGCGCGCACTGATTGTCGGTGATCTGGAAATGGCTGAAAAACTTGGCGCTCTGGAGCTGGATGAAGAAGATCTGTCGCTGTGTACTTTTGTTTGTACCGGCAAGTATGAATACGGTCCGATTTTGCGTGACTGCCTGACTCAAATAGAGAAGGAGAGTTAACTATGGGCCTGAGAACATTTTTTGACAAATTAGAACCGCACTTTAGCAAAGGCGGCCGTTTTGAAAAGTATTACGCCATCTACGAGATGGTCGATACGATCTTTTATATGCCGGAAATCATCACCCGCACCACCGCTCATGTACGTGACGCGCTGGACATGAAGCGGGTGATGATCATGGTCTGGGCGGCGGCATTGATTCCGCTAACCGTGGGTATTTTTAATCTGGGTTTGCAGGCTAATACGCTGATTGATGCCGGTGCGGCGATGCCGACTCAGGGTTGGCGTGAAAACATGATACTGCTGTTTGGCGGCCATAACCCGGCCAGCAGCTGGGACAATTTCTGGTATGGCTTCTGGTTTTTCATGCCAATCTATGCCGTTACCTTTATTGTCGGCGGCTTATGGGAAGTTTTGTTTGCGGCCGTGCGCGGACACGAAGTCAACGAAGGTTTCTTTGTCACATCCATTTTATTTGCGCTGGTATGCCCGCCAACGATTCCTTTATGGGCCGTGGCTCTGGGTATTTCTTTCGCCGTGGTCTTTGGTAAAGAAGTGTTCGGTGGTACCGGCAAAAACTTCCTAAACCCGGCACTGACCGGGCGTGCCTTTCTGTTCTTTGCTTACCCGGCTTATATGTCCGGTGATGCGGTCTGGGTTGCCGTGGACGGATACTCCGGTGCCACAGCCCTGAGCGTGGCCGCCTCTGAAGGTTTAAATCAGCTTGGCCAGCTCGGTAACCTTAGCTGGTTCGATGCTTTTATTGGCAATATGGCCGGCTCAGTCGGTGAAACCTCCACGCTGGCGATTTTGATTGCCGGAGGCCTGTTGCTGATGGCCGGCATTGCTTCATGGCGTATTGTGCTTGGCGTCATGCTCGGCATGGCCGCCACCGCGCTGCTGTTTAACATGCTCGGTTCAGATAGCAATACTATGTTTGCGCTACCCTGGTACTGGCATCTGGTGGTCGGTGGTTTTGCCTTCGGTATGTTCTTTATGGCCACCGACCCGGTATCGGCCTCAATGACCGATCAGGGTAAGTGGTGGTTTGGTGCGCTGATCGGTTTCATGGTGGTGATGATCCGTGTGATTAACCCGGCCTTCCCTGAAGGCATGATGCTGGCGATTTTGTTTGCCAACCTGTTTGCGCCGATGATTGATCACTTTTTTATTCAGGCCAACATCAAGCGGAGAGCTGCCCGTGTCAAATAATAAAGACTCTATTAAGAACACACTGATCGTAGCCTTTGCGGTTTGTCTGGTCTGCTCGGTCATCGTCTCAGTGCCGGCGGTCAAGCTCAGGCCGCTGCAAAAAGCCAATCAGCAGCTGGAAATTAAAAAGAACATCTTAGCCGCGGCCGGCCTGCTAAAAGACGGGCCATCGATTGATGAACAATTTGCCGTTATCAACACACAACTGGTGGATTTAAAAACCGGCCGTTTCAGTACCGATCTGGACCTTGCCAGTTACAACCAGCGTAAAGCATCGAAAGATCCAAAACATTCTACTGCACTGAGTAGAGAGCAGGATATTGCCAGCATTAAGCGGCTGGAAAATTATTCCAAAGTTTACATGGTGAAGAACGGCGGTGAACTTAAGACTCTGATTCTACCGATCCGCGGTTACGGTCTTTGGTCTACCCTGCGCGGTTTTGTGGCGGTTAACAAAGATCTGAATACCATCGCCGGACTGGGTTTTTATGAGCACGCTGAAACACCGGGGCTGGGTGGTGAAGTCGATAACCCGAAATGGAAACAACAATGGCTTGGTAAGAAATTATTTGATGAAGCCGGCGCTTTACAAATTGCCGTGAAGAAAGGCTCGGTCGATCCGTCTATTGCGCTTGAAAAAGCGCATCAGGTGGACGGTTTGTCCGGTGCCACACTGACCAGCACCGGCGTTACCAATTTAATACGTTTCTGGATGGGTAAAGATGGCTTTGCGCCATTCCTGTCTCATCTGAAAGCAGGAGAAGTCTGATCATGTCTGCAGTAAGAACGGTTTTAATAAACCCCATTTTTAGCAATAATCCGATTGCCTTACAGATACTCGGTGTCTGTTCTGCACTGGCCGTCACTACCAGTCTTAAAGTGACACTGGTGATGTGTCTGGCACTGACCGCGGTCACGGCTTTTTCAAACCTGTCGATCTCATTAATACGCAACCAAATCCCGTCAAGCATCCGCATTATTGTGCAGATGACCATCATTGCCTCACTGGTCATTGTTGTTGATCAGGTGCTCAAAGCCTATGCCTATGATGTTTCCAAATCGCTGTCAGTCTTCGTTGGCCTGATCATTACCAACTGTATTGTTATGGGTCGCGCTGAAGCTTATGCGATGGCCAATCCGCCGCTGATGAGTTTCCTTGATGGTATCGGTAACGGCCTGGGTTATTCGGTGGTGCTTATTTTTGTTGCGGTGATTCGTGAACTGCTCGGTGCCGGCAAGTTTTATGGCATCGAGGTTTTACCACTGGTAAATGACGGCGGCTGGTATGTGCCGAATGGTTTGTTATTGCTGCCACCAAGCGCGTTTTTTGTGATCGCGCTGTTTGTCTGGTTGCTGCGCACGGTGAAAAAAGATCAGGTTGAAGAAGCCGACTTTAAAATGGCCAGCCACGTTAAGAAGGATGCCCTGTAATGGAAGAATTGATCAGTTTATTTATTCGCGCCATTTTCGTTGAGAACATGGCTCTGGCATTCTTCCTTGGCATGTGTACGTTTTTAGCACTGTCTAAAAAAGTTGAAACCGCGATTGGTTTAGGCATTGCCGTGATTGTGGTGCAGGTCATTACCGTGCCGGTCAACAACCTGTTGTTCCACTACGTGCTGAAAGAAGGCGCACTGGCCTGGGCCGGCTTTCCTGAAGCCGATTTGAGCTTTCTTGGTCTGCTGAGTTATATCGGCGTTATCGCGGCGATTGTACAAATTCTGGAAATGTTTCTCGATAAATATGTGCCGTCTTTATACAACGCACTGGGTGTGTTCCTGCCACTGATCACCGTTAACTGCGCGATTCTTGGTGCTTCTTTATTTATGGTGGAACGTGACTACAGCTTTGTCGAAAGTACCGTTTATGGCATCGGCGCCGGCGTTGGCTGGGCACTGGCCATTGTTGCGCTGGCTGGCATACGTGAAAAATTAAAATACAGCGATGTACCCAAAGGTCTGCAAGGCCTGGGTATTACTTTTGTGATCGTTGGTTTGATGTCATTAGGCTTTATGTCTTTCTCTGGCGTCAGTTTGTAATCTGGGAGTTTGGAAAATGAACACAGAAATTATTCTCGGCGTGGTTATGTTTACCGTTATCGTGTTTGCACTGGTGGCGGTGATTTTATTAGCACGCGCAAAACTGGTCAGCACCGGTAATGTACAGATCAATATTAACGGTGATCCTGAAAAAAGTTTGTCGCTGCCTGCCGGTGGCAAATTGTTACAGTCGCTGGCCGATGCGAAAATTTTTCTTTCTTCTGCCTGTGGCGGCGGTGGTACCTGTGGCCAGTGTCGCTGTAAAGTAAAAAGTGGCGGCGGCTCTCTGCTGCCAACAGAGCAGTCATTTTTTACTAAGGGTCAGGCCCGTGAAGGTTATCGCCTTGCCTGTCAGGTTGCGGTAAAACAGGATATGGATATCGAGGTACCGGCTGAATTTTTCGGCGTTAAGAAATGGGAATGCACGGTCGAATCTAATGATAATGTGGCGACCTTTATTAAAGAGCTGACGCTGCGTTTACCGGAAGGTGAAGACGTGAATTTCCGCGCCGGTGACTATGTGCAGTTAGAAGCGCCACCGCATCACGTTAAATACGGTGACTTTGATATCGAAGAACAATACCGTGGCGACTGGGAGCATTTTGATTTATTTAAAATGGAATCCCGGGTTAGCCAGCCAGTGGTACGCGCATACTCAATGGCTAACTACCCGGATGAGAAAGGCATTGTTAAGTTCAATATTCGTATCGCAACACCACCGGAAGGCAGCAACTACGAGCCGGGGCAAATGTCTTCTTATGTGTTTAACCTGAAACCCGGTGACAAGATGACGGTATACGGCCCGTTCGGTGAATTCTTCGCCAAAGAGACAGAAGCCGAGATGATCTTCATCGGTGGTGGTGCCGGCATGGCACCAATGCGCTCGCATATTTTTGATCAGCTGAAACGTTTAAACAGTAAACGTAAGATCAGTTTCTGGTATGGTGCCCGCTCACTACGCGAAACCTTTTATCAGGATGAGTACAACCAGCTCGAAGCGGCGAATGATAACTTTCACTGGAATCTTGCTCTGTCTGATCCTTTGCCGGAAGATAACTGGGAAGGTAAAACAGGCTATATTCATAATGTGCTATATGAACAGTATCTGAAGAATCACGAAGCACCTGAAGACTGTGAATACTATATGTGCGGGCCACCAATGATGAATAATGCGGTGATTTCAATGCTGAAAGATCTGGGAGTACAGGATGAAAATATATTGCTCGATGACTTTGGTGGTTAATTAATGCAACAGCCGGCTATTCTGCACAGGCGCAGGCCTCTGCTACGTTATCTGCTTGCCAGCGTATTATTACTGCTGGCGACCGGCTGTGCCGATACGGTAAAAAAAGCTGAGCACTCGCTGCATGGTCATACCATGGGCACCCGTTACAACATCAGTTTTGTTAACAGCACTAAGGAACAGTCTCAGACCGTTTACCAGCAAACATTGCAGGCCGGTGTTGATAATTTGCTGCAACAAATTAACCAGTCAATGTCGACCTATATTGCCGACTCAGAGCTCAACCGCTTCAATAATCTGGCGGTCAATCAATGGATGCCTATTTCTGCCGACCTGTTCACAGTGATCAGACAGGCACAAAATATCAGTTTGTTATCAACCGGTGCATTCGATATTACCGTTGGTCCACTGGTGGACTTATGGGGTTTTGGTCCCGGCTTTAGCGCAGAACAGGTGCCGGCGAAAAAGCAAATTACTGCACTCAAGCAGCGTACCGGTTACCACGAAATCGAACTCGATAGCACGCAGCAACGCATTCGTAAAACTTCTGAACGGCGGCTCGACCTGTCGGCCATCGCCAAGGGTTTTGCCACCGACAAAGTGGCCGATTATCTGCAGCAACAGGGTATCAAACATTACCTGGTTGAAATCGGCGGTGAGATACGCCTGAAAGGGCATAAACCTGACGGCTCTTTATGGCGTGTGGCCATTGAAAAACCGGTGTCTGACGAGCGCGCTGTTATGAAGCTGCTGTCGCTGACTAATGTTGCGATTGCCACGTCCGGTGACTACCGCAATTTTTTTGAAGCCAACGGCAAGCGATATTCACATACGATTGATCCGAACAGTGGCTATCCGATCCGCCACCAGCTGGTGTCGGTCACCGTGATCACCGACCGCTGCATCAAGGCCGATGCATTTGCCACCGCCATGATGGTGATGGGTGTCAAAAATGCACTCGCACTGGCAAAGCAGGAAAAACTAGCTGTGCTACTGATCAAACGCACAAAAAAAGGTTTTGTTGAGTATAAGAACGCCGCATTTTCTGCTTATTTAAAGGAACAGTAACATGGGTACTTTTATCGTTGTCTTTGTTTTTATGCTGATTGTGGTTCTGCTGATGGCCGTCGGTGTGGTGATGGGGCGGCGGCCTATTTCCGGCTCCTGCGGCGGGCTTTCCGGTCTGGGTTTGAAAAGTGCCTGTGATGTCTGCAGCGGTAAAGATGAATGTAAGAACAAAAAGAAAAAGTCTGCCAGTATTCACTTTGATGAAACAACATCATCGGACAAATAATGATTGCTAGAGCAATACAGATAATCCGGCCACAGCGACACTGAGAAAAGCTTTTTAGCCGTTATAAATTGCCCCTGTGTTCTTCCTGTACTCTGTTGTCAATTTTATAAATTCCGCATCATCTGGCCAGCCATAGTAATACTCAAGCCAGAACAGACAAATCTACCACGTTAATTACCCTATCCATCGCTTGTCATGTGCTGCTTTAATGTACACAGTGCTAAAACAATACTATATATTAGCTATTCAGCATAAATTATCCCTATTAATAGGCGGGACAATATTTAGCAGCACCACGTATTATTGACTAGCGGTTTAGCCAATGTGCGATTACAGCTCAGGCAAAACGTCTGTCCACAAAACAGGGAGAGCATTCAGTGAAGCGCCTATTTATTATTTTCAGCATAGCGATCATTACAATAATAACCGCTTGTGAGCAAGATTCTGAACCCTCTAAGCAGTCATCGCTGCAATATTCCCGCGAAAAGCCAGTCAGTGCAATTCCTAGCTATCGACTGGCAATACACCCGCTGTATAACCCGCAAAAACTGAGTCAGGCTTATCAACCGCTGGTTGATCACATCAACCGGCATGTGCCTGAGATGAAGCTGGAGCTGGAAGCTTCGCGCAACTATCAGGTTTATGAAGAAAAGTTGCGTAATAAAGGGCCGGCTTTTCTGTTGCCTAATCCCTGGCAGACACTACAGGCAATGAAAGTTGGATATCATGTGATTGCGATGGCCGGTGATGCCGAAGATTTTAAAGGTATTTTTATTACCCGCAAAAACAGCGGTATTAAAACGCCGATAGATCTCAAGGGTAAAGTCGTCAGCTACCCGTCACACACCGCGCTGGCGGCGGCTATTATGCCGCAATATTATCTGCACACTCACGGCATTAATATCAATAAAGATATCAAAAACATTTATGTTGGCTCGCAGGAGTCATCAATTATGAATGTGTATCTTAATAAGTCAGTGGTCGGCGCCACCTGGCCACCGCCATGGCGACTGTTTCAAAAAGATTACCCGGCAGAAGCCGCTCAGCTTGAACTGATCTGGGAAACGCCGCCATTATTAAACAATTCTGTGATGATCCGTGAGGATGTGCCTCAGGTCATTCAACAAAAGTTCACCCGGGTTATCACCGAGCTGGGAGAAACCGCCGAGACGAAAGCTATTTTAGAAAATATGGAAACAGCGCGTTTTCATCCTGCAAATGATGAGACTTATGACCAGGTAAGACAATATATAAAGCGTTTTGAGTCGGATGTAAGGTTAGTGGAAAACAAATAATGCTGCAGTTTTTAACACAGTGGTTTACAGCCAACTTACGCCGGCAACTGGTTATTGGCATAGTACTGGTAGTGGCAACCGCCATGACATTATTTGTCTGGGACCTGACCCAGCGACAACAACGCATCATGCTTGAACAACAATCCGAACAGGCACTGGCACTGGCACAAAGCATTGCTTCATCCTCAGCGGTCTGGGTTGCCTCACGTGATGTTAGCGGCTTACAGGAAATCGTTGACGGACTAAAGAAATACCCGGACTTGCAACACGCCATAGTGCTGAATAACAGTGGCCAGGTACTGGCTCATAGCGACCTGTCCCGGCGTGGTTTTTACCTGTCAGACCTCCCCGACAAACAGCAAGTTGTCGTCCTCACTCAGAATAAAAGCATGATTGATATTGCCCACCCCATCATCATCTCCGGTACTCACATCGGCTGGGTACGCATTGCTTTGGGCCATAAAGTAATTGAAGCCAAACTGACAAAAATCACACGTAACGGTGTTTTTTATACGCTGATTGCCGTCTTACTCACCTTTATACTGGCCATGCTCGCCGCCAGACGGTTAACCAGCCGGCTTTATGCCATTGCCTCAGTGGTCGACGCCGTGCAGGAAGGCAAACGTGATTTACGTACCGATGTTAGCGGCACCGATGAAGCGGCACAGTTATCGCGGCAATTTAATGACATGCTCGATACGCTGGCCAGACGTGAAAATGAAATTATAGAGTCGCACCATGCACTGGTGCAGAGTGAGTCACGCCTGCATCAGATTATGGATGTGACCGGTGAGGGTATCTGGGACTGGGATTTACAGACGGATCAGATCAGCCACAATTTAAGCTGGTGTAATATTCTCGGTCTGGATAAGAGCTCCCTATCTCACTCAATGGAATATTTTAGTCGCTTACTGCATAAAGATGATCTGGAAACGGTGATGGCGCGGGTGCAAAGTTGTTTACACGGTAACGGTGGTTATTCCAGCATACATCGCATGATCAGGCAGGATGGCAGTACTATATGGGTACAGGATCGCGGCGAGGTGACTGAACGTGACAGTGACGGCAAGCCACTGCGCATGCTGGGTAGTATTGCCGATATCACTCAACGTAAGTTGGCTGAAAATAAACTCATAGATATAAACGATAAACTGGAAGAGCGGGTCGAAAGGCGTACCGCTGAGATGAAAGCTGCCAGAGACGAAGCCGAACTGGCGAGCGCCGCTAAGTCAGAATTTTTATCGCGCATGAGTCATGAACTGCGCACACCACTTAATGCGATTCTTGGCTTTGCCCAGGTACTCACCTCCGATACTTCTGAAAAGCTGACGCCTATACAGTCAGAAAGTGTGGAGGAGATTTTGACCGCCGGCGAGCATTTACTGGAGCTGGTCAATGAAGTACTTGACCTTAGCCGCATAGAGACTGGCCAGATTGATTTGACAATTGAGACTGTGAATACCGTTAACCTGATTAAAACTTCTCTTGCTCAGCTGCGCCCGCTGGCTGATCAAAACAACATCAGCATGAGATTTGATGCCGTTGACGACGCTGCTGTGCTGGCCGATCAGCTGCGCCTGAATGAAGTCATGATCAACCTCATTTCCAATGCCATTAAGTACAACAAACCAGCTGGCTACATCACCGTCAGCTGCAAGATAAGCAAAAAAAATCAGTTACGCATTAGCGTTGAGGATAGCGGACGTGGTATCTCAGACAATGACATGTCTCGCTTATTCCGCCCTTTCGAGCGATCTGAATCAGCTTATGACGCCATTGAAGGTACCGGTATAGGACTGGCACTGGTAAAAAAATTACTGGAGGCGATGAACAGTGAAATTCATGTCAAGAGTACATATGGTGAAGGCAGTACTTTCTGGTTTGATCTGCCTGTCAGCGCAGAAACTACAGATGACAACTCGTCAGCAACAGTACGCACAGCCAGCGAGGGTGATGCACTGAAAAAAGTTTTATACATCGAGGACAGTATTGCCAATATGTCGCTGATGAGAAATATTTTTTCAATGCATGGCGGTATCGAGCTAATAGAAGCCAGGACAGCTGAAGACGGCTTATCGAGCGCCTTTAAGCAGCCTCCTGACCTCATTCTTCTTGATATTAATCTGCCCGGCATGGATGGTTTTGAAGCACTGGAACAGCTGAAAAAAAATCCTTTAACGGCCGGGGTTCCGGTTATTGCGGTTACCGCCAATGCCATGCTGACTGATGTTGAGCGCGGCAGTTATGCCGGCTTTGCCGAATACATCACAAAACCGCTTGATATTAAGCACCTCTTAACCTTAATTAACAACTACCTTAATATAATCTAAAGCTGGTGCGACAAAACAGAATTTTTTGCCGCTTAAAGCAGCAACTGTAATTTAATTTTTATCCCTGAAATATCTGACAAACCAGAGTTTATTATAAGGTGGTACTGCTATGGCAATGGACGAATCACTCAATGTATTCGGTGAAAAACTTGAAAGCTGTGGGGATAATCCCGTGACAGGATTTTACCGTGACGGCAAGTGTAATAGCTGTAAAGAAGACAGCGGCTCACACACCGTATGTATCGAGGCATCGAGAGAGTTCCTGCAATACTCGAGATTCAAAGGCAATGATTTATCAACACCTGTGCCTGAGTTCGGTTTTAAGGGATTAAAGCCCGGTGACAGCTGGTGTTTGTGTGCAGTGCGCTGGAAAGAAGCACTCGACAATAACATGGCTCCGCGTATTTACCTCAAGAGAACACACATTAAAGCACTGCAAACGGTTTCAATCGATTTACTGAAAAAATATGCAGTGGATCTGAACTAACCGGTTATTTAATTAAGATATTCTTAGCGCAGAGAATACCGACAAATCTTTTGAAAAACATAAACAGGCCTGCGTCTTTGCTACTGAGTACCTATGTTTTATTCTGGTAATAACAATACCCGCCTGTAGAAAATTTGTACCTTCACGTTAGTGTGCGACTAAATAGTGACAGCACTATCTCAGCAATATATTCCATTCATCAGACCTGTAAAGTTATTTTTTACATGATAGCTACCGTATAAATTAGAAATCAACGCATCCATCTATAAAAAGTTTATTTGAGAATTTTCTAAAGATAGAATGCCGTGCGAATACTGTCCATATTTTACAATACCATGAGACATGAATAACAACACTCTGCTAAAAAATACGGGGAAATTTTAATGAAGATAGACGTACTTAAATCATCACAAATTCTTGCTTTTTTAATTGGCACGCCATTTACTGTGTATAATTTGTTCAGTTTCAAGAATGATAAATTTGGCTATTATTTCCACGATGACAATCAGATATGGCTGGCAGTAGGCATTACATTTCTTACTATTGGTTATTTTATCCGCAACTGGAAGAAACTTTGATCTTTCAACTCCGGTAAAAAAGAAACACATGGATGCGTTTTCACCAGTTCAATACCTACACCGGATTGCGTTGCAGTTAGCAGCGTATAATCCGGTCTTTTTTCATGATTTTTCCCCAGAGCAATATTAGACAGCATATCTTCAATGCAGAGGATTGTTTTTGCCTTTCTATTATTTCCCGCCGGCTGTAAATTTGTATCAGCTGGCATTTAATCTTTCTGCCGGTGCTTTTCCAGCTTTTCTGTGTATGGCATCAGGTCTACCCAGAAAGTACTTCCTTTACCGCTCTCACTTTCAAAACCAATACGACCACCCATCATTTCTATCAGTTGCTTGGTAATCGTCAGTCCAATTCCGCTACCTTCTATCCCACTATACGTTTCATCCAGGCGGTTAAATGGTTCAAAAATATCCCGATGAAACTCACTACTGATACCTTTACCTGAATCTTTTATTTGCAGGCGGATTTTGCTGTCATCTGCATAAGACCATTTTATGTCTATCGTGCCGTTTTTAATATTATACTTGCAGGCATTAGATAACAGGTTAAGAATAATTTGTTTAAGTCTTGTTTTGTCAGCACAGACTAGAATCTCCGCATCAAACTCTCCGCTCTCTTCTACCGTGAGTTTAATACTACGCTCTGACATTAAAGGCTCAGACATAGAAATACACTCTTTTAATACACCTGCGGCATTAACCTGTGTCAGCTCTAATTCATAATCACCCGTTTCTATTTTTGCCAGATCAAGCACTTCGTTCACAAGGTTAAGCAAGTGCCTGCCTCCGCCGAGTATTTCACCTACTGATTCTGTCTGGGTGGTATTCAGCTCATGATCCATTTGCAGTAACTGTGAAAACCCCAGAATGGCATTGAGCGGAGTACGCAATTCATGACTCATTCTTGATAAAAATTCTGTTTTCGCTGCA
>JAOULC010000022.1 GCA_029882215.1 Gammaproteobacteria bacterium | reverse complement strand
AAGCTGACACTTTATGGTGCAACGAAAGGCGTGACTGGCTCCATGTATTTACTGGAAACTGACAGTGCCCGTATATTATTAGATTGTGGTCTCTATCAGGGAAGCCGGGAAGAAGAGCAGGCGAACAGTGAACCATTTCCGTTTGATGTCAGTAAGATTGATGCTGTTGTTCTGTCGCATGCACACCTTGATCACTCAGGCAGGATACCGAAGCTGGTAGCGGAGGGTTTTAGCGGTTCGCTTTATATGACCAGAGCGACCAGTGAATTATTGGAAATAATGCTCAGGGATGCGGCATCGCTACAGCAGCGTGATGTGGAGTGGGAAAACAAACGCCGGCGCCGTTCTGGTAAGATTGAAATTGAACCAATGTATACGATGGAGGATGTGGAGGCATCGCTAGCCCTTTGTGCGGGTTTAAAATACGGTACACGCACTGAAATTGTTAGCGGTATTGAACTGCGTTTTAATGATGCGGGCCATATACTGGGCTCCTCTATTGTTGAGCTGTTTATTAATGAAGATGGCGTGGAGAAGAAACTGGTATTCTCAGGTGACCTTGGCAACAGCTATGCGGCATTATTACGTGACCCGGTGACGATTGAAGAGGCCGATATTGTATTACTGGAATCCACCTATGGTGATCGTTGTCACCGGCCGATGCATGACACATTGCAGGAGTTTGAGGATATCGTCATAGAGGCTTCTGAAAATGGCGGTAATATTTTGATTCCTTCATTTGCGGTAGGGCGTACTCAGGAAATTATTTTCCGCCTGGGTGAGTTATATCAAAAAGGCAAACTAAAACATCAGGCCATTTATCTGGATAGCCCAATGGCAATTGCGGTGACTGAGGTTTATCATCGTTATCAGAATATTTTTAACGAAGAAGACAGTGAAACGATGCAAAACGTCAGCAGCGGTAGTCTGCATAGTTTTCTGCCGGTATTGCGTTATACCACCAGCACAGAAGAGTCGATGGCACTGAATAAAATAGAGGCGGGCGCTATTATTATTGCCGGCAGTGGCATGTGTACCGGTGGCCGTATTCGTCATCACTTTAAACACAATTTGTGGCGACGCAATTCGCATGTGATTTTCGTCGGCTATCAGGCGATAGGTACACCGGGTCGTGCACTGGTAGACGGGGCGACATCATTCCACCATGGCGGCGATGAAATTGCCGTTAAGGCGGCCATACATACACTGGGCGGTTTCTCTGCACATGCCAGTCAGTTACAGTTGATTGACTGGCTCAGTCATTTCAAAACACCGCATCCAAAGTTGTTTTTAATACACGGTGAAAGCAAGGCTAAACAGGTGTTAAAAGAGCGACTTGTGCAGGAAGGCTGGGCTGCCAATATTCCACAGTCGGGTGAGCGGATTAAGTTTTAAATAAGAGGCCGGCATAACCCTCATCCTGAGCAAGATTGTTTTCCATGGAAGGAACAATATCCTCATATGTGCATCATTTTTTTGCCTGCCGGCTTGAAATAAGAATTGTCGGTCTCCATATTCTCATTGTGTCTACTTAGAGAATAAAACTGTAATGAAACGAATCTTTTACTTTTTGCTAACGAATATTGCCATCATGCTGGTTTTAGGTGTGGTGCTGCAGTTATTGGGTGTTGAGTCCATTCTGCAGAATAACGGCGCAGACCTGAATTTACAGGCCTTACTGGTGTTCTCTGCGGTGTTTGGTATGGGTGGTTCTTTCATTTCTCTAATGATGTCTAAATGGATGGCAAAACGTATGAGCGGGGCCGAGGTGATTGTGCAGCCCCGCAGCGATACCGAAAGGTGGTTAGTGAACACGGTGCAACGGTTATCGCAAAAAGCCGGTATTGGTATGCCGGAAGTGGCGATTTTTCATAGCGCTGAAATCAACGCGTTTGCCACGGGTATGAGCCGCAATAGCGCACTGGTTGCCGTCAGTAGTGGCCTGTTAAGTAATATGAATGAGAACGAGGCAGAAGCCGTTATCGGTCATGAGATAGCGCATGTGGCAAATGGTGATATGGTGACATTGACCCTGATTCAGGGTGTGGTGAATACTTTCGTGATTTTCTTCTCGCGTATTGTCGGTTTCTTTGTCGACCGGGTGCTTTTGAAAAACGAGCGTGGTCATGGCATTGGCTATTACATCGCTTCTTTTGTTGCACAAATGGTGTTCGGTATTTTAGCCAGCGGCATCGTCATGTATTTTTCTCGCTGGCGTGAGTTCAGAGCCGATGAAGGCGGGGCAGAATTAGCGGGCACCCGAAATATGATCGCGGCTTTAGAAAAGCTAAGACGCAATTCCGGCGCCAGTGAATTGCCGGACCAGATGGTCGCCTTTGGAATCTCGGGCGGTGCAAAAAGTAATTTACAGAAATTCTTTATGAGTCACCCGCCACTGGAAGAGCGTATCAGTGCTTTAAAAGCCAGACTGTAGTTAGTAGTTTTTATGTATGAAAAATGCCATTCATAGAATGGCATTTTTTTGTGTCTGAATGGCCGAAATTTAGTTACCGGTTGCAATATCACTGAGTTTATTTAAAGCCGTGCTCATTTTTTTAAGGGTTTCGTCGCGGTCATTGATGTGGTGACGCTTTGCGATATACGCGGGGTCGTTATAACTTAAAAAAACCTTTCCATTTTTATCTTCCCAGGCCAGTGCTTTTAACGGCAGGTCGATGCCGGCTGCCTGGTTTGATGTAAACAGATGGCTGCCAATTTTAGGGTTACCAAAAACCAGTAATTCTGTGGGTCGTAACGCAATACCAACAGCGCCGGCTTTGACATCATGCTGCCAGCGCATGGCAACACTGATACCTTTCGTTTTTAAAGCCGCTTCTAGCTTGTCGAGTGTCTGAGAGACTGAATAGCGGCTCGGTTTTGTGATCAGACCGTCGTTATGCCCGGCAATGGCAAGAAAAGGGGAGAGTGCCAGTAGAAATGAGAGTGTGAAAATGTGCTTTTTCATAATAAATGTCCTTTTTAAGTCGTTCACGCATAGCTGTTATGCGTGAACTAGGACAGTGATAAGTAAAAAGAGTTTACTTATCACTCATTTACTACGAAATTAACCGGCCATCTCAGTAAAGTCATAATTGAGTTCTGGCATTGGCTCCTGCAGGAAGTTGCCCTGTATGAAGTTGATCCCCATGCCCCACAACACAGACAGGCTACTGGCATCATGGATGCCCTGAGCGATGGTCAGTTTACCCATTTTTGTGGCCGTTTCAGTGATGTTTTGAACGGCTTCCTGGTTTTGTGTGTTGGTAGAAAGCTGATCCATAAATGAACTTTCAATCTTAAGGTAGTTGGCAGGAATGTGTTTTAACAGCTGGAACGGGTTCATGCCGGTACCAAAATCATCCAGTGCAAAGCCACAATCCAGTGCGTTAAGGCCTTCAGCCAGTATTTTAGACTGCTTTAGATTAGTGACGGCGATAGACTCTTTAATTTCAAAGATAATGCTGTCTTTATTAAGTTTGGCGGCGTGAATTTTTTCTTCCAGCCAGGGCAGTAGCTTTTCATCACGCAGCGATGCTTCGCTGAGCTTAATAAAAAACCTCGTGCTTTTCTTGGCTTTTTTCTGCGCAACCAGAATTTTTAGTGCATTGCCAATGACCCAGCGGTCAATCAGCGGCATTAAACCGCTTCTTTCCGCTGCCGGTATGAAATCATCAGGCATAATGAGCTCGCCTTTTTCGCCTTTCATTCTTAAATAAATTTCGTAACGTTCTTCGGTGTCACCGTGCAGGCTGATGACAGGCTGATAAAACAGTGCAAACATATTGTTTTTAAGTGCATCCATTAAAGCGCCGGATACTTGTGAGTCAACTTCTTTTTGTGTCAGTTCGCCTTCTTTAGGAATATAAACAGAGACTTTGTTGGGCCCGGTTTGCTGTGATTCCTCTGCTGCTTTTTCTGCCCGCAATATTATTTCGCTGGATTCCGGTGATTTTTCTTCTATCAGGCTGATGCCGATGGTGCAGGTGGTGGTGGCTGATGTGCCATTGATTACAGTGCTGAATTCTTCGATGGCTTCTCTGATTTTATTAGCGCAGGCCTCAGCACCTTGACGGTCTGAATTTTCATGGGTGATGGTGAAGTGGTGGCCGTGAAAGCGTGCCAGCACGTCGTTCTCTGAGCAGGTCTTTTTCAGTAACTCTGCGATTTCGATTAATAGCTGGTCACTGCCAATAACACCTAAAGTGCTTTTGAAGTCCTGAAAGTTATCAAGGCTTAAATACAGTAAGGCTGATTTCAGTTTGTCCTTCTTCGCTTTGACGATGGTCTTTTCAAGTGAATCAATAAAAAACTGCCGGTTATAGAGGCCGGTTACCTGATCACGCTGGCTTAGCATATTGATCTGTTTTTCTAATTCTTTCTGGTCTATTTCATTGCGAATAATGATCTGTATGCAGGGTTCGCCTTCGATAGATGCCGGCGAGAATTCTATTTTTCCTTTAAATTCTGTGGCATCCGAATTTTTAAGCGTACTTTCTAAAGACGCGATGCCTTCTGTTTTTGCGTAATCACGCAGGAATTTTTTGAAACTGTCCTGATCACTGCTGCTGACCATATCAAGTATCGGTGTGCCTTCCAGATCACCGGATTCTTCTATACCAAAAAGCTCAAGGTAGGACTGGTTGGAATAAATGTGCATGCCTTCGTGGATATAGGCAATGGCGTCGCGTGAGCTATCCATTAGTGATTCACAGCGGCGCTCACTTTCAGTATAGGCTGTTTCCAGCTTGGCAAGCCGGCGATTGTTGGCGATCTGTTTTAGTTCGCGGTTGAGCACATTCTTAAGGTGTACTTCATTGTCCATATCGATCAGGTCATTAGCACCCTGAGCCATGGCGATGTCTACATCGTTGGTCTGACCATCCCTGCAAGAGGCAAGAACAGATGTTCTTTTTAAAAGGTCATGATTTGCGAGTATTTTTACGGTGGCGGGGAGATCAATCAGTTCCATGCCATTACTATAGATGACAAGATCAGGGGTGATCTTTTTGAGGGCTTCTTCGAGATCTTCGTCATCTTCTACCCGAACTGAATGCGACGCAGAACCAAGGCCACGAATGAGGCTGACCAGTTTTTCTTCATTGTTGAAAGAATCGTCAATTACGATGATGTTGACGGATGTTTCTTTACCCACAAATTACTCCATAGCCACGTGATACATTCTGACATTCTAATATGTAATCAACAGATATGGAAATTTGATTCCAATATGGCCTGTTTAAAGTGATGACCAGATAGAATCAAAGTCATCGCCGTCTTCAGAATTGTGATCTTGCTGTTTCGCTGCGGGTTTAACCGCTTCTTTTTTAAGCTGCTTTTTACTGCCCGCAGCGGTTTTTTCGTCAACCTGAGTAAACTGGAACTGAGTGAACGAGCCGGTGTGTTCAGCTACATGACTGAGCTTTATATTAATGGTTCGTTCGTAAACATGAATTTTAAGCAGGGTACCTATTTTAAAGGCATGTGCCGGTAATAACAGAGTGGAGGGTTGGTTAATTGGTTTAATGCCCGGTAACATCAGGCACTCAAAAGGGTCCTGATAGTCTGTGCCAATGCGTTCGACAGTGGCGATAATGACTTTTGGCGATAACACCTGAACGCCGATATCAAGCCCGCTGCCTTGTGTGTATTGCATCCAGCGGATAATGCCGGCACGCCAATGGTAGCTGTGATCGGGTTCCTTTTCTCTGATCCCTATTAATTCACCCACTTGTGCTTTCGATGTAGTGTCAGAGTTCCAGTGCAGGCAATAACCGCCGGCTGAAATATTAATGACCTCCCAGTACAGGTCATCTTCTTCTTTGATCAGGTGATAGCTCTCTTTTTCGCGGGCTTTAAGTTCACCGATGAAAGTGTCGGTGAGCACATTACCAGAAGCGACAATATCCCATGCATTGGGCAGGTTCTTCATACTTGCATTGAGGTTTGGGTGGGTGATTAAGCTGTGATCATAGTGATCCTCTTTGTCATAGCTATAATCGGTATTGATGGCTTCAAGTGAGAGTGTTGGTAGTGTGGGGGGTTCTGTTACGGGGTTTAACTCTGAGTACATTGCGTTATAAATTGGAGTAAGCCCAATAGATGCCGAAATACCACCATTTTTATGGTTGCGTGAGAAGCGTCGTTTTGCGCAAATGCTCCAGGATGTTGCAAGGGTTCTGAGTGTTTCCTGAGTCAGCCCGTCATTGGTGGAGATGGTATCGTAGCCTTTGCTTTTATCGGATGAAAGTGAGCGAATTTTATTGACCAGCGCTTCGGTATTAACCGCAACAAAGTTTGTATCGTTCTGGTGTTCTGCCGTGCTAATGCAGGCCGGCGGTGAGTCAGCCTTTATCTGAATCGAAAAACAACGGTCCTGTACAGTATCAAGCGGGATAGCTGTCAAATTCACCAGATCATTCCAATCATCCAGTTGTTTGAAAACCCGTTCTGTTTCGCTGTGCCTGAGTGCATGTGGCCGGGATAAAGAAAATAGCACCAGTTTTTTATAGGCTTGTTCCAGACTAACTGCAGCACTTTCTTTTGTTTTGCCAGGAACTGATTTTTTTTGCCAGTTCTTGGTGCAAATATACTGATAGATATGATTGACATCCCACCAGCTACCACGAGGCACACTGGCGTAAATCTGACTGGCTCGTAACACTAACAGGGATGTGTTGGTAATGGCGCGGTGAGCGGCCAGAATAATATTTTTGTCATCCAGTTTATCGATGCCGTTAGCGACATCAAAAATAATGATTTTATAGCCGTGAGTGATTTCACGTAACAGTGCCTGATTTAAATTAATAATCTTAAGGCTTTTATCAGGTAATGGCAGGCTGCGATTTATAAAGTGTTTATGCAGGTGATGTAAAATGAGTTCAATAGGCTCAAGAAACAATTCCATGTTTTCAATGCGATATTTTGCCGGCATTTGCTGACGGTTAAGGTCAACCAGCGCATTGTAAATTTGTCGTGTCATATCACCCATACTGGCACGGGGAAGCTGGGCTAACCACTTTTTGATTTTACGCGGGTGATTCGGGAAGGCTGCTTTTACTGGCTCTGTCTGACTGGGAATATGAAGTTTCATTAAACCTGTGTACCTGCCTTCGAATAAATATGTACAGCTAAAATATGTATTGATAATAAATAATATAACAAAAACAATAATTTCCAGCTATTTGTTAGTGTAATTTACATAACTGTTACACTATTCGTATTTTTGCCTGTTCACCAGAAACTTCTTTCACCAGATTCGGCGTGAGATATCCGGGTAATAATTTGCTGATCGAGTTCATTATGGCGATTGCGTCAGCTTCTTTTACAGAAAAATGCGCGGCGCCCTGAACAGGATCTAACAAGTGCAAATAATACGGCAAAATGCCGTATTCATATAGTTTTTCGCTTAATTCAACGAGAATTTTATCGCTGTCATTGATTTCAAATAACAATACGGACTGGTTTAATAATAAAACGCCGGCTTGTTTTAAGTGTTGAAAAACCGCTCTGTTTAACGGACTTAATTCATCGGGGTGATTGATATGGGTAACCAGTGAAATCTGAAAACGGCTTGTCTGTAAAACAGAAATCACATTGTCGTTAATGCGTTCCGGTAAGACGCTGGGTATCCGGCTGTGTATTCTTAAACGTTTAATGTGAGGGATTTTTTCCAGCTGCTGCACCAGTTGCTGTAGCTTTTCATCGGAGATCATCAGCGGATCACCGCCACTGAGAATAATTTCTGAAATCTCAGTGTGCTCACGTAAGTAATCGAAAGCCGGTTGCCAGTTTTCTTTATTGACTTGTGAATCTGAGTACGGAAAGTGCCGGCGGAAACAATACCGGCAGTGTATGGCGCATGCACCGGTTACTATAAAGAGTGCTCGGTTTTTATATTTATGAATCAACCCCGGCGTGCTCATGGCCGCGATGTCACCAACCGGGTCAGTCAGATAGCCTGCAGTCAGTATGGTTTCATCTGCATGCGGCAGTACCTGTTTTAACAACGGATCTGTGTCAGCACAGCCGTCACGTGAAATAAAGTTAAGCGGAATTTTGATTTTAAACTGCTGATGGGCAGCCTCTGAAAAAAGGTCTTGCAGATTATGATTGGCAGTTTTTTCAATTAACTCATCAACCGATTTAATGTTATTGGATAGTTGTTGCTGCCAGCTGATGCTCATATTAGTGTAATCTTAGCAGATAAAATGCGCATATTATAAGGCTTGTTAGTGTATTAATGAGGTCTTTTTCGGTATTATTGCGCCTTGGTTTATTCACGGTGATATTTATGGCAACTTACAGTACAAATGAATTTAAAAACGGCTTGAAACTATTGTTGGATGGCAATCCATGTTCCATTACAGAAAATGTTCTGGTTAAGCCGGGTAAAGGACAAGCCTTTAATCGTGTAAAAATGAAGAACCTGAAAACAGGTCGTACCATTGAAAAAACCTACAAGTCAGGTGAATCGGTTGAAGCAGCGGATGTTGAAGACATTGATGTAGAGTTTTTATACGGAGATGGCGAGCTGTATCACTTCATGCAACCGACATCATTTGAGCAGTATGCGGCCAGCGAAGCGGCTATGGCTGATGCGGTTAAATGGGTAAAAGGACAGGAAGCATGCACCATGACACTCTGGAATGGCGAGCCTCTTGTGGTGACGCCACCGAATTTTGTTGAGCTGACAATTACCGAAACAGACCCGGGTCTCAAAGGTGATACTGCGCAAGGTGGTACCAAGCCAGCAACTTTAGAAACCGGTGCGGTTGTTAAAGTGCCGTTGTTTATTGAAATTGGTGAAGTGCTGAAAATTGACACCCGCTCTGGTGAGTATGTGTCGCGTGTTAAAGAGTAATTTGACCCGTCAATGACTACTCAAAAGTGGCAGTCAGTCGCCAGCCTTGAGGTCATGCAAAAAAGAGCCCGGATGCTGCAAAGTATCCGGGCTTTTTTTGCTGAACGTGATGTACTGGAGGTTGATACGCCTTCGATCTCTGCTGCGGCGGTGACTGACCGGCACATCGAAAGCTTCGCGACGACCATGCAAGCGCAAATGTTTTACCTGCATACTTCACCAGAGTACCCGATGAAACGACTTCTGGCATCGGCTTATCCGTCTATTTACCAGATCTGTAAAGTTTACCGGCGGGAAGAGCAAAGCATTTATCATAACCCTGAATTCAGCATGCTGGAGTGGTACCGGCTGGGTTTTGACTATAAGCAACTGATGCAAGAAGTCAGCACTTTACTGGCCATGTTGTCTGCGGAAAGCCTGCTGAAAACTCAGATACAAACTGTCAGTTATCAGCAAGCCTTTCTACAGACCGTTGATATCGATCCATTGAATACCAGCGTAGAAAACTGTCGAGCATGCTGCAGTCGCTTGCAGATCGAGATACCACAAGGCATGGCAGGAGATAACCTTGATGAATGGCTGGACTGGATACTCACGCAGGCGGTGGCACCGGCTTTTAACAAAAACGGTTTTACGGTTTTATATGATTACCCCGCCTCACAATGTGCACTGGCCAGCATCAGTGCGGATGGCCGTGTGGCAGAGCGGTTTGAAATATTTTACGGTGAACTGGAATTAGCCAATGGTTTTAATGAACTGACGGATGGCGCTGAACAACGCAAGCGTTTTGAAAGCGATAATAAAAAACGTCAGTTGGCGGGGCTGGATGCGATGCCGGTAGATGAGAACTTTTTGCAGGCACTGGAAGCCGGTTTTCCAAAGTGTGCAGGTGTTGCGATTGGCTTAGACCGGTTGTTAATGGTATTAACAGGGAAAAGCACCATCAGTGAGGTACTGGCTTTTCCTTTTGACAGGGCTTGAAGATAAGTCGTCAGTCCAAAATCTAAAATCTAAAAAAACGGCAGGGTTCATTGGCAGAAAAACTGCCTTTGCCCCTGCATCTCGGTGGTTAAAGTTCTTTGATTTAGATTTATGACTGGCGATTACAGACTTTTGACTGTGTTTATTCAAACTTACCCAGCGCTTGGCCCATTAACGTCGCTTCGCCGGGAATAATGCTGTCATCAAATGTCACATTATCCTGTGTCAGTAAAATAATGGTTGAACCGAGATTAAAGCGGCCCATTTCAGCGCCTTTTTTAAGACTGATTTTGACACTTTCAAAAGTCTGATGGCGTATTTTTCTGCCGCTTGGCGGAGTTTCTCGTCCGCCCCAGACTGTATCTATACCGGATACATTAATTGCACCCACCAGAATCATGATCATCGGACCGGCAGCGGTATTAAATTTACAGACTACGCGTTCGTTGCGGGCAAATAAGCGCGGTACATTTTCTACTGTCCATGGTGCAACGCTGAAAAGTCTGCCGGGTACATACACGGTATCGGTCAGTTCACCGGCCAGAGGCATGTGAATGCGGTGATAATCAGTGGGCGATAAATAGATGGTGCTGAACATGCCATTTTCAAACGGTTCAGCCAGCTCTTTAATGCCACCAACGAGTTCTAATAATGAGTAGTCCTGTCCTTTGGCCTGAAAAACACGGCCATTTTTTATCGCCTGTGCCTGACTGACCCGGCCATCAACAGGGCATATCAGGGTGTTTTTACCGCGTGCCTGCGGTCTGGCAGCCGGTTCCAGTGCCCGTGTAAAAAAGGCATTCAGTGAGGCAAATGCATAAGGGTCCTTGATAACCGCATCGTCCAGACTGACAGGATGCAGATGACGATAAAGGTCGATAAAACGGTTTTTTACCGGTGGCCAGCTAATATGCGCCAGATGATAAGAAATCCAGGACATAAAGTGATGGGGCAGGATATAAAAAATCAGAGTTTTAGTTTTAACATTCATAAGTATGTGTCGATAAACCGTGTTAGTGATGATGGTGTTGATGATTATTTTCTTCGGAAGATTTTTTTACCGTAGCGTTAAATGACTGCTTTTTGCCGTCAGACAGCTCGAGGGTTAGTCGCACTGAGTCGCCGGCTATTAATTTTCTCTGGGGCTTGAACAGCATTAAATGGTAGCCGCCATTTTTTAGCGTCATCATTTGATTAGCCTGCACAATCAGGGACTTCTGCGGTATCATGCGCGCCATATCATCAACTTGTTTGCTTAAATGCATTTCAATGCTGGCATAATCGGCACTGCTAACGGCAGTGATTTCAATGTCCTCATCGCTGGCATTATGGAAACTGGCAAAACCGGCATGTACCCGGCTGACGGGTGGCATCTCTGGGATCCATGCGCTGTGAATCATCAGTGAATCGGCAGCATGGGCTTGCTTAGCAAGTATTAAAAACAGGATGCTAAGTGTCAGGGTTATATATGGTCGCATAAAATATATGTGGTTAAGCCTAAATTGCTTGCCATTATAGGTGGCTGCGGCGGCGAGTGAAAGCGTAAAATTTTTTAGACGAATAGTGGAGCGACTTCAGTGTCTGATGCAAAACCAACCATTTCCTTTGATGTGCCCGCTATTGCGGCGGAATTAATCAGTATCCGTGATGTGATTCGCTGGGGTGTTAGTCATTTTAATCAGGCCGAACTCTGGTACGGGCACGGCATGGCCAATGCGTTAGATGAGGCGGTTTTTATTGCTTTATCCAGCTTGAAATTACCGCTCAATATTACCGAGAGCTATTTTGATTCACGTTTAACACTGGCTGAAAGAGAGCAGGTGCTGGCGCTGTACCAGAGGCGGATGAATGAACGTATCCCGGCGGCTTACTTAACGCATGAGGCCTGGTTTTGTGGGCTGAAGTTTTATGTCGATGAAAACGTACTGGTGCCGCGCTCACCGATTGCAGAGCTAATTGAAAATCGTTTTGAACCATGGGTCGATCCACAGCAAGTGGATAGCATTCTGGATTTATGCACCGGTAGCGGTTGTATCGGCATTGCCAGTGCGTATGCTTTTGACTGGGCTGATGTTGATCTGGCAGACATTTCACCGGCGGCACTGGCTGTGGCGCGGCGAAATGTAAAAGATCATCAGCTAGAAGAACAGGTCACTGTGTTGCAGTCGGATTTGTTTTCTGCACTTGAGGGGCGTAAATATGACATCATTGTCTCTAACCCGCCTTATGTTGATGCCGAAGATATGGCGGCTTTGCCGGATGAATTCAGACGTGAACCCGAACTGGGCCTGACGGCAGGTAATGATGGTCTAGATTTGGTTAAAGTTATTCTTAATCAGGCCGCTAACTTCATGAACCCTGGCGGTATTTTGGTAGTCGAAGTGGGTAATTCACAATTTGCTCTGGAAGAGCTGCTACCGGAAGTTGATTTTTACTGGTTAGAGTTTGAAAGAGGCGGAGAGGGAGTCTTTCTGTTAACTCATGAGCAACTGACTCAGCACCAGTCATCGTTTGCGTTTAGTTAAGCCGTCTTCACAAGCCTGTCCCGGATTAAATTTGTAGAGGCCTGCTCTCTGCAAATTTCTCAGATCATTCTCCAATAATACCGCAAGTCATATTTTTAACTGCTATATCTATTACTAGGTTGCTGTTATGCAAGTCATGTATGGTCAGTCGGTGTTGGAGAGTCAATGAGTAGTTTCCTTGAAAGGTGTCATTTGAATGAAATTCCGTTTATAGGAAGTTCTTCAATTCGTAATCGAATCCTGTTTGGTTTCGGGCTTATTCTTGTCGTTTTAATCATTGTCTCTTTAAGTAACCTGGGGCGTTTTGTGCGCTTAAGTAACGGTATTAGCGACGTGACAGAGCAGATTCAGCCGGTGGTATTAACCGCTCAGAATTTAGAAACACGTCTGGAGACTATTGCCGGTGCACTGGGCTTTTATTTACTCACCAAAGGTGACGAATATAAAGAGCAGTATTTTTCCAGTCTTGATAAAGCCAGCCAGCTGGCAGCACAGTTAAGCACCTATGACTTTGTTACAAAAAGTGAAATCTATCGCTCTGAAATAGAACGGCTTTCAGTTGATTTACAAAAACTGGCTATGTATAAAAATCAAATGGTCGAGCTGGCTAACGATGATATAAAAAATATTCCGGCACAGAAGATCGCGGGCGAACAATTAAACCCGATGTTACAGCAATTACAGTCGATGATTCATCAGATGATTGAGTCTGACTATGAAGAAGATAATCAAAACGCCCAGCGTAATGAATTAAGAAGAGCGATATACGACCTGCGCTATTATAACGGACAGATTGCCAGTGAGTTGCGCACTTTTCTGGCCTTCAGAGCCGAGGCTAATGCGCAGAATATGGCTTCACTTCGTGAAGTGATCAATGCGAAACTTAAACTGCTTGAACAGTCAAAGTCGCTTTATAGCTTTGAGCAGGAAGATGTAATGGGCAGGTTCCTGGAAACTAACGGGATCTATGAAAAAGCCCTTGATGAGGTGCTTAAAATCCACTCTACAGATAAATACCGTACAGATATTTATCTGGTGAAAACCGAGATCGGTCCGTTAGTTCATAGCATGCAAATCAATCTGAGCAGGCTGGTTAATGAGTTAAAAGAAGTTATCGATTCAACCAGTAACGAGCTGCAACAGGAAGCCGATGATGCCCGAACACAGGTACTGGTGTTTATGATCATGGGTGTGGTCATCGGTTTATTAGTTGCCATTTTCATGGCGCGAATGATCACACACCCGATCAATGAAGCGGTTCACGCCATGCAGGATTTGGCCGAAGGCGAAGGGGATTTGACGCGCCGTCTTGATGAGAAAGGTCGTTCCGAAATTGCGATGATGGCCAAAGGCTTTAATAGTTTTGCCAGTAAAGTTCAGATGCTGATTGCTCAGCTGGCGAGCAGTGTTGAAAACTTATCCCGGGTAGTCAGTGATGTCTCTGGTATTGTCGAACAGACGCAAAGCGGTGCGCAAACACAGCGCCAGCAAACTGAACAGGTGGCAACAGCGGTTACTGAAATGACGGCTTCGGTGCAGGAAGTGGCATCGAATGCTAATTTAGCGGCGGATTCTGCGCAGCTGGCCGATGATAATGCCAGATCGGGTCAGAAAATTGTCAGCGACACAGTTGCGTCGATCAATGCTTTGGCAGGTGAAATTGAAACAGGTGCTAATGTTATCAGTAAATTGTCACAGGATGCCGAGTCAATTGGCTCGGTGCTGGATGTCATTAAAGGCATTGCAGAACAAACAAATTTACTCGCACTGAATGCGGCGATAGAAGCAGCCCGTGCCGGTGAGCAGGGCCGGGGATTTGCCGTGGTGGCCGATGAGGTCAGAACGCTGGCCAGCCGGACTCAGCAATCAACCACCGAGATCGAATCGATGATCGAAAGTTTGCAGGTACAGGCGCGTGCGGCTGTGCAGGCTATTTCCCAGGGTCAGGAAAAAGCTAAAGTCAGTGTTAAGCAGGCATCAGATGCTGGTAACTCACTGACGGAAATTACAGAGTCGGTTGCGACCATTACCAGTATGAATATTCAGATAGCAACGGCATCTGAAGAGCAAAGCTCGGTAGCCGAAGAAATTAATCAAAATGTGGTGAACATCAGTCATGTGGCTGATGACAATGCAGATGCCTCTAATAAGTTGCTGGCATCGAGTCAGGATATGGCGCAACTGGCGGCCGAGTTACAGGATCTGGTCGCACAGTTTAAATATTAGCGAGCTTTGAAAATGGCTGCTTTTAGTTATCGTTATTGCGCTCATATTTTTGCTGCTTCATGTTAGAATAACTCGCAAAATAACTAATCGAGATTCTCTGCATGTCTGGAAATACCATCGGCAAATTATTTACCGTAACCACCAGTGGTGAAAGCCACGGCCCTGCGCTGCTGGGAATTGTTGATGGTTGTCCTCCCGGACTGGCATTATCAGAAGCCGATCTGCAGGCAGATCTTGACCTGCGGAAACCCGGTACCAGCCGTCACACCACACAGCGCCGCGAGCCGGATCAGGTAAAAATTCTGTCCGGTGTATTTGAAGGTAAAACCACCGGTACGCCGATTGGTTTGATGATCGAGAATGTTGATCAGCGCTCCAAAGACTACGGCAATATCGCTGCTACCTTTCGTCCCGGTCATGCGGACTACACCTATACACAAAAATTTGGCTTTCGCGATTATCGCGGTGGTGGCCGTTCCTCTGCACGGGAAACGGCGATGCGTGTGGCGGCCGGTGGTATTGCCAAAAAATACCTGGCCGATCGCTACGGCATCAAAATTCGTGGCTACTTATCCCAGCTGGGACCTGTCGAAATAGAGAATTTTGACTGGGATGAAGTGCGTAATAATGCGTTTTTCTGTCCGGATGCGACTAAAGTCGGTGCCATGGAAGACTACATGGATGCACTGCGTAAGGAAGGCAATTCCGTTGGCGCAAAAATTTCAGTGGTAGCCGAAGGCGTGCCACCGGGTTTAGGTGAACCTGTTTTTGACCGCTTAGATGCAGAAATCGCATATGCGATGATGACGATCAATGCCGTTAAAGGGGTTGAAATTGGCGATGGTTTTGGCTGTGTGGCGGCCAAAGGCACAGAGTTTCGGGATGAAATCACGCCGGAAGGCTTCCTTAGTAATCATGCCGGCGGTATTTTAGGTGGTATTTCATCGGGTCAGAATATTGTGGCTCATATCGCTTTAAAACCAACTTCAAGTATGCGCCTCCCAGGTCGCAGTGTGGATATTAATGGCGAGGTGATGGAAGTGGTGACTCACGGTCGTCATGACCCCTGCGTTGGTATTCGTGCGACGCCGATTGCTGAGTCAATGATGGCGCTGGTACTGATTGATCACATGCTGCGGTTTAAAGCCCAGTGTGGTGACGTTAAGTGTACAACACCTGTTATTCCTGCCGGCATTAGTTAATGCTGGCAGCGCGTTAAAGCGCCACTATGGATCAGTCACAAACCGTTCCTTACTGGCGTTTATCCGGTTTCTACCTGGTTTACTTCGCCGCGCTGGGCGTGCTGGTTCCTTATTGGGGGCTGTATCTTAAATCATTAAATTTTGATGCCCGGCAGATTGGTGAGCTCATTGCCATCATCATGGCAACCAAAATTATCGCACCCTATATCTGGGGCGCGATAGCCGACCACACGGGTAAAGGCATGCAGATAGTGCGGCTTGCCAGTGTGCTTTCATTTGTTATCTTCGGGCTGGTTTTTATCGAGCAATCATACTGGTGGATTGCGCTGGTGATGATGAGCTTCAGTTTTTTCTGGAATGCGGCGCTGCCGCAATTTGAAGCGACAACGATGAATCACCTCGGTGCAGAGGAGCACGATTACAGCAAGATCAGAGTCTGGGGTTCGCTGGGTTTTGTGGCGGCTGTTGTGCTGATGGGCATATTGCTGGAGAGTCAGCCGATTAGCCTTGTGCCACTGGTGCTGCTATTGATGTATGGCGCTCTGATGCTTAGCAGCTTTCTGGTGCCAGCCACACTGGAGCCGCTTCATTCATATCAGCAGGATAGTATCTTAACGGTTATAAAACAACCGCAGGTGATGGCGTTATTAGTGGTGTGCTTTCTCGTGCAGCTGAGCCATGGTCCCTATTATACGTTTTATAGTATTTACCTCGAAGACCATGGCTATGTGCGCAGCATGATCGGCTGGTTGTGGGCTTTGGGGGTGATTGCTGAAGTCATGGTGTTTTTATATATCCATAAGTGGCTGCCAAAGTACGGCCACCGTCAGTTGCTGTTAGTGGCATTGTTATTAACTACTTTAAGGTGGTTGCTGATTGCCTATGCCGTGGAGTCGCCCTCAGTGATGATTATCGCGCAACTCTTTCACGCCGCCAGTTTCGGGGTGTTTCATGCCGTTGCCATTTCATTATTTCATCAGACCTTTGTTGGTAAACATCAGGGTCGTGGTCAGGCGCTGTATGCCAGCGTCAGTTTTGGTGCAGGTGGCGCTGCCGGCAGTCTGCTAAGTGGTTTGAGCTGGGATGCATTAGGCTCGACCAATACTTTTCTGATTGCCGCAGGCGTTGTGTTTTTATCGGTGCTGGTCACGCGTTCTTATATAAAACCTTAGGCAGACTGAACGAATGACGATGTGTCGAGTCTGAAAATAAAAGACAGGTTAAAAAATGACACAAAAAATTATATTTGTTTATAACGCCGACAGTGGTTTGTTTAATACCGTTAGTGACATAGCGCATAAAATATTTTCCCCGTCTACTTATGAATGCCAGCTCTGCGCTATTACCCATTCAGCTTTTTCAATGCGTGAAGAATGGAAAATGTTTCTGCAAAGTATTCATCATCAAATGGAATTTTTACACCGTGATGAGTGGCAAAAACAGCATCCCGATCAGGCGGATGAGTTGCCGGCTGTTTATTATGGTAATGACACGCTGAGTCTGTTAATTAGTCGTCGGGAAATTAATCAGTGCAAGACAATCGACGAGCTTAAGCAGCTTATCAAAGAGCGTTTGCCGGCCTAAAGCTGAATGCTTTAGGCTAAATAGTATACATGGTGCTGATCAGATTCAGTGATGGCCTTTAAAAAATAACCCCCAGTTCCAGCTTTTTACAATGTCTTTGTTTTGTAGCGGATAGCTGGTCAGGGTAGTTTCTGGCAGCGTCAGTATCATGCAGCTGTTATTGTACAGTGTGCTGCCGGGGTTAATAACAAATGTGCTATTAATATATTCCGCAAACACCTGATGGGTGTGTCCAACAATCAGAATATCGTAGTCAAAATCTGCGAGCTCAGACTGCCATAATTCTTTTTGCTGGCTGATGATCCCTCCATTCTGGTCAAGCAGCTTAATACCGCCATGCTGATGATCCGGCGGACTGGCATGAACAACATATATTTTTTTACCGGCAATTTCAAAAGTTAAATATTTGGGTAATGAGGTAAAAAAATCATACAGTTCGCCGGAGTTTAAGCTGGCTTGCGAGGCATCGAGTATGTCGTCATGATTGCCAGAAATTACATGGCAGTGGTTATCTTTTAACAGGCGTACGGTCTGTTCCAGTTCATCTTCACCATAACCGGCAATGTCGCCGGCGCAAATAATCATATCAACCTGTCGGCTATGAAAGATTTGCAGGGCTTCTGCAAGCGGAGCGGTTGATGAATGCGTGTCACTGATGATGCCAATGCGAAATGTCATATCAATATCCACTCGAACTATTCATAATTAAATCCTACGCTCTATTTTATAGCCGGTCTATGGCATTTTTATATTGCTGAGTATTTTGTTGTTATAAAATTGCAGCTATAGTTATTTAGAAAGAATCAATATTAAAATGAATGATACAGGGATAATTTCTATGAAATACTCTGCAATGATAATGCTTTTATCTGTGATGATTGCAGAATTGAGTCATGCTGCCTGGTACCCGGAGCGGCGTCGGGATCAATTTCCTAAAGAAGATGCTTATCTGGTTGTACCGTTGCCTTATAGTTATCCGGGTATTGGAGAAGGTTTATTTATACTGGGTAATGCCTCTAATGTTTTTGAGACAACATCAGATGTTCTGTATATAGAGGTGGTTGGCGATGCAACAGGACGGGTTGTGCAGTTTGATGAAGTGCCTGTTTTGGCTGATGAACTTTTATTATCGGTACAGTGGCGAGATATTAACCGCGCAGTTATCAATCAATATGCGATACGCGGCATGAATGGTTCTGATGGTACTGATTACACATTACTTGATGTCAGTCAGGCAGATCATGCCATTATTCGTCTGGACTATTCATCAGATGAGCGTCGTTTTAATTATTATCTTACCCGCTCAGAAGAGGCGTTCACACTGGATGCGATACTTGATCCTGACGGCAATTCGATTCCGGGATTGAGTGTATCATATTCCGGAACAAGCACGACGGATGTCATCGGGCTGCTTGCTGATCTGACAGATGATTATATGGATCCGCGTAGGGGCTTCAGGCTCGGACTTGAGTATATTGATCATCCGCTGAAAGGTGTCAGTAATGATCCGGACTTCTATGTACTGAATTATAATTTTTCATATTATTTCCCGCTCAGAAAAGCCGATACGCTGGTGCTAAACTATTTTCAATCGGATGCTCATGTAAGAGCAATTGGTAATATTAATGAAAGCGATATCCGAAATGAACTTAATCTGAGCTGTGGTGGTGATCCTGTCTGTTTGCAAACTGAGCAGAGTCTGGTAAATAGTTTTGTCAGTGCCCGTACCTATGGGACAGCAGCGTCTCTGGGAGGTCTTGAACGTTTACGCTCCTATCCCCAGGGCCGGTTCTCTGGCGGTCACGCTGCCTTCTTAGCCGCAGAATATCGATGGAATCTGACTGATGAAGCGACACCTTTCAATTACTTCTTCTGGAAAGATGTGCGTACCGGTAAACAAATTGCCTTTTTTGCTGAGGCGGGAAGTGTGTCTGAAGTATCCTCCGATTTATGGCAGGAACAGCGTTATACCTACGGTATCGGGTTCAGGCTACTGGCTGCATCGGGAAGTGTGTATCGCGCTGATTTTTCAACGGGCGATGAGGGAACGGAAGTGGCAATCTTTTTCTTTTATCCGTGGTGATGCAAGATAGTGCATGGAGAAATATTTGATGGCTAGCGCCGGCCAGCAGGTTTACCCAGTCGTTTTTTGATAAACGGTAGTATTTAAAGCGAGAAGGGCTAATCAGTTTCACTTAATAGGGCAAAATCCTCTATAATTCGTCCTCTATTTTTTGACTGTAGCAATATCTGCAGAGGCCATATCATGATATTTTCATCCTTAGATTTAGCTCCAGAGATTCAGCGTGCGATTGATGCATGCGGCTACAGCCAGATGACACCGATCCAGCAACAGGCGATTATTCCTGCACGGCGTGGAAAAGATTTGTTGGCTAATGCACAGACAGGCACCGGCAAAACAGCCGCATTTGCGTTGCCAATTTTACAGCAAATGGTTGATCGACCAAAAGACACCTCTGCCGACAGTCCCCGTGCATTGATTCTGACGCCGACTCGTGAGCTGGCTGAACAGCTGGCGGAAACCATTCAGTCCTACGCGCAGTTTCTGCCACTGACGGTCACTGCCTTTTATGGCGGTGTTAAAATGACTGCTCAGGAAAAAAAGCTAAGGGCCGGTATCGATATTCTGATATCAACTCCCGGTCGCTTGCTGGAGCATATTGTGCAATGCAACGTTAACCTATCTAATACCGAGTTTGTGGTGCTGGATGAAGCCGATCGCATGCTGGATATGGGTTTTTTAGCGGATGTTAAAACGCTGTTACAAAAAACCCAGAAAAACCATCAAACCCTGCTGTTTTCGGCGACGATTTCACAGGCGGTAAAAGAGCTGGCGAATAAGATATTAAAGAATCACCAGCTGGTGAGCGTTGCCAAACAAAATGCCATTGCCGATACCGTTGAACACGTTGTTTATCCGGTAGAAGAACGCCGTAAAGCCGAGTTGTTTGTTGATCTGATTGAAGAGAAAAACTGGTTTAAAGTGCTGGTTTTTACCAGCACCAAGGCACAGGCCGATGCATTAATGAAGAATTTGAAACATGCTCAGATTAAAGCGGCGCTGTGTCATGCGGATAAAAGCCAGGGGACCCGTCGTCGTGCAATCGCTGACTTCAAAGCTGACAAAGTTCAGGTGCTGGTTGCAACGGAAGTGGCTGCACGCGGACTTGATATTCAGGGGCTGGAGCATGTGGTTAACTTCAACTTACCTTATCTGGCGGAAGACTATGTGCACCGTGTGGGGCGCGCCGGGCGTGCCGGTGAAAAAGGTCAGGCGATTTCGCTGGTTAGCCGTGAAGAAGAGCGTTCACTGGCTAATATAGAAAAACTCATTGGCAGTAAAATTAAACGTGTAAAAATGCCCGGCTATGAAGTCGGTGACCGTGAAGCGATTTTTAAAAATATTGAAAAGCATTCACGTGCGCCACGTAGCAATAAAGTCAGTCAGACAAAAATTATCCGGGATGATACAGGTAATAAAAAAGTTACTAAAAAGAAAAAAGTTTAAGCGCTTGTTAAACAGAAATGGCGGATGTCTTTTTTCGTCATTTTTATTGCTTTGATAAACTATCAGGTACCGACTATAAAAAGACAGGTAGAGCCTGTTTATATTCAGACGGGTTCTATATTGTGCTCTGTAGACGTGGTTTGCTGTTTGCGGCTCAAGTCACTTCGCTGATGTGAATTTACGTGCGACTGTAACAGGGCTGTGATTTCATCAGCAGGTAATGGCTTGCTAAAATAATAGCCCTGCATCTCCCAGCACTTTCTGGCTTTCAGAAATTCAACCTGTTCTTTGCTTTCAACACCTTCGGCAATTACATTTAATTTGAGGCTGTGTGCCATATCAATGATCAGTTGCACAATGGCAGCATCATCCGAATCCATTGTAATATCACGCACAAAGGAGCGGTCTATTTTTAATGTATGTATCGGGAATTTTCTCAGATAACTCAGCGATGAATAGCCGGTGCCAAAGTCATCAATGGCCAGTTGTATACCGAGCTTATGCAGCTTGTTAATAATGTTCATTGTATGGTTGTTCTGTTGCATCAGAATATTTTCAGTGATCTCCAGTTCAAGGTACTCGGCAGGCAGTCCGGTTTCTTGCAGGATGACTGAAATTTTATCTGCCATGTCATGCTCGGTGAACTGTCTTGCTGACAGGTTGACGGCAACATGCATTGGCGGCAAGCCGGCCTGCTCCCAGCTGACAGCCTGCTGACAGGCTGTACGAATAGCCCACTCGCCGACAGGAATAATGAGCCCTGTTTCTTCCAGAATGGGAATAAAATCACCCGGCGGCAGCACACCCAGTTGCGGATGCTGCCAGCGTAACAGGGCTTCTGCACCGGAATAAACGCCGTTTTCATTATCCATTTGTGGCTGATAATAAAGTTCAAACTCACCCCTTTCCAGAGCATGTCTTAATTCGCTTTCGAGTTTCAGGTGGCTGCTTGCCCGGGTGTTCATTTCGGTGGAATAAAAGCAGTACTGATTACCGCCTTCTGATTTTGCCCGGTACATTGCAATGTCAGCATGTCGCATCATACCGGATGTTGTCTTGACATCGTCCGGATAAATACTGATACCAATACTGGCGCTGCTATACAATTCGTGACCTGAGTGAACAAAAGGTCTGGACAGCTCATCAATCACTTTTCTTGCAATGAGTGCAATATCATTTTTATTTGATAAATGATCCAGTAAAATGGTGAACTCATCGCCGGAAATGCGGGCAATGATGTCACTGGCTCTTATACAGTTTTTTAAGCGTTTGGCGATTTCTTGTAACAGCTTGTCACCTATATCATGCCCCAGCGTGTCATTGATGACTTTAAAACGGTCAAGATCGAGATACATAACCGCAATGATCTGACTATTGCGCTTTGCACTGGCCAGTGCATGGTCGATGTTTTGTAAAAAAAAATGCCTGTTTGGCAGTGTGGTTAAAACATCGTGATGGGCTAAATATTCCAGCTTTTTTTGTGCTTCTACGCGTTCGCTGATATCGCGAATTGTGCCGATAAAAATAGTATTGCCTGAGATTTTTGTTTCAGTAACGGACAGGTCTATGGGGAATGTGTTGCCATTTTTGTGGCTGGCCTGAAACTCATTGATATTTTTGATGATATCGGACTGCTTCGTTTGCAGGTAGTTTAGCAGGTGATTATCATGCTGCTGTTGTTCTGGTAGTGGCATCAGTATGTTGACATTCCGGCCGATGATTTCATCTGGCCGATAGCCAAAATGTTTTAAGACTGTGGCATTGGCAAATTCGATGATGCCACTGCTGTTGATAGTGATAATAACGTCTGATAAATTTTCGGTAATGGCACGAACTTTTTCTTCATTCTGATAAACCAGATCAGAATTGGCAATTACCCTGGAAGACCACAGAGCAAATGACATTAATAATAAAATAGTACCGGTGAGTGCGACTCCAATCACATCCGGGTTAAGCTCATAGCCAGTCGCCGTGTAGTTCAACTGACTGACTGAATGAAAACTCATTGCGGCCATTCCGATATAGTGCATCCCCGCAATGGCAGAACCCATTATAAAAGAGCTGGCAAGCTTTAGTAAAAATGTGGAAGTTGCACTTTTGCCTGTATTAAATGCCATCCATAATGCCATGACTGATGCAATGATGCCTGTCAGTATGGAAAGAATAATCAGGAAAATATTGTGGTGAGAGCCGGCCTGAACGTGCATGGCGGCCATGCCAATATAGTGCATTGAAGAAATGCCAAGCCCCAGTACAACGCCACCGCAAATTAACCAGGTTTTATTCTCTTTAGCATTGGCAACAGCAAGCCCGGCAATTGCTGAGATAATCGCTACGATCAGCGATGCTAAAGTGAGTGCGCCGTCATAATGAATCGGTACGGGCAGTGAGAAAGCCATCATGCCGACAAAATGCATTGACCAGACGCCAAGGCCAAGCACTAGCCCACTAGTACCAATCCGGCTCTGAGTAATGTGGGCGGAGTGTTTGCTCTTTAGTCGTGATATGAGGTTAAGTGCCGTGTAGGCGGAGAACATTGCAATCAAAACAGATAAAAAGACGAGCTCAGGGCTGTAGCTACCTTCTAACGGCATGTTCATATGATCTCAGATTGCTGTTTGACTTTTTTATGAAGTTGTTTTTATATTTTTTATTATTTTTTATTATTTTTTATTTATATTGCTCTGACCATAATTCTTTAAGCCTAAATAAACAAGTAAAAAATCTTTTCGCAGCTATAGACGTATATTATCAGCCAGCTGGTCAGGGCTGCTTTTTTTGCTGAGTAAGACCGCTGAGGTTTTCTTCAGCCAGTTGATAGCCATAGTCAATCAATGCAGTTGCCTTATGAAATTCTAAAATCTTGCAGACATTATTCGGTACATTAATTAAATAATCCAGATTGTAGCCGGCTATTTTGTACCTTGTGATGGTGTTTGACATGGATTCATATGTTTTTAATACCACTTCAAAAACATGAAGCTCTTCCGGGTTAGGGTCGGCCGGTAGTTGATAATAAGTGGAGATGAACTTTGCAATGCCGGCAAAGTATTTGTTTTCTACTTTATCCGGTTTTATTATCTGACTTAAGCTGGGCGGTAATTCTTTTTTCTTGCCACTGAGATTAATAGCGATGGTTATGTCGGTCATATCCGTTAGTGTCGGTGCCACCGGTATCGGGTTCATCATGGCACCATCAACCAGCAGATGGCCATGGTATCTGACAGGTGTAAAGATCGTCGGAATAGAAATCGATGCCCGAATGGCTTCAAATAAAGAGCCCTTGGTAAACCAGACTTCTTTGTCAGCATCCAGATCGGATGCAACGGCGGTAAATTTAATATCCAGTTCTTCAATACAGACATCACCGAGCAGGTTTTTCAATGTTCCCATAATCCTGTCGCCCTTGAATAAGCCGGAGCGACTGTATGCAAAATCCATGAGTCCTCGTACATCCTTTTTTTGCAATGCTTTGACCCAGTGGGTATAAATATCGAGCTTGCCGGCAGCATATACGCCGCCGATTAATGCACCGATTGAAGAACCGGAGATGGTTTTAATTTCAAAACCACGTTCTTCTAACCAGTTAATAACACCAATGTGAGTGAGCCCGCGGGCACCGCCCGCACCGAGCACAAGAGATACTGTTGGTTTTTTTGTCATGCAGTATTTTCTCTAACTTGAAGTGATGTTTTTACAACCGGTTTCTTTAATGCGTAAGGCTGCTATAAAAGCCACAGTAGCAAATGCCAGCATCAGTAACAATGCATTCTGATAGTTACCCCAGCTGTAATGATTTATACCATCGGCTATTTTCCCGTCCCAGCCTAAATCCAGTATCCAGCCAAATAATGTTTGTATGATGGCCGCGCCAAGAAACAGCCCTGTATTCACCAGACTGATTGCCATACCTGAGAGTGCCGGCTGAGTGACTTCTTTGGCGCAGGGATAGGTTAAAACAAAACCTCCGCTGGTGATGCCGATTAACATAAACAAAAACATAGCAAACAGCCCCGGCTGCCACGGCGCATAAATCATCGCTAACCAGGACAAGGCATAAACGCCGGCGCTCACCAATATGACCGGTTTGCGTAAACCGATGTGATCGGAAATCCAGCCAGCCAGAAAGGTACCCATTGCCAGACTGATTAAAGTGATGGTGGTATAAATTGAGGCATCATCCCGGCTCATATTAAAACTGTCTCGCAGCAGTGGAACAGCCCATAAGCCAGCAAATGCAAATAGCCCGCCCGCCATGCCAAAGTTGATCCAGAAACCGGGCCAGACCGTAATGTTTTTAAAGACATTTAAAAGGTCTCGGCCCCAGTGCTGATGGCGTTCGGCATGCGATGACATACCATCCATCTGACGCACCGAAGGGAAGCCGGCATCTTCGGGGCGGTTGCGCACAAATAGTGAGGTCAGGATGGCCAGTAGTATAGAGAGAATACCAATGCCAATAAAAATATCGCGCCATGACCAGATGTTCAGTAACGCCGATAAGGGTTTTGCCGCTAACACTGAGCCGAGATTGCCCATTAAAACGGTAAAGCCGGAAACCAGTCCGTAAACGCGGTCTCTGAACCAGACGGTGTTGTTCTTCATTAACCCAACAAAAATAACAGAGACACCAAGGCCCACCATAAAACGGCCCAGTGAGGCCAGTTCAATGGTTTCTGCGGTGGCAAAAACTATTGAGCCGACACCGGCGATTAAATTGCCTACCGTCACCGATGTCCGGTTACCGAGTGTATCGGCCAGCACACCGGCAGGAATTTGCATCAAAGTGTAAATATAGTAATACATGGCCGCCAGTGAACCGAGCGTGGTGGCAGAAGTCTGGAAACTCAGCATCAGTTCAGATGAGACCACCGCGGGTGCCATACGGTGAAAATACACTGACATATAGGAAATAATGAGGATGCCGTAAATAAGAGTGCGGGTACGCACAAAGCGTTGTTGTTCGTCGTGGTGCATGCTGAGGGCCTGAGAATATTAAGGCGCTATCGTAGCTCAAATGAGCAAACTTATCGAGAAGGATGAATGAGAAGGGAAATACGATAAATTTTAAAATATCACTCAATCGACACGCGTTTAACGGCCGTAGCAGATGTACTGGTTGTGCTTTGTTATGGCAGCTCGAAATGCGTGATGATTGTGCGCTGGGTTAAATTGCCCGCAATACATCCAGCATGGCCAGACTCGCTGAAGAAAGTGTTCTGTTGCGGTGATAAACTGCTCCCAGTTCACGCGACATTTCTACCCCTGCAATTTGAAACTCAACCAGCTCGCCGTGGATCATGCTTTTAGGTAAAACCCCCCAGCCAAGGCCAATGGAAACCATCATTTTTATGGTTTCCAGATAGTTGGTCTCGAGTGCGATCGGTGGCATCTGTTTAAGAGAGAGCTGGGTTTCTATCATTGAACGGGTGAAGGTTTCATGTGATGGCAGGATAGCGGGCCGGTCAATCAGGTCTTTTGTGCTGATGCTTTGTTTGCCGGCTAAGGCGTGCGTTTTGCCGACGACGATGACCAAAGGGTCATGCCAGACTATTTCGGTCATCAGGTTTTTTGACGGTTTGCGCGGTAAAGTCACCACTGCAAGTTCCAGTTCACCGTTTTCGATCATCTCACAGGCCTGCTCTGAATCCATAAAGCGCAGGTCAAGCTCTACATTCTTATACGAGCCGGTAAATGCGCGTAATACCGGTGGCAGTCGGTGTAATCCAATGTGATGACTGGTGGCCAGTTTGAGTTCTCCGCCCAGCTGGCCGCTGAGCCCCTGAATGCTTTGGTGGCTGCGTTTTATTTCTTCTATAATATGGCGGGCGCTGGGCAGCAGTATTTCACCGCTTTCGGTCAAGACAATGGTTTTACCGATGCGATTAAACAGCGTTGTATTATAATCTTGCTCCAGCGCGGCGATGCGTTTACTGACCGCGGGCTGAGTCAGGTTTAACTGGATAGCGGCTTTAGAGAATGACTGTTGCTCGAATACGGCGATAAAGGCCTGCAGGTTCTGGATATCCATCTGGGTAATAGTTCCTCTAAATATTCCTATAGGGAATAGTTTATATGAAAAATATGAATTTGAGTAATTTATACGCTCAGCGTATCATCGTAGCTCTAAAGTTTGGAGAAAAAAATGACAGCTAGAACGCTCTATGACAAGTTATGGGATGCCCATGTCGTGCGTACCGAAGAAGACGGTACGGCACTTATCTATATCGACCGGCATTTAATTCATGAAGTGACATCGCCGCAGGCTTTTGAAGGCTTACGTCTGGCGAATCGCGGTCCATGGAGAACCGACTCGTTACTGGCTGTGCCTGATCATAATGTTCCCACCACCTCACGCAATGAAGCCATTACCGATCCGGTGGCTAAATTGCAGGTTGATACGCTGGAGCAAAATTGTCAGGAATTCTCTATTACCGAATTTAATATGGGTGATATCCGCCAGGGTATTGTTCATGTCATCGGCCCTGAGCAGGGTGCAACCTTACCCGGCATGACGGTGGTGTGTGGTGATTCACACACTTCTACGCACGGTGCCTTTGGCGCACTGGCGCATGGTGTGGGTACCTCTGAAGTTGAGCATGTCATGGCAACGCAGTGTCTGATCCAGAATAAAATGAAAAACATGCTGGTTTCGGTTGATGGCCAGGTACAACCGGGCATCACAGCAAAAGACATCGTATTAGCCATCATCGGCAAGATTGGAACAGCCGGTGGTAATGGTTATGCCATCGAGTTTGCCGGTGAGGCGATTGCTGATCTTTCAATGGAAGGCCGGATGACGGTCTGCAATATGGCGATTGAGGGCGGCGCGCGTGCCGGTATGGTCGCTGTCGATCAGACGACGATTGATTATGTTAAAGGTCGCCCTTATGCACCGACAGGTGAGGTGTGGGATCGGGCAGTCGCCGCATGGACTGATTTAAAGTCTGATGAAGGCGCGCATTTTGATAAAGTGGTCAGATTAGATGCCGCCAGCATTCAACCGCAGGTTACCTGGGGTACCTCGCCGGAAATGGAAGTGGCGATTGATGCGAATGTTCCAGACCCTGAAAGCGAGGCGGATGAAGTAAAAGCCAACGGCATGCGCAAAGCACTGGCTTATATGGATCTTAAAGCCGGCATGCCAGTGACGGCTATTCAGCTTGATAAAGTGTTTATTGGCTCATGCACCAACTCAAGAATTGAAGACATGCGTGCAGCGGCGGCTGTGGCGAAAGGCCGCAAGGTGGCAGCGAATATTAAACTGGCGATGGTGGTGCCCGGTTCTGGTCTGGTAAAACAGCAGGCGGAAGCCGAGGGGCTGGATGTGATCTTTAAAGAAGCGGGCTTTGAATGGCGTGAGCCGGGCTGTTCTATGTGTCTGGCCATGAATGCTGACCGGCTTGAGCCGGGTGAGCGGTGCGCATCGACTTCAAACCGTAATTTTGAAGGCCGTCAGGGGCAGGGTGGACGTACTCATCTGGTTAGTCCTGCGATGGCGGCGGCGGCGGCGGTTACTGGCCATTTTATCAATGTTAATGATTTATAATGAATCACTTAAATTAGATAAGGAAGATTTTATGCTGAATAAATTAATGATCGTTTTATTTGCGTTGTCGTTATTGGGTTGTACCAGCACACTGGAAGGTGTGGGCGATGATATAGAAAAGATGGGTAAATCCATTAAAGAATCAATGAAATCGGATGAAAAGTAATTCAAATCAATGTTATCCGATGAATAGCAAGGCTGAGAACTGATGCAAAAATTTACTGAAATTACCGGCATAGTAGCGCCAATGGACCGACCGAATGTCGACACCGATGCCATTATTCCCAAGCAGTATTTAAAATCAATCAAGCGCAGTGGTTTTGGCCCTAATGCGTTTGATGACTGGCGTTATCTGGATCCGGGTGAGCCGGGTATGGACCATAGTAAAAGGCGGCCGAACCCTGAGTTTGTGCTGAATCAGAAACCCTATGATCAGGCGACTATTTTGCTGGCACGGGAGAACTTTGGCTGTGGATCATCACGAGAACATGCTGTCTGGGCACTGGATGATTTCGGTTTTCGCGCGGTGATTGCGCCAAGTTTTGCCGACATCTTCTTTAACAACAGTTTTAAAAGCGGCATGTTACCCATTGTTTTGGATGCCACTGTTGTTGAGCAGCTGTTTAAAGAAGTTGAGTCGGATAAAGGCTATCAGTTAACGATTGACCTTGAGTCGCAAAAAATCAGTAAACCCAATGGTGATGTGATCCCTTTTGAGGTTGATGAATTTCGTAAATACTGCCTGTTAAACGGGCTGGATGATATTGGTCTGACGCTGAAACATGCGGCTGATATCCGCACTTATGAAGAGACAAGAAAACAACAGGCACCGTGGTTGTTTTAGTCAATCAGAGTGTTTCAGCGTTTGATTAAGCCATTTAAAAAGTAAATTTTAATACACAGGGCCTCATCTCTGTGCAAGAAAAGGTTAAAAGATGACACATAAGATTGCAGTTTTACCAGGCGATGGTATTGGCCCTGAGATTGTTGCTGAAGCCGTCAAGGTGATTGAGTTTTTGCAACAAAATGCAGGCCTGAACGCAGAAATGACTGAGGCCCCGATTGGTGGTGCCGGTTATGATGCTGCGGGTAAACCGCTGCCGGACGATACCTTAAATTTAGTCAGGGCTTCTGATGCGATCTTACTGGGTGCTGTTGGTGGTCCTCAATATGAAGCCTTGCCGCGTGACTCGCGTCCGGAGCGTGGACTGTTAGGTCTGCGCTCGGAGCTTGAGCTGTTTTCAAACCTGCGTCCTGCTATTTTATATCCGCAGCTGGCTGATGCCTCGTCGCTGAAACCCGAGATAGTAGCCGGTCTGGATATTATGATTGTGCGCGAGTTAACAGGTGGCATCTATTTTGGTCAGCCGCGTGCCATCACTGAAAAAGACGGTGAGCGTTACGCCTATAACACAGCCGGTTATAAAGAAAGTGAAATAGAGCGTATCGGTCGTTCGGCTTTTGATATTGCAATGAAGCGTGATAAGCGTGTGTGTTCGGTTGATAAAGCCAATGTGCTGGAAGTGTCTGAGCTGTGGCGCGAAGTGATGGAGAACGTGGCAAAAGATTATCCTGAAGTCGAACTCAGTCACATGTATGTTGATAATGCGGCGATGCAATTAGTGAAATGGCCAAAACAGTTTGATGTGATGGTGACGAGCAACCTGTTTGGTGACGTGTTATCAGATTGCGCGGCCATGTTAACCGGCTCTATCGGCATGCTGCCTTCCGCGTCTCTGGATGCGCATGGCAAAGGCATGTATGAACCGATTCATGGTTCAGCACCTGACATTGCCGGTATGGGTGTTGCCAATCCGCTGGCAACCATTTTATCGGTGGCTATGATGCTGCGCTATTCACTGAATGAAACGGCAATGGCTGAGCGCATAGAAGCGGCTGTTGGCAAAGTGCTGGATCAGGGTTTACGTACGGCCGATATCATGTCCGATGGTTGTATCGAAGTGAATACCATGGCAATGGGTGATGCGGTTGTTGCCGCACTGTAACAAATAATTCCCCACAGACGACTGCATGGATGCAGCAGGTAGAGTAAGCAGGAGCAATTACCGAGGTTTTAGACACAGAGATTCGTTATTAAAGTCTCCGTGTACTCTGCACCTCTGTGGCAACAAATAAAATTTTAAAAGGGTAATGATCATGACAAAAACAGTTGATGTTGCAGTAGTCGGAGCGACCGGTGCGGTTGGTGAAACCATGTTGTCGATTCTGGCAGAGCGTAAATTTCCGGTAGGTAAAGTGTATGCCTTGGCCAGTGCTCGCTCAAAAGGTAAGCGTGTGCAGTTTGGTGACAGCATGCTGGTGGTTGAAGATCTGGCTGAATTTGATTTTTCAAAGGTGCAGATTGGTCTGTTTTCAGCCGGTGCATCTATTTCAAAAGAATTTGCACCAAAAGCAGCAGCAGCTGGCTGTGTTGTGATCGATAACACTTCTGAATTTCGCTATGACGATGATAAGCCACTGGTGGTACCGGAAGTTAATCCGCATGCGATTGCCGATTATAAGAAAACCGGCATTATCGCCAACCCTAATTGCTCAACTATTCAGATGCTGGTTGCCTTAAAGCCAATATATGACGCAGTGGGTATCAAACGCATCAATGTAGCGACGTATCAGGCGGTTTCAGGTACCGGTAAAGAGGCGATTGAAGAGCTGGCAAGTCAGACAGCGGCTATCTTAAATGCCAAAGAAGTCAAAACTGAGGTTTATCCAAAGCAAATTGCGTTCAATGTTTTGCCTCAAATCGATGTTTTTATGGACAACGGCTATACCAAGGAAGAAATGAAAATGGTTTGGGAAACCAAGAAGATCATGGGTGATGATCGCATTGAGGTTAACCCGACGGCTGTCCGAGTGCCGGTTTTTTATGGTCATTCTGAGGCGATTCATATTGAAACGGATGAGAAAATTAGCGCCACTGATGCCCGTACATTGCTCGAAAATGCCTCTGGAGTACAGGTTATGGATGAGCGCAAGGACGGCGGCTACCCAACGGCTGTTACTGAAGGTGCGAATAATGATGCGACCTATGTTGGCCGGATTCGTGAAGATATATCGCATGAAAAAGGCCTGAATATGTGGGTTGTGTCGGATAATGTGCGCAAAGGAGCGGCATTAAATAGCATTCAGATAGCAGAAATTTTGCTTAAAGAGTATTTATAATCTATATTAGAGCACATACTTAAAGCATATTCTTAAGAATGTGCCGAATATTGATGTTTCAAATATCAAATTTGATAAAAATGCATGTCGAACTATATTTGAAATAATATGGAATAAATTGAGGGGACTGCTGGTGCGCAAGTTAGTCATAACCCTGTTTTGTATTGCCTTGTTGATACCATCAAGAGGCAACACATTAGGTCTGGGTGAAATAGAGCTGCATTCATCTCTTAATCAAGAGTTGAAAGCTGAAATTGCATTGTTATCTGTTGGCAAAGAATCGGCAGAGACAATTATTGTTAAGCTGGCTTCAAGAGAAGAATTTGCTCGGGCAGGTATAGATAGACCATTTATCCTGAATGACCTTAACTTCACTATTAAAGTTAAAAATGGCCAGCCGTATATCTCGGTAACCAGTAAAAAAACCATTCGAGAGCCTTTTCTTAGTTTTCTTTTAGACATTGACTGGCCGCGGGGGCGTATCCTGCGCGAATTCACCATGTTGCTGGATCCTCCTGTCTTTATGCAAGCGACGCCGGAAGGGTTGCCTTCAAAGTCGGTAGTGGCACCGCGGGTAACGAATCAGGTTAATGAGCTTAATCAGCAGTATGGTCGCCCGGGTGAAGACGGCGCGACCACAGTTAATAGTCAGGCTATGGCGGATGCACCTGTGGTCAATGCACAGACACCACAGGCGATGCAACGACAAGTGCCAGTACAGTCAAACCAGGTTAATACACGCCCTGTTGCACGCTATCAGGTGCAAGCTAACGGCTATCGCGTACAGAAAGGCGATACCGCCTGGAAAATAGCAGAACAATTACGCACCGATCCGTCTATTTCCATTGAACAAATGATGATGGCGTTATTGCGACGGAATCCGGAAGCGTTTATTCAGGATAATATTAATGGCGTAAAACGCGGTTATATTCTGCGTATGCCGGATCAGCAGGAAATTAATAACCTGAGCAAGCAAACGGCTTTGACGCAGGTCAGGGAGCAGTATGCATTATGGCGTGAGTATAGCCAGGGCGTCACGGCTAAGCGTAATGCCAATAAAATTGCACGTGATGGTGGTACAGTTCCTGAGTCTGTGAAAGCGGCTAAAGGTCACCTGACGATTGCATCGGCTGCTAAAGACGATGCAAGCGAAGGTGCTACTTCTGGATTGCAAAACCCTGATGCTGAACTTAAACAATTGCGTCAGGACCTATCATCCACCTCTGAAGAGTTAGCTAGCGGCAAGTTAGAAAATGAGGAGCTGAAGGATCGCATCAAGTCTTTGCAAACGCGCATGAAGAAGATGGAAAGACTGCTCAATCTTAAAGACGGTGATTTAGCAAATCTGCAGAGCGATCTGACACCTGAAAGCGGCGAACAAATCAGCGACACAGTAGTAAATGATGAGCCTGTTGGCGATGTTACGCCGGCTGCTGTTGATATGAAAGCTGAAGACAGCATGGCTAATGAGCCAGTCAGTCCAACGGAAGATGCTGCTGCCACGCCACTGGCTACCGAGCCAGATGTTGCGATGGATGCAGTGTCATCGACGCAGCCAGCAGAAGGTGCTGTATTTAAAGATGAAGTTTCATCAGCCGGGCCTGCAGCTACCCCGCCAGTTGTTATCCCACCGGCAAAGCCAGTTGTAGTGGGTGAAAGCAGCACAACTGACTTGATTGATGATCTGCTAAAAGATCCGGCAGGCTTTATTGAAGATCTGCTTAAAGACCCTGCTAACCTGCCTATCCTTGCAGGTGTGCCAGCCGTTATAGTTATTCTGCTTTTATTAATTGCTATAAGACGTAAAAGAGCTAAACAATCAGAGGAAGTGCTAACAGAATTACCGGAAACAGGTGATTTTAACTTCGATGAAGTCGCTGATATCGATTTATCCGATGATGATGGCTTTGGCGACTTTGATGAGAAAAAAGATGAAGATCTGGAGCAGGAATTAGAGGCCTTTGCGGCAGAAACTGACGCAGATGAAGAAGATGTTATTAGTCTGGATGATGATCAGCCAGCTGAAGAAGACGGGCCTAAAGATGATGTGCTGGCAGAAGCCGATGTTTACCTTGCTTATGGCATTTATCAGCAGGCAGAAGAGTTATTAAAAACAGCAATAACAACCAACCCTGATCGCAATGAATATAAAGTTAAGCTGCTGGAAACTTATTTTGCAGCAAAAGATAAAGGTAGTTTTCTGCCACTAGCAGAGCAGGTGAAAGCGAGCCTTAAGCCTCAGTCAGCTGAATGGCAACGTATCATTAGTATGGGTCGTGAGCTTGACGCTACTAATGAAATGTTCAGGGATGCTGGCGACATGAAAGACTTTGATGTCGATGATCTGGCATTAAACAAGCCCGAAACCGACTTTGATCTGGGTGATGCGGCCGCTGATTTTGAGCTGGGTGATTCAATTGACGATGATTTTACTCATGGTCTGGATGATGACAGTCTTGATGATGACTTTGAAGCGACAGCGGTTATTTCTGCTGCTGATATGAACGGGTTAAATCTGGGTGATTCATCTGTTGCTGATGACGATAATTTTGCACTAGACGATGACGGGCTGGACGAGCTGGATCTGGAGCTGGCTGCAGCGGGCTTTGAGAGTGAAGAAAAGCCGGCTCAGAACCAGAATGACGAAGAAGATGAGTCCGAAGATAGCTTTAGCCTTGATTTTGAAATGGCCGATCTGGGGCTTGATGAATTAAACGCTGAAGTGTCTGCAGAAGAAACGGAAAAAGTCGCCTCGTCAATGACTGTTGAAACTGATGATAGTGGTTTTAATTTATCAGATGATGAAGATGATCTGGGTGACGCCCTTGAGTCTCTGGATATGGATGACTCTGCGCTGGAGATGAATGACGTATCCAGTGGTGATACAGAGCTTGCATCGGAAGAAGACTTTAGCCTTGATATGGCCGACTTAGACACTGAAAGCCTTGATTTGTCGGCGGATGATGAGGAGGATATATCACTGGATATGGGTGATATTGATTTGTCAGCAGACTTTGATGACCCCCTGTCTGAGGATGAAGGTTTTGATCTGGGTGCTGTCGATTTATCTGCGGAGGATGAATCGATAGATATCAACTCCTTACCGGATGATCTTGATGAAGTGAATACCAAGCTTGACCTTGCCAGAGCCTATATGGATATGGGGGATGGTGAAGGTGCTGCCAGTATTCTTCGTGAAGTCATTGAAGAAGGTGCTGACCAGCAAAAGCAGGTAGCAGAAGAGTTACTGAAAAACATTGCATAAGATTTTTGTTTGATTTGTAATGATTGATATCTTCAATAAAACGGCATTGGGTGTTCTCAATGCCGTTTTTATTTGTGTACTACGCCAGATAACTGTCTGGATAACGGGCTTGAATTTTTATTATGCGCATAGCACTGGGTATTGAATACGACGGCAGTCAGTTTTCCGGCTGGCAACAACAAAAAGGCGATGTGCGCACCGTACAGGGCTGTCTTGAAGAAGCTTTGTCTAAAATTGCTGATCAGCCGGTTCAGGTTGTGTGTGCCGGCAGAACAGATACGGGCGTACATGCATTAAATCAGGTCGTGAACTTTGATTATGATCAGTCACGTGATCCGAAGGCCTGGGTGCTGGGTTTAAATAATTACCTGCCTTGTGATATTAGTGCGCTCTGGATGCGCGAAGTGCCGGCAGACTTTAGTGCCCGTTTCAGTGCCTTTGAGCGCAGTTACCGTTATGTTATTCAGCATCGTATTGGTCGCCCCTCATTGCTTAATAACCGTGTTGCGTGGCGTTATGGTGACCTTGATGTGGCAAAAATGCATGAGGCCGCTCAGGCCTTAATCGGTGAACATGATTTTAGTGCTTTTCGCTCGTCGCAATGTCAGGCTAAAACAGCAGTTCGGGATATGCTCGCAATCAGTGTGACGCAGCAGGGTGATTTTATTTATTTTGATGTTTCTGCGAATGCCTTTTTACACCATCAGGTCAGAAATCTGGTGGGTAGCCTGATTGAAGTGGGTAAAACCGTTAAACCTGTTGGCTGGATGGCTGAATTACTTGCCAGCAAAGACCGCACACTGGCAGGCCCGACAGCACCTGCCGCTGGTCTGTATCTTGTGAATGTTAAATACCCGCAAGAGTTCGGAATACCAGAGTGTCACACACCGCCAGTATTTAGCTAAGTAAAATAATCGGAGTTAGCCTAGAGGACTGAGCCGTTCAAATTTGTTATCATAGTCGGTTCAGATAGCCTAACCCCGGTTCAGACAGAGCGCCCATGAATTTCCGTACACGCGTTAAAATTTGCGGTATTACACGAGTTGAAGATGCACTGGCAGTCAGTCGCTGCGGAGTAGATGCTATCGGTCTGGTTTTTTACGCGAAAAGCCCGAGGAATATTGATCTGCAGCAGGCACTCGCTATTTGTAAAGTATTGCCTGCGTTTGTTACTGTGGTGGCTCTGTTTAAAGATGCGGATGAACATTTTGTAAAATCAGTGATCGAAAATGTAACGGTCGATTTGCTGCAGTTTCATGGCAGCGAAACAGCAGCGTTTTGCCAGCAGTTTGGCAAACCTTATATTAAAGCCATTGGTATGATCGGTCAGAGTGATGTAGCGGCATTTGCCAGCCAATACCAATCTTCCAGAGGTTTATTACTAGATAGTCATGCCATCGGTGAAGATGGCGGTTCTGGACATGTCTTTGACTGGGGTACTATTCCAGAAGCTATCCGTGGCCAGATTACCTTAGCCGGTGGGCTCACTGCGGATAACGTGGCGCAAGCCATTAAACAGGTCAGACCTTTCGCTGTGGATATCAGTAGCGGAGTGGAATCGTCTGGCGGAATTAAAGATGAGGCTTTAATTGAAGCCTTTATGAATGAAGTGAAACGAGTAGATTGCGAATGAGTGATTCAATAGATTCTGGAACAGATACGGTTATCGATTTTAGTCAGATGCCGGATGAAAAAGGCCATTTTGGCATTTACGGCGGAGTGTTTGCTGCTGAAACCTTAATGCAACCCATCAATGAACTGCGTGATGCTTATCAGCAGATTAAAAATGATCCGGAGTTTCAGGCTGAATTTGACCGTGATCTGGCGCATTATGTCGGTCGCCCAAGTCCTCTGTATCACGCTGAACGATGGTCAAAAATGCTCGGTGGTGCGCAAATCTATCTGAAGCGTGAAGACTTAAATCACACCGGTGCACACAAAATAAATAACACGATTGGTCAGGCCTTACTGGCTCGTCGCATGGGTAAAACACGCATTATTGCTGAAACCGGTGCCGGTCAGCACGGGGTTGCATCGGCCACCGTGGCGGCGCGCTTTGGTATGGAGTGTGTGGTTTATATGGGCGCTGAAGACGTTGTCCGCCAGGCACCGAATGTTTATCGTATGAAACTGCTGGGCGCTACTGTAGTTCCGGTTGAGTCCGGTTCAAAAACCCTGAAAGATGCACTGAATGAAGCCATGCGTGACTGGGTAACTAACGTCGATGATACGTTTTATATTATCGGAACGGTTGCAGGTCCGCACCCATACCCTGAAATGGTACGTGATTTTCAGACCATTATCGGTCGTGAGGCGCGACAGCAGATTCTGCAGCAGGCGGGTCGCCTACCGGATGCCATCGTGGCCTGTGTTGGTGGCGGTTCAAATGCCATCGGCCTGTTTCACCCATTTCTTGAAGACAAAGACGTTGCTATCTACGGTGTCGAAGGCGGCGGTGACGGGATTGATACTCCGCGCCATGCCGCTCCGTTATGTGCCGGTAAGCCGGGTGTTCTACACGGCAACCGTACCTATCTGATGGAAGATAATGACGGTCAAATTATTGAAACCCACTGTATCTCAGCCGGTCTGGATTATCCGGGGGTAGGGCCTGAGCATGCCTGGTTGAAGGATATTGGGCGTGTAAAATATGATTCGATCACTGACGCTGAAGCGCTCGAAGCCTTTCATTCGTTAACCCGAATTGAAGGCATTATACCGGCCTTAGAGTCCAGTCATGCCGTGGCTTATGCCACCAAGCTGGCGAAAACAATGGATAAAGATCAGATTATTATCGTCAACCTGTCAGGTCGTGGTGATAAAGATATCAATACCATCGCTGATATAGAGGGGATTAAGCTGTGAGTCGACTAGCTGCTACTTTTGAATCGCTCAAGGCGCAAAATAAAACGGCATTAATCCCGTATATCATGTGCGGTGACCCTGATTTAGGCACCACCGTGAAGCTGATGCATGCACTGGTTGACAGTGGTGTTAATATGATCGAGTTGGGCGTACCTTTTTCAGACCCGATGGCCGATGGTCCTGTTATTCAGGCGGCGGCTGAGCGGGTGCTGGTCAATCATGTCAGTCTGGCGGATGTGATCAGTGTTGTTGCTAAGTTTCGTGAAACAGATACGCAAACACCGGTGATATTGATGGGTTACTTAAACCCTGTCGAAGTCATGGGTTACGATGTATTTGCCGGTAAAGCATCAGCTGCTGGAGTAGATGCGGCGTTAACCGTCGATATGCCACCGGAAGAAGGCGAAGCATATACCCGACTGCTGAAAGCCAAAGGCATTGATCCGATTTATCTGCTGGCACCGACCAGTGATGAAGCACGGATAGCCAGTATTGCTTCAGTAGCCGGCGGTTTTGTCTATTATGTGTCGCTGAAAGGGGTAACGGGTGCAGCCACACTGGATATCGACAGCGTGGGCAGCAAATTAACTCAGATTCGTCAGCAAATCAGCCTGCCGGTTGGCGTCGGCTTTGGCATCAGTGATGCACAAACTGCGGCTAAAATTTCCAAAGTGGCAGATGCAGTCGTGGTTGGTAGTGCGATTGTAAAACGCATGGCTGAACTGGGGCATGAGCCTGAGAAAATGATTCAGTCTGTCATCGAACTGACCTCGTCCATGCGCAAGGCGATGGATCAGGCGTAAAATTATAGCGATAAGATTAATAATGCCGAGTGCAGTGATTGTGGTAAACTCGGTTTAAATAACAAGAACTGATTTACGGGTATAAAATGAGCTGGTTTGAAAAATTAATGCCGTCGCGGATTCGTACTGAAGGTGCTGCAAAAGGCAATGTACCGGAAGGTTTGTGGACCAAGTGTGACAAATGTAGCTCTGTGCTGTATCGCGCAGAACTGGAACGTAACCTGATGGTTTGTCCTAAATGTGATCACCACATGCGCTTAGGCGCGCGCGCGCGAATTACGGCTTTTCTTGACGATGGCCCGATGGAAGAGATTGCGTCTAATGTTGAGCCGATTGATGCATTAAAATTTCGTGACAGTAAAAAATATAAAGACCGTATTATTCAGGCACAGAAAAGTACCGATGAGAAAGACGCTTTACTGGCAATGCGTGGCACTATCAAAGGCTTACCGGTGGTTGTTGCGGCATTTGAATTCAGGTTCATGGGCGGTTCTATGGGCTCGGTTGTGGGTGAAAAATTTGTACAGGCGGCTAATGTGGCGCTGGAACATAACATCCCGCTGATCTGTTTTTCAGCTTCCGGCGGTGCGCGCATGCAAGAGGCGCTTTTATCGCTGATGCAGATGGCAAAAACCAGTGCGGTTTTAAAGAAAATGTCCAAGCGTGGTATTCCCTATGTATCTGTGCTGACTGATCCGACCATGGGTGGTGTTTCTGCCAGTCTGGCGATGCTGGGTGATGTCAACGTGGCAGAGCCAAATGCGTTAATTGGTTTCGCGGGCCCCCGGGTTATTGAGCAAACAGTGCGTGAAGTTTTACCGGAAGGTTTCCAGCGCAGTGAATTTTTGATGGAACATGGTACGGTCGATATGATTCTTGATCGTCGTGATCTGCCAGAAAAAATCGCTTCTTTACTCTTAATGCTGACTAATAAACCATCCCTGTAAGTCGTTAATCAAAAGTGCGATTAAATAATCTGCAAAGCTGGTTAAGCTGGCAGGAAACATTACACAGCTCAGAAATTGAGCTGGGTCTTGACAGAGTCCGCCGTGTAGCTGGCAATATGGGTATCAAAGCCATATGGCACATGCCGGTTATAACCGTTGCCGGCACCAATGGCAAAGGCTCGTCGGTCGCCATGCTTGAAGCCATTTACCAGCATGCCGGCTATCGGGTCGGCAGTTATACCTCACCTCATTTAATCTCCTATAACGAACGCATTAAAATTGACCGTCAGCCGGTGGCCGATGAGATCATTTGTCAGGCGTTTGAAAAAATTGATCAGGCCAGAAAGAATAAAGCGGCTGATGAAATATCACTTACGTATTTTGAATTTGGCACCTTGGCTGCCTTATCCATCCTGGCTGAGGCGGATCTTGATGTGGTGATACTCGAAGTGGGTCTGGGTGGTCGGCTGGATGCGGTTAATATCATTGATGCGGCCGTCGCAATGATCACGCCAATAGCGATAGATCATCAAAGCTGGCTGGGCAATAGCCGGGATGAAATTGCTAAAGAAAAGGCGGGTATTATCAAATCTGGCGCGCTGGTTGTTTATAATGATGCGGATCCAGCTCGCCCGGTCATCGATAAAGCACATGCCAGTCAGGCGCCATTATATTGCCTGAATAAAGAGTTTATGGCGTATATGTCGTCCGCTAGCGGGGCGACTAAATGGCGTTTTAAAGCCGGCACTGTTGAGATAAATGACCTGCCAGTGCCTTTACTTGAAGGCAATTTGGGCGCTGCCTTTCAGCTGGATAATGCCGCTGCGAGCATCTTGGTATCACAGTTATTAAGTAAACGCTTACCAATAAAACCCACGGTATACAGTCAGGCGCTAGCGGATGTTAAACTGGCAGGGCGTTTTCAGTATGTAGCCAGAAAGCCTGATATTATCCTTGATGTTGCACATAATACACATGCGATATCATCGCTGGCAGCAAATCTGGCCGGCAATCCTTGCAAAGGGCGTACTTACGCGGTTGTTGCTATGCTCGAAGATAAGGCGATTTGTGATGCACTGGTGCAAATAGATTCATTGATCGACAGGTATTATCTGGCTGGTCTGCAAGGTAGCCGAACTTTATCGGTTGAACAGCTGCAACAACGGATTCAGCAATGCATTAGTAGTGATAAACTGACCTGCCATCAAACGGTTGAAGCGGCAATAGAAAACGCTTTATCGGTGGCGAGCAGTGACGACCGTATCATTATATTTGGATCATTTGTAACCGTATCGGCGGCAATGCAGTGGTTATCCGAACCGTCTTCAGGGGATTAAGGTGGAAAAAGCTCTTAAACAACGATTAACAGGTGCGATTGTGCTGGTTATTTCAGGCGTTGTGTTAATTCCGTTATTGCTGGATGGTGCTGGCCATAACGCCCGTTTCTCACAAGATATTGTGATGCCGCCTGAGCCGGTGATTAACATAAAATCCTGGGATGAGTTAAAAGAGCTGCCGGCTAACCTGCCGCCCGCAAGAGCCAAAGATGCGGCTGAGACTAATAAAGCGGCCCGCCAAAAGGCACAAACAAATAAACAGACATCAAGCCCGAGTATAAAAGCCTGGGCATTACAACTGGGGAGTTTTTCACAGGAAACCAATGCGCTGGTTTTGCAGGACCAGCTGCGTGCCAATGGCTACCGGGCCTTTATCGTGAAATCTAAGAAATCATCTGATATTCGCTATGAGGTGAGAATTGGCCCTGATCTGGATCGTTCAAATATTGAGAAAATAAAGCAAAAGCTGAAAGCCAGTGAAAATAAAGAGAGTATCATTGTCACCCATCCATAGTGTCGGTACGATGTTTAAAATCATATACTTACGAAATACACGTTCATTGAACTGATCTTTATAATGATTAAAACTGTGATACTGGTGTTTGCACTGCTAAAATACATGACTAAACTTAATTTCTGGAAAACCGACAAGCTATGACCGGCATTGATTATGCGTTTATCGCAGTGATTATCATTTCAACTCTGTTCAGTTTATTACGTGGTTTTGTTAAAGAAGCAATTTCTCTGGGCTCCTGGATAGTGGCCATGTGGGTGTCGACTACCTTTGCATCGAATCTGTCGAATTTTATGCCGGAAAGCATAGAAAATCCCGCTTTTAAGATGGGGCTTGCATTCATAGCCTTGTTTGTAGCGACCCTGATACTCGGTGTGATGGTCAATATTCTGTTCAATCAGATCATTAATAAAACGGGCTTAAGTGGTGTTGACCGGGCTTTAGGTACCATTTTTGGTTTGGCTCGTGGCGTTTTAATCGTCACTGTATTTGTCATGCTTGCAAGTCTGACCAGTGTTCAGGATCAGTCGTTCTGGAAAGATTCGGAGCTGGTGGTGCGCTTTCAGGCATTAGCAAGCTGGTTACAGGTTTATTTACCAGATAACATTTCAAACAATCTCCCTGGTTAACATCAGACTTTCAAATTATTTTTTGCAGCTAGCTTTTCGAGGAATTTTTAATGTGCGGTATTATTGGTGTTGTCGGTTTTAGTCCAGTTAACCAACTGCTCTATGATGGTTTAACGATATTACAACATCGAGGTCAGGATGCAGCGGGCATCGTGACGTGTGAAGGCCGGAAATTCTTTTTGCGTAAAGCGAACGGACTGGTGCGAGATGTCTTTGAAACTGAGCATATGATGCAATTGCCCGGTAATATGGGGATAGGCCATGTGCGTTATCCGACGGCGGGCTGCTCATCATCCGCTGAAGCTCAGCCTTTTTACGTCAACTCACCTTATGGCATTGCACTGGCTCATAATGGCAATCTGACCAATGCAGCTGAGTTGAAAAAAGAGCTGTATCGCACCGATTTACGCCATATCAATACAGAGTCAGACTCAGAAATACTACTGAATATCCTGGCCCATGAATTACAGACACAGGGTGGATTAAAAGTCTCTCAGGAGCATGTATTTAAAGCAGTAGAAGCGGTGCATAAACGCTGCAAAGGCGGCTATGCCGTTGTTGCGACAATTGTTGGCAGAGGCATCATCGCATTTCGTGACCCGTATGCCATCCGGCCTGTCTGCTATGGTAAGCGGGAAACTGAGCAGGGTACCGAATACATGGTCGCATCAGAAAGCGTGGCATTGCAGGCGCTGGGATTTGACCTGGTGCGGGATTTAGCGCCTGGCGAGGCAATTTTCATTACCAAAGAAGGTGAGTTCTTTAGTCAGCAGTGTGCCGAAAACCCAAAAGTGGCACCGTGTATTTTTGAGTACGTCTATTTTGCCCGTCCAGACTCCATTATCGATAATATTTCAGTCTACAAAGCCCGTTTACGCATGGGCGAAGGTCTGGTCAATAAAATCAAACGTATCCGGCCCGACCATGATATTGATGTAGTGATCCCCATTCCGGATACCAGTCGTACATCAGCACTCGAAGTCGCGTTTCATTTAGGTGTTAAATACCGTGAAGGGTTTATTAAAAACCGTTACATCGGTCGTACCTTTATCATGCCGGGGCAACAGGAACGTAAAAAATCAGTGCGCCAGAAACTGAATCCGGTGGAGCTGGAGTTCAAAGGCAAAAATGTCATGCTGGTTGATGATTCAATTGTGCGCGGCACCACCTCAAAACAAATTATTCAGATGGCGAGGGATGCCGGTGCAAATAAAGTTTATATGGCATCAGCCGCACCACCAGTACGTTTTCCAAACGTCTATGGTATCGATATGCCGTCAATGAACGAGTTTATCGCGCATAACCGTACAGAAGATGAAATCTGCAGAGAAATTGGCGCTGACTGGCTGGTCTATCAGGATCTTGATGAGCTTGAGAAAGCGGTTAAAAAAGGCAACAAAGAACTAACGGCTTTTGATACCTCCTGCTTTAATGGGGAGTATGTGACGGGTGATGTTGATCAGCAGTATCTTGAACATATCGATCAGGTTCGTAATGACAGCGCAAAGAAAACGACTGTCAATAACCCTGCCGTCATAGACATACATAATAGTCACTAAATATGAACGTTTCTAAATGGTTTTTATTAAGCCTGATGCTTTTGACTGTTAATGTACAGTCCGAGATTCTGAGCACAGACAGTCAGGATGCTCAGCTTAAACTTGGCCTCGAACTGATTCAGCAGAAGAACTATCAGCAGGCTGAGGATCATTTTCAGAAACTCAAGCTGCAGTATCCCTCTCAGGTTACCTATCTGAATAATCTGGCGGTGGCGCAAATGGCACAGGGGAAGACAGAACAGGCGCTGGAAAGTTTAAAGGCTGCAATGATTTCAGATAAGCAGTTTTCTGTAACACAAAAAAATATAAGTCAGATATACGCTTATATGGCGGCTCAGGCATATGCTAAAGCACTGGATAAAAAGGTAACGGCACAGCTGCCAGGTCTGGATTCAATTGTTGAGCTGAAAGCAGCACAACAAGAGCCGCAAACAATAGTAGTCAGCACAGATAAAAACCAGCAAAAAAAATCAGATGCTGAGATAACCAGTCAATTGACAGTTGTTTTATCGGCTAAAGTGGAAAGCTGGGCAAAGGCATGGATGAAAGGTGACGTGAAATCATACCTTGCAACCTATTCTGAAAAATTTCAGCCGGGAGGAAATTTGTCGTATCAGGACTGGCTGGCTCAGCGACGTTACCGTCTGAGAAATTCAAAACAGGTAGTTGTGAGCTATACTGAAGTAGATGTATATTTTAATGCAGAAAAAGATAGCGCACTGATAGAGTTCACTCAGAAATACCAGACTGATACATATCAGGATCAGGTAAGAAAACAGTTGTACTGGTCTCTGGAAAATCAAACCTGGCTGATCACACGCGAACAGGTAACAGAAAAACTGTAATGATGTCACACTGGTATAAACAAAGCGTTTTGATTGTACTGCTATTCATCGGCAGTGCCACGTCGTATGGACAAGCGTTTAATCAGTCGCCTGAGCAGCAGCTCATTAATGCACTAACATCTATACAGTCGCAGCAGCTCGAGCAGGCAATATCTCAGTTACAACAGTTGCTAAAAAGCAAGCCTGATTTTAAGCTGGCGCAACTGATTTATGCCGATGTCTTGCTCGCAAAGGCGCAAGGGCTTGAAAAGGTAGGTCAGCTTTTAAAACAGAATGTGTTACTTGAAGGTTTTCTTGCAGAAGCCAGCAAGCGCTGGCAAAACCATAAAAGCCCGGTTAGAGATGGACTGTTACCAGCGGCATTGCTGAATCTTGATCAGCGCTATCAGTATGCGGTAGTGGTTGGACTGAACAATTCACGTCTATATTTGTTTGAGAATAAAAATGGTATACCGAAAAAAATCGGTGATTTTTATGTTTCAATGGGAAAGAGTGGTCCGTATAAACAGTTTGAAGGTGATAACAGAACCCCTCTCGGTGTTTATTTTATAGAAAATTTTCTTTCTCCTGAGAGTTTGCCAGATAAATATGGTGAAGGTGCTTTTCCATTAAATTATCCAAACGTATGGGATGACCGGCTGGGTAAAACCGGTTATGGGATCTGGCTGCACGGTACACCTTTAGACACGTATAGTCGTCCTCCAAGAGACAGTGAAGGCTGTGTTGTCTTATCAAATGCAGATTTGCAAACAGTAGGGAGTTATCTGCAATTAAAACGCACGCCTTTTGTGATTGCCGATAATATTAACTGGCTGGATAAGGAAAAGTGGCAGCAGGAAAAAGAGTTCTTCACTAAACTGGTGACAGGCTGGTTGCAGGACTGGCAAAGTATGGATACTACGCGATACATTCAGCATTACTCAAAAACATTTAAAGCAGGTAAGACAGACTTTTCACAATGGTATTCACACAAGCAGCAGGTGAATAAAAATAAAAAATATATCCGGGTAAAAGCGGATGATTTAAGTATTTTAAAGCACCCTAAAGACGACATACTTGTGGTTACTTTTCAACAGCATTATAAAAGCAATAATTACTCTTCTGTAGGTTATAAGCGACAATACTGGAAGCAGGAAAGCGATGGCCAGTGGCGGATTATTTTTGAGGGAAGAATTCAGGAGCCTGATCAGGTTCTTACACGGCTTTAAAAGGCTAAAGTCTTGATCGTGTGTAGCAAGCGAATAAGTTTTTTAGTTTTTCGTCAGTCAATCAATACGCTTTTTTGTAATACCTCTGTTTCAGCATGTAAAAGCTTTTGCTTTGTTGAGGTTGTTTTTGCGTGCTGCTTTAACCAGCGTACCAGATCAGTCCAGATTCCTGACACATGTTGCTTGCTGGGCATGATACCGGCATGCGGAAGCTCAATGGTAATCACTGGTTTGCCGAGCTGGATACCAGCGTAGTTACCAAGTGAGCCCGGGTATGTGCCCAATAGTTTCAAATGTAATGATCCGAGATGTTTTGGTGCCTGATGCGGGCCGTCGAAATCAAGGATGCCAAAAGGTGCATGTACAGCAATAATCACATCCGGATTAAAGTCGTTGATCAGCTTCTCCAGCCATTGTGTCTCAGGTTCACTGACTGGGGCCGGGCCGGGGTAGCGACGGCTGTCTTTGCGGGTTCGTTTTACCCAGTAATCCAGGCTGGCCTGTTTATTACTGCCAGGGGAAAAGTTGCGATTGAGATCGACACCATTGCCATTGGTTCTGTGTGAAGGCTTTCTTAATAAGCCATCGGGATTCAGCAGTGGAATAATTTTCCAGTGGAATAATCCGCTATGGTACTTGTCTAGCGTGCTAAGCCATTTAAAAACGATACTGACGGATGAGTATTCATCACCATGAATACCGCCGAGTAAAAGTATTTTGGCCTGAGGTATTCTCTGACCCAGAGGAGGATATTCCTTGATTAATAGGGGTTTATTGAGGCGACTACGATAACCGGAGTCATCGAGTTTGTGTGAAAGACAGCTTTCAAGATGAACGCTTCCAAGCTTGTTACTGATATCCTGACAGGAGCTGACAATGACCTGATCTGCCAGTGCAACAGAGCCACTAAGAGAAAACGACAGAAGCAACAGTGTATGTTTGAATTGCAGCATGATTAGCGGGTATAGTGAAGCCTTTGTATATGTATTAAACAGATTATAGACCTAACTATGGCTACAATTAAAGTGAATGTCTCAGATCAGCTGTTAAGGCTTTATGATGCTAATGAGCAGCTGATAACTGAATACCCTGTATCTACTTCGATGTACGGAGTGGGTAACCGTGAGGGAAGTTTCAAAACACCGTTAGGCTATCATCAGGTGTGTGAAAAAATAGGCGCAGGCATGCCTCAAGATGAGGTTTTTATCGGCCGCCAGGCACAAGGTTGTCTGGCAGATTTACAGGCCAGAAACATACCGTTACCGGATGATGTTATCACAGCAAGAATAATCAGGCTGGCTGGTAAACAAGCCGGCATTAATATGGGTGATGGAATTGATTCATTTGCGCGGTATATTTATATCCATGGTACGGCTGATGAAGAAAATATTTCAAAGCCGGTTTCACATGGCTGTATTCGCATGCGCAATCAGGACATCATACAGCTGTATGAAAAAGTGGAGCTGAATACAGACGTATGGATTGAAGACTGATCCATAAGTGATAAGATAATAAAATATTGAAACATAATTACGGTAAAGGCATGAGCTATCAATTTGACGACGAAACAGGTTTTGAAACGCTGGCAATAAGAGCAGGGCTGGACAGAACAAATGAAGGAGAGCATTCAGAGGCTATATTCCCAACCTCAAGCTATGTCTTTAAATCGGCGGCGGAAGCTGCTGCCCGCTTCTCAGGCACGGAGTCTGGCAATATATATTCACGCTTTACCAATCCCACGGTAAGGACATTTGAAAACAGGCTGGCTGCGCTGGAAGGAGCGGAAAAATGTCTGGCGACATCATCTGGCATGGCAGCGATTACGGCAACCTTTTTGGGTATTCTGAAAGCCGGTGATCATATTATTTCATCCAGCAGTATTTTTGGTGTAACCAATGTACTGATGGAAAAATTTTTAAAGAAATTCGATATAGAAGTGAGCTATGTTGATTTAGTCGATAACCGTTCGTGGGAAAATGCCATCCAGAGCAATACCAGAATATTGTTCCTAGAAACCCCATCAAATCCACTGGGTGATATTGCTGATATACGTGCGCTGGCTGATCTGGCGCATGCAAATAATGCATTGTTAGTTGTCGATAATGCATTGTGTACGCCGGCATTGCAGCAGCCCATTAAGTTTGGTGCAGATATTGTGGTACATTCAGCGACCAAGTTTATTGATGGCCAGGGGCGTTGTATGGGTGGCGCGGTACTGGGTTCTGAAGCTGTTGTTGGCACCGACGTGTTTTCATTTTTAAGAACAGCCGGTCCTTCAATGAGCCCGTTTAATGCATGGGTGTTTTCAAAAAGTCTGGAAACACTAAAGCTAAGAATGGATGCGCATACCGTTAATGCCCTTAAATTAGCAAAATGGCTGGAATTACAACCAAGTGTTGTAAAAGTATATTATTGTGGCCTGGAAACACACCCGCAGTATGAGCTGGCCTGTAAACAACAGTCTGGCTTTGGCGGTATTGTGTCGTTTGAAATGAAAGACCAGGAAACCGCCTGGAAGGTTATAGACTCAACTCAAATGCTGTCTATTACCGGTAATCTGGGAGATACAAGAACCACGATTACCCATCCTGCGACAACAACCCATGGCCGCCTGACACCAGAGTTGCAAGTGGCGGCCGGAATAAAGCAAGGTTTGATTAGGCTATCGGTTGGTCTGGAGGACTTAGAGGATATTAAAGCAGACTTACAGCGCGGTTTTAGTTCACTTTAAGAGAGCTAACTGAGTATTATCTGTGTTTAAATATTCGTCAGTTTATACCGGCTTGCATGATAGCTGGCAGCGTGTCAGAGCGGGAATATTAAGGCATAAATTTTCAGTGAGTAAGTCTAATGTGCTCTGGTCTTATGTAAGCGCAATGTTTAATTAAGCTCCTTAGCACTTTAACAGGGATCTGTTGCGTGATTGTTGATATACCCGTTGTGACTATGGCTGCGGGTAATTTGAGATGATTTATGTTTTTTCTGGAAAAATTATCCCGCTATGAAACCGGTCGAGTAGTCCAGCTAGGCTTTTCGCTAGTTATTGCGCTGGTGATTATTTATGCCGTTACCTCTCTGTATCAGATCCGCCAGAGCACTAATAAACTGACTGAAATTGTCGAAATTGAAAATGCAAAGATAATGCATTTGTATAACATGCGGGATGTCATTCGAAAACGACAGATAATTTTAAGCAGCATGCTGGCATCAAAAGATCCTTTTTTGCGTGAGGAAAAAAGCCACGAGTTTTTCTCTCTGGCAGGTGAGTTTCGGGGATCCAGAGAGAAGCTGTTATTACTAACAAGAAATCAACAGGAACAAGAGTTACTTAAGGAACTGGTGCGTTTAATAAAAATAGCGCAGCCGATCAATCAGGCGGCTATCAGTTCTATTATGGCAGAGTTCGAAACTGAAAATGCATACCTTATCAGCCAGAAAGCACAGTCTGCACAGGCAGATATAATGAGGGTCATGGAAAGTCTCATTGGCATGCAAAAATATTATGAAATGCAGTTTGTTGTTGAAGGCAGGCAGTCCTATCAGAAAGTTTTTCTAGGGTCAGTGTTCAGTGTCCTGTTTCTAATAATACTGGCTCTTATTATCACGCGTGTCGTATCAGACTTTGTTTCACAAAAGAATGCTGAGTTAATTGATAAGAATTCTGAGCTCGAGGAAGTCTCTAAGCTTGCTCTTGAGGCTACCCGGGCTAAATCAACATTTCTCGCAACCATGAGTCACGAAATAAGAACACCCTTAACAGCGATTATTGGTTTTGCTGAAATAAATCTTCATGATTCAATTACTAAAGAAGACAGAATCAGGCATTCGCACTCAATTGTCAGGAATGGTAAACACCTATTACAGGTGATAAATGATATTCTCGATATTTCAAAACTTGAAGCAGATAGAATTGATTTTGATAAAGAAAATTTTTCTGTGTTTCAGTTACTGGCTGAAGTTGAGCAAATAATTGCGCCACAAGTAAAGGCTAAAGGACTGTTTATTGAATTTGTATATGAATACCCGATACCTGAATCTATTATCGGGGATCCTTTCAGGCTGAAACAGATAATACTTAATTTATGCAGTAATGCCGTCAAGTTTACCGAGACAGGCAGAATTAATGTAAAAACAAGTTGTGATTTTATTACACAAAAAATATTTATAGAGGTGATTGATACCGGAATAGGGATGTCTGAGGAGCAAATCAATAAAGTATTTGATGTCTTTACACAGGCTGACTCAACGGTTACACGTAAATATGGCGGAACAGGTCTGGGTCTGACGTTGTCTAAACAGTTTGCAGAGCGCATGGGTGGTGAGATAAGTGCACATAGTCTGCCGGGAATTGGCAGCAGGTTTATAGTCAGTGTTAGTACCGGAGATATTTCAACTGTCAAAACAGTTCAGAAAAAATTAAAATCAGCGGCGTATTTACATCTATTGCCGGTTGGTGATGCTAATAAGCGAGTCTCAGGCAAAATTTTGCTAGCAGAAGATAATCTTGATAATCAGCAATTGTATTGTTTGTTGCTTGAGAATATTGGCGCAGAAATTAAAATCGCCGCTAATGGTAAGGAGGCGGTTGAAGCAGCCAGAAACGAGTCATTTGATATCATTTTCATGGATATGCAAATGCCAGTTATGGATGGGGTGGAGGCTATCAGAGTACTTCGTCAGTCAGGGTATAAGGGCGTGATAATCTCATTAACAGCAAACAGTATGAAGCAGGATAAAGAAGCCTGTTTTGCAGCCGGTTGCAATGATTATATTACCAAACCTGTCAGTAAAGAGGTCTTGTACGAAACTGTTTACCAGTATCTGGAAGTCACAGAGTCTGATCATGAAACAGTCAAAAATGACAGCAAGCACTATTACCAGGATCCTGATGTGTTTGATCTTAAAATACGCTTTATTTCAAAGCTACCATCTGTATACAATACGATAAAACATGCTCATGAAAACAAAGACCGCGACCAGCTTAAAGCAGCACTGCATAAATTAAAAGGACTGGCAGGATCATTTGGTTATCCTGAAATCACAAATGTTTGTTTGCTGATAGAACAGTCACTGGCGAGAAATGATACTTATCAGTGTGAAAATTTAATATCTAAAATGGCGGGTTTGATAAAAGCGGCAGAAGAGGAAATAGAAGTCAGCCGGAGTGGCCAGAAAGGCAATTAAGCGGGAGTGGTTAGCTGATAATAAATAAGATCTATCAGAAAAATCAGGGTTCCTGAAAACATCTTAGTTAGATTAAATAATGTCTTAAGTGCTGATCATCTTCATGGTCTGTGTTTCTAAATATAGCGACAGCAATATTTTATAAACAAAAATGATTGTTATTTAGTAGGCTTATGCGCTATTGCAGCGGGATAAAGACAAAGTACTTGGCTGATCAAATTAGCGATTTACAGCTTTTCTTAGGCGCTATGCATCTGTTACAGCATTTTAATAATCTCCTGTTGTGTGTTCCGTAGCAAACTTTGGGTCTCATAACAGGATAATCATCCTCAGTGATGGCATTATTATTCCTATAAAAAACAATAACTAAAAAATATTTTTATTAAAGCCTTCTCTGATGTCCATAAAAAACGATGAATGACATACAGCAAACTTTACCAGCGACTATAGTTAATTGGTCGGCTCTTTAATCTCCCAAATAGCTGATTTGTATCAATACTCGCATGTGGTATTTATGTGTAAATAAAACCAGTCATAAACAATTAGTCAGGCTATGTAATGAGCCCGGACTAAAGGAGTGATAGTATGAAGCAACCTGTTCAGATTACCTTTCGTGATATTCCTCATTCAGATTTTGTAGAAGCTAGAATCCTTGAAAAAGCCAATAAACTGGATCATTTTTATGATCAGATTATCTCCCTTAAAGTGGTTGTAGAAGCACCTCATAGTCATCATAACAAAGGTAACCTGTACCATATCTGTATCGACATGACGGTGCCGGATGGCGAGCTGGTTGTTAACCGTTCGCCAAAAGATCACCATGCGCATGAAGATGTGTACGTTGCTTTACGAGATGCGTTTGAAGCAGCAAAACGTCAGTTAACTGAATATGCCAGAAAGCGCCGCGGGCAGGTAAAAACACATCGGCCACCTGCGCATGGCATGATCTCGGAAATTATTTCTGGAGAAGACTATGGACGAATAGCCACGCCGGATGGTCGGGAAGTGTATTTCCATAGAAACAGTATGCTGGATGAAAATTACGATTCACTTGAAATAGGTGATGAGGTCAGGTTTGCAGAAGAAGCGGGTAATGATGGTCCGCAGGCCTCGAGTGTTCATATGATTGGTAAGCATCATATCGTTGATAGAATCCACTAGTATTGCCCAGTAAATCTATTACAGGCTCGGCAGAGCAGGGTAACTCTATCCCTGCTTTGCAATCATATCCTGAGTTAATAAATATAACGACATGCTCTAAAACAGGTTATTATCTTACTGATATTATATGCTTATTATTTATTAGTGAAGAATTCCTATGCTTGAATATATATTTTTTCACGAGACGCCAACACAGCTGTTTTCTGACTGGCTCAAGTCACAAGGGATTGAAGTGGAAGTTGTTCAGGATGAAGAAAGTCATATTGTTTTTCTTGATGAAAATATAGCGGATGATCTGTACCGTCTAATTGAAGAAAAGTACGATGAATTACTGGAAATGAATGAAGCCATCCTGAACCAGGAAAATGCCGGTCAGGATGGCTATCATATGGCTGGTATTGCCGTCCATTTACGTACTGGTCAGGTTTCTTATGCAGATATTGATCCGAAATTAATGGGCCGTGTTATCAGTGCTATTTCGCCCGAAGAATTTGCAACGATAGTTGATGCAATCGTAACGGCAGTTGAAAATCCGCAAGAGCAGACATACTGTCAGCGCCAGCGAGAAAAAAATAATGGACTCAGTGAGTAAGGCTATGACAATAAAATATGATATCGCGAAGCTAAATAATGATTTTTCAATCCACAGTGAATTCACACGTCTTGAATTTATCACCGGTGAAGGCGATATACCGGTTGTCGAGATTAAAAACAGTCAGGCCAGTGGCCGTATTAGTCTGCAGGGTGCGCATTTGCTGAGCTGGGTACCGGCTGGTCAGGAAGATGTTATCTGGCTGTCAGAAGATGCGACTTTTTCTGCAGGGAAATCAGTGCGTGGTGGTATACCGATTTGCTGGCCCTGGTTCGGTGCGCATGAAAATAACCCGGCATATCCCGCGCACGGTTATGCACGCACTGTGATGTGGCAGGTAACAGAGACGACTGAGATAGACAATGGTCAGACACAGATTTGTTTTAAATTAGAATCTAATCAGCTTGCTGAAAAGTATCAGCAAATGTGGCCACAGCCCACCACGGCAGAGTACATTGTTACGCTTGGAAAAACGCTGAAGCTTGAACTAATCACACATAACAATAGCGATCAGGCTATTACCATAGGACAGGCGCTACATACCTACTTTAATGTACAGGATATTTCTACAACAACAGTACAAGGACTGGAGGGCAAACCCTATCTGGACAAGACAGATGGTTTCAAGCGTAAAACACAAAGCCGTTCAGTGATTATTGATCAGGAAGTTGATCGTGTGTATCTTGAAACAGCAGATGATGTCACGATAAAAAATAAACAACGAGAAATCACTATCAAAAAACAGGGCAGTGAATCAACTGTCGTCTGGAACCCCTGGAAAGAAACGGCAGACAAAATGGCTGACTTAGGGCCGGATGGTTATATGAATATGCTCTGTGTTGAATCTGCAAATGCCGCCGATGATGTGAGGCTTATAAATTCGGGTCAGTCGCATAAATTACTGGTCATTTATCAGTGCTGAGAACTAACGTAGCTAAAAAATACTGCATTTATACTGATATGCATGTTTAGCAATAAGCTGTTTTCTTTTTAAGTTTTTTATTAAGGTTTATCTGTAATGGCGTTGTTTTTTTGTTTGCGGATACAGGCACAGGTATTAATGAATTTTATTTGCCGTTTTGATACCGCGTCGCTCATTCACACCGAGCAGTAATATCAGACCTGATATAAAAAATACTAAGGTAACTAATAAACTGCTGCGGTGATCACCGGCAAAAAATTTATTCAGCAGGCCATAGCTAATGGGACCGATGATGGCGGCCAGTTTTACGCACAATCCCCATAAGCCAAAGTACTCTGCATAATGCCCTGGCGGACTGAACAGACCCATTAAGGCACGGCTGCCCGATTGTGATGCGCCGAGTGCAATCCCAATGAGGTTGGCTGCTATCCAGAAACTGACCAGCTCTTTACTTGACCAGGCAATCACGATGGCCAGGCACCAGATAAGTAAAGTCAGTATGAGTGTACGAACCGATCCTATTTTGTCCTGTATATGGCCAAATGCAAATGCACCGGCGGCCGCTGTTATATTGACAACCCCGATTAGAATAATATTTTGTTTGGTATCAAACCCCATTACTTGTTCTGCATAAACAGCAGCCAGTACAATAACAATATAAATACCACCGTGGAAGCAGGTGAGTGCATACATAAAACGTTTCAGGTCAGGAAAATGTCTGAGATTGTTTAAGGTTGTTTTAAGTTCGCCAAAGGTATTGCGAATGATTCGCTGTGATGATGTCTGAGAGGGTTTGCCGCGTTCTTTTAACCAGATAAAAGCCGGGATTGCAGAAACCAGAAAACAAGCCGATACAATTAACATGGTGACAGGAATAAACTCTGCCGCTGTTTGTCCGGCAGCTTCGGCCGAACTGATGTAATACAAACATAAGGCCAGTGTTAGCAGGCCACCCATAAAACCTAAAGCCCAGCCATACCCTGATAGCCGTCCGATGTTATCTGCGGTGGTTAATTCAGGAAGAAAGGCGGCAATAAGATTCTCACCACAGGCAAACATATAATACGAAACTATCAGTAAACCCATTGCCAGCCAGGTATCTCCGGCTTCAGGTACAGACAATAAAGCGGTGAAAAAGATACAACCGAGCGAGCTGGCCAGTAACAGGCGTTTGCGGATAGCATATATATCCGCTAAGGCACCCAGCACCGGTGCACTGAAGAGAATAAGAAAGTTACCGATGGCAATAGCCAGCGTCCAGAGTAATGTTGCGGTGCCGGTATCAGTGCCATCAGTCAGAACGATAGCGGATACAAACCAGGCATTATATATCGTCGTCAGGACAACGGTTGCATAGCCGGAATTAGCAAAGTCATACATCGCCCATGCAACTTTTTCACGTAATTGTGCTGAGTGTATATTCATAACAGCACTTTCTCGTATAAGCCAAATAAAATCAATCTTAATATGCTCATTGTAATACTTTTAACTATTTATAAGTGACTATCAGTCAGACACCCACTATGACATTTATCAGCTGCTCCTGACACTAAAGACGGTTCTTATGATGGATTTGAATACATAAAACGGTGTCGTTATATATTAATATCGTTTGCAGTGATTTTTCTCAACGGATGCCTGACAATATGTAGATAGTTAAAAATATTATCAGTAAATAGTCCAAATAATCCCCAGTAGTCAGTGATACACTAGATAGCTGATGCAATTCCGATCATCACTAAACGATAGTGTGTGGTCAGCCTGATGAATACTCTGCTAACGAATACGGTACTGGCCGGCTAAAATTATGAAGCGTGTTAAATGGTTTTTGTTATTTTCTGTCATGTTATACATCATACTGCTTATTCCATTTGATGACAGAAAGCATGTTAATTTTGATATTGAACAACCGCAAAGGCCGGTTTTTTCATGGGGTCAGAATGCTTACTGGCAGACACTGGAGGCACAATATGTGGAGCTCAAGCAACAAGGCTGTAATAAGGCCGAAGTGGCTTTAACGTCAAATTTTGAGAAGCTAAAAAAATTAATAAAGCGTGCCAGTGTGGAATCGTTAGCACCCGGTCATCCTATTTTTAAGCAACTCGAAACACTGGTGTTCGAGACAGGACCTGTGGTTAGTGTCTGTGAGACATCGGTTATGGAATACATTAAGCTGATTGCAGATATGCGAGCTGTGATTAAGCAGCAGTCCATTAACTGGAATATCCGGTCACATGCAACCCGGACCACGCTTTACCGACTGCTTTATGGCTCACGTGCTGCTGCTGAGGAAACTATTCTGCAGTCACGATCAGACTTAGTACTATCGCTGGTACACGGTACGGATGAGCCATCAAAGGCGCCTTATGCGGATCTGCATGATGTCAGGCTTCGCAGTGGTGATATTCTGGTTTCACGCGGTGGTGCCGCGACATCGGCACTGATCGCGCGCGGTAATAACTACCCGGGTAATTTTTCACATATTGCCCTTGTCTATATAGAGTCTGACACACAAACGCCTTATATCATCGAAGCACATATTGAACAGGGTGTAGTCGTTTCCACCGCAGAGCAGTACCTAAAGGACAAGAAACTGCGCATTATGTTACTGCGTCCCAGGGCAGATCTGGGGCCTCTGGTAGCAGATGCAATGATTCCGCATAAGGCGGCTAAATATGCGTATAACAGGGCGATAT
>JAOULC010000021.1 GCA_029882215.1 Gammaproteobacteria bacterium | reverse complement strand
GCGAAGGGCTTCTAGCTTAAACTCTTTTGTATAAGTATTATAGGGCTTACGTTTACTGCTCATTGGGACACTCCATTAGAGACTTTTGTCTCTGATTAAAAGTATCCGTTAAACTGGGGGAGGTTCACTCTGACCCCTTTAATCTAAACAAAATTTATTGCTCCTGATATTACAGCAACCATAAATGATATGAATGATAAAGCCCCTAAGAAATATTCAACTTTATCACTTTCCGTTCTTTCATTATCTCTACGTCTAAGTTCAAAAAAAGATATTTGGTTATTATAAAAAACTGACATATCTTTTTTATATTGACTGTCAATCTTCCAGACTCTCCAGCACACCCAAAAAAGAACAACAGAAATTAAAACTAGACCTATAACAAAAAAAACAAGTGATACTTTTATAGAACTCGTTGGGTCAACATTCTTTAATGAGTTTAAATATGCAAGAATAGCTAAAATACCACCTGAGTTTGCTGCTATAAGGTATTTTGAAATAGAAACTGCAAGGCCTCTTAGAATATCTTTAAGCCCACTCAGCCTAGCATTAATTTCTTGGTTTGCTATGGCTTGATTTTGTTCGTCCATTTCTTGGTAATTCATATTCTTCTCTTATGGCTCTAACGGTTGAGCTAAGGGGCGCGATGTTTTTTCGCGTCCCTGCTTGAGCGTATTGTTAGATGTCGTTGTATTCATTTCTTCTTATTTCCATAACGTCAGCCCAATATCCTTCATACTGCTCAAGATAATGTTCGATTCCATGTTGGTCTATTGATACGACCTTTTTAGCAAACAGTCTTTTATCATCAACACCTTCAAGTGGGTCAGGGCCATTCCATTTAGCAAAATCGAATATTATTGCTATAGAGTTTCTTGCCACATTAAAACCATTGTATCTATCACCAGAGGGTTGAAAATACCTTATGGAGAAATTGGCACTGTTTTCATCTAGTAATTTATAGAAGTGAAATCTCCAGTACTCTTCATGCTCTTCAATTATTTCTAAATGTGCATTTGCTGTAATTTTTGATTTTAGATTTTGATATCTAATAATCATTCTTGCTGTAGTAAGCCACAGCAATCTGTCATTACGAGGTGGTGATTTGTTTTCGCCATCATCTGTAAATAATTGATATGTTTTTTCGAGTAACTCTTTTCCTTCCTTCAAGAAATATTCAGAAGATTTATCAGCGTCTTCTTTTTTGTGTCTTTTTATTGTCGCTCTATAAAGAAAGAAAGCAACAACAGCACTACTAGCTATAGCTAAAGATCCAGCTGCTTGAATGTTGGATATATTTAACTTCACCCACTCAAATAGAACTGTGGAGGGAAATATTACTGATAATATTGTGATAACCAGTAATGACACTAAAACACCTAAAATAAAATATAACATTGTGAATTATCCAGTATTCCCTTAAGGCATCTAACGTTTTGCATAAGGGGCTTTTAAAAGAGAAGCGAGAGCGCCTCTTTTAAAAGTCCCAATGAGCGACAAGCGAATGTTCTTAATGCACTTGTTATGTGTTTTTAGTTGCTGCTTCATATATTGGGTTTTCTTTTGGTGCATTATTTATTAAAGCATCTTTAACAGTTAGGTTACCTTTAAAGTACAAGGGTAACCACCATTTCATGCCTTTTTTTCTTTTTATAAGTATGTACGGTAAGCCAACAAAACTTGTTAGTTTGGCTTCGGTTATATCAGACCAGACTAATTTATTTACCCGATATAACTTAATGCCTTTTGAGTTAATAGACATAACACTTACTTGCCAGATGGTAAGAATAGGCATAGCTATAACTACAGATACAAATAAGAATATTTCAATTGTTAATGCTTTGTCTGAGAATATTACTGGCAGCCATAATAATGAAATAGCTATTGCCGCATGAATACGCCATGGGAAATGAAATTTGTATTGAATTCCGTTCATTTGTTTTTACACATAACAGTGAGTAGACCCCAAAACGGGGTGTTTAATTACGACATTATGGGGTATATCCCGCATTACACGTAATATGAAGACATTTTGATTCATATTTTCCTTTTTTTGTTATTCAGGAATTTACAATGAGACTGGGAAATTCCTTTTCAATTTTTTATTATTTTTACTCTTATTCTTTAATCGCCAGCTCATCCAAATGAGCAAGCACTGGCTCCGCAGACAAGGCGCGGTGCTAATTGAAAAGCGCAGCGTACACGCAGTACGTGAGCATTTTCAATTAGTGCTGCAACGCTGTATCCGGTGTCAGAGCGCCGCTATTTTGTGAGTTGCAAGCATTAAACGATAGAGCCAGGCGCGGTGCTATTTTAAAAACGGAGCGTACAACTAGTACGTGAGTATTTTAAAATTGCGCCGCAACAACGCTATCTCGTTTCAGGCGCCGCAAATCACCCGCATTTTGAGTCGCCACAAGAAAGACACGTCATACACCCGTCCATCATCACCACAGCCTGAGTCGAACACTTGGCACAAAGCTGTGCACCCGGTGGAAACTCACCGGCTTCTTCTTTGTCGCTGGCTCTGTTTTGCTGGGCATCGTACTCGGCGCGTTTTGCGTCGACTAATTTTTGCTGGTGTTCGTCGAGGCCTTCTTCTTTGATCATGCCGATCATTTTCATGTGTGACTCGATGGCATCACCGATTTCTGCGACCAGTGATGGCATGTACTTGCCGCCTTTTTTGAAGTAACCGCCTTTTGGATCGAACACGGCTTTGAGTTCTTCCACCAGAAAGCAGCTGTCGCCGCCTTTACGGAACACGGCTGAGATAACACGGGTGAGTGCGACTACCCACTGGAAGTTATCCATTGATTTTGAGTTGATGAAAATTTCAAACGGACGGCGCAGCTCGTGGTCGGTGCCGTGATTTAAAACAATGTCATTAATGGTGATGTACAGTGCATGTTCCGACAGCGGTGTTTTCACCTTGTAGGTTGAACCCAGCAGTAACTCAGGACGTTCAACATCTTCGTGCATGTGCACCACTGCATTCGCTGCATCTTCAACCTTTGCAACAACCGCTGCAGGCTCTTCTTCTTTTACTACTTTAAAACTGACAATTTTTGAATTGATTTTAGTAGCCATATTTTCTTTCCTTTTTTCCAACAACGCCGCAGCCCTGTTTTAAATCTTGTTTAGTCTCTATTTCTGATTCACTAAATCGGAGCCTGTGTTTTAGCAGGTATTACTCTCTAAAACTTTCTCTATTCTGTCAAAGAGATTTTGATTTGTGGGTAGGCGGTTATCAATTTTTTAATGCGATGTTTACAATAAGTAAATGAGCAGTAAAAAAATTGTTAGCCAACACCCCCACAAACAAAATATCGACGTCAGAATTTGCCGTAGTAGCCTTCTTTTAAAGCATCGAAGAGGTTGGCCGCCGAATGCATCTCACCGTCGTACTCGATCTCTTCATTACCCTTCACTTCAATCACTTCACCATTTTCCAGTGTGAACTGGTACATAGTGTTTTCAAGGTCGCTGTCTTTAACCAGTACACCCTGGAACACTTCCGGATTGAAGCGGAAAGTGGTGCAGCCTTTCAGATCCATGTCGTAGGCGTATTCGTAGATATTTTTGAAATCTTCGAACGGGTAGTCAGTCGGTACATTCGCTGTTTTTGAGATCGATGAGTCGATCCATTTCTGCGAAGCGGCCTGAATATCCACGTGCTGTTTCGGCGTGATGTCTTCTGCGGTGATGAAGTATTCCGGTAACTGTGTGGCCGGGTCTTCACTGTACGGCATGGCTTGCTGATTGATCATTGAACGGTAAGCCAGCAATTCGTAGGAGAAAACATCTACTTTCTCTTTGCTCTTTTTGCCTTCACGAATAACGTTACGGGCATAGTGGTGTGCAAAACTTGGCTCGATGCCGTTGCTGGCATTGTTGGCCAGTGACAAGGAGATGGTACCGGTTGGTGCGATTGAGCTGTGGTGGGTGAAACGTGCGCCCACTTCTGCCAGTTCAGCCGCCAGCTCTGGATCAACTTCTGCCACTTTTTGCATGTAGCGACTGTATTTGGCGTGTAACACACTGCCTTTGACGATGTCGCCGACTTTATAGCCGTCTTTTTTCATTTCAGGACGCTTGTAGAGCATTTCCTGAGTGACGCTGAAGTCCTGCGTTAAAATAGGTGCCGGGCCTTTTTCTTTGGCTAACTCTAACGACGTGCGCCAGCCTGTCATGGCTAATTCGCGGGTGACTTCTTCGGTGAAGCTTAATGATTCTGCTGAGCCGTATTTAAGCCCCATCATGGTAAGGGTTGAACCCAGACCTAAATAACCCATGCCGTGACGACGTTTGTTCATAATCTCTTGCTGCTGCTGTGGCAGTGGCAGACCATTGATTTCGACGACGTTATCGAGCATACGGGTAAAGATAGCGACTGTTTCGCGATATCCATCCCAGTCAAACGAGGCTTCTGCGGTAAAGGGTTTGTTGATAAAACGCGTTAAATTAACAGAACCCAGCAGGCATGAGCCGTAAGGGGGTAATGGCTGCTCGCCACACGGGTTGGTAGCGCGGATGTTTTCGCAGAACCAGTTATTGTTCAGCTCGTTAACTTTGTCGATCAGAATAAAACCCGGCTCAGCGTAATCATAAGTGGATGCCATAATGGAATCCCACAAACGACGGGCCGGCACGGTGCGCGTTACGCGACAAGCCACCAGGCCATCATCATTAACGATGTAACCTTCTTTTTGTGGCCACTCGCGCCAGATGATGTCGTCGGCATTAGCATCAAACTCACCGTCTTCCTGTTCTTTGCCACTGACGGGGAACGCCAGCTTCCAGTCGGTATCGGCTTTTACTGCTTCAACAAAGGCCGTGGTGATTAATAGTGATAAATTAAACTGGCGCAAACGGCCGTCTTCACGCTTGGCTTTGATGAAATCAAACACGTCCGGATGGCCCACATCAAAAGTGGCCATTTGTGCGCCACGACGGCCACCGGCTGACGACACGGTAAAACACATTTTGTCGTAGATATCCATGAATGACATCGGGCCAGAAGTATAAGCACCGGCACCTGAAACGTAACCGCCTTTAGGGCGCAGGGTTGAAAACTCATAACCGATACCGCAACCCGCTTTTAGCGTTAAACCGGACTCGTATACTTTTTTCAGTATATCGTCCATTGAATCAGCAATGATGCCGGATACGGTACAGTTAATGGTTGAAGTCGCAGGTTTGTGTTCCTGCGCGCCGGCATTGGAGATAATACGCCCGGCTGGAATTGCACCGTGCTGCAGTGCCCAAAGGAATTTTTTATGCCATTTTTTTTGTAATGCAGGCGTTTCTTCAACCTCTGCCAGGGCTTTTGCAACACGCTCGTAAGTGTCTTGCAAGTTGCCGTCAACGGCCTCGCCTTCTTTGGTCTTTAAGCGGTATTTTTTATCCCAGATATCCAGAGATGTATCCTGAAACGGTACTTCTTCTGTTCCACCCTTCACAGCGTGTAGATGCGTAGCTGTCATCCTTCCCCCTTGGAAAATTCAATTATTATGTATAACAAGAAACTGGAGGCATTGTGACAAATACGTCACTTTTGCACAATATGTAGTGTGTTAAATAAGACAAAAACACTATAGAAAGTTTTATTGACTTTTTTAGAGAGGCGACAGGACGGCTTTTTAGGGATATTCAGAAATCATTAATATTATGAAGTTTGCTGTTCCAGCCAGCCAAGGAACCGCAAAGCTTGCTCTTTTGAGTCACCACACATGTCCTCTGCTGGTTGCAAATTTTGACAGACGTCTGGTCGTTCAGGATGGTCAAAAATAGTGCATTTCATGTCCTCATCTAACTGGATACAAGCCATGCCTGCTGGTTTACCGTTTGGCATACCGGGGATGGAGGAAGAGATGGAGGGGCCGATGCAGCAAGCACCGCAATTTGGGCGACAGTTCATTATGGGAGTTTGACACATATAAGTGTATTGAGTTGGCTTATACTTTATAAATTGACTTTAGCCTTTAAAAAGAGCGATGTGTGACCCATACCCTAAGCTTACTAGTCAACAGTTTATCTTGTTTGGTGCTGATCAGGCACCAAACAAAATACCGTCACAGAGGCACAGAACCAGCTGATGAATACTGTTCTTTATCGCTTTGATCCGGCTTGTACCTCGCATCTTTCAACTAATGAAAAACACTCCGACTCAGCACAAACCTACCCTGGTACCTCTGTGATTAACCCGACTGCGCTGCCATGCGGTAGCGTTTGAAAAGAAAGTGAACTTTTCGCACGTAATTTTGCGTTTCTTTATAGGGCGGAATTTTTTTATACCGCCGTACAGCACCTTCACCCGCATTATAAGCTGCGGTGGCGAGTGAAATATTCTGATTAAAGCGCTTTAACAGGCCGGCTAAATGCCGGGCTCCTGCGGCGATGTTCTGCCGATAGTCATACGGCCGCGAGACTTCATATTCCTGTAATAACGGCGGCATCAGCTGCATTAAGCCACGTGCACCTTTGGACGAGATGGCATAAGGATTAAAACCCGATTCAACGTGAATAACGGCTCTGAGCAGGGCGGCATCTAACTCATAAAGAGTCGCCGTTTCGCGGATAAAGCCGGCAAAGGAAGAGTGATCTAAGGGTTCGGATGACCAGGGTCTGGCGGCGGTTTTATTGCCCTGACAACTTGAACTATTGTAAAAGCAGTTTTGGGATAAGCGTGTGTAACCCAGCTCCTGCGGTGGTCGCTCGGCCGAATAGCTGACATGACCATTGGCATCCGTGTATTTATAAATATTTTCTGCTATCGCCTGAGTACTTGTCAGCAGGCCGAACAACAGCAGTTTAAATGCAACAAGAACCGATCCGCTGCAGAACTTCATCATCATTAATCTCATTTTTTTATTATAGTCTAAGATAAATCCGCTGCTTTGACAAAACCGATTACCGGCTACAACCCGGCATGCCGCAGCTTTTCTAGCAGCACTTGTAAATGCCGTGAGTTAGCCGCCAGATCCGCGCGACCAATACGCGATTGCGAGCTGGCCAGCAGGTAACTGTGATCAGCCCCTGCCAGTACATTAATCACCACATCGTCTTTAAATTTCCACAGCGGCGTGCTGACCACCGCCCGCAATCTTAACTTGTCCTCATTGATTTCTTTAATCTCCCAGCCCAGTGATTCCACAATTGCCGGCAAAGCCGCAAATACTTTATCTGCCGTTTGTTTAAACTGTGGTGACTGTAATTCCGCTAATACCGGCTCACGGCTGACTTCAGCACGATTAGTGGTTGTGAATATTTTTAACCGCGGCAGCAGGCCCGGTGCCTGACTTAAATTGGCCTGATTGCTCATTAATATCAGCAGCGTGACGATGACAGGGATGGAGATGATTAACCAGAGAAACATAAGAACCCGTTGTTTTGTTTTTGTAATTTGCATTGAGGGTATTTTCGTTGGTATATAGTTGATATGTAAAGTAATTATTATTTACTTTACACTTTTGAATCTAAATCAAAATCAAAGGCAAGATCAAGGGCGTCGGTGGTTGACCGACAGCAAGTAACCTTTTTTTGCTCGTACAAAAAAACGTCACCCAAAAAAATACGCCCCGTTAATCAAGTCCGCATAAAAAACATGCGGATACCCTCATCACTCATTAAAAACAGGGCTGCTCGACAACTGCTCCTGCGTTGCTCTACTTACGGGCGTCCTGCCCTAATGCGGAACTCGCATAAAAAAACATGCTCAGGCATCCTCGCAGACAACTCCCTGTTTTTAACTCCCTCTTTGGCTTGCTTAAATGGGGAAGGTGAGTCAAAACCGATACAAAATTAAAGCCTTTATTTTTTTGTTTTTAGTCTTAGATCTTTTGATCTTTTTGTTTAGATTTACCCCTCCCATTTAAGCAAGCCGAGGAAGGCGTAATATTTACGGAGCCTTCTGCGAGGATGTCTGAGCGAATAGCTCTATCATTCGCGAGTTCCGCAGCAGCCGTAAATATTGCGACTGACGAGAGTACTCTCATTGCTTTTTAATGAGAGCTTGATTAACGGAACAGCTTTCTTTTGCTTACTTTTCTGTAGCTGTAGACAGAAAAGTGAGTTGCTGTCGGCCAACCACCGACGCCTTTGACTTTGCTATAGATGTAGATGTAGATGTAGATGTAGATTTTAAAAAGAAACCAAATAAACCGAAGTGCTTATTTGGTTTACTGACCCCATGGCCGCAATAAATCCTGCGCAATATCCAGCTGATCTAAAATCCGTGCGACCATAAAGTCAATAATATCACTGACCATTTCAGGCTTGTTATAAAATCCCGGATTGGCCGGCATCACCACCACACCCATACGGCTTAAACGCAGCATGTTCTCCAGATGTATATCGGAGAACGGGGTTTCTCTTGGAACGATAATCAGTTTACGACGCTCTTTTAACATCACATCCGCTGCCCGTTCCATTAAATTGCTGCTGGCCCCTACGGCGATTTGTGACAAGGTACTCATACTGCAGGGGCAGACTACCATGGCATCAACTTTTGCCGAGCCACTGGCAACCGGCGCCGTCCATTCTTCATCACCAAAAATATCCAGCAATGACGGATCTGTATTAAACAGTGCTGACAGGTATTTTTTCTGCTCGCTTTTGCGCCCCGGCAGTTTTAGTTCCGACTCCATAGCGGTGACAACCTGTGCGGCTTTACTCAGCATTAGGTAGACATGATGATTTTCTTTTAACAGCACTTCAAGCAACCGGAATCCGTACTGCACACCGGATGCTCCTGTCACGGCCAGCGCTATTTTTTTTCTGCTATTCATCTTTTACCTGTTGTTTTTTTATCGTCCGTGGTTTTTTCTTGTCATTCGCCGCTTTGCTGTTTGTCTGCTTTTTCACTTTATCCTGGTTCAGGGTGCTTTCAATACAACGTTCATTACTGCTGACCAGCCGTTGAGATAATGTCTGTGCAAATTTTTTATAAAACTGCATCTGACAACTCGCACTGGTGCTTTCCAGCGCTTCAGCCGTTATTTTCATCAGCAGTATAAAACTTTTTGCCACCACGCTGGCACTGCGGGGAACATCATTCAGCACACCCATTTCACCAAAGCACTCACCGGCATTCAGCGTATCTAACAGTATAGTACCTTTTCTGATGTCGACTGAACCCAGCGCCAGAATATAAAAGCCGTCGTCTGTACTGCCTTCATTCACGATCGCCTGGCCGGCATGATAGTTATACCACTGACAAACTTTGTGCACGCCGTCGACTTCTTCTTCATGAAAGCCTGCAAAGAAAGCCAGCTTACTCAGCATTTTTCTTTTTTCCCGGTCGCCAATTTTTTCTTCCTGAAAATACTGAGCCGATACGCAGACCTCCAGATCGCGTTCCAGTTCATAGCCGTACTGATAACGCTGACTAAGTGATTTGCTCAGACATTTACTGACAATCTCTGAAAGCCTTTCCGGCAGATCCAGTCGCAGCCTGGTAACCGGTTTGGCTTCGTGATTGAGTATTTGATACATAACACTGTGCATATTACCGGGGGAAAAAGGGGTTTCACCGGTGAGTAATTCATACATCACCACACCCAGCGAATAGATATCACTTTGCGGGCCGGCCACCTCCTCACGAATGACTTCCGGTGACATATACATCGGCGAACCGGTTAAGCCGATTATCTGTGTGTCATCCGAACGACTGACATTGGCGATACTGAAATCCGCCAGTTTGATATGACCGTCACTGGCAATCAGCATATTGCTCGGTTTAATATCGCGGTGAATAACGCCTTTTTCGTGGGCATAGTCCAGCGCTTTGCAGCACTGCGTGACTATATTAATCACCGATGCCAGATCCACCGGCGCCGCTTCTTTGGCATAAGACTTTAAGGTTACTCCTTCAACAAATTCCATCACTATGTAACTGTGACTGCCCTGCATGCCGGCATCATAAAGTGAAACGATATTCGGATGATGCAGATTACCGGCCGCATAAGCTTCGCGAAAGAAACTGCGCAATACCCGGTCACGTGCCTGACGGTCCTCTATCTGTGACAGGTCGGAGGAATATTTAATCGCAACATGGCGTTGCACAAAAGGATCATAAGCTTTGTAGACAGTGCCACTGGCACCTCTGCCCAGCGTTTCGAGGATGCTATAGCGGCCGATACGTTTAGGCGCTTTCTGCTGTTTGCTATTTATTCGTAGCATGTCGGCTCACTATGAAAGCAGAAAAAAAACCATCACTCAGCTTCCATTGCTGCTATCAAACGCTGATGAAAACCATCAAAGCCACCGTTACTCATTATCATAATATGATCATCCGGCTTCATCATCCGCTGTAATTCACTGATCATAGCATCCACCGAATTAAAAAGTCTGGCTTTCTCTCCCAGCTCATCAATCACCGTATCCAGCGCCCAGTCGATATCCGCCGGCTGAAATAAAAACACCTGATCGGATAAAGCCAATGAAGCTGCCAGTTTATCTTTATGTACACCCATGCGCATGGTGTTTGAGCGCGGTTCCAGTACCGCAATGATGCGCTGCTGGCCGACACGCTGACGCAAGCCCTGCAGGGTTTCTTCAATCGCGGTGGGGTGGTGCGCAAAATCGTCATACACGGTGACGCCATTGATCTGACCGATAATTTCCTGCCGGCGTTTTACGCCTGTAAATGTGCTCAGCGACTCCAGCGCCACCTCAACCGGCACACCGGCATGACGCGCGGCGGCAATCGCTGCCAGTGCATTGCTGCGATTATGCGCGCCGATCATATTCCAGCTCACCTGGCCTTTGCTTTCGCCGTCTAATAACACCTCGAAATGTTTGCCTGTCTCCTCGAGCAGGCGTACACCCCAGCCAGCGGCTGCTTTATCGGCACTATTTTCTGTAAACTTTTCGACCGTCGTCCAGCAGCCTTTTTCCAGTACATCATCGAGGTTGGGCTGTTCAGCATTGCTAATGATCAGGCCTTCACCCGGCACGGTTCGCAGCAGATGGTGAAACTGTTTTTTAATCGCATCGAGATTTTCAAAAATATCGGCGTGATCAAACTCCAGGTTATTCATGACTAGTGTACGCGCATGGTAATGCACGAATTTTGAGCGCTTATCAAAAAAAGCGGTGTCGTATTCGTCCGCTTCGACGACGAAAAAAGGCGATTCTCCCAGCCTTGCCGACAGCCCGAAGTTAGCCGGTATGCCGCCAATCAAAAAGCCCGGCTTGAGGCCGGCATATTCCAGTATCCACGCCAGCATGCTGGCCGTGGTGGTTTTGCCATGAGTGCCACTTACAGCCAGCACCCAGCGATCTTTTAGTACATTTTCATACAGCCATTGCGGGCCGGAGGTGTAGGACAGGTTGCGGTTGAGGACGTATTCAACCACCGGTTTACCGCGTGACATGGCATTGCCCACCACTACCTGATCCGGTTCTTCGTTTAACTGCTCGGGTTCATAGCCCTGAATCAGTGCTATTCCCTGCTCTTCAAGCTGGGTGCTCATTGGCGGATAAACATTCATATCCGAACCACTGACCTTATGCCCGGCCTGTCTGGCCAGCACCGCAATACCACCCATGAAGGTGCCGCAAATTCCTAAAATATGTATATGCATTGAATCGGTTTAATCCTGTTAACTGGCCGCTAATAATATAACGGCCTGATTACTGATATAAATGACCAGTAAGACGTAAGAGAATGATAACAGCAGAGTAAGTGTCATTTGCATATTCATTGCATGGCGTAAAATATGTGCAATCACCGTTACCTGCCAGCTAAGCAGTAAAAAGTAAAATAACGCACCCAGCGCATTATTGGCCTGTGATAGTTCTGCACCGGTATTCATCACCAGCACCAGCGGCAGTGCCAGCAGCTGAAACAAAACCCCCACCCCAAGGCAGGCAATAAAGGTTTGCAGAAAACGCGTAGAGGTATTGCGGGTATAAAGGCAGAATTTGAGAAAGCCGGTCAGCATCGCTAAATCCAGCAGCATTAACACCACGGCGGTAAACAGGTCGCTAGTGCCCGGTAATAACACCAGCAGTCCGCTGACAAAGTAAATAAACAGCACCTGCCTTAGCAGGCTCTTTGAGTATGGCAAATCCTGCGGCGCTGACAGCAGCCCCATAATACGGATAAAAGATAAAGCGGGAAGAACGTTCAAGTTTTAGCCTTGTCTGCATTTTCAGATCGAACAATGATATGAAATATGCCGCACAATCGCAAAACACTTTTCAGGCCACGCAGTCTAAAGTCATAAGCCGCTGTTACCAGCTTACAACTTCAGACTGATGATCGGTGACACTAACTCACGAGGGTATCGTGTAACTCTCTTCTGTTAGCAGGTCCACACCGCATTCCAGCGCCGAGATCCAGTCCAGAAACTGATTGATCATTTCCGGGCCTTTAAAGCTCCTGCCGTGCTGCGGCACCATCATCTGTACATCCAGCTGGCGGATCATATTCGCCCATAAGCGACAGGCTTTATTCGACACCATATAACGTTTATGGAACCCTGACATATACTGTATATGGTCGGTGAAATTTTCTACCGAGTGTTCCGGGCCATCATCCACCATTGAAGCGCCCATATCACCTGAGAACAAGGTTTTACTGACCGGATCGAAGATTTGCAAATTACCCACAGAGTGCAGGAAATGCGCCGGTAAGATTAACAGTTCGGTATCACCAAATGGCAGTTTCAGGCCCTCATCATTAACCGAGATGATACGCTCACCCACTTTATCACCCATATAGGCAGGCAACAGGTGCGGCAGAAAGCGTGCCCATAGTTTTGACGCCACCACTTTTGCCGGCGTGCGGGTTATCCAGGCATCAATCGCTGAAATAATATCCGGATCCTGATGCGAGGCAAAAATGTAATTTAAGGTATCAAAGTCCCCCAGCTTACGCAGCTCCAGCGACAATGGTGTGAACGTTAACTGCCCGCCCGGATCAAGCAGTATTGCCTCGTCACCATTGACAATAAGAAACTGATTAGACTGCACGCCTTCACCTTTAACCAGGTCACTAAATGAAATGCATTTGTGAACCCCGTCATTAAATAATTCTACCGCCATGATTTTTTATTGTCCTTATGTTTTATAGCTGGCCTTTTTTAACAGACATGCGACTTAGTTACAGCAACAAATATTACATTCAGCACTAAATCTGAGATAATTCAGCCACTAAGTTGATGGACATCAAAATGACATTAAAAATCACCCGGCCAGATGACTGGCATTTGCACTTACGCGATGGCGCTGTTTTAACCGATCTTGTAGCACACACCAGTCGACAGTTTGCCCGCGCGGTCGTTATGCCAAACCTGACACCGCCGGTAACAACCAGCGAAATGGCCCGGGCTTATCGCCAGCGAATTCTTGCCGCGGTTCCTGAGCAGCATCAGTTTGAGCCGTTAATGTCGCTGTATTTAACCAATAACACCCCCGCTGATGAAGTGAGCCGCGCCATAGATAGCGGCATTGTGCACGGCTTCAAGCTGTATCCTGCCGGTGCGACCACCAATTCGGATGCCGGTGTTACTGATATAAAGAACTGTTACAGCACACTGGAAGCCATGCAGAAGCTGGGCATGATTTTGCAGGTTCATGGCGAAGTGGTTGACCCGGCAGTGGATGTGTTTGACCGTGAGGCCCGTTTTATTGAACAGGTAATGGAACCCTTGAAAAATGATTTTCCTGAGTTAAAGATCGTATTTGAGCACATCACCACCAAACATGCTGCGCAATTTGTGGAAGAGGCAGACCGCTTCGTCGGCGCAACCATCACGCCGCAGCATTTGCTTTATAACCGCAATGAAATTTTTAAAGGTGGTATCCGCCCGCACTATTATTGCCTGCCTGTGTTAAAACGCGAAGAACACCGGCTGGCGTTAGTGAAAGCCGCCATCTCCGGTAGCCACAAATTCTTCCTCGGCACGGATAGCGCCCCCCATTCTCAGAGTAGAAAAGAAAGCAGCTGCGGCTGTGCCGGTATTTTTTCTGCGCCACTGGCGATTGAACTGTATGCACGTGCCTTTGATGATAATAACGCGCTCGACAAACTGGAAGCCTTTGCCAGCTTTAACGGTGCAGATTTTTATGGCCTGCCGAGAAACACCAATACGGTTACATTAGAGAAAACAGACTGGACAGTGCCAGACTCATACCCACTGGCCGATGAAAAGATTATTCCCATGCATGCCGGGGAAACAGAGCGCTGGAAGTTACGGACGTAGTCCGTTGTTTGCGGTTTGCGGTTTGCGGTTTGCGGTTTGCCAAAAATCTTATTTAAGATTAATCGTCAACAATTCTTTTTAGTCTTTTGACTTTACCGCAAACCGAACACTGCCCACCGCAAACTTTTTAATCAACCCGAAAAACAACAATACTGTCATTTAGGACAATACTTTTTAATTAATCCGGAACCCATTCTTTAAAAAACGGATTCCGGATTAAAGCATATCGGCATGACGACTTTATAGTTAGTTATCTGACTTTTCTTTCGAGTAACTCACACGTCCTCTAAAACCAAGCCCTGCAAACATAGCCATTATTAATGCGAATAACGGTCCCATTGCTGCAGCAGAGTTATCAGCCGCAGCTTGATAACTCGTGACTGGATTTTCATTCTGTACTGGTATTAAGACAGGAATAATTCTATTTGAAATTTCATTGGCATAAGCCTGATGTCCTTTCAGGTTTGGATGCACCATGCCTGACTGATCACCTTGCACTTCAAAAGTTTCATACATTCTTACTATCCAGTGATCATTCGCACAATAACCGTGGTTTGCCATTGCATCTGGAAGTGTATCAATAAAATTCCAGCCATTTGATACCGTCAGAGTACCAACTTCTGTATTAAGTTGTGTAGAGAGTACTCGTGCAGCAGCCATTTCTGAATTAGAGAAATTAGGCATGGTTGACCAGGTATCATTTGGATCTTGTCGACAGGTTGTGCCGTCATCATCCTGCAACATATCTGGATATGAAGTGAAATATACATTACTGGCATCTAACTGACTTCCTAACACCTCTGTGAACTTTGCCTGTAATGATGCAAACGAACCATTAGTAGTCGCATCCGCTTGTAATTTACTCACACCAGTATTAAAAATATCAAGACCTGTACTTGGACATAAAGTAAGTCCATCACTACAAAGTGTTAAACATGGTTCGCTATCGACACAACTTTGAAGCACCGTTGAAAAGCCAACGTCGTTACCACCAATCGATACCAGTAAGCTGTCAATCGTACGCGCACCAATTCTGTTAGCAAGCTGGTCTATCTGAGAGGTTACCTGATCGGTTCCTTTAGCTTGTGTACTCGTCAGCCCGCTCAGAATGGTTGCACCAGAACAAGCTAGATGCACAAAGGTAACACTGCTTTTTGTATCAGCCTGTTCAAGTTTTAAGGCTGCCTGAGCCTGACCGGAAATTGCCGAACGATGACATTGTTGATCCATCCACTCACCAGGGTAAGCACCTAGTGCTGTTAAAGTATCTGCTATTGCAGCTGTATTAATTGCAAGATGATTTTCGCTATTGATTATCATAGCAGTGAGGTTATCCAGCTCGGCCTGAGCTGCGTCACGCGTTGCCAGGGCATTAAAGGTAGCTGTATTCGCCGCATCAATAATGGCACTCATATCGTTATGCATATTTGAATACGATATACCCAGCCCAATTATACCATATCGTGTTTTGTGATAATAATAATCACGATTATTAGTTGCCGTATTGCAGTCATTTGGTGTCAGAGGGATACCCAAAACCTCTAAACAGGCTGGTTCTACTAATAACCACCATGAAACATACAGTGGGCCGTTATAAATAATCGCCTCAGAATAACCCAATACATTATTATAATTAGTAATTGCTGTATTATAGGTTTGCTGTGCTGTCGTTTTCAGATTATTGTAATCAGCAATATTCTGCTGGATAGCATCAGACTCATAAATATTGGTCATTACATCCGTGACAACATCAGCCGCCGCCGGTATAACAGCTGGCACATCCGGGTTACCTTCACCTGATGCAAATGAATCGCCCAAACCAACCAGCAATATATTTTTCACTTCTATATCTTTTTGTACAGTAGCAATCGTACCAACACTGTCTTCTATCGTTAGTTTCAGCGTGTGCACACCCAGGTTTGGCACTGTTATTACACCACTACAATTTGCCGATGAAGTAACATCAACATCATCCAGCTTCCAGCTATAACTAACAATATTATTATCACCAGTACTTAAACAGGCATCTAAATTAATTTGCCAACCATCAACCGGTTCGACTTCCATTAATGGGTCATATTCTGGTATGCCATCACTGTTTGTATCAAATAGTCGCTCAGGCATATTCCAGTCAAAGCTTGCTGATAGCATTGCATTATTAGCCTGCACCATACTAGATACTGTTAGTAGCACTACAACCAATACGACAGACCTCAACCCCAGCATCCCATAAAACATTTTTTTCAAATATATTTTTTTCATTTATCACTACCTTTTTAATTTATATTTTTTTAACTGACGCTACTATCTTTGTAAATACAACCATATTTTCATTGTCTATTTAAAACAGGGCGCTGTTCGTTTAACGTATATAACTTATTTTAAGGCATGAAAAAAACAATAGAATCATACTTAAGTATGGTTCTGATAATATTTATTTGATTTACATCAAGTTTCACATAGCATTCAATAGCCTTTTAAGGAACCATTATGATCATAAAATACTTCTAACATTTTTCTTGCCGTAAAAACTTTACAAAAAAGTATTTCTTAAAAAAAGCTCTGTTTATAATATACAGAGCTTTTAAAATCACTGAAGAAAACCTCCTATTTACGACTAATCAAACAAACAAACAGTTATATATGCATTTCAAACTTCTAATCTAATTATATTTACATACTGTTAGCATCTAACTAGATATATTTATCGAGCATCATTTCCTCTCTTTAATAAGTAACCGCTTATCACTTTCATCTGAAAACCATACTTTAGTATGATGCCTACTGCCGCTTTCTCTACCATAATCCCAGCATAAAACTTAATAATATTGGGGATATATTCATGGCGATTAAATTTAATCTTTATGCATTTCTTTGCTTGCTGTTTGCGCTTGCAGTCAGCGCATGTGATAGCGGCAGTAGTGGTCCGGCAGCTCCAACTATTACATTAGCTAATTGTGTCGCTACCGATGATACAGATGGCGACGGTTTGTTTGATTGCGCAGAACTCACTGGCTGGGATGTGACTGTTGACTTAAATGGAGACGGCGTCACAACCACCTACTCGGTATCTAGTAATCCTGAGAGCACCGATGCAGACGCTGATGGACTGGATGATTTTGCCGAGTCAAACTCCAGAACTGACCCAACAAAAGCCGATACAGATAGTGACGGTCTCAATGATAATGATGAAATCGTGACTTATAAAAGTGACCCAAGAGATGTAGACACCGATAATGATGCTCGCGGCCCTAATAATGACTTAACACCAAACCCATCACTATTTGATGGGAATGAGTATTTATTATCAGGCACTTCTCCTACCCTTGCTGATACTGATGGCGATAACAAAACCGACTATCAAGAAATTATTGGCGGTGGCTCCAGCCCATTAATTGCTAATATTCCTCAAATGGAGATCAGTTTTGTGGGTGATATCAATATTGATATTAACCGTAAAGATTCAATCAACTGCACAACCACTGCGAGCTCTTCCCAAACCACTCTAAACTCTGACACTGCCAGTGCTATTCGCAGTAGTTCTGAATCAAACAAAACTACTATTAACAAAAATGCAGAAATCAAAACTAAATTAAAAGCAACGATTGGCACCGATAACTGGCCACCCTCGGCCAATCTTAAAACGACCATATCCGCTTCAGTCGCAGCAGCGACCGTTCAAGAAAATACCACATCACTAACTACTACTTCAAAAAATTCTGCACAAAACGATTATAAATCTCTGTTTGAAAATAATTGTGTAAATAGCGTCAATTTCGATAGTGGATCAGTGAGTACACAGCTGGATATCTCTAACTTTGGCAGCTTTGCTTATAACCTGAGCAACCTGAACTTAAGCCTGCAACGAGTCAACCCGGACACCTCGTCATTCTCAGTAATTTCATCACAAATCGCTTTTCCGACAGGAGCTGATATTTCCGCCGGGACAACGATTACTAATGTTCTTATTAGCTTTGATATCAGTCTGGCGGATGCCAAAGAATTACTGAAAAACCCTTCCGAGCTAACACCAATTGTTAGTCAATTTACCATGAGCAACCAGGAAGGCTTTAGTTATGCCTATTTGAACGATACAACGATTGCCCGGACTGGGCTGGTTGTTATTGATTATGGTAACGGCACGGTTGAACGCTATCTGATAGCTACCAATGTTAACCGTAATCCGGATGGCAGTGCGGCAGGAACCGATATGGCAACCATTATGAATATATTGGGTTTTAGTGAAGACACTGCAGGCGGCGACACTCCTGGAACCTATCGAACAGCTTCGACAGTGGCTATGGTCAGCGGAGTAGGAACAACAATTACTGCTCTCGCCAGCTTAAATGGTTATGCAGACAATGCCATCAACAAGTCATTTTGGCAGATCAGTGGTTCTGGTAGTAGTTTTGATACGGCTGCCACCAGCTTCAATGACATCGTTCTTAATATCGGCGACTCCATCTATATTTCACTTTTAACTGACTCGGATTCTGACGGACTTTATAACCGTGAGGAACGCATCTACGGAACACGTATCGATATCGATGACACTGACAATGATGGTATCACTGATTATGATGAGCTTCGTACCGGCTGGGTTAATGGTTTTGATTCAAGCCAGGTTTATTCCTCGCCAACTAACTCAGACGCCGATGGTGACGGTGCAGATGATGCAGTTGAGATGACTGCGGGAACAGACCCAAGAAACGTTGATACCGACGGTGATGGATATAATGACAATATTGAAATAATTACAGCAGGCCTGGATCCACTGGTTCATAACACTCAGTTAGGATCGGCAGACTATACGGGGACTGATACCAACTATGTTGCGAAAACAGATGACAGCATGTGGAGCTGGGGGTTCAACAACTATGGTGAACTGATGACAGGTGATCTTAACTCCCGCTCGACACCTGCACCGGCTAACAATGCAAGCTGGCTTCAAATTGCTGCAGGCTCTAATTTCATTGCGGCTCTGGATACCAATGGTGCATTATGGGCCGCCGGATATGGCACGCATGATCAATCGGTTTCGCCAGACCCTAGTATTTTTGCACTGCCTCAGCCCAACGGAAACACACTCAGCTACATCTATGTATCCGCAGGATTTTCTGAAGTAATGTCCATCGCCAGTGATGGCAGCTTATGGAAATGGACACTGGATGCTTTCAGTCCACTGGCACAACCAACACAAATTGGAACTGATACAGACTGGGCAAGTGTCTCTGTCGGTAACAACCATTACCTTGCATTAAAACATGATGGCTCATTATGGGCCTGGGGTAGCAACTTCTATGGCCAGCTAGGCTTAAGTCACAACACAGCCCAAAGCGTACCCATCCGGGTAGGTTCTGATAATAACTGGCAGCAAGTGATTGCCGCTAATGGTTATAGTGTTGCCATCCGTGACAATAATACCTTATGGGCCTGGGGCCGTAACAATAGTTATCAACTAGGATTAAATGACACCACTAACAGAAATACACCTAACCACATCTGTATTATCACCAGCTGTGGACTGGAAGACGAACAAGTCTGGGGCGCGATTGCAGCTAGTGAAAACAGTACATACACACTGGCTTTACAACTCAACAGTACACTTTGGAACTGGGGTCAAGGTACTTCAAATAGCCCCACTCAGATAGGCACTGATACTGACTGGGCATTAATATCAAGCTCCGGACACTCAATTGCCCTCAAAACTAATGGTTCACTCTGGAGCTGGAGTGGCACAGCAACTCCTGCTCAGGTTGGTATATCTGCAGACTGGGATCTTCAGCCTCATTAATGTAAAAACAACATGCGGGCCAGTTCTGGCCCGCTTCTTACTGTCTTAATATTAAAATTATAAAAAATAAAAATTGTTAGAATAACTATTGTGTTTTAAAAGATGAAATATAATTTTATCTAACCTGGATCGAACATCTGTTAAGACTGGCTTTACTAACCAGTCTTTTTATTACTGCTTCTATTTTTTATAAGCCTTATATATTTTAACCCTAAACGGACGCCACCTGCCCGAATTAATTTGCTTCTTATTCTCTTTTATCAAACAGATAACCATAATAATAATTATTAACAAACAAAAATTACTGATAAAAAAACACCTAAGTCTTTGAATTCACAGCTTTAATTAAAGCACTTTAATACAATTTAATTATTATCCGTTTTTATAGATTTCTATCAAAATCAATCAAACTCATTTACAATCTGATTACAAATATAAAAAATCAATTAAAAGCATATGGATATTTTTGTTGTTGACGATCATCAGTTATTTCTTGACGGGTTCTGTTTATTACTCGACAAACTTAATGCTGACACCCGCATCACCTCCTGCAATAACAGCCAGGAAGGAATGAAGATATTATCTAAAAACAATAATTATGACCTGATTATTCTCGATTTATCTATTCCGGACATTGATGGCATTACCCTGCTGAAAGATATTCGCGAAAAGAATATTTTATCTCCTGTGGTCTTTGTCTCTGCTTCTGAAAACATCAATCAAATTGCCCGCGCAGTTCTTGCCGGTGCAAGCGGGTTTATTCCTAAGCACTCTGACACTACCGTGATGATTGATGCTTTATCAGAAATATTATCCGGTAACTTTTATTTGCCTGCAGCACTTACTCCGCTGATTGAAAAAGAACTGGACTATCTTTACAAACAGGCCGACAGCGTCACCGCATTGACCAAAAGACAACAACAAGTATTACAGTCACTTTCAAAAGGCTTATCTAATAAAGAAATTGCTGATTTATTATCGATTTCTGAACCTACGGTTAAGTCACACATCAGTATCATTTTTCAGACACTAAATGTAAAAAACCGGGTTGAATGTGTTCGGGAAGCAGAAAAAGTAGGTATTATCTGAAACTTAAGCCACTTCTGCTGTAGTAAGCTGCCTGATAGCAACGCGCAACTCTGCAGGTCTAATTGGCTTATGCAACACCAGATAATCTTCGTGCATAAATTCTTTTATTTTTTCGACTGATGTGTCACCGGTAATAACCAGCCCGGACACCTTTTTACTATGAACATTTACAGTTCGTAATAATTCTAATCCGGTTTCATTTTGTCTTAGCCGGTAATCTGTTATCACAAGATCAACTGTCTGTTGATTAAAAAGCGCCACCGCACCGGCGATATTGTCTGTTTGCCAGACGTCACAACCCCAGCCTTCCAGTAACATCACCAGCGATTCACGCACATCAATTTCATCGTCAACAACCAGTACACCTAAGCCGTTAAGCCGTCCTATCGAGAAAGAGGCTGACTCTGGTTGTATTTGTTTTATCTGATCTGCTTTAGCTTTTGGTAAAACCAGACTAAATACTGACCCTACTCCTGGCAGTGAATCGAGACTAAGCTCAACAGATAGTAAGTTTGTTAATCTTTCCACTATTGCTAGACCCAGACCCAGCCCTTTGTTTCGATCACGTTCAGCGTTATTCAACTGATGAAACTCATTGAAGATTTTCGTGATTTCATTTTTAGGAATACCCGGCCCGTTATCCTTAACGGTAATCACCGCATTTTCACCTTCCGGTTTAATATCAACAATAATCAGAGATTCTTCAGATGAGTGCTTAATGGCATTAATGACTAAATTTTGAATAACACGTTTAATAAGTATCGGATCTGAATACACAAACAATGATGCATTGGTTATCGCCAGTTGCTGAAATTTTTTCTCTGCCATTGGCCGAAACTCTGTTCGAATTTCTTCAAAAACACTTGCCACATCAAAACCAGACTTGTTAACCAGCACACCACCAGCATCCAGTTTAGATATATCCAGCAATGAGTTAAGCAAGCCCTTTAAGGCATCCAGACTTTTAGAGATTCTATCAACTAACGAGTTTTGTTTTTCTTCATTAACTTCTTCTTTTAATGCCTCAGTAAATAAAGTTAATGCTTGCAATGGCTGCCTTAAATCATGACTTGCCGAGGCAAGAAAACGTGACTTTGCATCATTAGAATGATCTGCTTTATTTTTTTCAATTTGTAAACTTTGAACTAAACTGGCATTTTCTATTGACATGCGAATACCGAACATAGTGGCTTTATAAATATTTTTACAAAACATATACATTACAAACAGATAAACAATAACAAGTACTCCGAGCACATAATAGTCACTGTTACCGCTAAAAAAAAGGGGATAAGCTGTCATTAATGCCACTGGTGTTGCATAACCTACGAATGCAATAGGAATAACAGACAGTGATGCCACTGCAGCTGCAACCATTGCCAACTCGAGCAAGACCAGGATTGAAATATCAACCGTTGATTCAGGGTTGAAATATAACAGTACAGCGGTGCCCCATTGCAGGCCAGATAGTGTTGAAAAACTCGTACACAAGACTGACCAAAAGCGATTATCCATCTTATCTGCCGCTTTCTGACGACTTCTTCCATATTGATACACACTATAAAGTCGAACAGCTGTAAATAAATAAACGCTTAATACCCAAATGACTGCAGGTCTGGTTCCTGCTGTATCATAAAATAAAAAACTTAAAGCCGTTGCTGCAATACTTGCCGCAATAACAACTGAAGGCACTTGTTTGAAAAACAATTGAACCTGAGAATCTAGAGTAAGAGGATTTTTATAGCTGCTGGAAAAAAATCGACTGAGCCAATCAATTAGATCGACATAGACTACAAATATTTTATTAATACCCATATTTAAAAAGGTCTCTGAAATTCTACTTTATACAATTAATTTTAAACTAAAGTAATTTCACAAAAAACACATCATACTTAAGTATGATTTACTGACTTTAATAAATCTTTTCTACCTGATAACCGGCTTTTTCTAATAAATGCAGCACACCTTTTTTTCCTGGCAAATGCAGTGCGCCAATGGCAACAAAGACACTTTTATTTTTCATAATAGCTATCATTCGCTCAGCCATTTTTAAATTACGCTGATCCAGCAGTTTTTCCATAAAGCGGTCATCAATCGAGCTTTTGTCATCCATCAGCTCGGCTTGTTCCTGTATCAGCCCCTGTAAGTCCCTCTTCAGGTAACTCTCAATCATTCTTTCCAGCAAGCCCATATTTTTTTCAAAATCATCGACACTTTTATTAAGCAGCCATAATTGTTCTGCCCTGGTCATGCCCGATAATGCCTCGACTTGTTCTGCAACCGTTTCCAGACCAAACACCGGGTGATCATACTCACTCGCCAGACTCTGTAGCTGTATATCAAGCACCGTTTTATTACTTTCCGGTGGCGGCGAACTGATGGTTGCCATAACAGCCCAGGGTTTCATCCTGTTAACAATCTCAGGATTTATACCATAGTACTGATACATGATCTGGTTAATGCGATCTAACTGCAGGGTATCAATATAGTCTTCCAGCAGCTCATCATCAGAGAAAAAGCTGGCTCTTGAAATGGCTATTTGAGCGTGCTGATCAAGAATAACCTCCATCGCAAAGACGTCGGTTTCCTGCAATGCCGTTTGTACGACATCCAGTAACTGGATAACACGGCTATCGCTAATATGGATGGTGCCAAACAAGTAACTGGGCGGCTGATTATTTTTTTGTATTTTCCACAGCAGACCTTGCGGGTGCAGAACCGCTCTGGATTCAGGCCCGGAAAAAGCATTTTGTGCGAATAGCGCCCAGAATAAACAACAAATTATTTGGGCAGTACGGTAGAATAGCGCTTTGCTTTTAACGTCCATGCGACCAACCCTTGACTCTCTGACTATGTCTCAAAATAATAATGCCACCCCAATGTCCAGTCGTTTTCGCGGGTTTTTACCCGTCGTGGTTGACGTTGAAACCGGTGGTTTCGACCATAAGAAAAATGCACTACTGGAAATTTCTGCGCTGATTTTAGAAATTAATGATAACGGACAACTGGCTATCAAAGAAAGCATTTCCTGTCATATTAAGCCGTATGAAGGGCTGACGATGGAACCTGCCTCCATGCAGGTCAACGGTATTGACCCTTATAATCCGTTTCGTATGGCAAAAACCGAATATGAAGCACTGACACTGGTTTTTCAGGCGATTCGCAAAGAGCTCAAAAAAACCAGCTGCACCCGTGCCATTATGGTCGGGCACAATACCACACTGGATCTTAACTTTGTTAACGCTGCCGCAGAAAGAAACAATCTGGCACGCAATCCATTCCATCAGTTCAGTATGTTTGATACGGTTTCATTCGCCGGCTTAGCCTATGGCCAGACGGTACTTTCTCGTGCGGTGCAGGCGGCAGGGATAGAATGGGACGATGGCAAAGCGCATTCTGCCGTTTACGATGCCACCAAAACAGCCGAGTTATTCTGCAAGATCGTCAATAAATGGGATGAGGTGTCTGCAATTTAAACACTCTCACTGACTTACTCTGTTTTTCAGCTGCAGATACGGGTATTATCGGGACAATAATAAAAAGTAGTCGCTAAGGACCTTTATGATTTCTTACAAGGACAGCTCAATATTAATTGTCGATGACCTGCAGTTTAGCCGGGCAGTTATCAAATCCATATTAAGTAAGGCTGGCTTTACTAACCTGCGAATGGCGGAAAGCGCCCAGGCCGCACTTGAAATGCTAACCCAGGAAAAGCCGGATATTGTGATTGCTGACTGGGTCATGCCAGAAATGGATGGTTTGCAGTTGACCGACCGGATTCGTAATCAGGACGAAGAAGGCAATTGTTACACCGGCATTATTCTCTTTACCGCGCAGGAAGGCATCCAGCATATGGAAGAAGCCTTTAGCCGCGGGGTCGATGACTATCTAACCAAGCCACCTAATCCGCGTGAAATGATTGCTCGCATTATTTCTGTGGCGCGAATTAATCAGTTACAAAATATGTTACTGCAATCCAGCCACGAACTCAGCCAGATGGTCAAACATCTGAAAGAAGTCTCCTTATCTGACCCGCTGACCGGCATTGGTAATCGACGCTTATTATTAAAAGAACTGGATGCTCACTTATTAGCCGCATCATCGCGTAAAAGTGGTGTGTGTTACGCCGTGATCGACATCGATCATTTTAAAAAAATTAATGATAGCTATGGCCATGATATCGGCGATGAAATCCTGGTCGCGTTTACCCGCCGCTTACGCCGCTGTGTTCGCCCTACCGATATCGTTACCCGGCTGGGCGGTGAAGAGTTTGCCGTTATTATGCACTACACCCATCAGGACCATTTTAAACTGAGTTCGCTTGAACGGGTTATTAACACGATTAACGGACGATCCTTCCAAAGCAGTGCCGGTTCACTGGAACTGACCGTATCTATTGGTGCCTGTTACTATCGAGGTGGCGGTGAAAAGCCATCGGTAAAGGAAATCATGGAATGCGCTGATAATAAAATGCATTTAGCCAAGGACGCCGGCTGCAATCAGCTGGTTTATTAAAGGCCTGCGAGCAGCGCTAAGCTATAGCAAAAAGCCAAGCCACAAAAAAAGGAGCCGAAGCTCCTTTTTTTGTGCTGATGATTGAAATTAAGACTTATTAGTCACGGCCGCTTCAACCATTGGTTTGAGCTCGCCTTTTTCAAACATTTCAAGTGTGATATCACAGCCACCAATCAGCTCACCGTTGATATAAACCTGAGGGAAGGTTGGCCAGTCAGCAAAACGCGGCAGGTTTTCAAAGATTTCAGGGTCAGCCAGTACGTTTACATAACCAAATTCCTGACCACACTGTTTTAGCGCCTCAGCCGTACGGCTTGAAAAGCCACACATTGGGAATTGCGGTGTACCTTTCATGTATAACATGACAGCGTTGCTTTCTACTTGCTCGCGAATACGATCCAGTACATCCATACTAAAAACCTCAAACTTTGTAATCTATAAAAAAGGTCGTGCAGTCTGCCAGAATATTCCGCACAAGACCAGCCCAAACCACTATTCCTGAGTATTTTACTAGGTTTTTATATAAAAACCAATGAATGTGTCCAATATGGCGATTATTAGGCGCGTTTCAAGGTCTCTTATTGACGGCAAATAAACGCGAAGGACACCATAAGAACCACAAAACATAATCTACGATGCTTTTCAGATACAGCACCTTACATAACTAGGTTTTGATTTTTTTGCGTTTATTCACGTTCATTTGCGGTAAACAGCATTTAATGTTTATCAACGTTACGTTGTAACCAGAATTCCAGCAGCGCCAGATGCCATAACTTACTGCCTTGCAGCCGGGTCAGATAGGATTCCGGCTGACTGAGCAGCTTTTCAACATATTTTGGATTGAACAGACCACGCTGTCTCGCGGTATCGCCGGTTAATATTTCTTGCATAAAATGCAGAAACTCACCGCGCACGTATTTTAATGCCGGCACCGGAAAATAGCCTTTTTTACGGTCAATTACCGAATCCGGCACTAAGCCGCGGGCGATTTGTTTAAGCACGTATTTGCCGTTATCACGCAGCTTTAACTCAGGCGGCATCGATGCGGCCAGCTCGACCAGCTGATGATCTAAAAACGGTACACGCGCTTCCAGCCCCCAGGCCATGGTCATGTTATCCACCCGTTTGACCGGGTCATCAACAATCAGCGTAGTGACATCCATACGCAACACTTTATCCAGATACTCATCGGCATTCGGCTGGGCCAATAAGCCACTAACCAGCTGCGAGGTGTAATCTTCACCGTGAAAACGGCTATCCACGGTTTCCAGATACTCGGCATGGTCACGATCAAAGTAACGACTGCTGAAACGTTCCAGGTCTGATCCTATAGAGTGGTGCATTTGCGGATACCAGAAATAACCACCGAAGACCTCATCGGCCCCCTGCCCGCTTTGCACCACTTTGATTTCTTTTGATACCTGTTCTGATAGCAGATAAAACGCCACTGCATCCTGACCGACCATCGGTTCGGTCATCGCATCCACCGCTTCCGGCAGACGCCCTAAGACGTCTTCATTTTTCATGAAAAATTTGTGATGCTCGGTGCCAAACTTTTCTACCACCGGATCTGAAAACTCAAACTCATTACCTTTTTCTTCCGGCTGATCTTCAAAACCAACGGTAAAGGTTTTTAAGTTACCCACGCCCTGCTCGGCCAGCAAGCCAACTAACAAACTGGAATCCAGACCACCGGATAACAGCACACCGACCGGTACATCGGCGATGGATTTACGCTTTGCGACAGCGGATTTCAGGCTTTCATGAATCACCTCAATCCATTCCTCATCACTACGAACGATGCTCTGACGGCTGGCATTGAGTGTCCAGTAGCGTTGCTCGGTACAGCTGCCATCGGCTTTTACAATCATGTAATGGGCCGGCTGCATTTTACGGATACCACTTAGGATCGTACGCGGTGCCGGGATCACGGCATGCAGGCTGAGCTGGTTATGCAAGCCGAAGCTGTCAATCGAGGTGTCGTTATCATCGGCTTGTAGCAGAGCCTGGGTGGTCGAGGCGAAACGCACACGTTTATTGTCAAAACTGTAGTAATACGGCTTGATGCCCATCCGGTCGCGCGCCATAAACAACTGCTGGCGCTTCATATCCCAGATCGCAAAAGCAAACATGCCGTGCAGGCGCTCGACACATTTCTCACCCCATTCCGCATAAGCTTTTAATATGACTTCTGAGTCACCGCTAGAAAAAAAACGATAACCTTTATGCTGTAATTCAGAACGCAATTCAGGATAGTTATAAATCGTGCCATTAAAAACCAGTGACAGGCTCAGTTCCTGATCTACCATTGGCTGACTAGAGTGCTCAGATAAGTCAATAATGGATAAACGCCGGTGACCCAGTGCAACCGGGCCATCAGAAAAGCTGCCGGCATGATCGGGACCACGGCGCTCCAGTTTTTCCATCATACGATGAGTTAGAGCCAGATCCGGTTTTTGCCCGTCAAACCGAAATTCACCACATATTCCACACATTTTTATACCCGAGCCATTTAATTATTAGTCACTCCGCTCATTTTAAACCTAATAACAAGCAAGTTCTGTATTAATTTAAACCCTTTCTGTATTAATCTAAGCCATATCTGCATTAAGTGGAAAGATAGTTCTTTTAATAACGATAAAAATATATTAGGGTTATCCCCTAATAGCAAACTCAAGCAAGAATATCTCCGCAATAACAAGAGAGATGACTGCTATTAATATTTTCAGGGACACTATAAATGACACAACTCTATTTTCTACTTGGCCTTAGTCTGGGTATTTTTGCCTTTGCAAGCAGTGCCCAGGCGAACACCGATGGATTTCCAGGAAGAGCGGAATTCCCTCAGGTAAAAAACTATACCAAAGAGGATTTAAATAAAGACTTTAATCAGGTTTTGATTGTTGATACCCGTTCTAATTACGAGTTTGAAACCATTCATATCAATACCGCGATCAATATCCCGGTATCCCGTAAAGATTTTGTGGCAAAAGTACGCGAGATCCGAAAAACCACCAATAAAACCATTGTTTTTTACTGCAATGGACGTACCTGCTATAAATCATACAAGGCAGCTAAAGCCGCTATGGATAATGGTATTGAAAATGTTTTTGCCTATGATGCCGGTATGTTTGAGTGGGCTAAAGCCTATCCGGACAAATCCACTCTTTTAGGCCATTCACCGCTTAACCCTGCCAACCTGTTAAGCAAAGCCACGTTAAAAGCACATACGCTTTCACCAAAAGCGTTTACTGAAATGGTGTATTCAATGGGCGACAAAGCCATGGTCATTGATATTCGTGATACCACACAGCGCGCTAATGGCGTGGGCTATTTTATTGGTTTTGAACGCTGGATCAGCCTGAACCAAAAAGAACAGGTCATTAAACGCATGCGTCAGGCCGCTAAAGCCAAAAAAACACTGCTCATTTATGATGCTGTGGGTAAACAGGTACGCTGGCTTCAATACACACTGGAAAAGGAGAAAATTAAAGACTATTACTTTATGGCCAAAGGTGCCATGGGGTTTTATAACGACATTATCAATATTAAACACTAGCTGACGGTCTAATTACAGCATCACGCCGGGGTACACGCAGTTCTCCTCCTCCGACCCCGGCTACTTTTTTCTTTAAAAACAAATTTTCAGTTCACCTTCTTACTCAGATAGACCGCTTCATGGACTATGAATCTGCCCGCAGATAAAAATCAGACTCTGCTTGCTTTTTTGTGCTTTCTGCATTGACCTGCTTTCATTACAATTTTTTTATTCTGAACTAAACTCTCGCTAATATTAATTTAATTAAGACCACTTTAATGATGTGTAAGAAACACTGGTTAGCCGGCCTGATCATGACTATCTGGCTAATATCGACCGCTTATGCTTTCTGGTGGTTTCAGACCAGAGATTTACGGCCGTTTGATATTCAGGCCGCATCGGTGATTGAGTCACAGGCTTTAAATCTTTCACTGAATGCATTACTGGCACCTCTCAGACAAAACAATCCGGGCTCTGCTTATTTAGTGCACTTCTGGCAACCGGGTTGTAGCTGTAATCGCTTTAATAGCGCTCATGTTAATGCCATTTCCAAAAAGTATCAGCAGGAGAATTTCAAACTGGTCACCATTGTTCGTCCTCACCCGGATTTTAGTGACCAGCAAATCATCAAAATGGCAGGTGAGCAATTTGCTTCTCAGGTCATTATCGATCAGCACTTATTACTGGCCGGTAAAGCCAGAATCCCTGCCGCACCGGCAGCGGCGGTGATCGATGAGGCTGGCCAGTTAGCGTATTTTGGCCCTTATAGTGACAGTACTTTCTGTGGCTTAGGTGGCACTGCCTTTGTCGAGCGCGTCGCCGATCTGCTCACCCAGGGACAAACCCCGTCATTGCTTAACACCATGGTGTTCGGCTGTTTTTGTGACTGGGATAAGACATCAAACCATAGCATTTAATTTTCAGGTAATTATCATGAGCAACGAAAACCATTCCTTACAGCGCTTTTACGCGCAATCAGACCGCATGATGATTGCTATCATTTGGGGTCTTTTTGTCTACAGCTTGCTTCTTGCTAACTGGTATAACACCTGGTCTGAAGCCTTTATTATTGGCTTGCCAGCCGCACTGGTGCCGACAGCACTTTATTTTCTGGGTAAAGGCACGCTACTCACACGCTGTGCTGTCGCAGCGTCTTTCATGATCTTCTCTGCGCTGACGATTCATCAGGGACACGGCATGATTGAACTGCATTTTATTATTTTCGTGCTGCTGGCTTTCCTGTTGCAATACAAAGACTGGGTACCCGTCATTGTGGGTGCCTTAGTGATTGCTGTGCACCATCTTAGTTTCAATTTCATTCAGGAAATGGGGATGGGGGTCTATGTTTTCCCCGCCAGAACCGGCATTGATCTGGTTTTGATTCACGCAGCTTTTGTTGTTTTTGAAACCATCGTACTGGTCTACCTGAATTTTAAAGGCGGTAAAGAACTCAAAACATCACTGGAGATTCAGCAAATCGGCTCTCACCTTGCCGTTAAAGACGGCATGATTGATCTGTCTTATCGACAGGAGAATGCGAACAGCCAGTTTGCCCATGATTTTAATAATTTCATGCAACACACCCATAAAACACTAATCGAGGTCATGGGTGCGGCCAGTCAGATATCATCATCGACCGATGAAATGAGTGATATAACCAGTCGTAACCGGGTGTCGATGAATGACCAGCAGTCTCAGATTGAACAGGTAGCCACCGCAATTAATGAGATGACTGCTACGGTTCAGGAAGTGGCCAATAACACTAACGCCGCAGCTGAAGCCGCTGTCAGTGCAGACGATGAGGCCAGCAATGGACATCAAATTGTGAATCAGATGATGTCTTCTATCAGTACACTTGAAAACAAAGTATCCAATGCCGTTCAGGTGATCAGCGAGCTGGAAAAAGACAGCCAAAATATCGGTACGGTGCTGGATGTTATAAAAAGCATTGCCGAACAGACCAACTTACTGGCACTCAATGCCGCCATAGAAGCAGCCCGAGCCGGTGAGCAGGGCCGGGGTTTTGCAGTGGTTGCGGATGAGGTTCGCACTCTGGCCAGCCGCACTCAAAAGTCGACGTCTGAAATCGAAGAAATGATTACCCGCTTACAAAGCGGTAGCCAGAAAGCCGTTCAGGCGATGGAAGAAGGCCGTCAACAAACCGTTAAGACCGTTGAACAAACCTCTGAAGTAAATCAGTCGCTCAATGGCATCGTACAGGCAGTCGGTGTGATTAAGGCAATGAACCAGCAAGTCGCTACCGCCGGTGAGGAGCAAAATGCCGTTGCCAATGAAATTAACCAGAGCATTTCTCATATCAGCCACAGTGCGCAAAGCAGTTCAGAAGCAGCAGATATCACCGCAAATGCCTCGTCGGTACTGGCCAGCCTGGGAAGACAACTACAAGAGCAAACCCGTTTCTTTAAGGTTTAAACTCATCAGCGGCCCAGCCGCCCCCACCGGGGGTTTCTATTCTCAGCCTGTCGCCAACTGTCACCTCACAATTCACTTTGGCGACGATGGGCTTGTCATTTAATCTGTTTTTACCCGCATGACCGGGCCGGGCATTAATACCCCATGGCTGGGTACTTCTGCGCTCTGTTAACAGCGTAAACTGCGCCGGCTGTAAAAACTCAAACTCGCGGATAATGCCATCACCGCCGCTGTGTTCACCTTCACCGCCTGAACCCTGTCTAATCTCATAGCGATGAACACGCAGCGGGTAGTGCTTTTCTAATACTTCTATCGGTGTGTTTAAGGTATTGGTCATATGCGTTTGCACGGCACTTAAGCCGGCATTTTTTGCCCCGGCTCCCATGCCACCACCAATGGTTTCATAATAGCTCCACGACGCTTGCTGCTCATTACCGGCAAAACCCATCGCCAGATTATTCATACTACCCTGACTGGCAGCGGGTATTAATGCCGGCACCGCCTGCGCTAACGCCCCCATCACCACATCCACAATTCGGCTACTGGTTTCCACATTGCCGGCGGCCACTGCCGCAGGGTATCTTGCATTTAATAAGCAGCCCTCAGGCGCAGTGAATTTAATGGCCTCAAAGCTGCCGGCACAGGCAGGAGTCTGCGCCGGCATCAGGCAGCGAAACACATAGAACACGGCTGCAGCCACCACCGACAACGGGCAGTTAATATTGCCGTGAACTTGCTGCGCTGTACCGGAAAAATCAGCCAGCAACTGTCCAGACTGCACTCTTAACGTCACCTTGATAGCAATGTTCTGCTGCCCCTGACCATCATCATCCATCCAGTCGGTGAACTGATAAACACCATCAGGGATGGTTTTTAATGCTTCACGGGCAATACTGGCGGCATAGTCATTAAGTGCTTGTAGTGCCGCCACATAGCGTTCAAACCCGAGCGACTGAACCAGTAATTGCAAACGTTCCAGCCCGCGCCGGTTAGCACCGATCTGAGCATTGAAGTCGCCCAGCGACTCATCGGTGTTTTTCAGCTTAGCTAATAAAGCGGCCATTACAGACTGGTCCAGCTGACCAGCTTTGATCAGTTTGGTGGGCGCAATGACCACACCCTCTTGCAGCAGACTAGAGGAAACCGGCATGGAGCCCGGACTTTCTGCACCAATATCAGCATGATGAGCCCGGTTTACCACAAACCCCGCCAGTTTCTGACTGATAAACAACGGTGCGATTATGGTTACATCCGGCAGATGAGTACCTCCCAGATACGGGTCATTTAGCATCACCATATCCCCTTCATGCCAGTCAATAGCCGACACAACATCAGCCATGGCATAAGCCATACTGCCCAAATGGACAGGTATATGTGCGGCCTGAGCACACAATTTGCCTTCCGCGTTGAAAATAGCACAGGAGAAATCCAGCCGGTCTTTAATATTGGGGGAAAAGGCAACACGTTGCAGTACCGCCCCCATTTCATCGCAAACAGAGGATATTCGGCTGGAAAACAGACTTAATTCAATATTATCCATAGTTTTTATAGGTTAAATACATTGATGCTGATTATATCAGAGCGACTTAACTGATTTTTTTAAATATAAGCATAAATGATGATTGCATTCACCAACAGTCTGACCTACCCTAATGCCGACTAAAAGAATCAACTATTAACCCCTGGGGAATTCAAATGAATCCATTACTTTCTGTAAAAGGCACTATTATCAGCGGTTTTGTACTCGCTGCTATTAGTATTGCTGTATTAGGCGGCGGTGAACTTAATATTGCTGCATTAACAACATGGTTACATGTGATCGCTGGTGTTATCTGGATCGGCTTACTGTATTACTTTAACTTTATACAGGTGCCCGGTGTAGGCGTTGCACTGGCTGACACTGATGGCCCCGGTCCTGCTGCCATTAATAAATACATTGCACCACGCGCTTTATTCTGGTTCCGTTGGGCGGCACTTGCTACCTGGATAACAGGTGTTGGTGCACTGCAAGGCACTGGCGGCATAATGGCGGCATTTACCTTTGCTGAAGGCTCACAAGTCATTGGTCTTGGCGCATGGTTAGGTACTATTATGTTGCTAAATGTCTGGGGACTGATCTGGCCTAACCAGAAGAAAATCCTGGGTCTGGACGGCAAAGAGCACAGCGCGGATGTTATCGCGGCTGCAAAGAAAACTGCCCTGATGGCTTCACGTACAAACGTTGTTTTGTCTATTCCAATGCTGATGTGCATGACTGCATTCGGACATGGCGGAATGCCTTTCTAAGCATCGTACCTAATGCTTAATAAAACGGCGGTTTTTACCGCCGTTTTTTTTGCCTGAAAACCTTAGCCTGTACGGATTTTTTACTACTCTGTAACCTGCGATTTTATTTTGTTGATCTATACTCTATAAGCTCAAACATAAAAACCTTACTAACCACAGGCCAATCAATGAAAGTTAAACTGTTCTTGCTGTTCATGGTTACAGTATTATTCTCTGCGTCAATATCGGCTCTGGCTGAGACAGTCTATACTTTTGGTGTTGTGCCTCAATTTGAAATAACAAAGCTCAGCAAAATCTGGAATCCCGTGCTGCAGAAATTGCAGGAAGAAACAGGGCTGAAATTCAAGTTAGCAGGTGCGCCTACCATCTCTGCTTTCGAGAAAGAGTTTCTCAGCGGCCAGTTCGACTTTGCTTACATGAACCCTTTTCATTTATTAATTGCTAACGAATCACACGGATATACCCCTTTAGTCAGAGATCACGGTAAAAAACTGCAAGGTATTCTGGTGGTGCGAAACGACAGTAAAATCAGCTCTGTTAAAGATCTGGACAATCAAACACTGGCCTTTCCTTCACCTAATGCACTGGGTGCATCGATGCAAATGAGGGCGGAATTACATGACAAATTCAAGCTCAACATAAACCCTAAATATGTTAAAACCCACGACTCTGTTTACCTGAATGTTTATTTAAAACAGGCAGCAGCAGGTGGTGGCGTGAGCAAAACTTTGCTCAAACAAAATAAAAGACTACGCGACAGCATGAGGATCATCCATAAGACCATACCTGTTGCACCACATCCTGTAGCGGTTCACCCGAGAGTAAAGCAATCAGATCGTGAAAAAGTACTGGCAGCGTTTATTAAGATATCAAAAACAGCCGAAGGTCAGGCACTGCTGGCACAAATTCCGATAAAACAGCTAGGCAAAGCCAGTATGTCAGACTACCAAGAGCTCAAGGGGATGAACTTGAAACGCTTTTATGTAGCACAGTAGATATTTATTATGAGTTTACGCTTTAAATTACTGCTACCGATGCTGATCGGAGCCATTCTTTTTGCCGGCTTCATTCATTTTATTTGGGCGGCTAAACAGAAACAGGAACAAATTGAGTCGCTTAAAGAGACCCATATTGATTTCTTAAAAACAATTGAACCCGAAATCAAACGCGGCCTGATCAGCAATGACCTGGCAACACTCAATGAGTTCCTTGATGAGCAGATGCGTATTCATCATAAAAACTGGCGGGAGATCACTCTTGTCCTGCGTAATAATGACCGAATTTATCCAGTTTTTGATTACCAGGAGCCGCAAGGCAATCATATCTTTAAGCTCAAACATGACATTATCGAAGACTATAAAGTAAAACTCGGCACGCTGGTCCTGTTCCTTGACTGGAGCACTGAGTATCAGAAAATCATCAATCACACACGCCAAGTTGAAATTGTTTTACTGTTCATATTAGTCACTATTATGCTCACGGGTGCTTTTCTACAGAACAGAATGATTCTGGCACCCATCATAAAATTAAAACAAGCTGTGAATCGCTTCCAGCAAGGCGATTATGACATTGAACTAACATCAGAGCGTACAGACGAAATCGGTGAACTCATTGTTAATTTTGAACTGATGCGGGCTCAACGGCGGATCAGTGAAGAGTCACTACGCATTGCAGCCACCGCTTTTGACATCCATGAAGGCATTATTATTACCGATAAACATCAAAACATGATCAGGGTTAACAAGGCTTTTAGCTGCATAACTGGTTACTCCGAAAAAGAAGTCGTAGGGAAAAACCCTAAAATACTTCACTCAGGTAAACATGAGACAGCATTTTTCAGGGATATGTGGACTGATATCGAGACAAAAGGTCAGTGGAGCGGTGTGATATGGAACAAACGCAAGAACAATGAAGTTTTTCCACAAAACACCAGCATTACAGCAGTAAAGGATACCTTCGGAAACACAACGCATTACGTTGGTAGTTTTCAGGATATTTCTGAAACCAAAAAGTTCCAGAATGAGCTTAAACAAAAAGCCAAAGAGCTTGAGTTAGCCCGTGATAAAGCTGAAGTGGCCTCTCAGGCAAAGTCTGATTTTTTAGCGACCATGAGTCATGAAATTCGTACCCCGATGAATGGGGTATTAGGCATGGCCCAGTTACTCGCTGACACAGAATTAAATGAGCAGCAGACTGAATACCTGAACACTATCCAGCTGTCCGCTCAGAACTTACTGACGATTATCAACGACATCCTTGATTTCTCTAAAATTGAAGCCAAAAAAATGGAACTTGAACTGGTCGCTTTCAACTTGCATGATTGCTGCTTCGATGTCACTAAACTACTGAGCAGTAAAGCCCGTGAAAAAGGCCTCGATTTATTATTTAATCTTTCGGCTGACTGCCCGGCATATGTTATCGGTGATCCGGGAAGATTACGACAGGTATTACTAAACATGCTTGGCAATGCCATCAAGTTTACAAAAACAGGTCACATCTTACTTGAAATAACCTGTCAAAATAAAACCGGTATTTCTGCTGATATACGCTTCGCGATTTCTGATACAGGGGTCGGCATTCCTGAAGAACAGCAGGATCAGTTATTCCATGCCTTTACCCAGGCAGACACCTCTACAACCCGTAACTACGGTGGTACGGGTTTAGGTTTGAGTATTTCCCGACAACTGATTGAATTAATGGGCAGTAAGATAAACCTTAAAAGCGAACCCGGTAGAGGTTCTGAATTCTCCTTTGAAATTACCCTGCCCACTACATCCTGCCCTGACACTACCCCCACGTACGATGTAACAGGTCTCAATTTACTGATTGTTGATGACAATGCGACCAACCTGAGAATTCTTCTCGAACAGACCTCGACTGCCGGCATTAACACAACAACAGCCACTGCTGCTGAGCAGGCACTGAAAATTCTCGAGCAGTCTGTAGCCTCTGACAATCTCTTTGATGCCGTTATTCTTGATTTTTGTATGCCATCAATGGATGGTGCAGAGCTTGGCAAGGCGATTCTGGACAACCCGAATACTGCTGCTTTACCACTGATACTTTTAACCTCTGCGGGCAGCAATGGAGATATACTACGTTTTCAGCAATTAGGTTTCTCTGGTTATTTAACAAAACCCGTCACCGCCCGGGTGATTCTGGAAATGATTTCTGCCGTCACCCATCAACAGGCAAAAACAGGCCCGATACTCACATCACACTCGGTGAATGCATCCGCTTCCGCCATGACGAACAGTGAAAACACTATATCCTCTCAGCGCTTCAGTCAGGCCAAAGTGCTTTTAGCGGAAGACGACCCGATCAATCAGAAAGTCACAACCGGCTTATTAAAAAAGCTTGGTATTACTGCTGATCTGGCCGTTAATGGCCTTGAAGTGCTTGAAAAAGTTAAAACCAAAAACTATGACTTAATACTGATGGACTGTTTAATGCCTAAAATGGATGGTTTTCAGGCCACGCGTCAACTACGCGATAATTTAAACAGCCGAGACATTCCTGTCATCGCCTTGACAGCCAATGCACAAAAATCCGACCGTGACCGCTGCATTGAAAGCGGCATGGATGATTTCTTATCCAAGCCCTTTAACTTCTCTGGCCTGATCAGCATGCTTAATCGCTGGTTACCAGAAACAACCGGCCGCTCAGAAATAGCAGCAGCCTCCACAAATTGTTCAACAATGAATTTTATGGTTTATGAAGAACTCAAAACCTTACTGCCTGACACCTTTGAGAACATCATCAATACATTTCTACATGAAACCCCGGCCAACATCCAGAAAATCATTGAGCATTCTGAGCAACAGCAATTTGAAGAAGTCTCTCGCCTTAGTCGCAGCCTAAAATCCAGTTGTGCCAGTGTAGGAGCCACCTCATTATCACAATGTGCCTCGGCACTTGAAAGCGCGATCGTAAAAAGTGACAGGCGAGCTATCGGCGCGCTTGCAACAGAGTTAAACAGTCTCTTTATAGTCACGCAGCAATCTATTCAAAACCACCACGCAGCAAATACCTAAAGCCACGCAGATTTAGCTGTATCTCACGCATGATTGATATAACAGCAGTATCGGGTATAATCGACTGTTTTCCGGTGGCTTTTGCTACCGTTTTTCGTTTTTGCCTGACAGATTTTCAGGCATGAAAGCAGCACGGAGCGGGTCTATGACTGGCAATGAATACCTGATGAAGAATTATGCGCCTATGTCGGTTACCTTTGAAAAAGGTAATGGTGCATTACTGTGGGATAACAATGGTAACGAATACCTGGATGCACTCTGCGGCATTGCGGTTACCAGCCTCGGCCATAATCACCCGGCCGTTACCCGCGCCATCCAGTCACAGGCTGAGCAGCTGCTTCATACCTCCAACCTTTATTCAATTGAACGCCAGCAAACACTGGCTAAATTATTATGCGAAAAAGCCGGCATGGATAAGGTGTTTTTTGCCAATTCCGGTGCCGAAGCCAATGAGGCGGCCATTAAACTGGCACGCCTGTACGGTCACAGCAAACAAATTGATAACCCACAGATTATCGTCATGGAACACAGTTTTCATGGCCGTACCCTTGCCACTCTTTCGGCCACCGGTAACCGCAAAGTACAGGCCGGTTTTGAACCGCTGGTGCAGGGTTTTATTCGCGCTCCTTATAACGACATTCAGGCCGTGATGAACATTGCGAAAAACAATAGCAATGTAGTGGCTATCTTACTTGAGCCAGTACAAGGTGAAGGAGGCGTGCATATCCCCGACGCGCACTACCTTGAACAAATTCGTGACATCTGCGATAGCAATGACTGGCTAATGATGCTGGATGAAATACAAACCGGTATGGGTCGTACCGGCAAATGGTTTGCCTATCAGCACAGTACGATCAAACCGGATGTCATCTCCTCGGCTAAAGCCCTGGGCAATGGCGTTCCTATTGGAGCCTGTCTGGCTCATGGCACAGCAGCGGATCTCTTTCACCCCGGCAATCACGGTTCAACGTTTGGCGGTAACCCGCTGGCTTGCGCAGCGGCGATTGCCGTTATAGAAAGTATTGAGAGTGAAGACTTGTTAGCTCGCTGTTCAGCGCTCAGTCGGATGATAATGGAACAATTTAATAGCCAGCTTGCAGACCAGCCGGGCGTTAAAGAGATCCGCGCGGCAGGCTTATTAATCGGCATCGAGCTAACTGAAGATTGTAGCGAACTGGTAGCTAAAGCACTTGAAAAAGGCCTTTTAATTAATGTGACTGCCGCTAATGTTATCCGCTTACTGCCGCCTTTTATCATGACCGATGCACAAGCCTCAAAGCTGGTATCAATCACCAGCCTTCTGATTAAAGACTTTTTAAGTCAAAAACAAACCGCCTGAGCGGAGACTATACAATGACAAAAAGACATTTCCTTAGCCTGATGGATTTAAGCCGTGATGAATTAAAAACACTGCTGAGCCGTGGTATTGAACTTAAAAAAATGCAGCACGCCGGTGAAATTTTTGAACCGTTAAAAAACAAAGTTCTGGCGATGATTTTTGATAAGTCATCCACCCGTACCCGCGTTTCATTCGAAACCGGTATGGCACAGTTTGGCGGCCATGCGGTTTTTCTTTCTCCGCGCGACACTCAGCTTGGTCGTGGTGAGCCCATCGAAGATACCGCCCGTGTTATTTCCAGCATGGTCGATGCTATTATGGTGCGTACATTTTCACATGAGTCATTAGAAACACTGGCTGAGTATTCGTCTGTGCCGGTGATCAATGGTCTCACCGATTTTGTTCATCCGTGCCAGTTACTGGCCGACATGCAGTGTTACATCGAACACCGCGGCAGCATTGAAGGTCGTACCGTAACCTATATTGGCGATGGTAATAACATGTGCCACTCCTACATCAATGCAGCGCGACAACTTGACTTCAAACTCAATGTTGCCTGCCCTAAAGGTTATGAGCCGGATGCTGAGCTGATTAAATTGGCCGGTGACTGCGTAAGCATTACCGATGACCCGGTGGCCGCTTCAGAAAACAGCGACTTACTGGTAACAGATGTCTGGGCCAGCATGGGCCAGGAAGAAGAACAGAAGATTCGTGAAAAAGCGTTTGCTAATTTCCAGATCAATGAAAAACTGATGAAGCATGCCAACTCAGATGCTTTATTTATGCATTGTCTGCCGGCACACCGCGGCGAGGAAGTGTCGGCAGGGGTTATTGACGGCCCTCAAAGCGTGGTCTGGGATGAGGCTGAGAACAGGCTTCATGCACAAAAAGCGCTGCTGGAATTTTTAATGGCATAACCGTTTTTTTCACAGGCTATATGTGTACATGCTCAAACCTTTATCCGCCGATTTGTTTTTTGCCGCACTGTTATTGACTACAGTCTCTGGCTCAATACAGGCCGCAAATAGTGAGTACAGCGATTTATGGGGCATGTGTTCCGACAGCCGTTCGGTGTTTAATACCGTCCCCGTTTTACCCGATATTTCCGACCCGGATCAGATTGACCTGAGCGCCCGCTCTATTCAGTCACTTAAAGACGGCTCCACTTTATTTAAAGATAATGTCCTGCTTGAAAAACAGGGTTTTCGTCTCAGCACCGACTCACTCACTTATAATAAAAATGAAGCGACGCTTTTTTTAGACGCTCCGTCGCATATAGAAAGTGAAAAATTGTCATTTAGCAGTGAATCCGGGCAGATCAACAACAACAGCGAAACCAGCTCGTTTAACAATGTTAAATTTGTTATTTTATCTAATCACATGCAAGGTTCATCGCCGTACATCAATCTGACTGGTAAAGACACGACATTTTTTAGCAATGTTAGCTTTTCATCCTGTGAACCAGACAATGAAACCTGGACATTCAGCGCAGATAATCTTGAACTTGATCATAACGATGAGTCGGGTTCGGCCCGCCACATTGTCATCCGCATAAAAGAGCTGCCGATTTTCTACCTGCCGTATATTTCTTTCCCGCTGGGCGACCGACGACGTTCCGGTATTCTGGTTCCTGAAATCAGCTTTTCCAGCGGCATTAACGGTAATACATTCAGCCTGCCTTATTACTGGAATATTGCCGCCAACCAGGACGCGACGATCACCCCGACATATATCGAGAAACGTGGTCTGTTAGTCAATAACAACTACCGCTACCTGACTGCCAGCAGTGAGGGTGAAATTGAGCTGGATTTCATCAGCGGCGATCAGCTAAGCGGAGAAGATCGCTACTACAACCGCTTTATAAATCACAGTAAGTTAACCGAACAGCTAAGTTTCAACATCAATAGCAGCGCTACTTCAGACAGCCATTACCTGACTGACTTTGGCCAGAGCCAGTCTGTAATCAGTGTAAGTCATTTACAGCAAGCACTTGATTTACAATTTCGCAGCGGCAACTGGCGCAGCAAACTACTGCAACAACAATTTCAGACCATCGATGATGCGATTGCAGCTGACGCCAGACCTTATCGGCGTGAGCCACAGCTAACGATTAATGGTAGTGAAGCGATTGCTAACTCAGGCCTTAAATTTAATCTTGCTGCAGAATGGGTTAATTTTACTCACCCGACTGACAGTAAAGCCAACGGTAACCGCAGCGATATCTACCCCAGCCTTAGCTGGCCACAGCAGGCCAGCAGCTGGTTCTTTAAACCGTCCATTGGCCAGCGACTGACGGCCTATGATATCAATGACGGTAACGGCACAGCACTGGACATCAGTGACCGCAATCTTTCCGTTTTTCAGCTAGACAGCGGTTTGTTTTTTGAACGCCGCTTAGCACAAGAATACACCCAGACACTGGAGCCCAGACTTTATTACCTGAATGTGCCAGCCGTTGATCAGTCTGCTACTCCTTTATTTGACAGTGCTGAGCCGGACTTCAGTTTTGCTCAGTTATTTCGTGAGAATCGTTTTACAGGCAGCGACCGGGTAGCAGACGCTAATCAGCTGAGCGCCGCTCTCAGCAGCCGGATTATTAATAATGATAATGGTAATGAACTCTTTTCTGCCAGTATCGGTCAAATATTTTATTTTGATGACCGGCAAGTATCGCTAACTGGCAGCAGCACACAGACAGCCACAAAATCGGATATCGCTGCTGAATTTAAGATTCACAAACAAGACTGGTCTTATCGCTTATCGGTACTACAGGACATTGAAAACAAAGAGCTTTCTAAAGGCAGCTTTCGTTATCAATATCAAACTGATAACCGGCATATTTTTAACCTGGCTTATCGTTACCGGCGTGATGCAAACCCTGATGATGCCATTGATCAGACTGATATTTCTGCGAAGTGGCCGGTTTCCGATCACTGGTCAGGGCTGGCCCGCTGGAACTATTCACACAAAGACAAACAGGATCTGGCCAGTATTATTGGGCTGGAATATAACAGCTGTTGCTGGGCCTTTAGAATTATTGCCAGAGGCCAGCTAATACAGGATGAGAACAATCAGGATATATTTGATCGCTCCGTCATGGTCAGCCTTATCTTAAAGGGCTTCTCTAGCTTTGGCAGAGCCAATGAAGAACTGGAACGTGCTATCCTTGGGTTTCATCCTGAGTAATGATTTGCGGCCTTAATTAAACGTTTAATACCACAGGCTGCTTTTAATTTTCATAACAAAATATGTAAGAGTATATTTTATGCGTGCAACACAACTTTTATTCAACCTGCTATTTCTCTGCTCATTATTAAGCGTTAGTACAACCGGCAGCGCAGTGGAATCACTGGATACTATTCTGGTTGAAATCAATAATCAGATTATCACTGAGTCTGAGTTACAAAAGCGCATCACTGAGCTGCGCAAGCAAATTTTACGCAGCAAAAAAAGCGCTCCCAGCAGAAGCCAGCTGCGGGCAAAAGTTCTTGACCGCATGGTTCTTGATGCCTTACAAATTGAGCGAGCCAGTCAGTACGGCATTAACCTTAAAGATGCTGAATTAAACAGCCGAATTGAAAACATTGCCAGACAAAATAAAATATCAGTGAGCGGCTTACGCAACCAGCTCATCAAAGAAGGTGTCAGCTTTGACGACTTCAGAGAACAGGTAAAACGTGCCACGATCATTGCGCGCGTGCAAAAAGCACTTGTCTTTGATGACATCAAAGTATCGGACAGTGAAATCAAACAGTTTTTGCAGCGACAGAAAAAAGCCGGTGACAAAGACAGTCGCTACCACCTCTCACGCATTTTGATTTCTGTGCCTGAAGATGTCGACAGCAATGTTTTACAACAGGCCCGTAAAAAAGCCGAGACTGTGCTTGCCAGACTAAAAAATGGTGAAGCCTTTGACAAGCTGGCGATTGAATTATCTAACGGTCAGAAGGCACTTGAAGGCGGTGATCTCGGCTGGCGCGCCGCTACTGAATTACCCTCACTGTATGTTGCAACAGTGAACAAATTAAAAGCAGGTGATGTCAGTGATATCATTCATACTCCCTCCGGTTTTCATATTCTAAAATTTCACGCCAGTGAAAACAGCAAACGGGTGATTATTGAAGAAACACTGGCCCGCCACATTCTGATTAAAGTCGATGAATTAACAAGCGATGAGGCAGCCAGAGAATTACTTGAGTCCGTGCACAAAGAACTTAAAAACGGTGCCGACTTTGAACAAATGGCAAAACAGCATTCGCAGGACACCGCATCAAAAGGTTCCGGCGGCAGTCTGGGCTGGTCAGTACCCGGAGCATTTGTACCACAGTTTGAAGCCGTCATGAAAAGCTTACAAAAGAATCAGATCAGTAATGTTTTCAGGTCACCATTTGGCTGGCATATTGTGCAGGTTCTTGATCGCAGAAAATCAGATAAAACCACATTAATTATTGAAAACAAAGCCTATCAGACGATTGTGGCCTCTAAATCAGACGAAGCACTGGAGCTCTGGCTACGGCGCTTGCGCGATGAAGCCTATATAAAATATCACAATCCAAGCGATGCAGCGGACTAATATAAATGCCTCACTCAATTATTTCCAGGCTGGCCATCACACCGGGAGAACCCGGTGGTATCGGTCCAGACCTTGTATTACAGCTGGCGCTACAGGCACATGACTTTCAGATGGTTGCGATTGCAGATCAGCAAATGCTGCAACAGCGTGCCGCTATACTGGGCATTGATGTTCAGTTCAGCGAATATGACTCTGCCGCCCCGAGAACAAAGCATAAAGCAGGACAGCTCGAAATTTTGCACATTCCACTTGCTTCAAATGCAGAATGTGGTGTGCTCAACCCGGCAAACGCACTGTATATTTTAGAGACCATTCAGCAAGCAACCGAGGGCTGCTTGCACGGTGAATTTGATGCGCTTGTCACCGGCCCTATTCACAAGGGTATTATTAATCAGGCAGGGATTCCGTTTACCGGTCACACAGAATATCTTGCTCAGCAGTGCGGCGGCTGCACCCCGGTGATGATGCTGGCAACTGAAAAAATGCGTGTTGCACTGGTTACCACTCACCTGCCACTTGCCGATGTCAGCAAGGCTATCACTAAAGATGCCCTGGAAAAAGTGATACGTATTCTTGATCATGATTTAAAGCAGCGCTTTGGCCTGACTAATCCGGCCATTTATATTTGTGGACTCAATCCTCATGCCGGTGAAAATGGCTATATGGGCAGGGAAGAGATTGATACCATTCAACCGGTTATTCTTCAGTTACAGCAGCAGGGACTGAACCTGTCGGATGCTTTGCCCGCCGACACCTTATTCACAGAGCGGCATTTAAAACATGCCGATGCAATTCTGGCTATGTATCACGATCAGGGCCTGCCAGTGCTAAAGCACAGCGGTTTTGGCAAGGCAGTCAACATCACGCTGGGCTTACCGATTATTCGTACGTCTGTTGATCATGGCACCGCTGTTGAATTATCCGGCACCGGCAAAGCAGATCCCGGCAGTTTTATTTACGCATGTCAGGAAGCTGACCGCATGGCACAACAGAAGATTAAATTATCATGAGCCATCAGGCGAGAAAAAGATTCGGACAAAACTTTCTAATTGACAGTCGCGTCATCGACTTAATCATTCAGTCGATTAACCCAGAAGCCGGTCAGACGCTGGTAGAAATTGGCCCCGGCCTTGGCGCACTGACTCTGCCTTTACTAAAAAAAGCCGGACGGCTTAATGTCATTGAATTAGATCGTGATGTGATCCCGTTACTAAAAGATAAATGTGAAGGCTCAGGTGAGCTGATTGTTCACAATATCGATGTACTTAACTTTGATTTTAATACTCTGGTCGAAGCAGATAGCAAACTCAGACTCATTGGCAATCTGCCCTATAATATCTCTACACCGATTCTGTTTAAATTATTAGAACATGCCGAACATATCCAGGACATGTTCTTTATGCTGCAAAAGGAAGTTGTTAAACGCATGGCAGCCGGGCCGGATTGTGGTGCTTATGGCCGTCTCAGTATCATGCTGCAATATCACTGCAAAGTAACCGAGCTATTTGGCGTGCCACCCGAAGCTTTTGATCCTCAGCCAAAAGTTGACTCCGCTATTATTAACCTGCAGCCAAGACTACCTGAATGCCCGGTTACCAACTACCCGCTACTTGAAACCCTGGTCAGACAGGCATTTAGTACGCGCCGAAAAACCATCCGAAACACACTTAAAACAACCTGCTCGGTCGAAGACCTGCAAGCGGTTGGGATTGATCCCGGGGCGCGGCCGGAAAACATTGCACCTCTGGCTTACTACCAACTGTGTAATTATCTTGATAAAAAATCGCATGAAGCCCAATGACACATAATTTCTTTCTCAACTTAATATCGGTCTTATTCCCAATATTAAGCCTGATTCTTGCGTTTGTACCCGCCGATTTCAATCACTACCTGAACAGCGTTATTCGCTGGTCATACCGCCGCTTTGGTGTCACCAAGGAAAACCAGCGTGAATACATTCTTAACACAGTCGCCTTACGTGCCTTTGGCATTATTGGCCTGCTCTTCAGTTTAGCCATGATTCTGTTAATGTTTTATAAACCCAGTGCCTGATATAATATTTCTAAATCTGCTACGACAACACAGGACAAAACAATGCCGACCGACCCCAAACATGATATTCAGGTCACTGTTCAAAGTTACTACCTAAAAGAACAATCAGATCCTGCTGCCGACCATTACGTTTTTGCCTATACCGTGAATATTCAGAATACCGGCTCGGTTGCTGCCAAACTACTTAGCCGCCACTGGATCATAACTGATGCCGATGGCAAAGCTCAGGAAGTGAAAGGTGAAGGTGTGATCGGAGAACAGCCTCACCTGTCTCCCGGTGAAAGTTTTGAATACACCAGTGGAACCCATATGGAGACACCGGTTGGTAGCATGTATGGCAGTTACCAGATGATTGCTGACGATGGTGTCAACTTTGATGCAGAAATACCGGCCTTTACACTGGCTCTGCCAAAAGCGCTGCACTAACAGCCGGCTCACGCGCAATGTCACTTAAACACTCATACAGTTTACTGGCATACATCTATGACCCGCTGATTCAAAAGGCCACTGCAGTCTGGCGTCAGCGCAGCTTTGCTTATATCGAGCAGGCAACGGATAAAAAAATTCTCATCAACGGTATAGGCAGTGGTCTGGATATCCCCTTTCTGCAGACAGGCTGCCACTATACCGGCACAGACATCACACCGGCTATGCTTAAAAAAGCTCAGCGACGTGCTGACAGCAGCCCCTGCTCAATCACATTAGAGCAAGCCGACAGCATGGCGTTACCATTTGCAGATAACAGTTTTGATGTCGTTATCATGCACCTGTTCCTCGCTGTTGTACCCGAACCGGAAAAAGCACTGAGCGAAGCATCACGTGTGCTAAAACCTGGCGGCAGAATTCATATCTTTGACAAATTTTTAAAGCCCGGTGAATTCGCGCCGGTACGCCGGTTTATTAACCTGTTCAGCAGACACATTGCCAGTCGCACAGATGTGATTTTTGAAACGCTGTTAAATTCACGGCAAGATCTGATGCTGGTGCATGAAGAACCGGCACTGGCCAATGGCTGGTTTCGGTTTATACTCGTTGAAAAACACCAGGAACAGGGATAACAAATGGCAACTTATGCCATCGGCGATGTACAGGGCTGCTTTGATGACCTGTTACGGTTGCTGGATAAAATCAACTTTGACAGTACATCCGATACGCTCTGGTTTTGTGGCGACATTATTAATCGCGGTCCGAAATCATTAGATACCATTCGTTTTATTAAACAGCTAAACACTGCAGCCATTACTGTTCTTGGTAATCATGACTTACATTTTCTTGCCGTCGCATACCTCTCCACAAAACCTGCAAAGTACGATACCTTTTCCGACATTCTGCAGGCCAATGATCTCAGCGAACTGGTTGACTGGCTGCGGTTTCAAAAACTTTTCCATTACGACCCTGACCTTAACATCTCTATGGTACATGCCGGCCTGCCTGTCGAATGGTCTATTCAACAGGCACAACAATACTCACAGGAAATAGAAAGCGTTTTACAGCAGGATAAACCGCAGGAGTTTTTCAGGCACATGTACGGTAACTATCCTCCAAAATGGAGTGATGATTTGCAGGGATGGGATCGTTATCGCTTTATCACCAACGTCTTTACCCGCATGCGTTTTTGTCGAAGAAATGGCCAGCCTGATTATAAATTCAAAGGTAATGTCGGCAGTCAGCCTGAAGATTTAGTACCCTGGTTTTTGGTAACAGAACGTGAAAGCAAAAATGATGACATCATATTTGGCCACTGGTCGACCTTATCAAATATTAAGCAGCCGCATATTTATCCGATTGATACCGGCTGTTTATGGCAGGGTAAATTAAGCGCTTTAAAAATCAGCCCTGACAGACAGCTAACACAAATAGACTGTTCTGACGGCATTTCCCCTTTTTAGTTTATTTTTCCAGTTGTTTATGTACTTCTGCTGGTTACGATGAAGTATTGAAGGCTTTATGTAATGACTCTTTCCGGTACTCATCAGGCAGCTCAGAAACACCCCGCATATCAGCATTATCACTGATCAACTGTACTTTATCTTGGGATAGTTTTGTAGCATATACTGTCAGTTCGCAATTGATTGCGTGCCAGCAATCAGCCTGCCGTATTTCAAATATACAATCCAGATAGAGGTATCTCCGATATTTATCTCCTTTGTGATTGGGACAAACTTTATACAATACTAAACCTGGCTTTAGCTAAAAATCTGATACTCTTATCTTCTCTTCAGGATATGTATTAGCCACTGTTGCAGTAAAAATAGGAATCGCAGACTTTGTTTGAATACTGATATGGTGTAACCATAGTTTTAATGAATCAGAAGATACTAACTTCAAAGCCTGCCCGATCTGAGTTGCAAGAGGTGTTCACAGAGCCAAATAATTCATAAAATACTATTTCTGATTTATCAACGCTGCAGAATAAGGCCTGCTATTTGTTGGTAATTTTTATCTGTTAATCACTCATATAGTATAGTAGCGTTAGTTATAGTTCTTTTCGCTGCATCACAAGAAAACTATAATCGGCTTCATTTTTATCATCAGCTTTGTGATCTTCTTTTTCTAATTGCTGCCACTGTCTGAGGTCAATATCTGGAAACCAGGCATCCCCCTCAAACTCAGACTGCACCAAAGTCAGGTATATACGATCCGCCCTTTCCAGAAACTGTTGATAAATATTTGCACCACCTATTATCATTATTTCTTCAGCATCCGCAGCCAGCTCAAGCGCCTGCTCTGTCGACCAGGCAATATCACAGCCCTCGGCACTAAAGCTTTTATCACGGGTGATAATAATATTCTGTCGGCCCGGTAATGGACGGCCAATCGATTCAAATGTTTTTCTTCCCATAACAATGGGTTTAGACATGGTTATTTTTTTAAAGAACTGTAAGTCAGCCGGAATTTTCCATGGCAGAGCATTATCTTTACCAATCAGACGATTTTGGTCCATTGCAGTGATAATTGAGATAGTCATATTTTTAAACTGAAAACGGGTAAGCTATCGGTTCATGATGCTGATAACCCGTCACTTCAAAGTCATCCATCGTCACCCATGTTTCAAGATCTTCCAGAGATTTGATATCTGGATTGATATTTAGCTGCGGTGATGCGAATGGCTCACGTTTTAACTGTACGTCTCGCATTAACTCAAGCTGGTCTTCATAGATATGTGCGTTAATAATTTTATGGTAAGCCAGACCCGCTTTCTTGCCGGTGATCTGCGCCATAATTTTCAGGAAAAAGAAAACCTGCAACTGATTAAAATTCTGACCTAAAGGTACGTCACACGAACGCTGGTAAGACGTTAAGTAAAGCGTATCACCAAGCAGAGAAAAAGTATGTGTATGCATACAAGGTCGCAGGCAACCCATATGAAATTCACCGGGGTTGTAAAAACTTAAAATTTCCCCCCGGTCATCAATGCCTTTGCTGAGGTTATCGACTATCTTACGCAACTGATCAACATTCCCCCCGTCGGGCTTTTTCCAGCTTCGTCCCTGCACACCATAAACGCGTCCCATATCATCCTCACCCTTACGATATGAATTGTTTAACCAGGCACTGTTCTCATTGGCATTGGCATCCCAGGTTTTTGTACCCAGTGCACGAAAATCTGCGGCACTATCGTAACCACGAATATAACCAAGAAATTCGGCTATGGCCGATTTCCAGTAACTCTTGCGGGTGGTCACTAGCGGGAATTCATTAGCAGCGACATTATAAGTTAAATCAGCATTAATGACGGTAAGACACCTTTTACCAGTGCGGTCATTTTCTATCCAGTAACCTTCATTTATGATCCGCTTACATAAATCCAGATATTGTTTCATGAAGACCGGCCCTGTTTTCTATAGGCTAACAGCAGAATCGTCATGCCGGCGATAATCATTGGTATTGATAAAACCTGACCCTGACTCATCCAGTCAAAAGCAACAAATCCCATGTGTGCATCAGGCTCTCTGAAAAACTCTGTTGTAAAACGGAAACATCCATAGGCTAATAAAAAAAGCCCCGAAACAGCCATGCGTGGTTTTTTAGATGAAGAAAACAGCCATAGAATAATAAATAATAACAGCCCCTCAGTCAGTGCCTGATACAGGGAGGACGGGTGTCTTGCAAGATTATCAATATGTGGATAAACAAATGCCCATGGCAGGTCTGGATCTGCAACTCGCCCCGGCAGTTCCGCATTTATAAAATTACCCATCCTTCCCGCCATTAAACCAGGTGGTGCTAAAGGCAGCATAAAATCAGTAATATCAAAATACTGTTTGTTATACTTTCTAGCAAACAGAACCAGTGCTGCCATTACGCCAAGAGCACCACCATGAAATGACATACCGCCTTGCCATACCTTAAATAAAATCACAGGATTATCGATAAAAGCCGAGAAATTATAAAACAGTATATAGCCAATTCGCGCACCTAATATCAAACCCACAGCACCAAAAAACACAAGATCTTCGACCTGCTGCTTAGTCCAGCCGGAATCAGCTTGCTTCGCGCGGTGCATTCCTAATATCCAGACTAAAGCAAAGCCTGTTAAGTACATCAGTCCATACCAGTGGATAGTGACTGGACCAAAGCTAATAGCAACCGGGTCAATTTCTGGGTATACAATCATTTAATTCATAACTCAAAATAAAGAGCGTCTAATTAGAGCATATCTCACTCTAAAACACATCAATAAACAAACAAACACTATCATTCCGTGGACAGAAAATTAAAAATATAACCTTATAAATCAATCAGATAATAGCGATTGAATGAGAACACATAAAGAAAACAGATCTTTTTTAACAATTTATTATCTAACTCGTATTTTATTCATTAAGAGAATAGATCAGATTAGCCGCAGTCAGTGCACAGCGGTGCTTCGGGTACCAACTTGAGACGATCTGTTTATTCCCAATTTTTTGTTTAACAACTTCGAGAGAATATTTGCCCGTTACCCCATCCATATCTTGTTGTGCTTTTTCTCTTGCTTTGAAAAGTGCCATCTGAATCCTGCTATATACATTAACAGCTCCGTCACCGGATGTTTCAATCGCAAGAAAAGCTGCTTGAGGATATTTTCCTGTGACCAGTGCCTGCACACCATCAGACACGCCCGATGAGGGCATACAGCCGAATGGTTTTACACTTAAAACCAGATGTGACTTTTTGTATTTAACCGCCTGAATTAATTTGCCGACTTCCATATGACCTTCACCACCACGCAACTCATTCGGATAGTATTCATGACTGTCTGCTGCCAGTGACTGCATATCCGCCAGATGATAATCATTTAAACCGATCGCATTGGCATAACGTTTAAACCATATTGTCATCACAAGCTCAGCCAGTTTTAACAAGACTAATTTTTTACGTAACTTCAGTTTCTGCTGCCACTTTAATCCAAGCTTTAGCTGTTGGCTGATATCATAACCGACCGACCAGATCATGTATAATGTCCAGTTCGTTACCGGTTGTATATCGACTTCAGCACCTTCTTTCTCGAGAAATTTTTGCAGATGATAATTACCATCACCCTCGGTTGTCATTGCCCAAAACTCACCAATAACAGATACCTTGGGTTTCACCTGTAATCTGGCCAGTGGCACGACATCAAGCAGGCGCTTGCTTTCATGTAAGGCAGGAATCACAGTTTTATTGGCTAGTAATCTATTTACTATTAACTGCCGGCACTCAAGCAACACCTTATCAACCTGCCCTTTATTAACTTCGTACGGGCGCATACGATAACCCAGCAAATTAACCACATCACCTAAAATAATGGCATTAAACATAGCTTTAAAAAATCTTCTGTTAAAGTCCAGCCCGAGCTTCTCTCCGCCCTGATTAATGCCACCTTTACTTTCAAACAACAGTATTCTGAAACCTTCAAAACCGGCATCTCTTAATGCTTTTCTGTATTCCGTCACATACAGACCAAAACGACATGGCCCACAGGCACCTGCTGTCGTGAATATATATTTTTCAATGATGGTCTGTGTACTCAGGCCCTGCTGGTCACGCAAATACATAAGGTATTTAAGCAGATTACCCACGGTAAAATAAGTCGGGTTACACTGTCCACGATTACCGAATTCTTTGCCGATTTGCATAGCATCATTATCCGGGCAATCAAGTGCTTTGAATTTATAACCCAGCCCCTCACAGGCTGCCTGAATAAATACATCCTGCATTAAAGTCAATCCACCAAACAGTACGGTAGTGGTCTCACGCTGGCTTTTATTGAATTCTCTCGGGTTTTTATCAATCCATTGATTACTTACCTTTGGCTCTATATTTAACGCGAGCGACTGTTCTTTTTCATATGCCCGAACTTCCTTTTCTACCGTATCAAAATCAATCTGAAATACATTATTGTTTTTCATTTTACGCCCTGAGTCCGCTTCAGTTTATCCTGTCTGAAACCATTACCTATATGTTGATTATCATTAGAACCAAAATTATCTTTATTATTTCTTTGCTGAAAACCTGCATTAAAATGGACCGTGACTGTGGCTTCATCTGTAGCAATAGGTTTTTCAGTCAAGACATCATCTTTATCGGCAGACTCCTGTAAGTACCGTTGATACTGCTTGTCAATTTGCAACCATTTTTCTTTATCATCATTCATTAACACATCATCAAATTTTTTGATGTGGTGTTGCAGCAGTTCAATTCTCTTCTTCTTAACTCTTTTTTCCAGTTCATTAATTTTTTTCAGCTGGTCATTCAGTTTTTCCTGATACCTTTGCAGCGTGTAGGCATACGTTTTCACCCGTATTTTTATACTGCCTGCCGGCTTATTTGCATCAATATCATGCATTGCCATATAAGGTGTTTTACTTGTTGCAATAATCTGCTCGATAATCCCGTAGCTTGGTGCATCATGTCCGCATTTAAAACTTGATAAATCTAAAACTGCAACATGCGGATGGCGTGCCGCAAACTTTGCCGCCCATACTTTTTGAACCGAATTAACTGAATAGTTTTCAGGCCAGACATCGGTAATATCAAAGACATCCTTAATTAATCCTTTATCAAGATCATTTTTAAAATAACGTGATAAATAACCAGGATCCTTAGGGATCGATCTGATTGAAATAATCGGGTAACCAAGTGACTGAAAATCTTCAAGGATTTCATGATTAAGTCCTGGATCATTATGATAAGGCCTTCCTAACATTAACAGGACTATCGTATTATTTTTTTCTGCTTCTGTTAATAGTTCCAGACCGCGTCTCTGCAAGTCTATATCAATAGTTTCCATTGCTTGCCAGGCACGCTGACAGGCGGCGTGATTTTCTTCTTCTGTCAGTTGCAAAACACCGGACCAAGTATTAAATAACTGCTGTTTCAAAAGTAGCTTGTCGCTGAAATCGAGTGCTGTGTCTAAATATTTTATATTATTAGTCTCGAAATAATTCTTTTCTTTGCTAAACGCAGCACTGACTACCTTGGGTGTACCGGCAACAACAGGACAGGTCGTTGATTCCTTCATTTCTGTAGTAAAACTCTGGATTTTTGTAATACAGGGAAACCAGATGACATCCAGCGGTTTACGGCTGTGTTTTTTATAAATCAAATGATGTACGTGAGCGAGAGATACTTTTGCAGGATAGCAGGGATCGATCGAGCCATACTTACCACCATCATTCCATAGGTCTTCTGAAGTCTGCTCAGAAAATACAATGTTTTTTGATGCCAGTCCCAGCGCTTCCAGATACGCCCGCATGAACGGGGCATTTGTATAGTGATTAAGAACCCGTGGTATTCCAATGCGAATTTTTTTACGCATTTTCTGCTGTAGATTATCACCTTGATGGGTCTTGTTACATGTTGTGAATAATGAAAATATATTTTTTAGCTTGAAACCATAAGTTATCTCACTATTACTGTGTACAACACCTTTATCTTTCTCTGCTGGCAACTGGCGAAAAACTCTATTTGCCTCATAGTCGACCAGATTTGGATAATCAGATTTCAATTTCTTTCTTTGCTGATTAAGAGAAACCACTGCTTCTTTAGATTCTACAGTTCCTTTTTCACATGAAAAACCTGCGATATAACGGGATATTTCGCCACCGGCTGTTTCTGTATCAATAAATGTTCTGGAACAGTTGTTGATACAGAATGTACAGCGTGTTTCTTCGTCGGTGCGTGAACTTACTTTAAGTCCTATCGTCTCATCTATACCGATAAACGTGGAATAACCGCGTCGCATAACACTACGCCTGGCTTCAAGCGCTGCTCCAATCGCACCGGCTTCACCGCAGTACGGATGAACAACCACCTCAGCGTCAGGTACCCGGGCTTTAATATAATCAACCTGTGCTTTAACTGCAGCTAGATTGTATTGTGTGCCACCCTGTAAAACAAACTTTCGCCCTAGCTCTGACATACGCGGAATTTGCACGACGTACTGCCAGACATTTTTTGGCAGTACTCTGGCCAGACCGGCAAAAAGCTCCTCTTTACTAAAGCCTTCTTTCTGAAAATTTACACGGTCCGTATCAAGGAATACGGCACATCCATAGCTGAACTTAGGTGACAATTTTGCGCTAAAGGCGACATCAGAAAACTCTTCAACCCTAACGCCAAACTGGTCAGCCATAGATTGCAATAACATGCCGTTACCGGCTGAACACTGATTTGATAACCTGAAATTTTTTATCTGTCCATGCTGCAGAAATAATACCTTTATATCCTGCCCGCCTATATCACAAATAACATCAATATCATCACCACAGGCAACTTTTGCACTCATCATATGCGCTACGGTTTCAACCACGTTAACATCACAACAGACTGATTTCTCTAATACATCTGCAGCATACCCTGTTGCACCAAATCCAAGCACTTCAAGCTTACAGCTCTGAGATTTAGCATACTCTTTCAGCTGGCTTAATAATTCTTTAGTATCCTCAATCGGATTACCCTTTGACAATTGATACTGCTTACAAAGCAGCTCGCCATGTTGATCTATCAAAACCGCTTTTGAACTGGTTGATCCACCATCAAGTCCGACATAACCTTTTATTGTCGTACTGGGAGCATACTGTTTAGGTTTGAAAAGCGGAATTGCATATTTTTTTTTAAAGTCTATAAGCTCTGTTCTTTCAGAATGTAATCCTGCATCGGCACTTTTTAAATTTGCTTGCCGCCCATGATGTATAAATTCTGACAACGCGTCCAATCCGTTATAAGCAGTATTATCTGAAAGCTCTGCCATTCCAAATACCACGGCTCCATAGGCTGCATAATACTCTGCATTATCTGGCACAATAATCAGCTCATCTTTGTTAGGCCCTGACAAAACATCATGTCCTCTTTCAGCCCACGTTTGCGGAATTCTGTGTTTCCAGCACTGCTGTAAAAAAGGTAAATATTTATTCGGACCACCGAGTAACAGGATTTTTTCTTTCAGTATATTTCCGCGGCTTAATACTGATAGATTTTGCATAACAATTGCATCAGCAAGCGAACATAAAACTTCTGATGCAGGTACTCCCGATTTGATCAGGTTTACAATATCAGTTTCAGCGAAGACGCCACATTTCGCAGCGACATGATGGATTTTGTTCTCGTCATATTTTAGCGTTGCTAACTGATCATGCTTAATACCAACCTTCATCACACACTTATCAATTGTGGCACCGGTGCCTGATGCACACTTATCATTCATGGAGGTTGCTATATGACGTTCACCGGTTTCTTTGTTTTCCTTAAACAGAATAATTTTTGCATCCTGACCACCCAGCTCAATAACACTGTTAACATCTGGGTGTAATTTTTCTACCGCCAGTGTTACCGCATTGACTTCCTGAACAAAGCGCGCACCGATAACATCAATTAAAGGCCCGGCACCGGATCCTGTAATAAAGACCCTGATATTTTCATTTGAAACATCAGGAAACTGCGCATGAATACAGGTCAATAATTCGAGAACTTTTTCAGCCTGTCTAGTCTCATGACGTTCATAACGAGACCAGACTACATCCATATTATCGATATCTACAACAGTACATTTAACTGTTGTAGAGCCAATATCAATTCCTATGCAGATAGAAGTCTTCATCGTTCTAGTTTATTAACTAAGATTCCTGAACAAAGGGGAGGTATAAAGATTAAACGATTTTATTGATAATACATAGATTTTTTTGGAATATAGCCACCCTATTCTAAAAGTAGTAGCCCGTATATATTTAAAATACTGTATTTTTATAAAAATTGTCTAAAGTGACTGTTAATACATCTTTATAAACTTTATCTTTATAATTACTAATTCAATTATGCTTAGATTTTAAACAATTATTTATTAATCATTAAGAAAAAAGTTCATTCAAAAAATTAAATATACAGTGTAAGTACTGACAGTCGATATTTGTAATAATAAACACTCACTTTATCAGGAGCTTTAAAAATAAAATCGTTTA
>JAOULC010000062.1 GCA_029882215.1 Gammaproteobacteria bacterium | reverse complement strand
CATCTGGATTGATTTAGTGATGACGGCAGAACCTGCCACTGCTACCGCTGCCAGTTTGACTTTGGTCTTTGTGCGTTTTATGGCTTTCTTAATAGCCTCGGCGACTGCTTCGGCATCCTGAATGTTTTTTTCTACCACAGCATCCGCTGGCAGAGGCTCAACTGCCTGAGCTTCAACCCGATACTGATCGCCATTTTTACTTAATTCCAGTAACTTGATAGACGTAGAACTAATGTCTATCCCTAGTATTGTTGCGCTTTTGCGTTTTAGAGAAAACACAAGCAATCCCCTGTCCGAAGTTTATGTTATATCAATAACATGAGAAATTGGTTTAAATAGTAGTCGCAAGTTAAGAAAATTACTAGCCAAATTTGAATTTAATATCGCTTAAAGCCGGTTCAGGCACTATAATTTTCCGATATCTAGTCAATCTTAAGGTCTAAACGAGTTTTATGCGACGTTCTTTGAAGTATTTTAAATTAAGTTTAATTGTTATTTTAGCAGGCTTAACGCTTGGCCTGCTGTCTGTTTTGGGTACATATCTATACATTGCACCCACATTACCCTCAATTGATGGTTTAAGTGATGTAAAACTACAAGTTCCACTTCGAATATATAGTCAGGATGGCGCGTTGTTAGGGGAGTTTGGTGAAAAAAGGCGTTCACCTAAAGAAATAGAGGATATACCGTTACAGTTAAGGCAGGCATTTCTAGCGGCAGAGGACGATCGGTTTTATGAGCACCCTGGGATTGATTATCAGGGGATTCTGCGGGCAGTTGCTCAGCTGATCCTGACGGGGGAAAGAGGACAGGGAGGCAGTACAATCACCATGCAGCTGGCTCGAAACTTCTATCTGAGTCCGGAAAAAACCTATATTCGTAAGATTAAAGAGTTATTTCTATCTTTAAAAATAGAGAATGAGTTAACAAAGGATCAGATTCTCGAGCTTTACCTGAATAAAATATATCTGGGAAACAGAGCCTATGGCGTTGCTGCTGCTGCTCAGGTTTATTACGGCAAACAACTGGCGGATCTGGATCTTGCCCAGATTACAATGATAGCGGGGTTGCCAAAGGCGCCATCACGCTATAACCCGATCATCAACCCTGATCGGGCAATTATTCGCCGTAATTATGTGCTGAAAAGAATGGTTAAGCTTGCTTATATAGATGAAGCGGATATGCGCTGGGCCAGAGTGCAACCGGTAACAGCGGGCCTGCATCAGTCACCGATTGATGTTTATGCTCCTTATGTGGCAGAAATGGTGCGTGCAGAAGTGCTTAAGCAATATGGTGATGATGCTTATACCAGTGGTTTAAAAGTCATTACAACAGTGGATAGCCGGTTACAAACAGTGGCAAATAATGCACTGGTTAAAGCCCTGGTGGATTACGACATGCGCCATGGTTACCGGGGTGTTGAAGGGCATTATGACATTACTGCTGAGCCAGAATCAGCAGAGTCATTACAGAACGACGAAACGATATCGTCAAATGAACTTGAAGGAACAATAAAGCGTATACCGGAAACCGAAGGGGTAATGGCACTTGAGCAGAGTGCTGAAGTGGTTCAGCCTGAAACAGAGCCGGCTGTTGTGCCGGAGTACAAAGTCTGGGAGAGGGCTTATATGCAGGGGCGGTCCGAAGACTGGGACGACTGGCTTAAATCTTACATAACAGAGAACGGCTTGAAAGCTGCGCTGGTGCTTGAGGTGGATGAGAAATCAGCCAAGGTATATTTACGCGGCGACCGCATTATAGCGCTGGACTGGACGGCTATTGAATGGGCCAGACCCTATGAATCGGTGAATAAACAGGGGCTTGCACCGACAAAAGTCAGCGATGTTTTTAATGTGGGAGATATTATTCGGATCAGTCAAAATAAAGAAGGCTACTGGCAACTGGCGCAGATACCGGAAGTAGAAGGCTCGTTACTGGCATTAAATCCAAATGATGGTGGTATTCGTGCACTAACGGGAGGCTTTAACTTTACCCGCAGTGGCTTTAACCGGGTTCTTCAGGCTAAGAGGCAGGCTGGCTCATCGTTTAAACCGTTTATTTATTCAGCAGCGTTAGAGAAAGACTACACGGCAGCCTCCATTATTAATGATGCACCGGTGGTTTTTCATGACTCGGCACTTGAGGGGATGTGGAAGCCGGAAAATGACAGTGGTAAGTTTTATGGACCAACAAGACTTCGCAAGGCATTAACAAAATCAAGAAATCTGGTTTCTATTCGTATTTTAAGGTCGATTGGTGTGAGCTATGCCACCCGATACGCTGAAAAATTTGGCTTCGACCGTAGTAACCTGCGCCATGACCTGTCACTGGCACTGGGGAGTTGTGAGTTAACACCACTTGAGCTGGGTACGGGGTATTCTGTGCTGGCTAATGGTGGTTATCTCGTTAAACCCTACTTTATTAAGCGCATTGTAGATATCGATTTGCATACGGTATTCGAGGCAGACCCTGCGGTGGCTTGTGTGAGTTGTGCACTGGCTCAGCAGTCTTCCAATCAGTTTGTGTTTCAGCCAGCCGATTATGAGACCGCTCAGCATGGTGAAACGAAAACGGATGATGAGCCTGAGCAAATGGGGCGTTTACCTAAACAGGCAGAAAAGACGGTTGAAGAACGCAATATTTATCTTATGAATTCAATTTTAAGAGATGTTGTGCAAAAAGGAACGGCACGTCGAGCCAGGGTACTGGGCCGCAATGATCTGGCGGGTAAAACCGGTACAACCAATGACCAGCGTGATGCGTGGTTTAATGGCTTTACCCCGGAGCTGGTCGCCACGGCCTGGGTTGGTTTTGATCAGGTGAAATCACTGGGTGCCAGAGAGACCGGCTCGCGTGCAGCATTACCGATGTGGATTGAGTTTATGCGAGAGGCATTGATAGGTGTACCTGAAAAACAGTTAGAAAGACCCGAGGGGCTGGTTGAAGTAAAAATAAACGCCGATACTGGTGAGCTGGCATCTCCCGGAGACCCTGATGCCATCTTTGAGACTTTTCGCAGTGAAACAGCGCCTAAGCTTGGTCAGATTATGCCGATAATACCTGGCAGTGGCGCAGACGCACCTGCGGAGTTATTTTAGTTTAGACAGCGAGGTGGCAGATATATGATATATCTGCCACAAGACCGGCTTTCCCTCTTTTTCGCTGAATAAATCATACCTATATGTTTGTTCTGCCTGCGGTGGCCGATACCTAGTCTGCCTTTATAGATGTGTCATGTGATTTTGTTATTATCTTTGTGTGAATGATGTCTGATATCGGAGGTATATTAAATTAGGCCGAGTTGCTGTGCTTTTAAAGCGGCTTCAGCGCGGGATGAAACACTGAGTTTATCGTATAAATGTTTGACATGATCCATGACGGTATAAATGCTCAGGTTAAGTGCTTTTGCAATTTCTTTATTTTGCATGCCTTTTGCGATCAGTGTGAGAATTTCATTTTGCCGGCATGTTAATTTATGCGTGTTTTGTAGTATTTGCTTTTGATGGAAGTGATTAATCATCAAGCGGACAACTGAAACAGATAAAACAGGAGCGCCTTTTTTAGCGCGGTTCAGACACGTTTTTAGCTGCTGACTTGTACCTTCTTTTATAAGGTAACCGTCTGCCCCTGACTGTAAAGCCAGGAAAATATTGTGCTTGTCCAGTGATAATGCTGAAAGTATGCAGGTGACATCCGGATCTTTTTTCTTGATAGTATCAAGCAGGTGCAAGGCGGCGTTATCTCTGCTGCCTGCGTCCAGTAATGCAATACTGAAAGTGAGTGTTGCCAGCCATTTACTGACATCATCTAAGCTGTCAGTAATAAATATTTTAGAGGACGGAAAAATCTCTCTAATAACGGGTGCTAACCACTGATGGCTGCAAGACAGAGTATCAAAGATTAAAATGTTTTCTGATAGCATTCTGTTATACCTATATCCTTAGGGCTCTTTAGAGAAAAATTAGTCAGCTGTATTGACGTTGCGTTTATTGTTTGTTGAAAGGGTTTTGTTAGCTTTTTCTGATTTGATCCCCAATATCAAGCCTAATTCTTCTAAAGTGTGAATTATGAACTCTTCACCATCATCCGCTTTATGTAGTCGTGCAACGACCTTATTCGCCTCATTGCTGTAAACACGAATGATATAGTTTTTCATTAGTTTGCTTCCTGCATTTATAAACACATAATAATGATAACAGGCGGGGCTTGCAGATCGCTTGCAGTTTGATCGTGATGAAAAAAAGCTATGAAATACAATGAGTTAGATTGTATCTGGGAATGGTGTGTTACGTCGTCAGTAAGAAAAGATTAATTTTCGAGTAACTTGCTGGTGGGTGCAGAAGGTTCTATATCGAGATGTGAGAGCAGGATACGGCGACACTGGTCATAGGTTGTATTAGCAAGGTCACGACGTCCCTGCCGGAGGTAGATCTGTATTAAGGTCTGATACAAGGATTCTGATAATGGTTCTATCTTAATGGCCTGATGACACAATTCAATAGCGATATTCGGCTGCTGCAGGTTTGCCTGAATCTCTTCTGTAATGGCATTTAAGTACAGGCCTCTTAAGTGTTCACGCCGCGTGAGAATATCAAAGTCATCGTTTTCTGATTTAAGGTACTCGCCTTTATACAGGGCAAGAGCTTGCTGGCGGTTAGCGTTATTTTCCGCAATATCAGTCTTGGTAACCAGTAGTGCTGAAAAGGCAGAATCATCTGACCAGCAATGGTTTTTACTCAGGCAAAGTTTATCACTTTCTCGTAAAATGATCTCGTCAGATAAAAGTAACTGACGTAATCTGTGCAAATGGGTATGCAGAGAGTTTTGTTGCTTGTCAGCAGGCATGTCCGGGTACAGCTCGTCATTCAATGTCGAAATCAATACATGACCATGGTGTTTGATTATGCATTTAAGTAATTGTATGGGGCGTGCATTACGTCGCGTTTCGGCAAAAATGGCACGGCCATTAACCAGCACCTCAAAGCGACCTAATGTGAATACTTGAACGGGCCATGGCCATTCGGTAACGGCTGGTGAAGGCGCAGGCAGATAGTTAATGTGCAGAGCAATCCAGTTTTTCATTATCTCGCTTTCAATATCATAGCGAAACGCAAACTGAGCAACGGTGGAAACCAGCGCAGGGTACCAGTTTGTATAGCGATTGATCTTATGTTGTTTTATTAGCAAGATAGCTTTTTTGAGGCACTGAAAGGCTGTATCCATCTCGCCAGTTTTAGCTTTGAGCAGGGTTTTGATCATCAAAGCATGGACAAAAACTCCGTAATTTGGAAACCCATCGACGGTGTCGATAGTACGGTCTGCGAACTCCAGACTATGCTGATAATCACCTGTCCAGAATAGTAATTCAGCATGTGCAGTATCGAGAATAATGCGCCAGGAAAATAAATTATCTTCGCCAATCGCCTGTTTTGACAGCTCTATGTTTTTTAGCGCCTCTGTATAGTCATCCTGGAACAGGTGTTTTTGTGTTTGTAGGTAATAATAATTACTGAGGTAGTTCCTGTCGCCTCTGCAAAGCGGATAAAGCTGCTCAAGACAGTTATTTACAGATTTAAAATCGGCTCTGTATAATTCAAACTTTGCCTGTGCAATTAATAAAAAAGCATCAAGTGCCGTAATCTCACTTTGCTTGGCGAATTGTTTAAGAGAGATCACAAGTTGGTGGCCTTTCTCTATATTCATGCCAACAACCCATGCAAAGACAATAGTGAAATGACTTGCCAGATAAATAAATGGTGGTAAGTGTTCTTTGCTGATAAATGGCAGAATAAAACTGACCGTATTGAATATTTTTTCGGAATTGCACTCATTAAAATAGATCATCAAAAGTGCGATGGTTAGCTCCGCCGTTTGTGCTGGGTCTGCATTCAGTTCAATTTCCTGCTCACAGCGCTTTATCCAGTAATTCATCTGTTCGCGATCATAATCAGTGATGAAATAAGCCGTCATCAGTGTGCTGATTAAATCTTTTTGGGACAGTGACTCAGGGATAGTGTATGAAGTTTGTAATGCGCTGAATTTTTCTATTAAAGAGTCGAGTTTTTCAAAGCAATGAAGCGTGACATTGACCTGTTTAATAGCGGCTAACTGAGACTCGAAGGCAGAAGCTATATTCCCCTCGGTCAGAAAAAGGTCGCATGCTTGACTGTAGTAATTAATGGCAGCTTCCGGATTGCCCATCGATAGAAGGCTGGCATTAATGTAACAAAGCTGCGCAGTGCTGTTAATGCGGGTTAGCGGTATTTTACGCATAGCCTGGCTAAGCTGAGACACTTGTCCGCTTGCTATGAATGCACCAGCCTGCTCGCAAATAAGAGTTATTGCCTGATCGCTATCATCAGCTTCGAAAAATAAAGAAATAGCGCTGAAGTAATTTTTGTCTTCTGCGAGTAACTGTGCGGTATGGTGTATTAGCCGGCATATTGATTTTACTGAAAAGTGATTTTTGAGTTCCAGTTGTAAGAATTCCTGAAAAAGCGGGTGAAAAATAAATTTATCACCTTCGTACGGTATAATAAATTGATTTTTTGAGCTCATCTCGTTAATAAGTACCATGACATTTTTGTCATTACTGATCTTCAGAGCGAAGGACTGAGAAATATAGGGCAGGTGTGAAAGTCTTAGCAGGCATTGTTGGTTTGCACGGGAGAGTTTGAGAAAAACTTCTTGTGCAAAGTATGCAAAACTGGAAGCAGACAGGGATTTGTGTTTATTATGAATATTAGTGCTATCGAGCTGACCAAGCAGTAAACCGGAAATCCATCCGTCTGAGCGTTTATGTAGTTGTAATAGTGATTGCGGATCAGAGATATCATAATTCAGTAATTTGGCTAGATCACACCATTCTGTTTCATTAAAACGCAGATGCTGTTCATTGATAAGGCTCATTTTTTGAGCGGCCTGCAGGGCAATAAATGAATCCGGCGGTTGTTGTCTGCTGATGACAATAATTGACTGGCCAGGTTGTATTGCAGTAATCATCACAGGCAGCAAAGTATATAAAATACTGTCTTCTGCCAGTAAGTGGAGATTGTCAAAGACAATTACGCCGTCAGCCCTTAACAGTGAAGATAAAGTATCAGTAAACTGTCTGGTGAAATTAGTAATACCTGGCAGGTATTCTGCAGACAAATAAGGAAATGTTTTGGTACTTTTTGGTGAGAGTTTCTTTGCACCCAGTTTAAGGAAATGGAATAAGGTTGCGGGATCAGAATCTCCGTCATCGATTTGATACCAGATATTTCTTCTTTTGTATTTTGTCAGGAAACTGCTGATTAGTGTAGACTTGCCTGACCCGCCAGAGGCTGATACCCATATCAGAGGAGAAAATTCCTGTCTGGCTTTAATGTCAGTTAATAACTCGTCACGAAATAAAACGCGATGTACGAGTGGTTGAGTGATTTTGGATGGATAATTTACTGTTGTCATCTATTGTTGAGTGTATTGCTGAGTTACGAAGAGCGGTTAACAAACATGGGTATTTATTTACCAGCTTGACGAATGTTTATATTGTAATTAGTTGTGCTATATGGTGTAGGAATCATAGAACAGACTTCTTGTTATATATCAACTTTACAATGCGAATGTACACTTACGATTGTTTTTCTAGTTGTGTAGCTATCATGCCGGCATTCTTTTAAATCATAAGTCCCATTTTTTGTGCTTTAATCGCCGCTTCTGCCCGGGACGATATGTGGAGTTTTTTATAAATATGTTTTATGTGATCCATTATCGTATAGATACTTAAACTTAGCTCACTAGCAATTTCCTTGTTTCGCATGCCCTTAGCTATCATTGACAGTATCTGAATCTCCCGTACTGAAAGATTGGCATTAGAGCCTATGAGCGGGCTGTTTTTAAAGAAGGAAAGCATTAAACGGGCTACTTTAGGCGACAGAGGGGGCTCGCCGTGAATAATACTTTCAAGGTGGCTTCTGAATCTAGTATTGGAGTTATCTTTAATGATGTATCCGTCTGCGCCTCTTTGTAATGCGCTAAAAATACTTGTTTTATCATCGAAGATTGTTGACATGATGCATATGGTATCTGGCTTGTATTTTTTTATCGACGCAAGGATGTCGAGTCCGGAGCCATCAGGTAAATGAATATCAAGTATGGCCAGTGCAAAGTCATGGCTCTTTATAAGATTCCGGCAGGATTTAATTGAGCCTGCTAAGAATAGAGAGTGTTGCGGAAACAATTCAACGAGCACAGTGTGTATCAACTTCTGTATGGTTGGCTCGTCTTCAAGTAAAAGAATGTTTTTATTTGTCATAAGTCATTATCTTATTTGTATGGGAATTTTAGATCAAAACAAATAGCAGGTAGATTGTCTGATTTTTCAATGTACCAGTTAATAGATCCTCTTAATAATCGGCTTCTACGGCACAGATTAGAAAGTCCTGTCCCCTGTTTCCAGTCGGATATAGTGGCGGTGTTTTTGCTGCAGCATTTAAGATTTACAATATTATTTTTGTATGTGCATTCAATTTTTATTTGATTTGATGTGCCGTGACGTAATTCGTTGGAAATAATTTCATTAAGAATCCTTTTGATTTGTAACACAGACTCGGATTTAAGATAAATACCTTCTACATCAGAGCTTATATTCCAAAGTATAGTTTTATCTTTTTCTGCTGCTCTCTCAGCTAATGCATAACGCTCGTCAGCAAGAAGTTCTGATAAAGTCATTGCTTCCTCATTTCGCATAGAGTAGACAATGTCTCGCAGTGTATGCAGGCTGTCGCTTGCAACTTCAGCCAGAGAGGGCTTTTTAATCCCATGTATGAGGCTTAGTAGTTTTGGTCCGAGATCATCATGTAAATCACTCATGATACGCTCCCGCTCCTCGTTAACGCCTTGTTGTTTGTATTTGAGTGCCTGATAAGTATGACTAAAGAGGTCAGTAATGCCTGATATTAGTTTGATATCATCATAAGTAAACAGCCTTGATCCATTTTCCGGGTACTCTAGTAATACGGATGTATTATTATCGATTCCTGGCAGTTGCAAAGAAAGTCCTGACTTCTGAATGCATGGCTCGACAGTCAAAATATCAGTCTCGGAGATGTTTTGTACATTAAATAATTTCTTAAGAGTTGCCATAAAGACAGAGTTTATTTCTGATGGGGAATCTATTGCGGAGATTGATCTGATAATTTCTGGTATATACTTTGAAAGAGTAATTTCTTCTCTGTGTGTGAAATGTTTCCATAGTTGCTGTCTGATCGGAAAATATATCCAGCCAACGATTAGTATAGAAATAAATGATGCGGTATTTTCATTCAGCTGTAAGAGTGTTACTAAAGCGATGTCTAACAGTATGATTATGAGTCCGGCAAAAAACCAGTTCCAGATACTGAACCACCATTTATCAATGTTGAATAGTTTGTACTGATATATACCGATTGCAATGCCAATGAATATCAGATTAGAAAAGAACAAAACAAACGGAAAGCTGACGAAGGGTGAATATCCCAGTGAAAGTGGCAGAATATTTAAACTGATATTTAAGCCTGCACCTGTTGCCATAAATAAAAACAGCCATTTAAACTGCGCCATCTCTATTGCCATGCCACGGGCTTTTCTCCACTGTAAAAATGAAACAAAAAATAGTGTGATAAATAAAATATTAAAGTGTATAAGGTAAATACTTTCAACTAACTCTACCTGCTGCGTAATAATATTAAGCCAGAATAATAAAGGCGCGCATATTAATACGTAGATGATTTTCTTACTAGCGAGTCTCGATGGGTAATAAAGCAGCAGTCCAAGTAAGAAGTATGCGAAGACAAGTGCTGCAAGTATCTGAAACGGGTGAGCATATTCAAGTATCAGTGGATTGATTACAAGTTCTCTGAAAAAAGATGTCTGACCAATTATAATGTTGAATGTGAATGCAGTCGCAGAAACTGACAGGATCCAGGCACTCATGCTGCCTTTCTTAAAGCCAATAATACTGATGTAAAAGACAAACGAAAGCACGCCTATTACTAAGTTGGCAATATGGCCAGCCTTCAGGCTGTAAATGTCACGATGCGGTTCAGGTTTTATTAAATATATTTGTTTATTGTTGTCTTTTAACCAGACGTTGTCTGATGAAAGTATTTCGAATATTTTTTTATTGTTTGCAACAAAATGATTGTAGTCTGCGAATGTCGGTAAATCTGCAGGCTCGGGTATTATTTGCTGACTTGTTAATTTAACAGACTGCTGCTGATTCCCGATTTCAGTGATCAGTATGCCGGGGGAAAGAAGATTGTATGTCGGACCGGTTCTTTCAAGGCTGTCAATAATAAGTCCATGAGAGTTTTTTTCTATAGAAAAATTTATCCCTAACCAGGGAGTTGTATAGGTTAATAAGAAAAAACAGGTTGCAAATGTCAGGCTGAATATTGCACTTAGTATTATTATTATTCTCGGTGTCATACATAAGATTATATAGGATTAATAAATACCTTACTTATTTATTTAACGGATGTCCGAATGGTGACCGCATGTTGGTGGTTAGTTGTTACTGCCTTAATCAATGGATGTGTTTTAAATACGGATCCGAATTATTAGTAACGATAAAAGTACGAGTAATCTTCATCATTATGGCGGTTTAACTTTTGGCTGTCTATAAGTTATGCAGTGGTTATTTGTCAGTCAGGCGTATGACAGTTGATTAAACTGGAGCACAAAAAAAGCCCGTTAAGAACATAGCGGTTATAAGTAGAACTGCTCGTCAGTGATGCTTACCAGGTTTGTAATTCCCAGTTATCAATCGCGCGAATATCACCAGTGGCATTATCTATAATAATTAGCTTCAATGAACCATTGCCGTCTTTACTTACTAGGTTATTTATTATCAATAAAATGAATACGAGTACGGCGCGCTAATCAGTTTATTTGATGTTAATGCAGAGCGTGCTACGAGATCTTTATCCAGGTATCAGGAATAACTTTAGAATAAAAAGTGGAATTGCTGTCGTTTAAATAAGTGACTAGAGAGTAAGTCTGTTAACTGTTTTTTTTAGGATTTGAAAGAAACACATCCGAGGGGGCATTATGTGTTTCTTTCAAAAGATAATTTTATTTTGAATGGTAAGGCCTGCTCAGGTCGTGCACAGCATTGATAAAGGCACCTGCATTTTCCGGGTCGATATGCTGATGGATGCCATGTCCTAAATTGAAAACGTGGCCTTCATGTTTGCCGAAGCTTTCAAGAATAGTTGCTACTTCCTGACGAATTCTGTCCGGAGATGAATACAATACACAAGGGTCCATGTTGCCTTGAAGTGCTACTTTGTCGCCAACACGCTGGCGTGCTTCACCGATATCAATAGTCCAGTCTAAACCTAATGCATCAACACCAATAGCCGCCTGATCTTCCAGCCATTGTGCCCCGCCTTTGGTGAACATAATAACAGGGATTTTTTTGCCATCTTTCTCGCGATTGAGGCCTTCAACAATCTTATGCATGTAATTCAGTGAAAAATCTTTGTAGTCACGAGTGGTTAATGAGCCGCCCCAGGTATCAAAAATCATCACGGCTTCTGCACCGTGTTCTATTTGTGCATTGAGGTATTCAATGATCGTTTTTGCCAGTACATCAAGAATCTGGTGCATCATTTTAGGCTGGTCGTACATCATGCCTTTCACTTTGCCGAAATCTTTGCTGCTGCCACCTTCCACCATATAAGTGGCCAGTGTCCATGGGCTGCCAGTGAAACCAATGAGGGGTACTTTGCCATCAAGTTCGCGGTGAATCATGCTGACAGCCGCCATAACATAACCCAGTTCTTCGGTCATATCTGGCACGGCTAGTTTGGCAACATCCGCCATGCTCTGTATCGGGCGCTCAAATTTTGGACCTTCCCCTTCAGAAAAATACAGGCCGAGGCCCATCGCATCAGGAATTGTCAGTATGTCCGAAAATAAGATAGCAGCATCCAGCGGGTAGCGCTCAAGCGGTTGCATGGTGACTTCGGTGGCTAATTCCGGGGTTTTGCAAAGTGTTAAAAAGTCACCGGCTTTGGCGCGCGTGGCACGGTATTCTGGTAAATAACGTCCGGCTTGTCTCATCATCCAGACAGGTGTCTGATCAACGGGTTGTTTTAAAAGGGCGCGAATGAAACGGTCGTTTTTTAGATTAGACATTATTATTTACCACAAGGGATAGTCGACAAAGGCCGTAATAGTCTTTAAGTCGATGAAACTTAATAAAGCCAGAGAGGTTGTTGAAGATATCGCTGAGGCGTCAGCCTCGGTGATCGATTTAGGCAGTCAGAATAGCTTTAATTTTACCGCTAACAGCGCCTATATCAGCACGACCCTGAAGTTGGGGTTTTAAAACACCCATGACCTTACCCATGTCCTGCATGGCACTGGCACCGGTTTCAGCGACAGCGGCTTTGACCATTGAATCGATTTCTTCATCACTCAAAGCTTCTGGCAGATAGTCCTGAAGAACAGTGATTTCGTAATTTTCCTGTTCAGCCAGTTCGTCGCGACCTGCATCGGTATACTGCTTAGCAGAGTCGCGCCGTTGTTTAACCATTTTATCGAGCACAGCCAGAATTTGATCGTCACCAAGCTCTTCACGAGAATCAACCTCGATCTGTTTGATGGCGGCAAGCATCAGGCGAATGACACCAAGACGCTTTTTATCGCCTGATTTCATCGCAGCCTTCATTGCGGCTGAGAGGTCTTGTTTGAGTGCGCTCATGGTTTACTGCTTAAACTATCAGAATTAACGACGGCGAGATGTAGGCGCGCGTAAACGTTCTTTTGATAACTTTTTCAGGTAACGCTTAACAGCGGCAGCTGCTTTACGCTTACGCTCTGCTGTTGGCTTCTCGTAGCATTCGCGACGACGGATCTCGGTTAAAACACCCGCTTTTTCGCATGAACGTTTGAAACGACGTAATGCAATGTCAAACGGTTCGTTATCTTTAACTTTAACTGCTGGCATGAATCTCTCACTGTTCAGTTTGGAAATTCGTCACGTATTTACGGACGAGTGAATCGCAGGATTATAAGCGTGCTTTCCTATAAAATCAAAGTAGAATACGAAAATTATTTAAATAACTGAAATATAAGCCGGAGAAAGTGTCGAAAATGCGGGTTTTAGGTATAGAAAGCTCCTGTGATGAAACAGGGATCGCGATTTATGACAGTGAAAAAGGTCTGTTAGCGCATAGCTTGCACAGTCAGGTGGCGTTACATGCCGAGTATGGTGGTGTGGTCCCGGAGCTGGCTTCGCGTGACCATGTTCGTTATCTGATACCTTTGTTAGATAAAGCATTCCAGCAAGCGGGCATTGATAAAACCGAGATAGATGGCGTGGCCTATACTGCAGGGCCTGGGCTGATCGGTGCGCTTATGGTGGGGGCTTCTGCAGGCAGAAGCCTGGCGTATTCTCTGGGGGTGCCGGCTGTGGCGGTGCACCATATGGAAGGACATTTATTGGCACCTATGTTAGAAGACAATGCACCCGCATTCCCGTTTATCGCCTTACTGGTTTCAGGCGGCCACACTTTGTTAGCCAGAGTAGATGGTGTCGGACAATACAAGATTCTCGGTGAGAGCCTTGATGACGCGGCGGGCGAGGCCTTTGATAAAACAGCTAA
>JAOULC010000097.1 GCA_029882215.1 Gammaproteobacteria bacterium | reverse complement strand
AACCAACACTACGCAGCCCCCCATTTATTCAAACGACTCTTTTTCCAGCTCGGCATTTACCTGAATAATATAGCGCCCGATCTGAGTATCAAACCCGCTCCATTGCTGGTATTTATTCAATGACATCAGCACAGCGGATTTCATTTCATAATCCAACAGGCCCTGCTCTCGATATTTAGCAACTTCAGTACGCAGCTTTTTATAAATTTCTGAGAATTCCTGAATCAGAGTAATGTCACCGCTTCGGCCATGACCTGCCACCACCTTAACCGGTTTTAATTCAAGCGCTTTTAGCGTTGCTTCATAAGCACCTTTAAAATTACCGTGCCCCATAAAAGAGAAATGTTCATTATTAACAATATCACCGGTAAATAAAACTCTGTCGTCTACAATATTAACCATCAAGTCAGTTGCAGTATGTGCCTGATCAAACAACATCACCCGAAAACGAATACCTCCTATTTTATATTCTTTATTTTCAGCGGCTAGCTTCGGAATAACCGATTTTGTACCGGCAAAATCATCACCCAGACGTTTAGCAAACACATCCAGCCAGAATTTATCCTCTCCACTGTTTAATAATGCAATCAGCTTCGGGTGTGCAATAGTCAGCACATCAGGATATGCCTCCACCAGTGCCTGATTTGCAAACCAGTGATCACCATGAAAATGCGTAGTAAAGATATGTGTGACCGGCTTTGATGTCACACTGGCAATTTTACGCAGAATCATTTTTCCAATTTCATAACTGCTTCCGGTATCAATAACAACGACACCCGAATCCGTTACAATAAATCCCGGATTATTATGAAAGCCATGACTAACTTTCGGGTCTTCATCATGAGGCCCGTGCTCTATTACATACGTGTGCACCGCTATTTTTTCAGGGTGCGTATCAGGCCACTCCAGTGCCTTCGCCTGCTGCAAATAAAAACAAAATACAATGCTAAGATAAACAGAATAACGTTTCATAACTAACTCCGTGATAAAGCAGCTGCAATAAAAGCTTTCGGCTCCATACTAACTCTGTAACATTAACCAATACTATGGATTTCTGTCTGCCGCTTACGATCTTTCGCAATCTTCAAAAGAAAATTCCGTTTATGCTGACGGTTAGTAATGTGGCATATTTAATCCGGCACAAAGTAACGATGGGCTCTTGGCATAAGGTTTCACCCTTAAAGTTATTGATTCCATACATAAAACAGCATCCTAAGCTGTTAATACCACACATCATTAATATTTTTTAACAGTAAATCAAACAGCTAGATTGGTGCTACCCACCAGCTGCCCGGCTCGACCTGCCCACTAATACCAACCTTACAGGAAAACAACTGGCAGAAATTTAATACCCGCTTGATGTTGTTATCTGTCCCCGGCTTGTTTATTCTCTCGTAAGCGACTACGAAAGTTATCTCTGGCCAGCCCCTGCATATCTTCTACTGTATCGGTTTCATCAACAATCTCCCTGCCCAGTACTGTTTCTATGGCATCTTCAAGCGTCACAATACCGGCAACCTGACCAAACTCATCTTCAACCAGAAACTGATGTTCGCGTTTTTTTATAAACAGATCGAGTAATTGCTGCACCGGTAAGTTCTCAGACACTCTTGTCACCGGTCTGGCATAAGCACTAACAACAGCCTTACCGTTGCCTTCTCGCTCAGCTACAAAGAGCGCGCGGTTTGTCACAAAGCCGCTAATATCTTCATGATTATTTTTATAAACCGGCATACGCGAATACTGTCTTGTTTTATCATCTTCTAATGCCTCACTCACCGTGACACTTTCATCTAGGCTATGCATCACACTGCGTGGCGTCAGGATTTGCCCGGTTTTAATATCACGCAGGCGCAGCACATTGGAAAGATAGTCGTTTTCCTGAGTAACCAGCGAGCCCATTTTGTGACCTAAGGACGCCAGCGCAATAATTTCTTCACGGCTAATTTCATCTGACTTATTGTTGCTAAACATTTTTGTAATCAGCGTTGAGAACCAGACCAGCGGATAAACCAGTTTTACCAGCCAGTAGATAATATTGGCCGATGGAATCGCCAGCTGACGCCAGAATGTAGCCCCTATCGTTTTAGGAATGATTTCAGAAAAATATAGAATAGCCAGTGTGAGTAAAACCGCGATTAGTGTTTCCCAGCGCACACCAAACACTTTCGTTGCCTGTGCGCCAACTCCCGCCGCACCCATCGTATGAGCAAAGGTATTTAGGATCAGAATACTTGAAATCGACTCATCTAAACGGCTTTTTACCTTGATCAATACCTTGCTTGCTTTGGGCTGATTATTAGCAATATTTTCTACAAAACTCGGCGTTATTGACAGCAAAACAGCTTCAAGTACCGAGCACACAAAAGAAACACCTATCGCGATAGCGAGATAAAGAAAAAGTAATGTCATTGTCGTTAACCGTTAGTCCTGTTTTGATACTTCATGATTTCGCATTGCATCGTTTTCGATAAGCACTCTTTCCCGCACCAGCCGCCAGACCTCACCATCTTCTTTTTCCAGTGACTTCTCTACAATCTGCTCGTTCAGTGTACCATCAGTTGCCAGCACGGTTTCGTGCACAGTGAATACAATCTCAGACTGATTTGCACTGATCAGGTTAAATCCTTTATAAGCAATGCTTTTTATCATCGACATGGCAAACTGATGCTGACACTGGGTATACCAGATATCGTAATCAACATGCTCAAAACCCGGCACACCTTCTACACTGATACGTTTTGATATCATTCCCATATGCGCCTGAAGGTCTTTTTGCGCTGCTGTTTCTGCCGCCGCTGTTAACCACTGCTCGGCAATCTGTTGAACTTGCTCTTGTTTCATAATCACTCCGGTCTTTTAATCTGTTAAGTATATCAGTAAGTTTAATTAGTAAGCTCCTCTGTCTACGGATAACGCCATATTCCGGCTATTTAGCCTTCATATTTAGTTATAATAGGCCAATGCAAAATCTCCCCATCAATGCTGTTCTCGCGGACATCAGGCACAAACTAGCCACTCATAACCGCCTTGTACTACAAGCCCCGCCAGGCGCAGGAAAAACCACGGCAGTGCCCATTGCCTTACTGCAACAGGACTGGTTAGCCGGTAAACAAATCATTATGCTAGAACCGCGCCGGCTGGCAGCACGTAATGCAGCTGCGCGAATGGCTTTTTTATTAAATGAACAAGCCGGTGCAACCGTCGGTTACCAGATCAGGCAGGACAACTGCTTTAGCGACAAAACAAAAATACTGGTGGTCACTGAAGGCATTTTAACGCGCAAGCTACAGGCTGACCCGGAGCTAAAAAATATCGCACTGGTTATTTTTGATGAGTTTCACGAACGCAGCCTGCATGCTGACTTATCACTGGCACTGTGTTTGCAAAGCCAGCAGATTTTGCGCGAGGATTTAAAAATACTGGTGATGTCGGCAACACTCAACACCACTGCCGTTGCCAGCCTGCTCGATAACGCA
>JAOULC010000096.1 GCA_029882215.1 Gammaproteobacteria bacterium | reverse complement strand
TGTGATCATTTGTGTACATTGTAGCACACCACAACAAGGCTTAGTAAACTAGTTTAATATTCGAATGGTCACACAATATTCAGTCCAATATTTTGCATCAAAACTCCGTTTTCAACTTTTCAGAATTATAGTACCTCAATCACCTTAAATGGCGACCAGTTTCATTATCTTGTCACCACTCAAAGCTTTCGGGCAAAAGCGGCCACCTTAGAAAATCATGGTCTCTTTAATAAAGTCATTAGCTTTTTAAATTCTTTAATGTTCTCAGTCATAATAATTTCATCAGTATTGGTCTTAATGACAGTTTCTGGGATTCCAAACTGATTTAATTTTTGTGTTTTACGCCCCGATTCAATTGATATTATTTCTGAAACATTAAACTCAATTTGTGTATTATTTCCTCTTTGTATTGTTAAATTTTTACCATTGACACGTACGCTTTTCACTAGCTTTCGTTCACGCCGAAGATTATAAATATTTAATATTGAGTAAAGTGAAATTATAAAAATTAACGATTCAGGCTCATTTTTTAAACCATCGAAACCTTGAAAATATAATACTCCGAGTACAATAAGAACACTCACTGCGAGTATTGATATTAAAAACCTTAATCTCCAAAAGAGACGATATGCAAACATTTGCATTTATTATGCTCCTTCAATTAGGGTGCTGCGCAATAAGAATTAGCCGATTGGCTATTCAAAATAGAATAAGTTTCGTAGCTCAAATAAGAGGCACTACTCGATACTGATTCAGCAATAGCTAGCTGTGATAAAGTCGGTGCTGCACCTATGATAAAGCCAGTGACGGGATACGCAACTATTGCACCCAAAGTTGCAGATAACGCTCTAGCTTGAGATTCTGACGAAAAAGGGCTTGTTCCATCTACAACTTTATTTGCTGCCAAATTTCCTATATAGGTTTTTGCTGCAACAGAAGATAAAGATGTACCAGCCGTTGCATAGCTAAGAGCTGCAGCAGTAATTCCTTTTTTCGCAGCCTCTGTTAAATCTCCAGATTCAGCGTATTCGACAGTGAACGTAGCTGTGGCACTTATAGCTGCCCCAGGTGTCTGTTCAACTACATATGCAACTATGGCTGGGCAGGTAGGGCAGAAACCTGATAAGTCATTTACTGTTACTGGGTTATTACTTGAGTATGTTTTGCTGTTTTGTTGAGATGGAAATTGCAGAAGTAATTTTGCATTTAAACCAGATAGTTTCATCACCTCATGCTGAATCTCTTTCGGCAATCCCGTAGAGGCGAAATTCCATAAATCAGGCTGAATAAATCGAGTAGTTTGGGGGTTATACCAACGTGCATCGAGGTGCACCAGACCGGCCGCTTGCTCGGTAAAGCAGTATCTCATGTGTTAACCACCCCTGTTTTGTTTCTATTGGATACTATGAGTGAAAGAGTAGACAGTTTCAACACTGATACATTCCATCAGAACCAAGTTAGTGACTTTCGTATTATCCACAATATCAGAGAATCACTTGAACAAATGTAAGACAACACTGGCAGTTTTAGATAACACCCAACTATTCAGTGTCTAACAAAAAGCTAAAGAATCGCCCGCTAAAGCAGTCTCTTACGTAGATGCTTTAGCCTGGATTAACGGGTTTCCCGGAATGAAGCCAACCCAGGATTACTAGCTAAGGAAACGTGGAATGGGAGATATCGTCATATTCAGACTGATCTTTTTTCGCTATAGAATACAACCAAGGTACATAAGCATCTCAAAGATCAAAATGCTGCTACCAAGGCCTCAATGCGCGAACTTGCGGCGTTATAATTTTGTGATAAAACGCCAACCCGAACGATTGCTTTTGAATCACTGTGGTCTATTACTCTCAGTAAAACTCCAGACTCCGCAAAAGACCGACTGATTGCCACCGCTTGCTCCAATTCAACCAGATAAGAGGTAAACAATAAACTCTCAGCTAACAGCTGGTGCGGAACTTTCTGAAAGAGTGGCGAAAACAAATTTCTAGTAAATTCTGCGTTGCGCTGAAGTTGTCTCTGGTTGTTGTGCTGCCAGCCCAGGTCTGTTAGCGCCGCAATTGCGATATGTTGCGCTGGGCCATTAACCTGCCACAGGCCCAGCACATTTACGAATTGTGCTAATAGATCTGGTTGGGCAAAGATGTAACCCAGTCGAATGCCTGCCAAACCAAAAAACTTTCCAAATGAACGCAGAACAATGACGTTAGCGGGTAATGGTTGCTGGAACCCGCCCAGTGCCAAAAGGCTATATTCAGGCGTTAAATCCATAAAGGCTTCATCAACAATCAGATAGGCACCTTTGCCGAGTGTTTCTGCCCATCCTATCAACTGATTCTGCTCAAATAACACACCGGTAGGGTTATTAGGATTAATAATCAGTAGATGCTGCGAGGTATTTTCCAACAGTTGTTGATCAATAAATCTGATGGTCTGAGCTGGATTCTGTGACGGATAACGCGTGATTGTAGTTCCCGCTTTAGACCAGTGTTTTGCATGTTCCTGATAACCAATTTCAGGAATCAGGATGGGTAGCTCGGGCAATACTCCGGGCAAAACCTGAATGGCTGCCTGGGTGCCGGAAACTGCGACGAAGTCGGTACTGCCATAATATGCGGCTGATGCCTGCAAAAACTCCGGTAACTCGTAAGGCAGTTGCTGATAAACAGAAGTATCCAGGCTGGGTATCGGATAAGGCTCTGGATTAATACCGGTAGACAGATCAATCCAGTCTGACAAGGGAATATCATATTGTTCGCTGGCAGCAATCAGATTACCGCCATGTAAGGGGGAAAATGGTTTGTTTGTGCTCATATCAGGAAATCTACCAGTATGATAACTACAACCCATAACAACAATGCTCGATTTACCAGGTTACAGGCCTTGTTAATAGTATCTGCTGAAGCTGGAGCACTATGTTGTATATCAGGCCCCAGATCCGGGCGTTGTTGTACGTGATCATGGTAAGTAGCACTGCCACCAAGGGATACATTAATGGCACCTGCACCTGAAGCCATGACCGGACCGGCATTGGGGCTTTTCCAACGGTAACCCTGTTGTTTCCAGCACTGAAATGCCAGCCTTGTATTGCCGACCAGAGCATAGGTCAAAGCCGTCAGGCGTGCCGGAATGTAATTCAACAGGTCATCTAATCGAGCGGCGGCCCAGCCAAATTGCAAAAATTGATCATTTTTGTAACCCCACATGGCATCCAGTGTATTGCTTAACCGGTATAAAACAACACCGGGGATGCCCAGTATACAAAACCAAAATATGGCCGAAAATATCGCATCGGCACCGTTTTCCAGCACTGATTCGGTAGCGGCTGAGGCTATTTCAGTTTCTGACAAATTCTGGGTGTCACGGCTGACGATCATACTTACGGCGCGCCTGGCGCTTTCTAAATCATCATTTGCCAGCGGGTTTTCGATATTTTTAGCATGCTCTATCAAACTACGCCAGCCAATAGCCAGATACAGGAAAAGCGCTGATATCGCCA
>JAOULC010000020.1 GCA_029882215.1 Gammaproteobacteria bacterium | reverse complement strand
GGGCTCAACCGTACTGATCCCTTAACCCAACACTCTGGATATACATTGAACAATCACTGGTTACAAAATGCTATCGAAGCCATCGCCGAACGCGGCCGTGAATTACTCGGTCTCGATAGCAACGAGGTCAACACACTGGATATTCATGCACTTTGCCAGCAGTTACTTGCTGGTCAGGGTGAAGCATCCGGTATTGCGCTGTCACAGGAAATACTGCAAAGCTACAAACGCATGAGTGATGAAGAGAAACTGGCATTCTTTACGATGCTGGACGAATCATTCCGTCCTGATTTTGAACAAATTCAGGGCGTCATGGCCAGTTATCAGCAGTCTCGCTCTGCCGAAGATTTGATTGCCTTAACAACGGCCGTTGAAGCCCCCAGACAGGAGCTGTTTCGTCGCCTGAACATGGCACCTAACGGCACGGCCAATCTGGTTGCTTTACGCGCTGACTTGTTACAGATTTTACGTAGCAATCCTTCACTAAGAACCGTAGATGCCGATTTAAAACACCTGCTCTCTTCCTGGTTTAACCGAGGCTTTCTGCAGTTAAGCAGCATTGACTGGAGTAGCCCGGCGCAAGTGCTGGAAAAGCTGATCAACTACGAATCAGTTCATGAAATACAAGGCTGGGACGATTTACGCAGACGGCTAATGAAAGATCGCCGCTGTTTTGCCTTCTTTCATCCCGCCATGCCCAATGAACCGCTCATTTTTGTTGAGGTAGCATTTGTCAATGGCCTGTCGAATGAAGTGACTAGCCTGATTAACCCGGCAGCAGAAGAAATTGACCCGCAACAGGCCGATACAGCCATTTTCTATTCAATTAACAATACCCAGGCCGGCTTACGCGGCATTTCATTTGGTAACTTTTTAATCAAACAGGTATTGACCGAGTTAACTAATGAGTTTCCACGGATAAAAACCTCATCAACGTTATCCCCTGTTCCCAGCTTCAGAAAGGCGCTTGAAAAATGGTTATCATCAGACGAAACATCAGCACAACAGGCTGAGTTTGAAGGCATTTTAAAGCGTAATACCCCGCGCCTTATAGCAATCGCCAGCGAACTTAAACTGACACCTGAGCCGAATCATAAACAGCAACTGAAAAAGCTGCTGGATGAGCATCTGGATAAGGATAATATTGAACTTGGCCTGCTGCTTAATGAACTGGCACTGAGCTATCTGACTATGCCAACACAGCAGGGAAAACTGGCCGATCCGGTTGCTATGTTTCATTTATCAAACGGTGCCCGCCTTGAACGGCTCAATCCCTTTGCCGATATGTCTGAGCACGGCATTGCTACTTCATATGGCATGATGGTCAATTATCTATATGATATGAACGACGTCGAATCCAATCATGAAGCCTTTGTCAGTAAGGGCAGCATCGTGATGTCAGACTCACTCACAAAAGAGCTGAAGAAGCTGCTGCGACCGGCCACCTGAAAAAACAATCATCTCAAGCCGTGTTTTATTTACCAGCAATGTAAACAGCTAAATAAAACACGCTTTTAACTCTCATAAACCCACCTGTCTCCAGTCATTATCCACTTAGTCTTTGACTGAGATATCTGCTTGCTTTCTTATCTGATTACTTCTATATGATACTCAATTGCAGACTGTTTATAAGCAGCTATGAATATGTCATTCGACCTGTATGCAGGAAATATTAATTATAATAGGTAAAAAAATTGTCGAATTTGATTATTGTCTCATGTTACACCCATACCCCAGATATCGTACTACTGGAATATTTATTAACCCAACTACAGGAACAAACGGAGCTCAAGTGGCAGCTTGCTAATGATATGTCAGGCAACATTGCCATCATTGATATTGATGATACGGCAGGACAAGAGTTATACCAGCAGATATCTTCACAAAAAAAACCACCTGTAATCATAACACTGTCAACAGACACGCCTGAGGATGACACACAGTTACATTTAGCCAAACCTCTACACTCTGATAATTTTATTGCGCTTGCTAAATCTGTCATTCAGCAATACCCTGACATTACCCAGAAAAAAGATTTAACAGACGACGTGACTTCTGCCGTTAATGCGCAGAGAACAAGCCCCCCTGTTAAATCAGATTGCAGCTCCGCTATCAAACGACCATCACACAGACGCTTATACAATCTTCTGATTGATGAGAGTAGTCTGTACCAGGGTTCCTTTAAAGTTACCTATAATGAAATCAGTATTATTATCGATTTATCATTAAAGCAGTTTTTTTGCACTCATAAACTCATGATGCTTTCAATGATGTGTAAAGCAGACATCAATAGATTACAGATTGATGAAATCCCTAAACAGGAAATGATAAAAACAGAGCTGGAAAGAACACCCCGCCCACTCTCAGAGTTAATCTGGTGCTGCGCCCTTCTCGGTTCATCCGGTGAACTGATCGATGGCATTAACGAAAACACCCCGTTACACTTAAAAGTCTGGCCAGATTTAAAATCTTTAATTCATTTGCCGCGGCACATTACTCTTTCTGCCTTCATGTCAAAAGAAACAGCCACCATCAGTGAAATCTCTGCTCAGACCCGGATAATCGAGGAAAATATTATTGATTTTGTTAATGCCTGTAAAGTTCTTAACTATCTGGATAAAAGTTTAATATTACCCGCAGACAATAATCAAGCTGCTGCCTCACCTGAAGACAACAACAAAGCTGCCAGACCAAATAATTCAAATAAACAAATTCTAATTATTGATGACAGCCTGATCGCCAGAAAAGCAGCCGCCAAGCCGCTAAAGGCATACGGCTTTGATATTCTGGAAGCAAACGACGGTTTTGATGCACTGGGAAAACTCGATAAAATATTACCGGACCTCATTATTCTTGATCTGATTATGCCGGGAATAGATGGTTACAAGGTGGTGGATTTATTAAAGAATGCCGATAAATTTAAACATCTACCCATCATCATGGTGACGTCCAAAGACAGTCTGATGGATAAAGTTAAAGGTAAAATGAGTGATACCGATGCCTACCTTACAAAACCTTTCAAGGATGACGTACTGCTTAAAACCGTTATCAAGGCACTGGAAAAACATCAGAGTTTGTAGTCGTTATAACCGCAGGCTTTAGGCCTGAAACCTGCTCATGATAACAAAGGAGCCGGCATGGACTTAAAGCGTGTTGTCATCCAGCGGTAAATCAAACAGGGTCTCCACTTTTGTAAAATTCCCTGCCATGCGCCCCAGCGGATCGAGTGCCCGTAAATCAATCCGTCCATTACTGATCAACTCATCCTCAACATGGTAACGCTGCATACGTCCGACTACCAGATAATCACTTCCCAGCTTAAGCATATGCTCTACCGTACATTCCATACTAATTTTAGCTTCTGCAACGCGCGGGGTTTTGATAATTTCACATGCTGCCGATGTTACACCTGCGCGCACAAATTCATCGACTTCCGGCGGGTAGTTAACCGCTGTCTCATGCATTGCATTTGCCAGTGCTACCGAAACAATATTAATGACAAACTCCTGAGTTTCACGCAGGTTTGTCAGTGTATCTTTTGCATAGTCTTCGCCACCGGTACGCGGTCCGATAGAAATCGCCAGCATCGGTGGTTCACGTGAAGCGACAGTAAAGAAACTAAATGGCGCAAGATTTAATATGCCACCCCGGCTGCGTGATGAAACCCAGGCGATAGGACGGGGCACAACAGAACCCGCCAGTAATTTATAAACAGAATGGGCATCTATCTCAGATGGATCAATAATCATAGGTATTAGGCTGCATCAGTTTTGGTAACCGGCGTGATTATACATCAGGGATGAGTTATAGAAATAATATCAGTGACTAATTTTTAGGCCTGAAGGCTTTAATAAAATTTTCATCTGTTTCAAGATAAGGCCCCTCAATCAGTTCAATACAATATGGCACAGCCGGAAAAACAGCATCAAGGCACTCACGAATTGATTTAGGCTTGCCAGGAAGGTTGATAATCAAAGTTTTATTGCGGATACCGGCTGTCTGTCTCGATAAGATTGCCGTCGCTACATATTGCAAGCTGACTTGCCGCATTAACTCGCCAAAGCCTGGCAGCATTTTATCACAGACCTTCTCTGTGGCTTCCGGTACGAGATCCCGCGGTGCCGGCCCCGTTCCGCCCGTAGTGACTACCAAACAACATTGATGCATATCGGCAAGCTCTATTAAAGCGGCTTCTACAACAGCCTGATCATCAGCGATCACTTTATAGACAGGCTCCCATACAGATTGTAAATAATCATTCAGTGTATCAATAATTGCCGGACCGGATATATCCTCATACACACCCGTGCTGGCTCTGTCAGATGCTGTCAGAACGCCTATTTTTATCTTTGCCATTTCATCACTCACAGTAAAACAAGGTAAAAGTGATCATAGCTTAGCAGCTATAAATAACGATAAATTTACACAGATCAAGTTTCAGCAAATATGATTTAACTATAAACACAATAATACTCACTATGCTACGGCAACTTATGATATGCCTATGAGTTATGAGAACACCAGCTGCGTCATAGCTAGACTTTCAGTCTCAGGTCAGTATTGCACTAAACTCGCCCGTCCATAGGCTTTATTCTGCGCTATCATTAGAAATACATGATTTTGTAACAAATATTTTCTTGTACAGACTTATGCTGGCAGCTTATTAAGCAAATATTCTGAGCTTAAAACACCCGTTGAAATATACATTATGAAACAACAGCCATGCGTTCAACGTCCTTCATTTTATTAGTCTGCGCGCGTATCAGCCTTTGCATTACCTTAAGTGAAGTTCTATCAACTTTCAGTGCTGCTTCAACCCACACATCAGTAATATCATGTAATTCTTTCTGCGTGATAGGCGCTGCCAGCATCTTTGCTTTATGCATAGCAACGCGGGCCAGGTATTTTTTACTGTGTTGCTGAATATAGTTTCTGACAGCCCGTTCACCATCACCGTCACGCACCAGTACATCCACCACTCCGAGTTCATATAATTCTTCAGCTGTGTACATTTTTCCTGACATTATAATTTCTTCTGCAACATGCATTGAAACACGCCTGGATAAAAAACTGTACGCACCCATACCCGGAAACAAATTAAACAGTATCTCAGGAAAACCAAGACGTGAACTTTCTTCAGCGACAATAGTATTACAGGAAAGAGCACACTCAAAACCACCACCCAGTGCATTACCCTGAACCAGAGCGATCGATGTTATATCTTTACCAAACTGATTAAGGGCAGCATAGCTAAGATCTACGCATGCATACGCATATTCAGTCAGCCCAGTGCGATCGGACGATTCAATACAGTGTGAGAAATAATCCAGGTCACCGCCAAGATTAAACACACCGGGTGTTTTTGAAGCGGCAACTAAGTATTTTACATCATTATTTTTCATAGCAGGATGCAATAACTTATCCTGAAGCATGTCGAACTCACTCAACAAACCCGGCGTAAAACAAGGTCTTGGACTGGCATTCATATAACACCATATTGTATTTATCTCTCGCTCATAATTTACATTTAACTCGGAAAAATCATTGTTCAGTAATCTATCAGGGGTATAAAAATTTTTTATATTCATCGCATCGCTCCATAAATTTATGTCAAAAAAACATCTTTCATCAACGGATAAAACAAAAAGCATTTATCGTGCCAATGTAATATTCATTGAGGACTGGCACTGCAAGATTTCGATCAATATTTATTAAGGCTTTTGTAGTTAAATATAATACTAAGTATAAAAATTTAAGAAAAACTTTTATTTGACATCATATTCATATCAACAGGATTTGCTTGAAATACTCTCTTCCATAAATGCTGAGAGCGCTTTGATTGACTGATATTCAAACAGATCGGTAATATCCACTTTGTCAGGGTAACTATCATCAATACACTGATGCATTTCTGAAAGCGCCAGTGAGCTGATACCAAGTTCAAAAAAATTGTCATTTAAACCCAGCGTTTGATTATCAAGAGCAATGCTGCATATTGCGATAAGATTTTGTTGTAGCGATGTAAGATCAGTATTTACTTCAGAAAAATCCTGTTCATCAAAACGGGAAAGCTGTTTCAATACTTCATCGTATTCTCCGGCCTGGAAATCATCAGCCAGAATTCTTCGCTGAAATTTACCACTGGTCGTTTTGGGAATACGGTTAACCGGAATAACCCGATCAACATTCAAACCGCACTGTTCGTTCATGGTATGTATTATTTGCTTTGAAGTCTGAATAAACTCTTTCAGCTCCGCACGAAAAATAACAAACACCAACAATTCATCACGCTGTTTTATTTCATTCCATACGCCATAAACAGCCACCTTACCCAGCTCAAAGCCATCGCTGTGAATTAATACTGACTCAAGATCGTGCGGGTAATAATTTTGTCCGTGTGCAAAAATAATTTCTTTACTGCGACCAGTAACAACCAGCTCCTTATTACTAATAAAACCCAGATCACCGGTATCGAGCCAGCCATCAAAAGTCATGACCTGCTGAGTTGCCTGATAATCACGGTAATAGCCCTGAGTAACAGTAGGTCCGTGTATAAAAATACTGCCTATGGTGTTTTCCTCATACACATTACCTTTCATATCGCCAATTCGTATTTCCATATCGGGAACGGCATAGCCGACAACAGGAAAGCTGACGCTATTGGTATCCGCCGGTTCCAGATAGCTAACTATGCTACCGACTTTTAGCTTGTGCCTGTCTACATAGACAGCGCGGTAATTCTTTCCCCATGCAGGGAAAGCAACCGCCAGTGTCGCTTCAGCAAGACCATATACAGGCAACATACTGCTTTTCTTTAAACCATATGCTGACATTCTATCCAAAAACTCATCACATAAGCGACTTGAAATCGGCTCTGCTCCGTTCAGAATGACACGCACACAGGACAAATCCATGCCAGCTATTTTTTTATCCGCCAGTGCTTTCAGAAAATGTTTGTAGCCAAAATTAGGTGAACAAATAACACTGGCTCGTTTTTCACTGACTTTTTGCAGCCATAGTATGGGTCGTCTGCTGAACAGATCTGTCGACATAATACTGTGTTCCATATAGGCGATAATCATATTAATATGAAAACCTATCAATCCCATATCATGGGTTAATGGCATCCAGCTTAACGATATATCCTCTTTGCTGTAACCTCCGGCAGAAGCCTTGGCGAGAACATTCAGTATCAGGTTTTTATGCGTTAATACCACACCTTTGGGTTCACTGGTCGAGCCTGAAGAGAACTGTATAAAACAAACATCATCCTCCTGGGCATTGTGCCTGATACCGGAGTGTGACATGTCATTGCAACTCTCCTGTAGTAGCGTGCTGTTTTTTATTTTTTCAAATTCATTTTGACGATTATTTTCACACGCATATTTTTTTATTCGCTCAAGCTGAGCTTTATCAGTGTAAACGAAGGGAGATTGTAATTTATTATAGATTTTAAACAGTTTCGAGCGGTGTTCATCACTGATACCCACAGCTACTGGTACCGGTATAATGCCACCCAGAACAGCTCCCCAGAATGCATATAAAAAATATTCATTATTACGCAGAAAAATAATCAGCTCATCACCGGGCTTCAAACCCTGGTTTTGAAAAAGATACAACATAGCTAATGCACGCTGATGCAACTGCTTAAAGGTTATTTTTGTTTCGCTGTCCTTACCTTCGATAAAAGTAAGGCTGCGTTCATCGGTGCAGTTTTTTTCCAGTGCTTCTGTCAAAGTAGTAAAAGCAGACATTTAATATTCCTTCATTTTTTAATCGTTTATCTTTTTTGTAGTTTCATCATTACCGGGTGTTTACTACGCATATTAATTTCCGGTGACAGTTCTAATGGCTGATCATAAATACGACTTAATTTAAAGTGGCGCGCCATAACACCAATATGAATCTGCATTTCAACAGTCGCAAAAAAATCACCAATACAACGCCTTGGTCCTGCAGAAAACGGAATGAAGGCCTGTTTATGCTGATGCTTTATCATATCCTCAGAAAACCGATCGGGATCATAGCGCTCAGCTTGCGGCCAGAAATCAGGCTGCCTATGCAAATAATACGGTGATATAAAAATATCACTACCTGCCGGTATTATGTACTCACCCAGTCTGTCATCATTAATTGCTTTACGGGTAAACAGCCATACAGGGGGGTAGTACCGCAGCGCCTCACTGACAACCTGCTTGACATAACTGAGCTGATTCAGGTCATCAAAACCTGGGATATCCTGATAGCTTGCACTGTCTACTTCGGCATGAACTTTTGCTTCGACCTCGGGAAATTGTGAGATAAAATACCAGACCCAGTTCAGCGTTATTGCACTGGTCTCATGTCCGGCAATTATCATTGTCATCAGTTCATCCAGCAACTCCTGGTTCGACATCGCTGCACCGGTTTCCTTATCCCGCGAATCCATGAACATGGCCAGAAAATCATAGCGCAACGGTTTTTCTTTATGCCGTTTATGAATTAACATCAGCAGAATTTTCCTCAGCTCACGAAACTTCAGCACCAGTTGAATATCACGCGCCGGATCACTGGTAAGTATTGAAAACGGATTGCCACCCTGTTCTTTTATCATGTTATCCAGATCATCACTGAATAAGGACCGCAGTACTATATCTAATGCCAGTTCACTCGATACTTTCGAAATATCGATAATTTCTTCTGTCTCTGCCTGCCTCTGCCATTTGGCATACAAATCGAGATTACAGTTTTTGATTTGCTCAGACAACTTGCCAATCACCTTGCAATTAAAAGAGGGCTGCATCATACGCCGTTGTCGGCGCCAGAAAGACCCGTCACTGACAATAATGCCATTCCCTAACAGCATCTTCACACGATCAAAACCAACCCCTTTTATATAGTTTTCGTGGTTTTTTAATAATATGTGCTTGATGTAATCCGGGTGATTAACAAGGTAGCTTTCATTTTTTCGTGTAGTTGATGGAATCCGGCAAATGTCACCGTAACGGGTGATTAACTCTGCTATTTTTTCAAATGACTCCTTCGTCATATTAAGATCGAAAGACTCCGCAGGACCCGGAGGGTGTCGCTGATTGTTCTGGATGATTGCTGTCATAACTTTCCTTGTGTTGCAGCTTTAATTACTCTGCTACGCCCGCCTCAGCTATTTACGATAGCAGCACGGTATAAAACAGGCTAAACAATAAACTCCACGTTTATTGTGACCTTCAAGCTATGAAAAACTGTCGCTTTTGTCAATAGTTCATATTGAGCATTTCAGTAAACTGCAATAAGCTAGTCATGTATATTCTTGATTTAGCCAGGGACGACAGTTTATGCGCACTATGACAGTAAAACGCCGTATAACTTATGCCATCATCCAGCCACTCATTAGAACTTTTCTTTATCTGATATGGTGGAGTTGCAGGGTAAAAACCATAACCGGCGATGAGTATTCTCAGCAATTAGTCAAAAAAGGTGAACCCATTATTCCCTGCTACTGGCATCAGATGCATATATTTGGTACATGGTATATGCGCAAGTTACAGAAACGCGGACTTAAAATAGGCTTTCTTATCAGCCCTTCTGTCGATGGTGAAGTGATCGTAAAGCTGGTTAAATCATGGGGTGCAACCGCTATTCGCGGTTCTAGTACTCATACCGGCGCTAAGGCCATGCGGGATATGTATAATACGATTGTCACTGATAAAGTTTCACCCGTCACCACTTCGGATGGACCTACCGGCCCTGTACATCAGTTTAAGTCCGGTGCCGTCATATTATCGCAACTTTCTCAGGCACCCATGCTACCGATAGCCTATGCGGCGAGCAGGTACTGGCAACTTAGATCCTGGGATAAGTTTATTATTCCAAAACCATTTTCTACTATAGCCATCGCTGTTGGAAAACCACATTACATAGAAAAAAAATTATCCCCTGATGAAGTTGAAAGCGAACGATTAAAAATACAGCAAGCAATGATGAACTGTATTGAAAAGGCAAATAACACTATCTCAACAAAAATCTCGGCTAGTGCACATAAAGTCAATGAATAATCAATCAGGCTGATTTTTTAACAGTGCAACACCGGACAGTTATTCTTTTAAAAACTAAAATAATTCAATACCATTTTCTATATGACTGGGTTTAAGAATACCTGTGTCTGCCGGATAGTAGTCGTTACACACCTTATTTCTACCGTTTTCTTCCGCGTCATACCAAAGACTTGTCCATTAAATCATATATTAAAGAACGCTATATCTTACTATTGATAAAAACATTGAAAAAAAAGTAGCGACGCAATCACCGTTATAGAAAATTTTCTGCCCGCTCAACCAGGCACTCATAAGAACCCATCTCAAATATTCGACAGACCAGTGGCCGTATCTCATAAATGGTACACATCATGGTTTTTCGGTCCAGAGCAGCGCACCAGCCATCATCTCGTTGAGCCATACTCTCACCTCCCCATTCGTCGCGTGCTATAAAGTAATCCGGCACACCCGTCTCTGTGATCAGCATAACTTCAAGGCGACAGCAACATGCTTCACAGTTTGCACAGGTCGCATGCGGATCCGGAAATTGTGTTGTGTTTAATACCATAACCACCCATGAAGGCAACATTGTAGACTAAGATCATTTTATAGCCGGCATTCTACCTATACTTTGGCTTAAACGCCCTTTGATTTTTAACCGCGTAATATTTATCTGGCATATAGTTTCAAGCGCATTACTCTTTCAGCTAGTGAACTACAGTGCCAATATGTGCCAGATAATGCATAAAAAGACCGGGCATTTACTTCATTTAATGATTTAAGTCTATAAACCTGCTATGATTGTTGCTAAATCTCTGGTGTACGTCGGTCTACACCTTTTTTCACCACGCTAATCTTTACTGATTTGCCTCGATATACACAATAAGTTTCAGCCTAGACCGTTCCAATTCCATATGTGCTAATCATATGTATTAGACAGGCCGATCCACGGAGAACACCTTAGCATGTCATTTGAATCACTCGGTTTAATCCCCGAATTACTTCTTGCCGTATCCGAAAAAGGTTACAGCACACCATCACCCATACAACAGCAAGCCATTCCTCCCGTTCTCGAAGGCCGGGACATTATGGGTGGCGCCCAAACGGGTACAGGTAAAACAGCCGGATTTACTCTGCCATTATTACAGCGGCTAGTTCAGTCTGATAAAAAACTCAACGGCAAACGCCCTGTCAGGGCTTTAATCTTAACACCCACACGCGAACTCGCAGCACAGGTTGCTGAAAGCGTTGTTATATACGGTAAACACCTGCCTTTAAAATCCACTGTGATTTTTGGTGGCGTTAGCATAAACCCTCAAATCAAGAAATTACGCGATGGCATTGATATTTTGACCGCAACACCCGGTCGATTACTTGACCATGTCAGCCAGAAAACCGTTGATCTTTCACAGGTAGAAATTTTAGTGCTTGATGAAGCTGACCGTATGCTGGATATGGGCTTTATCCGCGATATACGAAAGCTATTAGCTTTATTACCAAAGCAAAAGCAGACTCTGCTATTTTCAGCCACCTTTTCTGATGAAATCAAACGGCTTTCTAATGACCTGTTACGCTCACCGGTTCTGGTAGAAGTAGCACAGCGTAATACTGCATCAGAAACCGTTGCTCAGGTTGTGCACCCGGTTGATAAATCCCGTAAACGAGAATTGCTTTCATACCTGATTGGATCAAATAACTGGCAACAGGTTCTGGTCTTTACCCGCACAAAACACGGTGCCAACAGACTGGTTGAACAGCTAATCACTGATGGCATCTCGGCAGCCGCGATCCACGGAAACAAAAGTCAGGGCGCACGCACCAAAGCTTTAGCCAGCTTTAAATCCGGTGATGTACGTGTTCTTGTCGCAACGGATATTGCAGCCCGTGGTATTGATATTAATCAGTTACCACACGTTGTTAATTATGAGCTGCCGAATGTAGCCGAAGACTATGTTCACCGGATTGGCCGGACAGGTCGAGCCGGTAATGAAGGTGAAGCAATGTCACTGGTGTGCGTTGATGAACTGAAATTATTAAAAGACATTGAACGGCTCATTAAACGCGATATTCCAAAAGTCATTTTTGATGATTACAAACCTGACCCCTCCATAAAGCCTGAACCAATACAAAATGGCCGAGGACAGCAACAAAGAGCAAACAGGCCTGCCCGCAACAAGGCGGACACCAGCCGGAACAAATCAAGCCGCTCTGGACGAAGAGCCGCATAAATTAACCAGGGGAAAAAGCTTCATGACCAATACCAGCAAAACAAAACGTAAGTTTAATGTAGAGTCTATTGAAGAAGTCAGCACCCCTGAAGGCATGTCGGGAGACAACTGGCATCGCTATATAATTGGCGAAGGAAACTCTAAAATAGAGGGTCTGAGACCCGGCTCACTAAAAAATGTGACCGCACATGCGCAAGAGTATTGTGACGAGCTCAATGACAGAATCAGCAGGGGCGGGTCCACTTATTCGCCTCGTGCTAAACAGAAGTAATAACAGCGGCTGGTTTTCTCTGACACCTCCCTCTCAGGGCTAAGTCATGTGAATAATCAGCCGTTTTGTCTACGTCTACCCACGAAAGCCGGCAAAACCCCATGCCGTCTGAAATAACGGTTTTTCATTAAGAGTTAACAACCCCTAGAAATAATTATCCATTTTAGTAGTCAGGCTGTATAGAATATTTATATCAACAGAACTTAACTGCCGGCTCCGTCAGCTATTTTTCCCTGTACCGGGAGTATTTTATACTCGTAAATCACTCAACTTTTTACAAGCGGTAATCTCACCCAGAATGTCGATCCGTTATCTATTTCACTTTTAACACCAATCTCACCGCCCATCCGCTCAACCAGATCTTTACAAATAACCAGCCCTATTCCGGTGCCTTCTGTTTCTGCTTTAACATTCAGGCGTTCAAAAGGTGAGAATAATTTACCAATATCACTTTGAGATATTCCATAGCCGGTATCAGTCACACCAATATTGACATATTTTTCATCCTGCACTTTACAACTGATGATTACGCTACCCTGGTGACGGTTATATTTAACAGCATTACTAAGAAGATTTAATAAAACCTGCTTTAGGCGTGTATAATCAGCCCGCAGCTTTAACCCTTTGCTACCGGCTTTATTGATTAATTCAATCCCATGCTGGCCTGCCTGAACCGTAATCAATTTTAAACACTGATCCAGTACATCATCTAACTCTACATCTTCAATCTTTAACCTGATCTTACCCGACTCAATGGCTGCTAAATCAAGTGTGTCATTAACCAGCTCTAATAAATGCCTGCCTGCATTAAATATTTCACTAATACTGTCATTGTGCTCTGCATCATATTCATCTGCATTCATTAAGATCAGTTCCGCATAACCTAGTATTGCATTTAATGGTGTTCTTAAATCATGACTCATTTTCGATAGAAAGTCTGATTTAGCTTTATCTGCCATTTCTGCACGCCTCTTTTGCTGCAATGAAGCAACATAGAACTGCCGACTTGCTATTAGATTACGTACACGCGCCAGCAACTCCTCCTCTATTAGAGGCTTAATCACATAATCACTTACACTAAGACTAAACAATTCGATGCGGCGTGAAACATCATCGAACCCCGTCAGAGCCAGAATAGGTATATCTCCTTTATCACCATCAAGCCGGCGTATATAATTAGTTAATGTCACACCGGTCATACGACCTTCTAGCACTATATCTGTAATCACAAGATCGTATTCATGATTTAAAAAAGATTCAAATGCCTCTTCAGCCGTTGCAAATGCATCTACTTTTAGCCCGCGTTTAGTGAATATTGATGTAACCATTGCACGCTGTGACAGACTATCTTCTACATACAATATGCGACCGCGCATAGGTTTTTTCAGTGAAGTAAACCGGTGAATGAAATTAATAAGCTGCTGGATATTATTTTTTTGAAATACTTCTGTAACACCTGATTTCAGTGCATTAGCATAAACCACTTTAGAATCTTTTGATGTGAACAGGACAATCGGAGTATGTTTATATTCACTAATCTTACGCACAGTCTTAGTAAATGAAATACCATCACCGTCTTCCAGGTGCATAGATACACAGACAAAATCAAACAACTCAGATTTAAGTTTTTCTATTCCCTCTGTAAGGTTATGACAAACAACCGGACTTATGTCAGATTCCTGAGCAAAAGCCTCACCCAATATATTATGAAACAGCCTTGAGTCATCTAAAACTAGAACTTTCATTAACGTCTACCCATACTCCCACTACTAAAGCCTGTACCTATATTTTTGTATACCCTGACAGGACACACCTGCCAGTATCACTTTATCAGGCATTAAATATTAACGACCAAAAGCCACACCACTATCCAGATATCAATAGACTGATAAGAGCGGAAACCAGTGACATTAAAGCCATGCATGATGATAAGTGTAGTATTAAATTATTAAAATCACACATCTAAGAAAGAATTTTTTAGTCTAAAAGACTGTACTGATACTTGTACGAGAAAGTATTTAGAAAATACCTTATCAGAGTATCTGCTATATATGGCCAGCGACTGATGCCATTACTTCTTGCTGAGCAGTTTTGCATTGATCTCTACCGATCTTACGTAGAGACCAATGGATTCCAGCCAGCCCCTGATATGTTTAGCCTGAATCACTAAAAACCTAAGGCCACGGCCAGTGCAAAAGGCATAATCACAATACTGCCCAGATTGGCCAGCATCACAATCGATGCCACTTTTTCCGGCTCCTGCTTATATTGTTCCGAAACAAGAAAGTTTAGAACTGCCGGTGGCAGCGCACCAAAGATAATTAACATGCTCTGCTGCAATGGCGGCAACTCCAGTACCAGAGAAATCAGCCACACCATCGCCAGACCCGTTGCAGGAGAAATAACGGCTCCCGCCACACCCAGATGCCAATCCTTATATGAAATACCGGTAAGACGAACACCTAAAGAAAATAGCAGTAACGGAATAGCTACATCACCAATCATCTTTATCATTATGCTTAATGGCTCCCATATTGGCATACCAAAGCCGCCCACCAGCAGACCCAATATAGTCGACATAATCATTGGCATCTTTAACAGGGTGAAGACATTAATTCGTCTGTCCAGCATGTAAATACCGACGGTAAAATGCAGTACCATTTCAATAATAAATAGAACCACCGCCACCGGAACTGCTTTTTCACCAAATGCCAGTAAGGCGAGAGGCAAACCCATATTACCCGAGTTATTGAACATCATTGGTGGTATAAATGTTTTGTAATCTACTTTAAGTAAACGTACAAAAGGCCAGGCCAGTAAGCCCGAACCCAGCACCACAGCAGTTCCTGCCAGCGCAAGATCCACATACAGTGTTAAATCAAATGACTTACTGGCAAGTGCACTAAATATCAGCGCAGGAAGAAACAAATCCATATTTAGCTGATTGACTTGCGTCATATCAGGTCGCTTATAACGTCCATATAAATAACCCACGCCGGCAATCGCGAAGACAGGGAAAATAATTGATAATACTTTGATGATCATATGGAATTAACTCTTGATTTGTTTATAAGTGTGAGCCTGATGCATTAGCGGCAAATTATAAACAACTTTTCTGCAGACTGATATGGGATTATCAGAAGATCCACCAGTTCTTTTAGTTGAAAGATGTCAGTGTTTCTTACTTAGAGTCACCTGCTGACATTACTGATATAAATTCCTGCGGTTTATCAAAACCGAATATAGAGACAGACATGATAACCAGCGGGACTGAGGTAGCGTTTCAGTTCTTACCGTTTTTCTAAGACAGATATTTTTTTATTGCGTCGAGCAACTCCAAAGGCGGGAAGGGCTTTGCCAGATATTCATCTGCTCCTGCGGCCATACCCGCATTAATATTATCACTGTCTGCGTATCCGGATAACAAAATAACAGGTAACCCTTTTGTTGATTCATTTTTTCTCAGCACCTTACAGACCTCAATACCATTCATTACCGGCATACCAACATCAAGCAGTAATAAATCAGGCATTCTTTCCTCTATACATTTAATGCATTCAACACCATCATTAACACATTTAATTTCATAATCATCCTCCAGAATTTCCCCAAGGATATCTCTGTTGATCGCTTCATCATCTGCAGCAAGTATATATTTCATTTTGTAAATCTCTGATATTCTCTAACTGAAGTAAAATACTGAAATAATCATATTAATCTCTTAATATAGCTTAATATTCCACCCTGTCTATCAGGTATACTATTAAACCTGCCTGACGTAAAACGACACTAACGTTATCTGCATCATTTTTGACCCGCTTCCCACTTGTTTCTTTCGACAATACTTTATTCTTCTGATTCAGTACTATTCGTGACTATAAAGTCCCGGCATATAACGCCCACACCAAACACTTTCATTAGAATCTTTATCCATATGAATATGTAAAAAATTTGTCAATTTATAATATCCATGATTTAAGCCGCTTGTTATTAACTAACATAACATCATACTCAGATAATTCTACTTACATTTAGATCTTTGATTACAGTATGTATGTACTAAAAGAAAGACTCATAGAACTGATAGCCTCTGGCTTTTCTCCCGGTGATGATTCTAATCTTCGCTTAAAAAAAGCAGCATTAACACTTGTACCGCTCATAATCGGAACAGCTGCCTTTATTTGGGGGATTGTTTACTTTTTGCTCGGCCATGTTGTTTCCGGTTCAATCCCAATGACCTACTCACTGATTTCAGCAGTAAGCCTGCTCTATTACTTCAAAACACATAAAACATATTTTCTTGAAATCAGTCAGCTGGTTCTCGTGCTTTTATTACCTTTCTTTTTAATGTGGTCTTTGGGCGGCTTTTTTTATGGCAGTACAGTGATGATTTGGGCTATTTTTTCACCCATAGCGGCATCAATGTTTATGCCTTCTAAACGTGCACTACAATGGTTTTTAGCATATCTTTTGTTGCTAGTAGTTTCCGGGTTTATGAACGGCTTTCTCGAAAGCCACATAACACCATTACCTGATCTGGCCATTACTGTATTTTTCATCCTTAATATGGGCGCAGGCTCTGCCGGTTTATATTTACTCATTCGTTTTACCATCAATCAGGAAAAAAATGCCGTTAAGATACTCGATAAAGAGCAGGCGATGCTTCGAGTATTATCAAATGATTTGCGCAGAATGAATACTAATTTAATAAGCGCCAAAGAAGAGGCCGAATCTGCAAACAAAGCCAAGTCCGAGTTTCTTTCCAACATGTCACATGAACTACGTACCCCCTTGCATGGTATTTTAAGTTACGCGCAACTAGGTGAATTAAAATTAGGCCCAACGCTAAACACTAAATCAAAAAAGTACTTTTCTCAGATTATCGCCAGTGGCGAGCGGCTAAAAATACTGTTAGATGATTTACTTGATGTCAGTAAACTCGAAGCCGGAAAAATGCCCATGAATTTTATTTACGCAAATATTCAGACAATAATACAAAGCTGTGTAAGCGAACAAAAAGCGACTTATCAGCGACGTAGTATCACAATTGCCTGTCACCTCTCAGATAATTTGCCATCTATTGAGTGTGACATAAATCGCACCGGCCAGATCCTGATGAATATTTTAAGTAATGCCATTAAATTTTCTCCCGATGGCGGACATATAGACATTAGCACTGAAGAGACAATTATTGATGATAATCAGGCTCCAATACGAGCTGTGAAAGTGAGTATATCGGATCAGGGCCCGGGTATTCCGCCCGGCGAAGAGCAGGAAATTTTTAAAAAATTCGTTCAAAGCAGCCGTAATAAAGCTCACAGCGAAGGGACCGGACTTGGCCTTGCAATAACCGAGCAGTTAGTGCATCTGCATCATGGCAAGGTATGGTGTGAGAACGCTCAGACAACCGGTAGCATCTTTCACTTTATACTACCGGTTCAACAAAGTGAGTCCTTAAATTCATAACCTGGACTAATCAGCACTTCAATGATAACAATCAGACCCTGACTTTCCCTTCTAGCCAGCATTTTTCATTGTGCAGCCGTCACCTTCAGTAAAATCACCGATAAAAACGCTCCTCATTTTAAAAACTTTGAGCCACCTTGTTACTATTTTTCCTGCTCTGGTGCGGTTTCTTACACCGACTATTAGAGGATATGCAGGTCTCTTATTTCACCATACGAAAACCTATAAAAATAAATAATGCTGTTATAAAAATATTATTGTTATGCTTTTAAAAACACGTTACTCTATCAACAAATCGGCGTCGAATTATCATAACCAGTACTGATTTGCCTATACATAAGAAGTCGTTGCCGTTTTTGAGTCGTCTTAGATACAAGCGAGCATTATTGTTGAGAGCATTAACTTTCTGACAAAACACGGTCTTTAAATAGTGGGCAATGAATAATACTCACTACAACTTCGTGAGGAGAGAAAGGCAGCTATTCCTCGAGCCACTTATGGCTGATGCTTTCTTTTAGCGCTGACAAAGCTGACACAACGTATTAACTTAACAAACGGTCATTCACTAACTAGTAGTTTATGTACTGCTATATTTTAATTAAATTCCTGCTTATCAGAGGTGAGATTTGAACAAAAATGCATGTGGGTTTGATATCCTTAATAACCCAAAACTTAACAAAGGCACCGCTTTCACAGAAACCGAACGTGACCTGTATAAACTCAGAGGACTGTTACCTGCCGGTGTCTCCAGTCAGGAATCTCAAATCAAACGTGTGTTAGCCAATCTGGCCGCTAAAACTTCTGATATTGAACGTTATATCTTTTTATTCTCATTACAGGGTCGTAATGAGCGCCTGTATTACCGCGTGATCATGGAACATATTCAGCAACTAATGCCGGTCATTTATACCCCGACCGTGGGGCTGGCCTGTCAACAATTTGGCGGAATTTTCAGAGAAACCCGAGGCTTTTATATCACCCCAAAAGACCGCGGAAAAATGCGCGACATTTTATCTAACTGGCCTGAAAAAGACATCCGCATGATCGTTATCACCGATGGACAACGCATACTGGGTCTGGGTGATCTGGGTGCCAACGGAATGGGGATTCCCATTGGTAAGCTGGCTTTATACGTTGCCGGAGCAGGTATACCACCTGAGCAATGCCTGCCAGTGATGCTGGATGTGGGCACAAATAATGAAGCCTTACTGAATGACCCGCTTTATTTAGGTGTGAAGCAACCGCGCCTGACCGGCGCTGAATATTTTGAACTGGTCGATGAGTTTGTCAGCACGGTACAGGAAACTTTTCCCAAAGCACTGATTCAGTTTGAAGACTTTCTGACACCTAATGCCTATGCCCTGCTCAATACCTATCGTGATCAGGTATTATGTTTTAATGATGACATACAAGGCACGGCGGCAATGGTGCTGTCAGGTATTTACGCATCAACCCGAATTTCCGGCCTTAATTTTTCTGATCTGCGCATCATGTTTCTGGGTGCCGGTTCCGCCGCAGCCGGCATGGCCGATTTAATTCACCCGGCATTATGTGAAGCAGGAATGGATAGTGATGAAGCCTATGCCCGCTTATGGTTTGTCGACCACCTCGGCTTAGTCGTCAATTCACGCGATGAACTGCCTGAGCATATTGTGAACTATGCACGCGATGAACCGGCCATGGCTTTTCTCGATGCGGTTAAAACATTTAAACCACATATTTTGATTGGTGCCACCGGCGTGGGCGGTACATTTTCTGAAGATGTATTACAGGTTATGGCCAGCAACAATCAGCACCCGGCTATTTTTGCTTTATCAAATCCTTCATCACATGCCGAGTGCACTTCAGAACAAGCCTATAACTGGACCGATGGTAAAGCGATATTTGCCAGTGGCAGCCCGTCACCGGCGGTAGAATATAATGGCAGAACCCTGCAACCGGGGCAGGGTAATAATGCCTATATTTTCCCTGGCCTGGGACTCGGAGCTCTTGCCTGTGAGGCCAGCCGGGTTACTGAAGAAATGTTTTTAGTCGCGGCTAAAACGCTGGCCAGCATGGTAGATCAGCAGTCGCTCGATCAGGGTACGATTTATCCGCCATTAAAAAACATTCGCGCAATTTCACTGCGCATCGCCTGTGCTGTGGCAGAAAAAGCTTACCAGCAAAATCTTGCACAACGGGAGCGACCTGCCGACCTTGAACAGACGATTGCAGATCTGATGTTTGATCCGGTTTATTAAAAACTGAACAGTGAAGTGAAATAATGAAAAAAGGAGGGGTTAGTTCAATCCCTCCTTTTCCTTTAAAGACTCGGTAAATATGCAGACAAACTATTTAAAATAAATTTTTTTATTTAATCCAGATTGTTTTTGCGTTAACAAACTCTTTAATACCGTGCGCTGACAGCTCTCTTCCATAACCGGAGTTTTTGATACCACCAAACGGTAAACGCGGATCACTTTTCACAAAGCCATTCACAAAGGTACAGCCCGACTGTATCTGCCGTGCAAGTTGCTCGGCACGTTCAGTATCCTGACTCCAGACACTACCACCTAAACCGTAGTCTGAATCATTGGCGATGCGAATAGCATCGGCTTCATCACGCGCACGAATCACAATCGCAACCGGACCGAATAACTCTTCAGCATAAGCACGAATACCCGGTACCACATGATCCAGAATCGAGGCTTTATAAAAAGCACCGGCTCCCTCAACCACTTCACAACCTGTCACAGCCACCGCACCGGCAGCAATAGAGTCGGCGACCTGAACATGTAATTCATCCCGCAAATCGGCTCTTGCCATCGGCCCCAGTGTGGTCGCCTCATCCATCGGGTCACCCAGCTTCAATCCTTCCACCGCCACTTTAAAGCGACTTACAAATTCGTCAGCGACCGCATCAACCACAATAAAACGTTTGGCTGCAATACAGCTCTGGCCACTGTTAAGGTAGCGCGAGGTTACTGCACCTTTCACCGCTTCATCCAGGTCAGCATCGTGCAGCACGATAAAAGCATCAGAGCCACCTAATTCTAATACCGATTTTTTTAATACCGAACCGGCAGCGGCAGCCACCGCACGACCTGCCGGTTCACTACCGGTCAGTGTCACCGCATGTACACGCGGATCTTTAATCACATTTTCCACCTGTGACGCACCGATCATCAGGCTTTTAAACACGCCATTTGGAAAACCGGCTTGAGTAAATACTTCTTCAATCATCAGTGCACTCTGCGGCACATTAGAGGCATGCTTTAACACACCGGTATTGCCAGCCATCAGTGCCGGTGCGGCGAAACGAAACACCTGCCACAGCGGATAGTTCCATGGCATCACAGCCAGAACCGTACCCAGTGGTAAATAAGCCACATAGCTTTTACCTGCATCCGACGCAATCATTTCATCCTGTAAAATGTCAGCGGCATGGTCGGCGTAAAATTCACAAACCGTTGCGCACTTCTCCACCTCAGCGCGTGAGTCATTAATCAGCTTGCCCATTTCTTCGGTAATAATTTGTGCGTAGCGGTCTTTATTATTGCGCAATACCGTCGCCGCTTTTTTCATCAGCTCGCCGCGCTCGGTTTTACTGGTTGCAGCCCAGGCAGGTGTCACCGCTGCCACTTCAGCTAAAGCGCTCTCAACTTGTGCGCTGTCCCATGTCTGGATTTCTTTAACCAGCTCGCCGTTAGCCGGATTAGTAACTTTAAAACTCATATCAGTGCCTTTTAAATATACGGGTTGTTCATTAAATCATTCATCATTAATAATCATATCTGCCGCTTTTTCTGCAATCATGATTGTCGGTGCGTTGGTATTGCCAGAGGTAATGGTCGGCATGATTGAGGCATCAACAACCCGCAGTCCCTGTATACCATGCACCCGCAGTTTATCATCCACTACCGCCAGCTCATCATGACCCATTTTGCAGGTACCAACAGGATGAAAGATCGTCGTGCCCAGATCGCCGGCCATTTTAATTAGCTCTTCATCCGTCTCAACCTCAGTACCGGGACGCCACTCCTCTGGTTGATACGGCGCCAGGACGTTAGCGGCCATGATACGGCGTGTGTAACGCATCGCATCAACCGCCACTTTCTTGTCTTCTGCTGTGGATAAATAGTTAAGCTGAATCTCAGGATGATCGGCCGGATCTGCACTCACAATATGCACATGACCGCGACTGCTCGGGCGCAAGTTACACACCGAGGGCGTGATAGCCGGGAAAGAATGCAGCGGATCGCCAAACTTATCCAGACTCAGAGGCTGCACATGCCATTCGATATTGGGTGTCTCATAACTTTCATCGCTGCGACTAAACGCGCCCAGCTGACTCGGTGCCATGGTGAGCGGACCCTTACGCATAAACAGGTATTCCAGACCCATGCGTAATTTGCCCCACAGACTGTTCGCGCGCTGGTTCATGGTCACCGTGTTGTGCACTTTGAACATCATGCGAATCTGTAAGTGATCCTGTAAATTACCACCCACACCTTCCAGCTTATGTTGCAGCGCTATACCGTGTTTTTTCAGCAGCGCTTCAGGGCCAACACCTGACAACTGTAGTAACTGAGGTGAGCCGATTGCACCGCTTGCTAAAATGACTTCCCGGCGGGCTTTCATCTGCGTGAGCTCTGACCCCTTAATGCGCAGTTCAACCCCGCTGGCACGTTTGCCGTTATCTGTATCTTCAAACAGTATTTTGCTGACATGGGCTTCGGTAATCACCGTCAGATTCGACCGATGGCGAACCGGTTGCAGAAAGGCCCGGTTGGTATTTTGCCGCACGCCATTGCGTTGATTCACCTGAAAATAAGCACAGCCAAAATTATCACCACGGTTAAAATCAGCCACTTTGGGTATACCGGTTTCTGCTGCCGCCTCTCGCCAGGCATCCAGTATTTCCCAGTTAATCCGGCGCTCCTCAATGCGTAACTCACCCTGATCACCGTGCATATCATCGGCACCATGAACATAGTTTTCTGATTTTTTAAAGTACGGTAAAACAGAATCGAAATCCCAGCCTTTATTACCTAATGCGGCCCACTCATTATAATCACGCGGCTGTCCGCGCATATAGATCATCGCATTGATCGAGGAACAGCCACCTAATACTTTACCTCTTGCGTAATTAAGCGCGCGCCCGTTTAAACCGGCATCGGGCTGCGTTTTGTAACACCAGTCAGTACGCGGATTATTAATGGTAAAAAGATAACCGATCGGGATAGGAATCCAGAAATAATTATCTTTTTTACCGGCTTCCAGCAGCAGTACACTGACATCCGGATTAGCTGAAAGGCGATTAGCTAATAAACAACCAGCCGAGCCGGCTCCCACAATAATGTAATCATAGTTCGCAGACTGTGGTGAATTATTATTCATATTAGAATTCTATTAATTATTTTCGTTATTAAAATGTGCCAAGATAGTAAAACAAATACCACACAAAATATCGTTATTTCGTTTGCATAATATGATAACGAAAGCCCGCCTAATCGCCTTAAAGCACAGATAAATCAGCGGAAAATATTATCTGCATAAATAATCCGCACCGGCTCTGGCCACCTGTGTATCCTGTACCGGCAACATACCGGACACGCCGATAGCGCCGATAATTTTATTATCGGCTACTAACAGCTCGCCACCTTCCATGGCGATTACACCCTGCATTGACAATACCCGCAAGCCAACACCACCGGACTCAAGCACATCCTGAAAGGCCTTAGTCGAACGACGAAAATTAACCGCTGTTTCAGCTTTTTGTTGTGCAATATTTATACTGCCGTTTTGCGACTGATCCATTCTGTGCAACATCACCGTGTGACCTGCCGTATCAACAATACAGATCACCATGGGCCAGTGATTATTGCAGGCTTCCTGTTCGGCAGCTTGCATCACCAGTCTGGCCTGATCGAGAGAAATAGCATGACCATAAGGCAATGCCATGGACGGTTTGCGGGTTGCTTCATATGACATAACAATAAACTTCAACATGGTTGTTTCTTGAGGAAAAGCTCAGGCCGCTTTTAATAATGCACCCCGGATCTGTCCCGACTAGTTAAAAAAACTTAAACATCTCATTTGCTTTAAGCTAAAAATTATCCTGCAGCAAAAAACATTACACAAGCCACCGTTTAATGAATGCCTGACTCAATATTCAGCGGCTGATTTTTAATCAGCACATCAACATTCGATAAAACTGACCGCCAGACCACCTAATGAAGTTTCCTTGAATTTGACGGACATTTCCAGCCCGGTTTGTTTCATCGCTGCGATACAGTTATCTAACGGCATAAAGTGCTGACCGCTACCGCGGATCGCAAGCGATGCAGCCGCATGCGCTTTAATCGCACCAAATGCATTGCGCTCAATGCAGGGCACCTGAACCAGTCCGTTCACCGGATCACAGGTCATACCTAAATGATGTTCAAGTGCAATTTCCGCTGCGTTCTCAATCTTTTCAGCGCTGCCACCACGGGCAGCGCATAAACCGGCAGCCGCCATTGCAGCCGCCGAGCCGACTTCTCCCTGACAGCCCACTTCTGCTCCGGAAATTGAACTTTTGTGTTTGATCAGACCACCAATAGCCGCAGCCGTCAGCAGAAAATCTCTCACCTGTTGCTGGCTGCCGTTCTCATGCTTCACCAAATAATAAAGCACGGCAGGAATAACACCGGCCGCACCATTGGTCGGTGCCGTCACCACCATATGACCGGCGGCATTTTCTTCATTAACCGCCATCGCATAGGCACTTAGCCAGTCGTTAACACTGGCTCCAGCCGGCTCAGCCAGCAGCTGATCGTGTAGTGCTTTTGCCCGTCTGGGCAGTTTCAGACTACCCGGCAGCGCACCTTGTGCGGACAGCCCGTTCTCCACACAGCGACGCATTGACTGCCAGATTTTATCCATCCCGGCGTTCAGCTGACCGGCCGATAAGTGCAGCCGCTCATTAGCTAATTTCATCTCTGCAACCGACAATTGACTGTCCGCTGACATTTGCAACATCAATAAAGCCGAATCAAACGGGTAAGGACACGATGCCATACTTTCCATTTTAAGCGGTGCTACCAGCTCATTAATCTCGGACAGTGTACTGATAAAACCGCCACCGATAGAAAAGTAGGTTTCACAAAAGACCGTCTGACCGGCTGTATTTCGCAACTTAAACACCATGCCATTGGGATGTTGTGGCAGTGTTTCTTGCAGATCAAAAATAATATTTTCAACCGGCAAAAATTTAATGCGATGACTGGCTGCGGAGGTAAACGAAGTGCTTTGCCAGATCTGCTCGACCAGGGCATTAACATCCTGTTCAACAAGCGCTTCTGCCGAATATCCATGCAGGCCTAAGGCAACCGCACGGTCAGTGGCGTGGCCTTTGCCGGTGTGAGCTAATGAGCCTTTCAGATAACAATGCACAGAGTAATCGGCGCAGGATTGTGCGCCAAGCTGCTGATCCACACGAGCAATAAAATCTTTTGCCGCGGCCATTGGCCCTACCGTGTGTGAACTGGAAGGACCGATGCCGATTTTGAAAAGCTCTAAAATACTGATAAACATACCTAACCTTTAACGTTTTATATGACACAGCCATTAACAACAAGCTTATGTCGTCAGTATGGTTCGCACCAGCTCATTAATTTCTTTTCTTTTGCTCATCGGCGCAAGATAGGCATCCACATCTTTTACCGTTCCGGAAAGATAGACCAGCTTGCTATCGTGTTTGCGCGGATGCACTTCAATATCGATCAGATCATCGTCACTCAGGACGCAGGATTTATCGACCGTGCAAGCCGCAATCATACGCAGTTCTTGGGTTTCATACGGATAGCTTCTCAGTTCATGAACGCGGGACAAGCGACTTACATTGCGCTCCATGATCGCCCGTTTGCGTTCATTACTGGTAAAACTCAGGATCACAATCCCCGCCGAGCCTTCTTCATCACCGGCATTCAGCATCGCAATTTCCAGACTCACCCCCCAGTTAGCGAACACACCACTGATGGCATTCAGTACGCCGGGTTTGCGCACAATTTTAATAACAAATATCCAGCGCTGTCTAAGCATCCTGATACCACTCTTCTATACGCTGTGCCATTTCACTGGCCACTTGCTTAAGGTACTTGAAATCACCGTCGTTCATCTCCGGTTTGACGATCTGTAACCAGCCCTGCTGGGTCACAAGAATTGGCATACCCATGACAGTATCCAGATCAAAACACTCACCACGCAGCGAAACCTGGCCAGCGATCATAACGCCGCGGCCCTCAATAATGGTATTCACCAGATCCACCACCGCATTGGCGGTAGCAATAGAGGTTTTAGCCCCGGAAATATAAGTCATAAACGGCACCAGCAAGGTACGCAGGTCAGGTGGTAAGCGGTGAACCAGTGTAAACGCTTCCTCCGCTTTACCTTCAGACAGTAACTTCACCAGCTCCTGCCGGGCAGCCAGCAAATCAATGCGAAAATCATCATAGTCCCTGCCCTGACTCAGGCACTTCACAACATCACCGAGTTCCGATTCATCCATGCCATAGACCTGCACGCTGTTCCACATTGGATAGGCATTTTCACCGTGCTCACCGAGCACAAAAGCATGTACACGCTGTCGCCGCACGCCCAGATCAGCTGCAATCTCACGGCGAAAGCGCAGGCTGTCCTGATAAGCGCCAATACCGATAACCCGCTCTCTGTCCAGATAACGGCTAAACACCTCAACACCGAGTTCAACCGGGTTACTGACAATAATAATCAGCTCATCACCGTGACCATGTTCAGCAATGGCTTTGGCATACATTTCAAAAACAGGCTTATTGATTTTACCTAATTCGGCACGACCCAGTGCCCTGCCCGGCTCAGCCGGCACCGTGGCCCCCATCGTCACAATGATAATATCGGCTGTGACTTCTTCAGGGCTCAAAGCCACATCAATTTCCGGACTGATCTCTGCATAAGCATCCAGCAGATCGGCACGCAAGCCGTAAAGACTTTGCGCACTCTTACCCGAGGCTCTGCCCACCAGTTGTAAGCGCTGGGTAGACTGCACAACCTGTTCAGCAATCAGCTGCACAGCGATTTGCCGACCCACATCACCACTGGCCCCTATAATGGATACATCCACAGTTATTTCCTCAAAGCAAAATGAAACAGCGTTTTAAAACAGTGAAGTCAGTTTTATTATTTTCTTCATGATACGATTTTGACTTCTTAAATATAAGTGGCAATGTCCGATTACTTAATAATAAATCTCCCGCTAAAGTAAGCACCATTATTCATGTCAGGCATCTGTCCAAATAACGACCAATTTTTATCTTTAAAAACAAGTAAATAAACGCAAGCCGTGTTTGATCGCTTTTATTCTGCCTTATATCGTATTGCCCGCCGCGAACTGAATAACAATTGTTCATTACAGGGTAAAATCAGCCAACGATTTCATTTAGCTCTAGTGATAACGCATCGGCATATTCGGTTGATTGCAAAATCAATAATTCAATCGAATTGACAAGAAAACGGCAGCAAAGGGTTAAAGATTAACTTTGGCGCAAAAGTAACGCACTACGTGTATTTATAACTGTTTTTAGCGATATTCTGTAATCGCTGGGATGGTGATATCTGCTTACTTATGCTTTTCCTGTCGTGTTGTCTGTGTTTATCCGGGTTAAATAAAAATACTGAAAGTATGATGTTGCTAAGCACCGTACTTTCTTTGGTTTATTGGAAAAATTCAGATATGACTGATAAACCTTCCGTATCACCGGCTTAATAGTGTTTTTTGGTTTTTAAATTCTAACGAATTTAATTTTTTATATGGCATTGGGGATTTTTGCCTGTTCATTCCAAAGGGAAAAGTCAGCTTCAATGATGCGTCATTGGTCTGGCTATGGGGTTACTTAGGCTGCTACTTCATTGAGAACTAATTTGTTATCAGGGTTTCAACAACGACTAGCCCGTATTTCTGTACCACTAATATTGATAAGAAGATACTTAGAGAATTTTTCTGACAAATATGCTGCTCTGCAGACGCGGGCTATTAAAGCCTCGTCAACGTCTGCGATTCAAACCGGCAATTTGTCTGATGAGCAAGCGACCCTGAGCGTCACCGGTGCAAAACCCGGGGTACGATTATTACTGCTCCTAGGTTTGTTGCTGGCTGTCATCAGCCCGGCAAAAGCCGGAGATTTTTGTTCCGAGACCCCGTTCTTCGGCATCGTTGACGGCGATGTCATTGCCCCCGGTGATATGCCAACGGCGATCACGATCGACACGGATTGCACGTTCCAGAACTTTCCGCCATCTAATCCGTTAAAATCCACCATCAACTTCCAAACCAATGACCCGGCAATCTACCTTATTATTTTCGACAATGTTGCCTTAGACGGCAATATGGCCTGTAGTAATGTTAGTCATAACATCTGGTTTGTAAATGCCCCTCCGGGATCAGATGTTGCCAATAGCTGTCAGGATCTGCTGATACCCACTGAGAGCATCAGAAAACAGGCGACAGCCAGTACCGCCAGCATTGGTGTGCCCTTTACTTACACCTTAACCCTGCCATCAATGCAATTCCCTGTTGGTGATCCCTCGCCAAATGATCTGGATAAAGTGATCCTTTGGGATGATATAAGTGCTGCGGCCACCGGAGCAGACCTCACCTATGTCGGCATTAATGCCTACTACAAAGGCAGCGGTACTCCCGTGACACTGGTTCAGCAAACAGACCCCTTAGCCAAAGGTGGTGCCTGGACACCAAAGAACCTTTCTTATGAGCCCATTCCATTGATCACATCCGGCGAGCAAATCATGGTCGATATTACCGTGGTACTGGATGATACCCCTCTCAATGCTGCCGGCACGCCCTTTATTAATACGGCTAAGTGGTGGTTTGGACGACTGATTGATGGCGTGTCTTATGATCCGTTACCGGGTGAATCAGGCGTCTCGGAAGTCATGACGATTGCAGAGCCTGAGCTTATCGTCAGCAAGACCAGTGATACCACGGCTCTTAACATTGGTATCCCGGCGAACTTCACCATCAACGTACAGAACGTTGGTGGTAGTGATGCCTGGAACGCGACGATTGTGGATAAACTTCCCGACGGCCCGACGGCTGGTATGTGCGACACAGACCCTACAGCCAGTGTTACAGCGCAGATGTTTGCGGCAGATGGTACTTCAGCGGTCACGCCACTCTTAACTCAGGGTGTGCATTACTCAGTTACTTATAGCGCTGCACCAACCTGTCAGATCAGCTTTACGGCACTGAGTCCATTTGCAAAAATTGGCCCGTCACAACACCTGATTATCAAATACCAGTCATCTCTCGACGCCGACACCACCGGTGATGGCGTCGCGCTGGCCAATATAGCCGGCGCTACTGAGTGGTTTAGCGCAGACGGTAGCAACCCTACTCGTAGCTATAACAAAACACTGACTGACGGTACGCCACTGATTGTGGATCATCAGGATAGTAATATCATTACCACCGCCCTGAGCGGGTATTATTTTCAGAAAACCGTTTCAAACCTGACCAGTGGAGCCAGCCCGGCGGTTACCGCTGCCCCCGGTGACAGATTGCGTTACCGCTTACGGCTGTTCAATGTTGATCAGGATTTCACCGGTATCACCATCAGCGACCTGCTGGATCCGGCCTTGTTCAATACCAGCACTTACACAATGCCATCGTATACGGCAAACTATATTGATAGCTTTAATACCACGACTGGGCAGTTAGATATTTCTGGTTTTGGCGCGCCTCTTGATCTGGTGCCCGGCTCAGAACTGGTGATTGAATTCGAGATTAATCTATCATCAAGCCTGATTAATGGCGACGTGGTTCCCAATCAGGCAATCCTCAGCGCCGATGGCCCGGTCAGTTTCGCGAGTGATGACCCGTTCCTCAATGGCATTGCCGCACCCGGTGTAGCGGGTGATACCACCAATCTATTAATTCAGGCCCCCGGCCCGCTGGAAAAAGCCAATACACAGACCAGTGCCAGTGTCGGTGAGCAATTTAGCTACACCATCACCGTACCTGCCACGCCGATTAACGCGCCACTGTACGATGTGCGAATTCTTGACGACCTGACGGCTTCCAGTGCCGATATGCAATTTGTCAGTGCCCGTGTGCTAGCGGGTGGTAGCTGGACGCTGACTAACGCCGGCAGCACAACAGCGCCGGTTATTGTCGATACGGTCACCGGCATCGATATTCCGGCCAATGCTCAGGCGATGATTGAGATAACGGTCGAGCTGCTCAACACCGCAACCAACATCCGTGGCCAGCTGTTTGATAACCGTGCCAGCTACACCTATAACCGCAGCAATGGTGCGAACAATACACAAACCGCCGGTGAGACAGGTCTTAGTGCTGCCATGAACGTCACCGAACCGGCCCTGACAAGCATCACTAAAACAGCGAGTAACAGCACGCCAACAGCCGGTGATATCGTACGCTACAGCGTGAGTCTGACAGCCAGTGCGGGCGCCAATTTTTCTGATGTGTTTGATATCACTCTGAGCGACAGCCTGGATCTCGGACTGATTTACATTGGCAACCCGACTGTCACTATCGGTGCTGGCATCAGTGCCGACAATGTCATTGCCGACCCGCTTATTACAGGTGACGGCACGATCACCTCACAAACGCTGGAATGGAGCCTTAATAATGGCACCGCCGATATCGACATTGTTGCCGGCAGCACTATTACCATCAGTTACGACGTCCAACTGCACGATAGCGTGCTGGCTAACCAGACACTGAGCAATAGCGTCATTGCACAATGGAGCAGTGTTGACGGTATCATCACCAATGAGCGTGATGGCTCCGGTGGCCCACTCAATGATTACACCACTGCCCCAGTGGTCGAAACGGTCACCACACCCGACATCGTCGCTACCATCCTTAAAGACCGTAGCAGTGATACTTTTGGCGCAGCGGATAGCAATGTACGAATTGGTGATCTGGTTGAATACACCTTATCGATTACGATCCCTGAAGGCACACTAGGTAATCTTCAAATCGTCGATACGCTACCACAGGGCCTGGCCTTTGAAGGCATTGTCAGCATTAACGGCAACGCAGGACCAGCACCTTATATTGCAACAGCTCCTTTTACTCATGCCGATATTACCGCGGCAAGCCTGCTGCAAGCCGGTGACCCGACGCTGGAAGCAAGTACTGTCAGCTGGTCACTGGGTAACGTCACTAACCAGCCAAACGACGGTTTAAGCGATAACTTTGTGATTGTGTACCGCGCGCGGGTACTGGACGGCGTATTTGTACAGAGCGCATCAGCACAATCACTGAATAACAGCGTTAGCATTAGTTACAACACCGCGACAGGAACGGTAAGCCACTCCGATCTGGTCACCGCCATTAGTCTGACCCAGCCCGTTTTAACCGTGAACAAATCAGCCGTGACCGGCGGTGGCGATACGGTCATCGACCCTGCGGAAGTGATCACTTACAGCGTCGATATTATCAATAGTGGCACTGCGCCAGCTTACGACACGGTGCTGCAGGACATTATTCCGCTGGGTATGCGCACAAGTGGCGTTACCGTGGTCAGCACTCAGCTGCTGGTGGCGGGTACGCTACTGGCCAACCCCGTACCGAGCTATGATGCGTTAACGGGCGTAACGATCTGGAATCTGGATACGGGTGTGGCGGATAGCTACAGCATTCCAGCCGGTGACACTTTGCGTATTGTTTATCAGACGCAGGCCGACGCCGCCTTAACCGGCGGCCTGACCCTGACGAATTCGGCTCAGGTAAGCAATTATTATTCATTCGATAACGATGCCGTGCCAACACTGGCTGCTGTCAGCGGGACACGCGAAGCCTATGCGGCCAGCAATACCGCCAGCACTACACTCTATACCGGTGCGTTACCAACAAAGGCACTGCTTTCAGCCGCAAGCGCCAGCATTGGTGAAGAAGTTGTCTACCAGATCAGCGTACCGGGTACCTTAAGCAGCAGTCCGCTTTACGACTTGCGGATTACCGACCTGCTCGATGCCAATCTCGAATTAGTGAACGCGAGCGTCAGCGGTGGCATCGGCATTACTGATAACAGCAGTGCAAGCCAAATGGACATCAGCGTAGCTGAAATCCCTGCCGGACAACAGGCCGTGATTACACTGCGTACGCGTGTGCGCAACATTGCAACGGCTCAGCAAGGCCTTGCCATCAACAACACCGCCTCTTATAGCTATGCCTACAGCGCGGGCGGCACCACCCAGAGCGCGCTGAGCACGACTGAAACAGTGACCGTTAGTCTGATCGAACCTGAGCTGACAATTAACAAAACCGTCAGCGCGATAACCGCTGCACCACTCACCGGCGGTGACATACTTGAATACGTTTTAACGATTCCAAATAGCGGTAATGCGACCGCCTATGATGTGAATATTGTTGATACTCTGGCCGCTGAACTGCAACTCGATAGCGGCTTTACCCCAACGGCCAGTATTAATGCGGTAGCCGTTGCAGGCTTTAATGCAAACCCGAGCGGTACTCCGGCCGGGCCATTAGTCTGGGGACGCGATAATGCCGACAACACTCTGGATATCCCGCCGGGTGGCACGCTGGTACTGACCTATCGGGTACTGATTAATGCCTCTACACAATCCAATATCTCCCTGAGTAACAGTGCCCAGGTTGACTGGAGCAGTCTTGATGCCGCCAGTCTTTATGAGCGAACAGGTGCTGGCTGTCCGGCAGCCAGCGCACCTAATGATTACTGTAGCATTCCTGCTGTCACCACGATTACCACGCAAGACACCAATACATTAACTAAAGCCGTGATTGCTGACAGTTATGCGCCGGTTAATGATGCCACCGTGCGTATCGGTGATAGCGTTACTTATCAATTAACACTGAACTTACAGGAAGGCACCACACGTAATGTGACCGTGCAGGATGTGTTACCGGCCGGACTGGCGTTTGTGGACATTGTCAGTATCAATGGTGACGCAGTAGCGGACTATACGACTCCGGCCAGTGGTGCCGGTTCTAACTTCAGTTATGCCACGCTTACGTCTGCCGCCCTACCGGCGGCTGGCCAGACCGGCACACTGAGCTTTAGCTTCGGTGATGTGGTTAATGACCCGTTAGCCGATGCCACAACCGATAGCTTAGTCATTATTTATCGTGGCCGGGTCACTGAAAATACCCTGACCCAGCAGCCGAGTACCCTATTAAATAATACCGCGACTTTGAGCTATGTAGATGGCACCGGCGCGGCGGTGGTTGATCCGGCGCGACTGCAAAGCGCTGCGGCAGTGACCGTGCAGCAAGCGCTCATGAGCAGTCCGACAAAGACTGACAGTGTCTTTACCAGTCCGGCTAATGTGAATATTGTCAGCGATGTGATGCACTTTACATTGCAGTCGTGTAACACCAGCGGACTGTCACCCGCCTATAACGTACAGCTAAGCGATTTACTACCCAGCCAGCTCGATGAAAGCAGCCTGACTGGTCCCGCAGTGACAATTAATGGCGCAGCTGCCACAGCGGGTGTGGATTACAACTACAGCGCACCGGCGACTCGCGCTGGCAGTATGATCATTAATCTAGTCACGCCCGTTAACCCCGGCCAGTGTGTCACGGTTAATTACGATATCGGTTTCTACACCGACTTTGGACCGAACCAGAGCTGGAACAACAGCGTTACTGTCGACGAATACTGGTCCTTGCCATCACAAACTGGTCAGCAATATAGCGCATCAGCACCGACCACCTTTAGCATGAGCAACATCGCCACCATCGGTCTGCCTGCTAAAACAATGATCAGCCCCGCTAGTGCTGAAGCCACTGTTGGCGAACAGGTGGTGTATCACATGACGGTACCTGCCACGCCTGTCAATGCCGCACTGTATGATGTGCTGATCAGCGACACTTTGGATACCAGTCTTGAAATCATCAGCGCAAATGATATTAGTGGTAACGCCTTAAGCATCACTAATAACACGGTCGGTAATAACCTCAGCCTGACGATCGCGCAAATCCCCGCCGGCCAGACGGCGTTGATCGAACTGCGCACGCGCGTGGCCAATAATGCCGCCGCCAATGCAGGTCACAGCTTTAGCAATGTGGTCAGTTATAATTATGCCACCAGCGCCGGCGGGCCCACCCAGCCCGGTGGCAGCGCCGCGACAGCAGCACCTTTAACGATTATTGAACCGCAGCTGGCGATTAACAAAACCGTGGTCAATACCAGCAGTGTCGGCAACCCGCCTACCGCCGGTGATGTACTGCGTTATAGCCTGACCTTTACCGCATCCGGTGGCGCAGCAGGTGATAATTTCTCTGATGTGTTTGATCTGAGTATCACTGACAGCCTGAGCCTCGGACTGGCCTATCAGCCCGCCAGTGCCAGCGTCGATGGCGCGGGAAATAGTATTAGCGATCCGGCCATCGTCGGTGATGGCAGTGCCAGCGCGCAAACTTTACGCTGGCAACTGTCTGATGCCACCGCGGATATTGATGTTTTAGAAGGCAGTACAGTTACTCTCACTTATAACGTTGTCGTGCTGGATAACGTGCTGGCCAATCAACCATTAAGTAACAGCGCGACGGCACAGTGGACCGGTCTGGATGGCATTAATGCCAGTGAACGTAACGGCAGTACGACGCCGGCGGTTAATGATTATTTGACGGCCCCGGTTAGCACGACCTTAACCACACCTGATAACACTACATTCTCTAAGCTGCGCATCAATGATACCTACGGCGGCGCTGATGCCAATGTGCGTGTCGGTGACCTGATTGACTTTGAATTACGTGTCGGTTTACAGGAAGGACAACATAACAATGTTCTGATCAGCGACAACTTGCCGCAGGGCCTGGCGTTTGAAACAGTGGTACACATCAATGGTGACACCAGTCCGGCCTACACTGCGGTTGCGCCATTTGTGCACGCCGCTATCACGCCGCTTGTCAGTGGTAATCCTGTAACCGGACCTAGCACCGTCAGCTTTACGCTGGGCAATATTATTAATGTCGGTGACAACAACGCCGCCAATGATGAGTTTGTGATTGTCTATCGTGCGCGTGTGTTAGATAACGTGTTTGCACAGAGCAACAACACCACTCTGACCAATAATGTACAGCTTGATTACAGCACCGCGTTAGGTGCCAGTCTGAAAACGGCGACGGCCAGCAGTAGCTTATTACAACCGGACTTAGCGCTGACTAAAGTGGCGACAGCCGCCGCTGGTGACAGCATTATTGAAGCCGCTGAACTGCTGACCTATACCATTGATGTGATCAACAGCGGCACTGCGCCGGCTTATGATGTGCTGCTACAGGATGTGATTCCATTTGGCATGCGCAACGGTACGGCCAGCATCACCATGCTCAGCACCACTTTAGTCAATGCCGGCACGGTGCTGGTAAATCCGACACCGACTTACGATGCAGCCTCTGGTATTGCCCGCTGGAACCTCGATTCCGGTACAGCCAATACTTATACAATCCCGGCAAACGAGACGCTGCGCATTGTTTACCAGCTGCAGGCCGATGCCGATCTGGGTGCGGGTTTAACAATGACGAATACGGCTCAGGTCATCAATTATTATTCGTTTGATGATGAAGCCGTGCCAACACTGGGCACAAGCAGCGGTGTGCGTCAAAGCTATGGGCCGACGAACATCGCCTCCGTGACCTTTACATCACCTGTTCCGGGCGCATTACTAAAGCAAAACCCGGCTGATCTGACGGTATCTGTAGGTGAAAACTTCACTTACCGGGTCACTGTACCGGCAACACCGATACAAACAGCCTTACATGATGTTCGCATACTCGATGATTTGAATGCCTCTGCCGCTGACCTGACGTTTATCAGCGTCAGCAAAATAAGCGGATCGCAAGTCTGGACGCCGGTCAACAGCGGTACGGCTAAGAACCTGATCATTGAAGACACAAACAACGGCATTGATATTCCTGCCGGTGAGCAAGTGATCATTGATATCACCGTACAGGTCGATGACAGCGCCACCAATGTCAGCGGTTTATTATTCAGTAACACCGCCAGCTATAGCTATAACCAGCTAGCCAATAACCCGTCCAGCCAGCAAACCGGCGCGGCCTCAAGCACGGCCGACATGACGATTGTTGGCCCGGATAATCTGACGCTGGAAAAAACCGGCCCCGCGCAAATGCGGATTGGTATTCCCGGCAACTTCAGCTTAAACATTCATAACAGCGGAACGGCAACGGCATGGGATCTTAGGATTGTTGATGTCCTGCCCAACCCGTCACCGGGCGGTATGTGTGATAGTGCACCGGCGAATATAACAGCGCAAACCTTCCTCGCCGATGGTGTAACGGCAGTGTCTGCACCGCTGCTTGAGGGCACGGATTTTGTAGCCAGTTACCTGCCTGCACCGGACTGTAAACTGACCATCACCATGCAATCGGCCGCAGCAGCTTTGGCTGCCGATAACCGCCTGATCGTAACGTATCAGGCGCAGCTGGATGCCGATAATGTACACGGTGTTGATCTGACCAATCTTGCCGCTGTTAGCCAGTGGTTCAGTGGTGATACTGCCGGAGCCGGTGCTACCGGAGCCATCCGCACCTATAGCCGCAGCCTCAGCGATGGCACCACTGCGGTGCTCGATCATGAAGATGCTCATACTCTGGTCACCGAGTTACCTATCGTCTCGGTACTGAAAAGTGTGACTAACCTGACGACAGGCCAGAACCCGGGCAGCAATGCCTCACCGGGTGACCGACTGCGTTATAACATTCAGATTCAGAATGTGAGCCCGGTTGAATTGACGAACTTCAGCTTTATTGACGAACTCGATGCATTGAATGCGGTCGCGGCATTTGCAGCTGGCAGCATTACGGTAACGTCGCTACCGGCCGGCGCCGATAGCAGTAATACCAATGCCAGTGGTGGCACTAAGGGCACAGGACGGCTGGATATCCGCAATCTGAATCTCGGGCCGGCGGGCTCAGCCACTGAAATCGTATTGCTTGAATTTGAAGCCACACTGGCGCCGGTGATCACCAGCGGTACCGTGGTACTGAATCAGGGCCAGTTAACAGCAACCAATTTAACGCTATTGACGGATGACCCGGCCATTAATGGCGCGGATGATCCAAATCTGGCGGGGGATGAAGACCCAACCCAGACACTGATTGCATCAGCACCATTATTTGAAGTGGTAAAAACCTCGCAGGATATGACAGGCGACCCGGCTGAATTACTGGCCGGTGATACCTTGCGTTACACCATCACCGTGAAAAACATAGGCAGCGAAAGTGCCATCAATGCCATATTACATGATCAGCTGCCAGCCAATACGATTTACACGGCCGGCAGTACCACACTGAACGGCACTGCCGTCGCCGATATCAGCACCGGTGTATTGCCGTTAGCCAGTGGTTTGTTGATCAACGCTGTTGAAGATAACACAGCCGGTACAATGCGTGCCGATGCCACAGCCACCACGGCGAATGTGGCGACCGTGACGTTTGATGTGGTGATCGACAACACGGTGGTTAATGGCACTGTGATTTCAAATCAGGCTTTCTTTACTGCTGATGGCGCAGGCAGTGGTTTCATGCCAGAGCAAGCTTCGGATGATCCGGCAACGGCAACGGCGGATGATCCGACGCTGGATGTTATCGGCAACCAGCCCTTACTTGATGCCGTTAAAACAGTCAGCATTGTGGTGGATAACGGCGCGCCGGGTAGTTTAGATCCGGGCGATGTGATTCGTTATACCATCACTATTAATAACCTCGGACCAAAAGCGGCAACCGGCGTTACCCTTAGCGATGGCGTACCAGCCAATACCACTTATGTGGCCGATACCGTCATGCAAAATGGTTTACCGCTTGGTCAGCCAGATGGCGGTGTTTCACCGCTGATTGCGGGTATTGATGTCAGCTCATCAGACCTGACTCCTGCCTTACCAGGCGCCGGCAATGGCATCATATCGGCCGGTGCCAGCGCCGTTATCAGCTTTGATGTTCAGCTTGATGCAGCCACGCCGGTTGGCACGATTATCAGTAATCAGGGCCGTGTTGATAGTGCTGAGCTGCCGACAGAACTGACGGATGCCGACGGGGTTGATAGTAATGGTGACCAGCCGACTTTAATTGTGGTCGGTAATGCACAGTTAGTTTCGATTGTTAAAAGTGTGTCAGTCGTCGGTGGTGGCGCCGCCTTAGCCGGCGGGCAATTAGAATATCGCATCGTGGTCAGCAACATCAGCAGTGTAGTCGCTACCGATGTAACGATTACCGACAATCTCGATTTACCGGTTGCCGGCCAGCTCAGTTATGTAAATGGTTCCGGATTACTGAATGGCTTAGCCAGCGGTGTCAGTCATACTGCGCCGATTGTAACGGCAGACTATGCCGCCACTTATGGTGATCTGGCGCCGGGACAAAGTGCTGAGCTGGTGTTCCGTGCCAGCATTAATAATTCGCTGGCAATAGGCACCACCATTAACAACACAGCCGATGTTAGCTGGAATGGCGCAACACAAAACGCAAGTGCGACTGTCGCCATCGATGTTGGCGGTACGCCGGGTGTGGCTAATGTCAACGGTAGGCTATGGCACGATGCGAACTTTAATAACAGCTTTGATGCCAGTGAAATTATATTAAACGGCTGGAGTGTTGATATTTATCGCAACACAACATTATTAGGCACCGTGACCACAGATGCCAATGGAGATTATTCAATCAATGGTTTAGTGCCGAATGACGTTGGTACAGATCGCTATGATATTCGTTTCCGCGCACCGGGTTCGAATCCTGCCACCGCCACATTAGGTCTGGCAAATTCAGATCCGGCACTCGGTTACAGCGATGCACCACAGCGAATTTATAATATTGTATTAAGCTCGGGTGCGAGTGTGCAGAACTTAAACTTACCGATTGATCCGAACGGTGTTGTTTATGATTCGGTGCTGCGTATACCGGTTGCAGGAGCCACGGTCAGTTTATTAAATGCAGCAACCGGCAATGCCGTTTCTGCCGCTTGTTTTGATGATGTTAATCAGCAAAATCAGCAGACAATTGCGAACGGCTACTATAAGTTTGATCTTAACTTCAGTCAGGCAGACTGTATACCAGGCAGTGATTACCTGATTCAGTACACACCACCGGCCACGGGTTACAGTACAGCGGCATCGGTTGTTATCACACCGTTAACCGATGCGACGACGGCCGCTCTGGATGTGGCAAGTTGCCCGGCAGATGCCATTGCTGCAACGGCAAATATTTGTGAAGCAAGCGCAACAGCGCTGAGCCCTGCTCTGTCGTCTGCCCCAATGAGTGCAGGTACAAATTATTACCTGAACCTGAGATTAAATAATACAGCGCTGCCCGATGACAGCCAGCTATTTAATAACCACTTACCGGTTGATCCGGTACTAAGCAATGCTGTCAATATTTCAAAAACGACTTCATTGTTTAATGTCACGCGTAGTCAGTTAGTACCGTATACCATTACCGTTAAAAACGGCTTACCGGTTACGCTGTCTAACAGTAATGTAATTGATAACTACCCGGCCGGATTCAAATATGTGAAAGGTTCAGCACGGCTTAATGGTGTTGCCCGTGAGCCGGTACAGAACGGCCTGCTACTAACCTGGAGCAATATCGATCTGCTGCCTAACGAGACTCAGACCTTTGAATTATTATTAATTGCCGGTGCGGCTGTGACTGAAGGTGAGTATATTAATAAAGCCTATGTCATTGACACCCTTACCAGTAGTGCCGCATCCGGTATTGCAGAAGCATCAGTCAGAGTGATCCCCGATCCTGTGTTTGATTGTACGGATGTTATCGGCAAAGTATTTGATGATAAGAATCTGAATAACCAGCAGGATGATAATGAAGCCGGGCTGGCGGGTGTGCGAATCGTCACAGCACGCGGACTGGTGGTCAGCAGTGATAAAGACGGCCGCTTCCACCTGACCTGTGCCGTGGTCGCAAATGAGTCACGTGGCAGTAACTTTATCTTAAAACTGGATGACAGAAGCTTACCGTCCGGATACCGGGTAACATCAGAGAACCCGCGTGTGCAGCGCGCTACCCGCGGTAAAATGCTGAACTTTAATTTCGCAGCGACCATACATCGTGTGGTCAGCATGGATCTGCTAAACGATGTGTTCGTAAAAGACAGCATAGAAGTACATGACCTCTGGAAAGGCCGTTTAGATTTATTAATCGAACAGTTACAAGATAAGCCGTCCGTCTTGCGTTTGTCATATCTTGCCGATATCGAAAAGCCAGGTTTAGTCAGTGACAGACTGGCAAAAGTAAAACAGGAGATTACTGAACGCTGGAGCAAACTTAACAACTATGTATTAAATATTGAAACAGAAATATTCTGGCGCCGTGGCGGACCGCGTTAGCATCGGATTTAAGTCTATTAGACTTAAATCCGATAACATTAAAATGTTATAATCTGTGTTTTTTTAATCAATAAATCAGGTGAGTAGAAATGAAATTGTGGCCATATTTTTTAGGTGCGTGGTTAGTTCTTAACGGCTTAAACTCTATCATTAGTTTAAGTTTTAAATATGAAACGATGGTAATGGGGGTACTGGCACTGATTGCAGGCATACTGGTTATTATACGAAAATAAATCTCGCTGTTATTTTTTACTGATGTGAAATGTAGTTTGAAATAATTTATCTCGCCTGCATTTCTCAAAACCGTTTCAACTATCTAATCCTGTATTAACAGCAACCTCGTAGTTGCTGATCTATACTGAACTAACGAACAGCGATCTGATAAAACATTTAAGGTGAAGCATGACTGAGCATACAGATGGACTCGCGGTATTAAGCAGTAACACCCCGCTGAAAGACAAGCTTGTATCTGCCCACAACTCGCTTCGCGCCAACTTTCCTTTTATTGCCAGAGTCGCAGTGGCAATATACGACCCTGCAACCAGTATACTAAAGACATACATACACAGCAGTGGCAAAGATAACCCGCTGGAACACTATCAGTCTTCACTTGAAGACGCACCGTCACTGAAAGAGATTCTCAAAAAAGGTAAGCCGCGTGTTATTAACAACATGCTTACCTTTGAAAATGGCAAAAACGAACACACTAAACGACTGGGGCGTCAGGGCTATGCCGCCAGTTACACCATGCCGATGTTCAATAACGGTGTATTCTTTGGCTTCATATTTTTTAACGCCAATGAAACAGATGTCTTTACTGAATCCGTGCTGCAACAAATTGATATTTACGGGCATATCATTTCCTTATCCGTAATTAACGAGATGGCATCAATCCAGACATTAAGTGCCGCCATCAAAACCACCGGCAGCTTTACTCATACACGCGATCCTGAAACAGGCAGCCATCTCGATCGCATGTCCCGTTATAGCCGGCTTATTGCGACTTCTCTGGCCGACAAATACAATTTGGATGACAGTTACATTGAACATATCTTTATGTTTTCACCGTTACATGACATCGGAAAAATCGGTATCCCCGACAATATTCTGCTAAAACCGGAAAAACTGAATGATGCTGAAAAAACCATCATGCAAACCCATGCCCGCAAGGGCCGGGACATGATTGATGAGCTGCTTGAAAATTTTAACCTGGGTACCATTGAATATATCAGTGTGCTGCGCAATATAGCCGAGTTCCACCACGAGGCGGTTAATGGCAGTGGCTACCCTTGCGGAAAAAAAGGTGATGAAATTCCTTTAGAGGCACGCATTATTGCCGTTGCAGATGTGTTTGATGCACTCACCAGTAAACGCTCATATAAAGATGCATGGGACAACATAACAGCGATCAATACACTGAAAACAATGGCCGGCGAAACCCTCGACCGTGACTGTGTCAACGCCTTAATCAGCAACATTGATGAAGTTGAATATATCCAGCAACAGTTTAAAGAAAACCTTTGATCATTATCAAAACACTATGGTTTTCAAACTCTTCTGTAGCAATATCGGAGAAGCTAACATTGTCCACCTGCCCTGCCTCAAGACCGGGCGAACAGTGATTACTGTCGTTACAGGACATAAGCTGACTGGTGAAAACGATCTGTATAAACTTTATCAACCGTAGCCTGGATACAATATTAGCTTTAGATTTTATAAAAAATTAATGTTGTTATACTGATCTGCCCACTCACCTGGATACAACAGTATTTTTCAGCTTCCTAGCGGAAAATATAATTACAGTGCCTACTCTGCGTGCTTTAAAAACTCAAACTAAAAGCAACTTTCTGAGTATCCCGTGATAACTCTATATCCATTGTGACAGTTTCACTGTTCTGCAGGTACATATCCGTAAAAATACTGGCTACTATACCTCCTACCGCTGCACCTGCCAGCACATCGGCGGGATAATGCCAGCCGGATTCAACTCGTGCCCAGCCAGTTGCATACGCTGCACTATTAAATATCCAGTCGAAATATTTTTTAGTATTGTCATTTAATTCTAGTTGCTGAATATTATGTTCAGTAAATTTTGCAGCGGCAAATGCTTTCGAAGTGTGACCGGACGGAAAGCTGCGCTGGTCGTAATGGTTGGGGCGAGTCCGGTCTGTTGCTGATTTAACACCGCTGGTAATCACCGAGTTGGCAGATAAGCCTATAGCCTCAACGAAGAAGGTTTCCGCATTAGTTGAAAGCATATCAGATCCGTTAGAATGGTCAGCAATAAACAATGCACTCACTCCAGCTGAAATCACCAGTGAGTCAACCAGGCTGTCGCTGGCATTTTCCGCACTTCGCATAGAACCAAAGACAGGAGTTTCACGTTGTGCCCAGTCTGATATTTCAACATCTTTATCAGCAGCCGCTATGATTGTAGCTGCCAGCAATGGACCCCAGTTCGATGGATGCTTAATAGCCGCCTGCGTCGCCCTGGAAAACTTTTCGCTGCATGCCGATAAACAGAATATCAGCATAATAGCCAGACAAAGTATTTGTGATTGCTTTTTTTTCATCGTCATATAAGTATAAAATTATTCACAGACAGATCATACTTTTATCATTAAATCTTTATCACTCACTAAATAACACAGCTATCACTGCCTTACATTTGTAAATTTATTCAATAAGCCTATAATCATTCAATGACACAATCCGTGTGTCATCAAAAGGAGGCAACATGTTTTCTTTTAAAAGCTTATCTTTATTCATTTTATTAACTACCGTCTTTTCTCCTGTAAACAGTCATGCAGAGGATGCTGACTTCATCTCAGAAGGAGGCCGCCTGTATGACAAATGGTGGCAGGAGATCGGCCTGAAAAAACCCGCTACCACTCACCCTTCATACCCTTCAGCCGGACGACAGAAAGGTGCCAACACGTGGCGTTGCAAAGAATGTCATGGCTGGGATTATCTCGGTGATAAAGGCGCCTACGCAAGCGGTAGTCACTTTACAGGCATCAGGGGCATTAGTGACAGTGCCGGACGCAGCATCGACGAAGTAATGGCAATTTTGAAAAATAAAACACACCGTTATGATGAAGTCATGCTTGATTATGGTTTATTACGACTGAGCGCTTTTGTCTCCTCAGGTCAGGTTGATATTCGTCACTATTTCAGGCCCGATAGCAATAAAGTTATCGGCAACATTCTCAATGGTAAAAAACGTTATAACCAGTCATGTAAGGAGTGTCATGGCAGTCAGGGTCTGAAACGAAATTTTGGCAGCCGAAACAAGCCTGAGTACATGGGAACACTGGCAAATAAAAACCCCTGGGAGGCCATGCACAAGTTAAGAAATGGCCATCCTGATGCTTTTGTTATGGGAGATCCCATGCCGCATATGCTGGGCAAAATAAACCTGCAACAACAACTGGATTTGCTCGCCTATCTGCAAACCTTGCCGCCTGCTAAATAATATCTTTCCGCTAGTGGCATTAAAAAAGGCCGGTATTATTTACCTGCCTTTATCAGGACTGATTATTTGTAGGCGATGGCGGCACTTGACGGACCGGCAAGGTGTATCATTTCAAAATGTTTAAAGCCTGCCTCTTTGCACCAGTCACGGAAATCTTGTCCGCTATAATCAAAAGCATCGCCAAACTCGATCAGCATATTTAATGACATCAGCATGCCAAAAAGATTTTCCCGCCGGGCATCATCAATCAGATTTTCTATTGCGATAAGCACACCGCCTTCAGGTAAAGCATCATAGGCTTTTTTAATCAGTATTTTTTTGTTTTGCAGATTCCAGTCATGCAGAATATTACCCATCGTAATAACATCCGATTTTGGGAAATCATCAGCAAAGAAGTCACCGCCTGTTGCTGTTATGCGATCTGTTAAGCCATCCTTTTCGATCTGCTCCTGCGCCAGTGGCAGCACCTGTGGCAAATCAAGGCTGTTAAACTGAAGATGTGGATGTTGTCGTGCAATGATGCGTGACAGCAAAGCCAGTGCCCCGCCGATATCGCTGACTGCTGTGTAATTTTCAAAATGAAATTTTTCACCTAATATCTGAAAGTTAGCCGCCTGGAACCCTGTCATCGCATCAAGAAACTGGCCGAGCCTGACCTCATCGGAATACAGTTCTTCAAATATCGGTTTACCATTATGCTTAATTTCATTTTGTGGCTGCCCTGTCTTTAAAGCTTCACCCAGATTATTCCAGAATCCAAACAAGCGGTTATTCAGCATCTCTGGCATACCACCAATATACAGACGACTGTTTTTATTGAGAAATGCAGAACTGTTCGGCGTATTTTTATACTTACCAGACGGGCCATCACCTTGCCGCTCGAGAAAACCAGAGGCAACCAGTGCATCAAAAAAGTCATAAATACCTCTTGGGTGTAGTCCCAGTTTTTTCCCAAGCTGTTCAGCGGTCATTGCGGTCTGATCGAGTACGGTAAATAAATCAAATTCGACGGCGGTTAACAATACTTTGGATGACCAGAATGCGGTAGCTGTTTGCATAATGTGATCGGGATTCAGTTCGACGCTGTTATTTAGCTGAACATCATGCTGTGATTTAGGACTTAACACTTCGGTTCTCATGGCCTTATTCCCTTTAGTCTTATAGTAGAGGGAGTTACTATAACCAGCATAAATTAGTCTATAAATACGGATAATACTGATAGATTGTTAATGATTTATTTACAATGGTGATGCCATGGATAAGTTAACGCGCATAAAAGTATATGTGAATGTCGTCGAAACCGGCAGTTTTACAGCGGCCAGTGAGCGTATGGGAATTTCACGCGCTGCCGCCAGTCAGTATGTAGCACAACTCGAGGAACACCTTGGCGGTCGTCTGCTTAACCGGACTACGCGTCATGTCAGTACAACCGAAGCGGGCCGTATGTACTTTGCCCGCTGCAAAGACATCTTACATCACTTAGAAGAAGCTGATAACATGGTTTCCGGTTTCAGTGGCACCCCAAAAGGAACATTACGTATCAGTGCTCCCAGTGTATTTGCTGAGCGCCATCTTGTGCCAATAATTTATGATTTCACAAAAGCTTATCCTGACGTCAAGATTGACCTGATGGTCACTGATCGTTATGTTGATATGGTTTATGAAGCGTATGATCTGGCAATACGCGTCACCAAAATAGAAGACTCTGATCTGGTTGCCCGACGACTTGCAAGCTGCCGGCATATATTAGCCGCTTCACCGGCTTATTTAAAATCCAGCCCGCTATTAAGCAGTCCTGATGATCTAAAAAACCACGCCTGTTTACTTTATTCATATACAACAGGTGCTGTGTGGCCACTTTTTAAGAATGCTAAGGATTATTCTGTAAAAGTGTCGCCTGTGATGACTTCAAATAACCCAGAAGTTTTATTAGAGGCTGCAATCAACGGAATGGGCATCACTATCATGCCAACCTTTATAGCCAGTGATGCTATACGCCGTGGTGATTTATTAACTGTGCTCGACGACTATGAATCATTAAATCTCGATATCTATGCAATCTACTCATCAAGGCACTATTTACCGGCAAAAATCAGGTTCTTTGTAGATTTTCTGAAAGAAAAAATTAACGATCCGCCTTATTGGGATGACTTTAAACCTTAACTTATTAAAAAATATTAAAATGACATATTGACTATTCTTTTCAAGAAACCTCATTACTGGCACTAACCCTTTCAGGCTCTGACTGGTAGTAAAATCTATCAGTACCCTTACCGCCAGTGCGTCTGGCTATAATAGACGTAAAGCCGATATTATTGGCGTAATGATTAGGAACTCGATGAATAAGGACTATGAGAAATTAAAAGGCGGACAAATTTCTTGCTCCGCCCTATTGCTAGTAATACAGATCTCAAAATGAAAATGCCAGTCCAACGCCGACAGAATCTCTGGACCGGGTGTAATCAGACAGCCTGTCCATTGGACCGGCGTGCGCTCTGATTAACAGCGGTATATCCCAGCCATCTTCTGACTTCAAAGGAATGATCAGACTAATATCTATAGAATCGGTATCCATACCACCACGGCCAGCCGTGTAATCGGCTGTCAACGTCAGTATGTTTCCGGCGTATTTATTTCCTGTGCTGATTTTTTTTGATAAAGAGAAAGTCAGAAGGTCATAATCTGCAAAGTCTGTATCCGTGCCCGCCAGCTCACCCCAGGTAATATTAGACTCTTCTCCACTGTCATAAATTTTATATTTGAAAGAATAGTTAACTGACTCTGACAGCGGTCCGCCGAAAGACAAACTGATATAATCGGCACCCCGGCTGAGGGTATCAAAATATTCATGATTATCATTTTGATATTCAATTTCAGCCAGATACTGACCGAATGTCGCGGACAAAGGATCATCATCTGTCAGGTTAGCATCGGTGACCTGACCATCTGAACGGTGCTCAAATCCAATATCATACCATTCAATATATTTGATAAATTTCGAAGAATCCTGCATATCCCAGCGCAGCTGCAGTGCAATATTACTGGTTCTGTTAATCACTGGCCCTGACTCACGACTGCCTGCGTAGAAGTCAAATTCACCGGTGTATTTCAGATAAAGATGTGCTTTCCCTTTCGCATTCTTATCACAACCAAAAAGATCTTTTTCATTATGTAAAATACAGTTATAAAATATATACTTAAATGAATACTGCACTTCAGCAGCCCATTCATCGTCGGCCGTCCATTGAGACAAGGCATAATTCATATCATTAGGCATAAAACGATTACTAAATTCACCAGCGTAAGCACTGCCAGATGTAGTAACAAAGCCAGCCAGTAACAAGATTACTTTTATTTTCATATTTCCACCTGCACATTTCCTTGTTATTTTTTAACTCAACGCAGTTAAGTCAGTTGAATATTACCCTGATTGCTAGTCATTTGCAGTGCCGCTAAGGTAAAAAAATGCATAATTTCAGCTTTACAAATTACCTCAAGTCAGAGCATTTCTTGCTCAATCATCAATTACACAATCAATCTCCATATTTTCTTCATATTTCTTTGCTATTATCTTCTTAGTACTTTGAATTATTGTAGAATATTTATGTATCATAACTCTGAAATACCCGAATCATGCCTGGCTTTATGGCAGACCTGCCACTCGCTAGCTCCGGACCTTATTAATAATTGTTCTGTAAAATCAAGCAACTTAACGGTTACCGCTTCCACTCCGATAAATCCTCAATCCAAATCTGTCTATCTGATTAAAAGCGGCGTCATTGGCGAATTTTATGACGATCAGCTCATCGTCAATTACGAGCAAGGTGACCTTGTAGGGCTGGATGGCTTACTACAAAAAAAGATAACAACATATAAAAATGACTTTGCGGTAATCGTCGATGAGTATGACGGCCAGACGTTCATTGACTCAGTATATAAAGATAAAAGTAAATTCCTCAAATGGAATCAATTCCTCTCCTGCCTTAGTCAAAGCTATCAGTTATTAATGTGTCACTTTAACCATCAGGATATCGATTTTACACCTGAGTTTCGTTATTACAATAAAGGTGACACCATTATTGAGCAAAACACTGAAGGCCATGAAGTTTATACGCTAATGTCAGGCACGACAAAAGTACTGCTTGATAACACTGAAGTCGGCACAGTTAAAAAAGATGAGATTTTTGGTGCAATAGCCGCTCTGACTAATACAAAGCGTAACGCCAGTGTTGTCGCAACAAGCTATTGTGAAGTCATCGTGGTTAAAAGCGACAACTTTCGTGATTTATTAACAGCCAGACCGCTAACCGTTCAGGCTTTAATCGGCAACATGGCCAGAACGATCGTATCCTGTAACGAGAAAATTAAGCAGCTATCTGCTGATGCTCAATCAGCCACCCGCTATTCAGAGCCTGAGTAACTGTTAATGTAGAAATATCTCAGAGCTCCATGACATCCGCTGCTATTTATCAGATGGACAAACTGAAAATAATCTCTCAATTAGTTAATGTGCTCCGTCTTACCGAGCTTTATTGCTTTTTCAAACATAGTTTTATCAAACAGGACAATTTTATTGGTTGTTGTATTGCGGGCCTCCCACTTATCACCTTTCTCAGATATAATTTCAATGCTCATACCTGAAATCACGAATTTTTTACCTATTATATTATTCACAATATCCCTTCAATAGCGTTAAATGAAGTCAGGTTTATTATTCCACACAATTAAAAATAATATAATATCGCAACTTAAAAAACAGCCGGACATCTGCATGATAGAACTTAATAAAAAACGTCTCATTTCTATATTGATTGGCACACTGACAGGCACAGGGCTTCTTGGCATCTGTTGTTATTTAATTTACGGTATAGAAATCGCCATCATCTCTGTTTTCAGTACCCTGCTGGGCTTTACTATCCTGCATCTATTTTTATTTTATTTGTGGATAAGAGCCGGTAACAGATAACTTAAAGCCTTTATTTTTTTTTAATACCGGATCCTGATAATATTTCCAGCTGTTCTACTTTGTTTGAAATGTTCATGGTTATATCAGTGCATTCAGTGAGTTAAACAGCTCGGACAAGCTCCGATAATACCGCCTGCCGATTACTGCAGGCGGTGCATTATATGCCTGAATATCCGAATAGCGATTATTCCTCTATCGCAAACTCGATTCGTTCAGCCAGCTTCTTCAGTGCTTTGTTTGCACATATGGCATCTTTGTCACCGCCGGGTGCTCCGCTAACACCAACAGCTCCCAGGTTATAGCCACTGGCAGTAATTTTGATACCGCCCTCCATTACAATCAATCCGTTTATATGATTAAGTTCCTGCTGAATATCTCTGCGCGCAGCTCTGAATGCGCCGCTGTCTGTCCATGCCATCACGGTCATATTAGCTTTGCGCTCAGCGACTTCCAGGGTAAACCGGGAAGCCAAATCATCCCTCAGTGCAGCCCGTAGCAGGCCATTGCGATCAACAACGACTGCGCTGACATGAAAGCCGTCTTGCCGACAGGCCATCACCGCCTCATTAGCAATATCTCTTGCCAGATCCATGCCGATACTTCTTGCTTGTACAACGTCTTTGGCACTGCTGTTATTATTCAGTGACAGCATCATAAGCAAAATGAAAAACTGTGTTTTAGTGCTTATTTTCATTCTCTATACCTCGCCTTAAAATTAACTGACGAATAATATACAACAATTCGGTAGATCGTATTCGTTTTAAAATATCTTCTCATCACTCGTTTTAGATCATGAGATATAAACAATCCCGTCATTGTTCAATATCTGCACGCGGTGTGTAAAAGAATCGCATAATTTTGGCAGATGTTTCTCCATCGGCAGTAATCACAACTGCCCACTTAGGTAATGCCTGTATCAGCCAGATAAGAAATACGATGATAATTGCTTTTTTACCGGGTGACAGTCTTTTATACCGTTGGTAGAAACCAGAGGGTTTTGATTGAGGCTTATCTTCTAGCATGCAGGTACCTCACTCAATTGAAGTCAATAGTCAATCCATTTTATGGTACAGGGACTACAACCCTAGTCGATAGAGTAAGAGTTTAGCGTTGTGCTCATATAGATGTAAAGGATACATCATCGTTTAGTAAAAAATACCTATTAACGATATATTGCATTTACTGTACGATACTGGGAGCATTTGACAACTGCTTTTAAATACTCTAATCCAGTCTATTACTGATTCATGTTATTACATCACTGTCTGCGTTTATCCGTATATTCTGTGAGCCCAGGTAGTCAGGCCAGAAACGACACTGCCAAATGCATCACCAACCACTATCTCGATATCGCCATAATGCGATCGAATCCAGTCCTCAATAACCGGTGACTTAGCCGTTCCACCGGTTACATAGATGATGTCAGGTTTTTGATCTGCCTGGGTTTCTACCTCTCTCATCAAAGAGATAAACACATCCAGTTCACGCTCTATTGCTTTACGCATATCATCACGACAGACAGTAATACCAAAATCATCTTCAATATAATCAAGATAGATATTTACACAGTCCTTTTCTGACAAATTAATTTTCGCCAGTTCCGCACTGCGGTTTAGCTGAAGTATCAACCGCTCTTGCTGCAGTATTTTAAAGCGCTGAAATTTTTTCTTATCAACCGCTTGTGACAGATAAGAGGCTATATCTCGCTGAGTCCGAGGTGATAAAAACTCCGCCTGAACATTCACATCATTTGTCGTTACAGCATCCCAGAATAATGTCACAGGTATCGGCAGGCCGTTTTCCAGCAATGTATCTTTACCAAAATGTGGCATGATACTTTTTAAGGCTAATTTTATATCGAGATCAGTACCCCCAACACGGTCCCCGCTATGACCGAGTATTGAATCGGTTCTGTCATTCAAGCCGATATAAGAAGGACCCAGCTTAACCATTGAGCAGTCCGTGGTACCGCCGCCGGCATCCAGTACAAGTACCAGTTTGTCTTCTGTAAGGCTACGCTCAAAATCAAGTGCTGCAGCCATCGGTTCCATCTGGAAATCAATATTCTTAAACCCTGCTGCGATGGCCGAGCGTTCAATAATATTAAGCGCCTGTATATTACCCAGCTCGCCTCTTGTTCCATGAAAATTTACAGGCCTACCAATAACAATATTTTGTATTTCCTCCTGAGTACTTTTTTCCGCATTGTTTTTAATATGCGCCATCATTCTGGTGATGATTTCAGAAAACAGCTCAATATGTTGATTGCTAATATCTGCGCCGAGAAAAGATTTAGGGGACTTAACAAAATAGCCGCTTTGCGAGTCCTCAATGTGACTTAGAATTGCTTCTTCGCCAAAGGCCATCTCGCTATCAGCGAATAGACCGTCTTCTTTCGACCAGTCCGCGGCTTGCTCTTTCAAGCGCTGCTCGATCTCTCGACGCATAAGTCCGCGTTCATGATTTTCTAGCTCGGTATCAGATAATATTTTAACGCCTCTGTTTTCTGATTTTGCCGTTTCAAGTGTGCTGGCTTGTCGTTTTTTAGCAGCAATGATTCGCGTCTGCAACTGAACCTGATCAATTTTTTTAACAGCGACACTTTGGCGGGATGTATACAGTGCAGATGGTAAGCGAGTGCTTTGACCTTCAAGCGGCAGAAGAAGCGGCGCATTATTCTGCCATATACCAATCAAACAATTTGAAGTACCAAAGTCTAAACCTGCGTACATCTGTCTTTTTCCTCGTTACGGTGGGATAAATATGGTGGCAGATTATAGCATTTTCTAATGCTGTTAGATGTCTCATTTCCCCGATCAGCAGTGAATAGTAAAACCATTAGATAGGCTTAATGAAAAGTCGTGAATTATTAAACGAAACAGAAAACCGCTTATATAAAGACCTTAAAATCCCCTCACTTTCTTTAGCAAGGATAATTGATGTTATCAGAGCAGTTTTTACTATAATATTGCAACTAGCTTTTGACACATTTTACAGCTCTGAGGTAATACCTATGAATATAGTTAGCCGCATTAGAAAACTGATTTCTTATCTGGCCATTTTCATCATGCTCTGCATACAGATAACCCCTGTTCACGCTGCTATGGTGAACAATAATGATATATTAAGAAACGCACAGCACAATACATCTGTAAAGCAGATGGTAACAATACTTGACCGTGAAGAAATTCATAGCCAGCTGACAGACATGGGAATTAGCCCGTCAGAGGCAAAAGATCGAATTAAGCGGATGACGGACTCTGAGCTCGCTGAGCTTACACAGACATATGAACAGCAGCCAGCAGGTAGTGGCGTATTAGGTGCGGTTGTAACCATCTTTGTAGTACTGGTTATTACCGATATGCTGGGTGCGACCGATGTATTTCCATTCGTAAAAAACATCAATAGATAAGCACCTGTCTTGTATATTACCGCTAGTATAAATGTCAGGCTAGTAACTGGCATTTTCCTGCTGTCTTTGCTTTCTGCCTGCGCCAGTACGCCACAAACGCTGCAGCTGAAGTCTCACCCGCCTGAACAGATACAACCGCAGGCAGAGCTAACCAGCGTCGCATTTTTTCCACAACGCCAATACCAGTGTGGTCCCGCGGCTCTTGCAACCATACTTGATCACAGCGATATTAAAATCACGCCGGATGAGCTGACCGGTAAAGTTTATATCCCGCAGCGCAAAGGCAGTCTACAACTTGACATGATCGCCACTGCGCGCAGTTACGGCCTGCTTAGTTATAAGTTAGCCCCCAAATTAAGCGCGTTACTAAATGAAATTAATAATGGAAACCCCGTTCTTGTTTTCCAAAACCTGTCGCTGGCCATTTGGCCTCAATGGCATTATGCCGTCGCTGTTGGCTATAATTTAAGCACGGCTGAGCTGATATTACGTTCAGGCGCCATACGGCAACATTCAGTTAGCTTTAGCACCTTTGAAAGAACCTGGCAGCGCGCAAAGCACTGGTCATATGTTGTTATTAAGCCGGGTGAAATACCATTCACAGCAAACCCGATTGACTACACACAAGCCAGTCAGGACCTTCAGTCATCAGGCTTTCCCCGACAGGCTTTAAAAGCATTCCGCGCAGGAGCAAAGCGCTGGCCAGATAACTCTATTACATTAATGGCACTGGGTAATTCAGAATATGCCGCCGGAAATTACGACAAGGCATTACTAGCTTTTTACAGTGAACTTAATCAGCGTAAAACTAATGCCAGTGCCTGGAACAACCTGGCTTATGTGCTGGCTGCTAAAAACTGTAAAGATCAGGCGCTTCAAGCCGTAAACTGTGCCATGTCACTTTCACCCAGTGACAAAAATATCGAGCAGTCACTACTAGAAATACATCAGTCCTCTGTATCAGATACTGGTAGCTGTGAAAATATAACTTGTCCGACACACTGAACTGACCACGTGATAAGGCACAGACACAAGCTACGAAATGATATGCATACAAGAATTGATATATAAAGTGATGATTATAGATATCGACGGAAATATTTTTACCCGCTAACGACTAACAAAATAATCATGATAGATGTATTTTTTTACTCTGACCCAAAAATATTTATCGTTTCATAATCTGAACTCGATGGAAACAGTATAACGTATGATGTCGGAATCCTGATGAAATCGACAAACTTTAAAATCACGATTTGCCTGTAAGGTTTATAATAACGTAGAGATTTAGATATCAGTCGTATTGTTTTCGGTACAGCCGAAAACATATTTTGATAAATATTTTACGGGGTTAAAGACAACAAATAGTAATAACTCTCATTTGTCACCAATACTTTATATTCGACACCAGGAATTCCTTTACTGCGCTTTGCCAGTGTACAAAGACCTAGTTTTCAATCAAGTCTGACCCTTTTGTTGCCTGCCAGATCGGAATAAGGATGACATCACCGGGATATATAAGATCCGCGTTAATAATCTCAGTGAGTGCAGCGAGCTCCGGGTAACGAAATGGATCTTTTACATAGGTTCTGGCAATATCCCAAAGTGTATCGCCTTTTTTCACCACGTGAGTAATATAGATAATTTTCCTGTTTATTTTTTTCTCAACATCATCGACTGCTTTTTCAACTGCTGCCGACTGTTCAAACGAGCGGTTTTCTGTCAATGTCTTTGTGGTTTCAGTTACAGTTACAGGTACAGTCACTTCATCAACCGCCGCGTCCTGATTAACAACGGGCTGTTGAGTTAGCGAGTTCACGGCATCACTGAGACTGGTTTTCTGTCTGAAAAAATAATCAAAACCGGCGCCACCAGCGCCGATCAAAAGCACTACTATTATTGCGACGGGTAATAAATTTTTCTTTACTGCTTCTTTATAGAATGAAGCTGCCCGGTTGTAAATTACCGGTACCGGTTCAATCTTTGCTTGATCGAACAGAGTGTCAGAAATAGCGGTACTGTGGATGCTATTATTTTCATTGTTTCGAGTACCGGCTATGTTGTTACTCGTCGGATTTTCGGAACTGCTAACATCATCATTCTGATGCTTGACTACTGGCTCTGCGACAGACTCTGAAGCCAGATACTCAACAACATTACCCACAGCATTAATTTTCCCTGCCAGCGGATCAGGTAATTCTATCTGCAGGAACTCAGCAGGTTCCTCAATGATCACTACCGATGATGTAAGTTTCGGCGTTGTTTTAACCTCTGTAAGCTCAGTCAATTTATCAGCCACCACATTCTCCAGGATTTGACGAATAACATCAGCACGACCACCAGCCAATTTTTCGGCAGGACAAGTTCAATGACATTATCCACGTTTTGGCTATTATTTACAGCCTAAAAATATCTATAGATGAAACATGGTCAAGAAATGGGGATCAGACTCGACTTAATTTCTTCTTAGGCCTGCCTTTTGGCTTTGGTTGTGCTCTTCGTTCAGTCAGCTTTTCAACTTTTTCTTTAAAATAACTAGCGCCAAGCACCCACCCCTTATTGGTACAATCCCGTATCTCGCTTAATTCATTTTCTGATAAATGAGTTCTAAATAGATGTCGGTATACCTGTAGTCGTTCTTCATCTGAAGCAGCTAGTTTTTTATATGTACGATGTGGCGTTATTAAGCGATCCTCTTTTCCTTGTGCATTATAACCATAACTACTCCAGCGGTAATCTTTTGGGTGTTTTACCATATTCCTGGCTCTGACTGGGTTCATCTCAATGTACTTCATACAGGTTAGTAGGTAATTTGTACTGTCGATTATTGTTGATTTATATCGACCTTCCCATAATGTGCCTGTACGGTTGTAATGGGAATTGTAATATTGTACGTATCGTCGACCAACAGATTGAAAGGTTTTTGAAATACTCGTTTCTTCTGTCGGCGAGGCAAGCAGGTGAACATGATTTGTCATTAATACATAAGCGTGTATTTTTAGTCCATTTACTTTTGATGCTTCTTCTAAACATTCGAGATAAAATTGATAATCATCTTCTACACCAAAAATCAGCTCTCTGTTATTTCCACGCTGCATCAAATGTTGTGGCTGATCCTTTATATAAAATCATGGCAATCTAGCCATATTACCCCTACTCCTGTTATTTTGAACAGGCTGAGTAACATGCAAAACAAATCAAGTCGAGTCTGAGCCCATTTATTGCCGCTCATCCTTTTTCTAAGCTGCCTGTGCGGCAGTGAACAGGTTATGACAATATAACAACGTTCACTTATATTTCTAAGCTGCCTGTGCGGCAGTGAACGTTGGCGCAAAAATCAACGTCCTTTCTTTATTTTTCTAAGCTGCCTGTGCGGCAGTGAACAATTCCGTTTTCACCGTGGGAGCGGTTGATGTTTTCTAAGCTGCCTGTGCGGCAGTGAACAAACTACAACTTGGTTCATTGAATTTGCATGGTTTCTAAGCTGCCTGTGCGGCAGTGAACTCTCATCGAATGCCGCTCGTATCCCTTCGGACTTTCTAAGCTGCCTGTGCGGCAGTGAACCTTAAATGACTCGATACCGCCATGTCATTCATTTTCTAAGCTGCCTGTGCGGCAGTGAACATTCTCGTTCGTCTCACTCTCACTCTCATGCCTTTCTAAGCTGCCTGTGCGGCAGTGAACGAAGCCTATAATAGCTGGATGGGATTTTCACCTTTCTAAGCTGCCTGTGCGGCAGTGAACTTACCTAATCAACTACTTATAGCTTATTTCATTTTCTAAGCTGCCTGTGCGGCAGTGAACCAAGCAAGGGCGTTATTAGAAAGACTCAGAACTTTCTAAGCTGCCTGTGCGGCAGTGAACAGCATCACCCAACTGCTCCTGCACCATCGGCATTTCTAAGCTGCCTGTGCGGCAGTGAACGATGTATGCTTGTGCGCCTTTTTTTAGGTACTTTTCTAAGCTGCCTGTGCGGCAGTGAACTTGCATGGGGTATCGCTAAAAATATTTTAATTTTTCTAAGCTGCCTGTGCGGCAGTGAACTTATTCATCTCCTGAGAGACTTTTTTTAGCTCTTTCTAAGCTGCCTGTGCGGCAGTGAACCAATATCTATTTGATAATCGCCAACTGGATAATTTCTAAGCTGCCTGTGCGGCAGTGAACGAAATAAAAGGCGAGTATGTAGGTACGTTTCATTTCTAAGCTGCCTGTGCGGCAGTGAACGGTCGGTTGCTAGTTGTTCTATTATGTCTCTTTTTCTAAGCTGCCTGTGCGGCAGTGAACTCGAGCTTGTTGATAACTCTTGCTGATCTTGTTTTCTAAGCTGCCTGTGCGGCAGTGAACGTGTTTTTAAACGACGATGAATTTAAAACACATTTCTAAGCTGCCTGTGCGGCAGTGAACCAACGACTGGAATCACGACTGATACAATGGCGTTTCTAAGCTGCCTGTGCGGCAGTGAACTGAGCTAATCATTAACTCAGCGGTTAGTATGTTTTCTAAGCTGCCTGTGCGGCAGTGAACGTGCCATTGATGACAGAATATGCAATCAGTAATTTCTAAGCTGCCTGTGCGGCAGTGAACCTGCTCGGCTTAAGCCGGTTAGGTTTTTTCGTTTTCTAAGCTGCCTGTGCGGCAGTGAACTGCGTAACCTTGTTCAAAAATGGCGGTTATCATTTCTAAGCTGCCTGTGCGGCAGTGAACAGCATTATAACAACAAAAAAATAAGCTACAACAATCACTTAGAGTAAGATTATCCAATTAACCTTTCTTTTTAGTGATGTTGTAACTTATTGATTTA
>JAOULC010000095.1 GCA_029882215.1 Gammaproteobacteria bacterium | reverse complement strand
GCCCCATTGCCCCTGGCGCGCGCCAGGGGCAATGGGGCGCTGCGGAGGTAATGGAGCCTACTGTACGGCCGGTGGCGCAGCAGGTGATCCGGGAAGGACAGGCTCAACTGGAGCAGCTGGTGCCAATGGTACTAATGGCAGTTATACCACTGTAAGACGAGAGCCATCCTTAACACTGAACGGTTTTGCGATGGCCTATAGCGTTCTGCCAAATCCGGTTTGGGGTGGATTTGGTAATGGTGGCAATGGCGGTGGCGGTGGCGGTGGTCAAAGTGACTCAATCTTCATAATCCCTGGCACAGGTAATGGTGGCGGCGGTGGCGGTGGCGGCGGAAGCCGTGGCGTTGCAGGTGATAATGGTGGTGTTGGTGGTAACAGTATCGCTATCGCACTAGGCGGTTTACACCCAGCTGTCATTAGCAACAACACGATTCAGGCCGGAAATAGTGGTGCTGGTGGCAGCGGTGGTCTTGGTGGATTAGGTGGTGCTGGCGGCGGTGGCGGCGGTGGCGGTAGCACCTGTACTGCAGAAGTTGGTCGTGGTGGAAACGGTGGCACCGGTGGTCGTGGTGGTTATAGCGGTGGCGGTCAGGGTGGTGTAGGTGGTTCTACCTACGCGGTACTGCTGGCGAGTGATACCAGTACTTATGAACTAAGCAGTAATATCATCACGACTGGCAATGCTGGCAATGGTGGTAACGGCGCTACTGGTGGTGTTTATGCCGGGCAGAGAAGTTTTTCTGGTCACGGCGGAAACTCCATCGGTATTGCGATGAGTACTCCTGCACCTGCCAATGTATTACTGAATAGCAATACTCAGACCATTGGCATGGCTGGTCAGGGTGGTACTGGTGGTGTTGGTGACGGTAACGTAGGTGTTCGGATTGACCAAAATTTTTAGCACGAACTTTTAGATTCAGGCTCCGGTGCAATGCCGGAGCCTGTAAATAAAACGAAAATGAAGAGAGACTGTAGCGAGTATGTTTGCCGGGCATACATTCAAAGAGCATGCATTATTATCGTAAACGCTTTCTGCTCAGAAAGACTTAGTCATATCATAAATAGTTAGCGGGCCGGATTTTGTCCTGGCTTGTTAGAATCAAAACTCGATTATCTATTGCACAATCGTATTGTAAAAATCGACTATTTTTGACTGCGAGTAGTATCAGTATTAGTTGTGTCGCAAAAAAATTTAAACAACAAAGCTTGCTGAGTTAAGAAACAGAGGGGTTATATGGTTGATTATAACTACTGGGCTGTGCGCGTAGCACATAGTGCTTGTGCTGATAGCAAAAGACACTACATAATGATGTATGGGGAATTACATATTCGCTGGCTCCGATACAAATGAGCTACACCTTTCTCTGTTAGGGCCCGTAGAGGTCCATATGAAAGGTGAACCGGTTTCGTTGGGCTATGCCAAGTTGCATGGCCTGTTAATCTTTCTTGCTATGTCAGCAGGCAGGCCGCAGCGACGGGAATATTTGGCAGAGCTGTTCTGGCCGGAGTTACCGGCAGCAGCAGGCCGGGAGAATTTGCGGCGGGCATTGTTCAATCTGAAGTCCGCATTGGGTGAAGCAAGCCAGCTGTTAACGGCAGAACGCAATCAGGTTACATTCAACCATCTTGATATCTGGATGGATGTCGACCGACTTAAAGCCGCGTCATCACTTTCTAACCAGCCGGGTTTTGCTAAAAAACATCTCGCACAAATGATACAGGCTGTAGGGCTTTATCGTGGCGAGTTTATGGCTGGCTACCTGCTCGATGGTTGCCCTGAATTTGAAAGCTGGTTAGAGACACAACGCGCTTCGCTACACAGCCGCATGCTCAGTTTGCTGGAACAATTAGCAAATACTTTTGAGCGAGAGGGTGATTACGAAACAGCGCTAAAATACGCACTGTCTCATACCGAGCTGGAGCCCTGGAGTGAGGAGGCGCACTGTCAGGTCATGCGCCTTTACGCCTTAACTGGCCAGAACAGTGCCTCCAAAAGACAATATGAAATGGCCTGTCAGCTATTGCAAAAAGAGCTGGGTATCCCGCCGGGAGAGGAAACCCGGCAACTGGCCGCACGTATCGGCAAAGGGGAGTTCTCCCGCTCCTCTGAGAATAATTTGCAGGAAATCATCTGTGAGCTTTACCGCGCTGTCGATCAGCCAAGTGAATGGGTGAATGTGGCGCATAAAATTGCCGATTGCCTGGGTGCTGAAAAATTTTTGTTCGGTACCCGTGATCAGACGACGCTGGAGATGAAAGGACGGTTTCTGTGGAATCTGGGGGATGATGCGCTGGATGCTTATGTCTCTCATTATTCATCTGTCGACGTTTTATCACAACAACTGGAACGCTCTGAAAGAAATCGGTTTTATAGCAGCGAAGCACTTTATGCAGAAAAAAAATTATTTTCTACCGAGCTCTATAATGACTTTTGCCAGCCCAATGACATCCGTCATTCTATCGGGCTGGCGATTGATATTCCTGACAGCTCGCTCTATACACAGTTCGCCTGCCTGTGGGGAGGCGATACGAAAAAATACCGGCAATATGAACTCAGTCAGTGGAATTCGCTGGCCACCCATCTGCAACAGTTTATTTATCTAAGACAAAAGTTTCAGCATCTGGAAATGCAGGCGCGTTCAAGTGAACAGGTGATCGAACGTTTCACGATTGCCGCTTTTTTGTGTGAAGCCAGCGGACATATTCTTTATCGTAACAGCCTGGCAGAAAACATGCTCCTGACCTCCAGTGTTTTCACCGCACAGTCTGAAACGCTTTTATTTCACCAACATCATCACAATATAAAATTTAGTCAGTTGTTACAGCAGGCTTATAACGCTGCTGATGGAAATACTGTATTTGAGAGTGGCGATATGTGCATAGAATCGAGTAACTCGAGTCTTGAACTGCGTGTATTACCGTTCTCTTTTCGGCCTGAGGGAGTTTTTAACTTCATACAGCCATGCGCTCTTGTCATGGTGGTAGATAGTATTCACTTCGCTTCAGGTTTTCCTGATATTAATCAGGACTCATTTGTTTTACCTGTAGCAAAACAGTAAGCCATTTAGCGCGAGTGAGATTTTCGTGTTTTAAAATACGTCATTAAAAAAGTCTGGCAAAAAAAGCCCGCTATTTAGCGGGCTTTTTAATGGTTAACCAGGTCTTATTCCCAGCGTTAGTAGAAAGCAATACGCGTTATGTTTTAATGGTAAAAGTGAATGGCAAAGACAGTAAGACTGTTGTTGATGCACTAATAAAACAAGTTCATAAGTTACCCAGTGAGCTATATAAGTCACTCACGTGAGATCGTGGTTCAGAACTTGCTGAACATAAACGATTTACTCTAGCAACAGATATAAAAGTTTATGTTTGTGATCCACAAAATCTTTGGCAACGAGGTTCTAATGAAAATACAAATGGCTTGTTGAGACAATACTTCCCTAAAGGTACTGACTTATCAATACACTCACAAGCAAAGTAAAATGCAGTGGCAAGAAGATTAAACGAA
>JAOULC010000001.1 GCA_029882215.1 Gammaproteobacteria bacterium | reverse complement strand
TCAGCTGGTAGCCGAAGGCAATACGGTGACGATCACGGCTGAGCTAAATGGTCTTGCACTGCAATACCCGGTGACTATTCCGTACACGGTATCCGGTACGGCAACAGCCGCGGCTGGCGATCATAACCTGGCCAATGGTGAAATTATTATCAGTGGCGGCCTAACTGGCAGTGCCAGTTTCCAGATACTGGATGATGCAGTGGCTGGTGAAGGCACAGAGTCGGTTGTTGTTACGATGGGTGTTCCTTCCAATGCAGTGGCAGGCTATCAGAATGTATATGTTGCACACATACTGGAAGGTAATATTGCACCAACGGTCAGGCTGGTTTCCAGCCAGGATGGCAGTCAAAGCAACCTGATTGTTATTGCCGGATCGTTTGTGACGGTATCAGCAAACGTGCAAGATAATAATCCCGGTGATACACAAACGTATGACTGGTCATTAACGGATAGCGCGCTGATTGATACAGATGGTGATGTTACTGATAGCGGTTTTGTTTTCGATGCATCGGCTCTGCTTGCCGGTAGCTATCGGGTTTCTGTTACGGTTACAGATTCATTATTTGCTACGGCTAATACGGATCTGATATTACAGGTTGTAGATACCTTACCGGTGTTGTCTTCACTTGATACGGATGGTGATGGTTTATACGACGACCAGGAAGGATTTGGTGACACTGATGGTGATGGAATTGCGGATTACCTTGATGTAATTAGTCAGACTAATATGCTTCAGGTAAATGCACAGGTTTCTGATCACTATCTGCTAGAAACTGAGTTTGGCTTAAGTTTATCACTGGGTTACGGCGCTTTAAATTCGGCTAATATCACTGCTGTGGTCAGCACGGATGAGGTGAATACGGCTTACAATGTGACCTTGAACGCCGCTAATTACCCCGGTGGATTATTTGACTTCAGGATAAATAACTTATCTGCCCAGGGTGATTCTGCCCGTATTGTGTTGCCACTGACATCGGCTATTCCTGAGGGAGCAAGCTTTTATCAAATGTCGCTGGCTTCTGGTAGTGCACAGTGGAGTGGTTTCGTCGAAGATAATAACAATGCCGTGTACTCAGCCGAAGGTGTCGAAGGATACTGCCCTTCACCTGGTGATGTAATCTATACACCTGGCCTGACGGCGGGTAACTGGTGTGTCATGTTATTAATTGAAGACGGTGGCCAGAATGACGCTGATGGAATGGCAAATCAGCGAATTGATAGCCTGGGTGGTATTTACGTTAGCACCGCTGGTAGTGGTGGCGGTACTAGTGGATATAGTCTGCTGGTTATGTTGTTAATATTTTTGCTGGCGGGATATTTTAACCGGCGGAAAAAAGCTAGTATTTTTTGTCGAGGGTTATTGCGATAACCCTCTCATCTTTGCTGAAACAGTGTTACTGCTTCAGCGGTCATTTAAAATAATAATCAGCAGCTGGAGCATCCTTTCTCTAAGGCTGCTTGTTTATTCTGACTATATTCAGCCATTGAGCCATCATAAAGTTTTATATTTTCAAAACCCATGCTGCGCAGTGTTAAATAACTTTGTGCGGCACGGTGACCGGACTGGCAATAAGTAATGATGTTTTGTTGCTTATTGTTAAGGCTGATATGTTTTTGCTGAGCGGTAATTTGCTGGCTGTTTTTAATCACAAAAGCATTTTCAAAATCGACATTGTTTTGCCAGTCCCAGTTTTTGGCGGCAGGCACGTGTCCTGTGCGCGGGTATTTTGGATGGCCGATGTATTCGTCTTTAGTGCGAGCATCGATCAGTAAACTGTCTTGACGGTTTTGTACGTCAGCAATGGTGGCCAGGTTATTCTTCTGGCCTGACGCGTTTGCCTGATATTGTGCAGGCGGGCGTTGTACTGACTGGTTGCTGACTTTTCTGCCTTCGATAATCCATTTCACCAGACCGCCGTTTAAAACAGATACTTCCTTATGACCGATCTGCTCCAGTTGCCAGAACAGACGGCCGGCATTCAGTCCGCCCATGTCATCGTAGATAACAATATGCTTGTCATTACTGATGCCACGCTGTGCCAGTAGTTTTACAAAGTAATCATTCGGTACCTGAATTGAAACCTTGTCAGTTTTCCTCTTATAAACTATTTCACTGTAATCAATATGAATGGAACCGGGAATGTGAAAACGCAAATGCTGTGTGTGGTCGCTGGTATCAATCAGTACTATGTTTTTGTTGTTGATATTGCTGGCCAGCCAGCCGGTGTCAACAAGAACCGCTGCGGCCAGTGCTGCTGAAGATGAGAACGGACCGATACTTAATAACATCGTCAGTAAAAGTATTTTCTTCATGGGGTTTCCTTATTTGATTTGTTAATTATCTTAGTGAGTTTTTCCTGCATTAAGCTTTCGCATTGTTTTGCCAGTTCATCGCGGCTTTTGTTATCGCTGTCGACCGCCTCAAGAAAATGTATTTCGACACTCATATGCGGTTCACCGAGCATACCGATAGCCGACTCATAAAGTGTGATGTCATTAATAAAAGGGGCTTTTGGATGAACGCCGTTTTCATGCGGGTAGTGGATGACAACAGGCTGGATTTTTCGCCGGCTGTTAATCGCGCTTTGAAACAGGCGGGCATGAAGTTTTCGTATGACACTGCCGTCGGTGGTTTTTCCTTCCGGGAAAAGCACAACGTGATCACCCTGTGTCAGTGCTGTTGTCATTTTTTCCAGACTGTGTTCAGATGATTTTTTTGTGCCGCGTTGTATAAAAAGTGTGCCTGCTTTTTTTGCCAGCCAGCCAACCACTGGCCAGCCAACCACTTCGTGTTTAGATAAATAACGCGCTGAGATAACTGAACCGATGGCGCTGATATCAAACCAGGAAATATGGTTGCTGACGATTAACATGGAGTCTGCCGGTTGCTGGCCATAGACACGAACATCAATGTTAAAAGCGCGGCAAACCTGACTGTGCCAGAAGCGTGTTATGAGTGCAGAAAAACCGCCGGGTGACATGCTGTGGCGTAAAAATAGCACGGCCATGAACAGACCCAATAGCACGACAAGCACTAAAAAAAACAAACGTAGCGGTATGCGAAACAGTTTCATTTCGGTGCTGCCAGGCTAGCTAAATCGCATCGATAAATCGACTGACTGAATATCTTTAGTTAATGCACCAATTGAAATGTAATCGACACCGGTCTCGGCATATTGCCGGATGTTTTTTAGCGTGATACCACCGGATGCTTCAAGCTCCGCTTTTTTGTTAGTGAGTGTGATGGCATTTTGAATTTTTTCGGGGGTAAAATTATCCAGCATGATGCGGTCTGCACCGGCATCCAGTGCCTGCTGTAATTCAGCCATGTTCTCTACTTCAACTTCTATGCTTAAGTCAGGGTTACTGAAACGGGCGTCTTCTACCGCCTTACTAATGCCGCCGGCCGCGGCAATATGATTTTCCTTGATCAGGATGGCATCAAATAAACCGATACGGTGATTCTCACAGCCGCCACAACTGACCGCGTATTTTTGTGCAAGGCGTAAGCCGGGCAGGGTTTTTCGGGTATCCAGTACTTTGCAGTCTGTGCCTTTAACCGCATCGGCATAGGTTCTAGAGAGGGTCGCGGTGGCTGAAAGTGTCTGTAAAAAATTCAGGGCTGTGCGTTCACCCGTCAGTAAAGCGCGTGAATTGCCACTTAAAGAACACAGTGTCTGACCGGCCTCTACTGCCTCACCATCTTCCACTTCCCATTCAATAAGCACCTCACTGTTCAGCTGGGCAAATACTTCCTCGACCCAGTCTACACCGCAGATCGTGGCGTCATCACGGCTGATGATGGTTGCCATGCTGATGTCATCTTCGGGAATTAATAATCCCGTGACATCACCGCTGCCAATGTCTTCCAGCAGGGCACTGGCTACAGAGCTTTCAATATAACTTTGAGGGATATTCATTCAGTCTGGTGTCATGTTTTTAAATGCCGCTAAGAATACCTGTTTGTGCGGTCTGAATCAAAACTGAATAGCGCTCTGATTAGTAGCAGTCTAAGAGTAAACCAGTCGACAGCCAGCAAAGATATGGCGTTTATCCGGACCAAAGAAGTTACGAAAACTGCGCCGCCGGATACTTTTCTGAGTGTGCAGGCTGCCACCTTTGAGCACAAAGTGGGGCTGTTCAAACCACGGTTCGGAGTAACCGGCATAAGGAAAGGCTTTAAAGCCGGGATAGGGGTAAAAACGATTATGGCACCATTCCCATGCCTCAGCTGTATGCTTGAGTTGCCGGGTTGCGGCTGCCACTTCCCATTCGTGTTCGTGTGGCAAGCGGGCTCCGCGCCAGCTGGCATAGGCAGACGCTTCATAATAATTAATGCCATACAGCGTGCCTTCAGGCGGCAGTTCGAATGCACCGTTGTGATTGATAGCATACCAGTGACTGCTCTCATCCTGTCGCCAGTGTTCAGGTGCCATGGGCTTTTTATCAACAAAATATTCTGCTAACCATTGCCAGCCTGCAGCAGACCAGAGTGTTTTGTTCTGATAGCCGTTGTCCTCTATAAAAGCGAGGAATTCGGCATTATTAACTGGCTTACTGGCAATCGAAAATCGCTTCACTGTTTGCTGATGTCGGGGACGTTCATTGTCATAGCTTACAGGGCTGTCTGAACCGACTGTTTGTTCAGTTGTTTCAATATCAATCGTATCAGTGTTCGTCAGACATGGGCTTAGCGGCTGCCTGACCCTGTAGTCTGCATAGCAGGTTTGTAAGGCGCGCTGTTGCAGTGCCATTTGCATGGATTCGTAGTGCTGGTCGTAGTGCTGAATAATAAAATTTTGCAGGTAGTTATCTTTTAACAAATGGTGCCGAACAGCATTTGTGTTTAATTCACTGATCAGTCTGATATTACTATTTTGATAGTTCGTAGCCGTACCAATGAGTTGTTCTAATGGCGGTAGTTTGCCACCGCGATCCGGTTTGTATGATTTTTCCGGAATATAAAGCAGGTCAAGATTTTTTGTCAGTGAGTCATCATTTAAAAGTGACTCACGCAGCCAGAAATTTTCAATATACAGGCAATGACCCAGATGCCAGCCCAGCGCACTAAGCTCATGATGAAACTGAGCGCGGTAATCGTGATCAGACAGTTGCTCGATAATACGTCTGACCCGGTGCTGAGCCGCGGCATATCTGTGAATGATGGTGTTGTCAGTGATAGCTCCCTCCCTGGCATCGGCCTATAAACTAAGGATTTCCATGGTTTTACCCGGGCGTAATCTGATCAGGCTATGAGCCTGCACAGGCTGCCAGTTAATATCATCAGTAAAGGGTTCCGACACTACTAACTGACTGTGCGGCGGGAACCCTGTAATATTATGGCCGTAATACAGGCTCGGGCATTCACCGTTAATGGCATGTGAGGTGGCAATGATTTGTACGCCATCACTGAGCAGGATATTTAATAACGCGCGTTCGTTACCCAGCCATTTTTTTAACTGGCTAAAACACTCGCGTATAGCACCGATCATGTCGTTGGATTGCTGATAGAAATGCAGGATCAGTGCAAAAAGATACTCTGAATCGGTCCTGCCGTGGATACAGGATTCAAGTTCATGGGGTAATAAGCCGCGTATTTCTTTTCTGACGATATCATTAAAACAGTTGATATATCCGTTGTGCAGAAACTGCCAGTTCTTATGATAAAAAGGCTGGGTATTTTCAATACTTGTCCCCAGATCACTGGTCGCACTGCGGACATAGCAAAGCCATAACGGGCGCTCAAGGCTCTGACAAAAGTCAGCCAGGTTGCTGTCACTCCAGATCGGCATGGTCTGTCGATAGCGAGCTACCAGAGCGCCGTGGTTATACCAGCCAAAGCCAAAGCCATCGGCATTCAGTCTGGCTTCGCGCAGTTCTCTGGGTTGCCATGCCTGTTTTTCCAGACTATGGTTTGTATCAAAGACAATATGTTTCAGGCTGGTTTCTGCTCCCAGATAGGCTGCAAGTCGGCACATGTGTCCAGTTTCCAAAGAAAAAGAGAAGGATTTTCTATGATCTTACATGATCTTGTTCGAGATGTGACCCCGGCTGTGGACGGGTCTGAAAAAAAAACGGTTGCCGCTATCCGCGTGCCCGCAGCTAACGAGGTGGCTGATCTGGCTGCGGATATCAGGCAAAACTTATTACAAGCACCCTATTCGTTACCGCCTAAATATTTTTATGATCATCGCGGTTCAGTGCTTTTTGATCAGATCTGCGATACCCCGGAATATTATCCGACGCGTACCGAGTCAAAATTACTCAGCCGCTATTGTCAGCATATTATTGACCGCCTCAGTGTTCATCATATTATCGAGCTCGGCAGCGGTAGCAGCCGAAAAACACGGCATTTATTTGATGCCTGCCAGATGTTAAATCAATATCCGCAGTACTGGCCGTTTGATGTATGTGAACCGATGCTGATACAAACCGCTGAGGAGCTGATGCTGCAATATGACTGGCTGACGGTTCAGCCCCTGGAAGGAGATTACTCGGCCGGTTTATCACACCTGCCAAAACCGCACGGCCACAGTCTTTATGTCTTTCTGGGGAGCAGTATTGGCAACTTTACTGAGCAGCAAGCGGTGAGCTTTCTTAAAGAAGTTAGTCAGCATATGATATCGGGTGATTCGTTGTTACTGGGTATCGACCGGGTCAAAGATAAAGCGGTGCTGGAGTCCGCTTATAATGACCGTCAGGGTGTTACCGCGGAGTTTAATTTAAATGTTCTGTCGGTGTTAAATAACGAAGCAGGAGCAAATTTTAAACTTCATCAGTTTAATCACCAGGCTGTTTATAATGAAACAGAATCGCAAATTGAAATGTACCTGCAGTCTTTGGCAGATCAGAAGATCAGCTTCCCCGCTATAAATGAAGCATTATATTTACAAAATGGTGAAAAAATTCTGACCGAGATCAGCCGCAAGTATTCGCTGGAGGGGATAGAGAGTTTACTGGCTCAGGCTGAGCTGGAGATAACGGATCACTTTGAGCCAGCTAATGAGTATTTTTCACTGATTCTGGCTAAATGCAGTAAATAATATCTGAATAATAAAGAGTTAATTCTGAGGATTTGAGCTTCAAAATCGAATTCTTTAACTATACTCATCAATATGATATCAGGGCTAAACAGCTGGTTAGATCAACTGGCTGACAAAAAAATACCAATTCTCAAACAGCAACGGGATCAAACACTGGCCATTCTGAACGATGAAGGTCGTTCGGCTTCCGAGTGCCGTGCCATTATTCTAACTGACCCCGGCATGGCCGCTAACTTGCTGAAAGTGATGAACCGGAGCCGGTTAAAGGAAGGCCGGCTAGAAATCACGACGATTAGCAGCGTTATTTCCTTATTCGGCGTTTCTCGTCTGCGAGATGAAATTCATGCCATGACCTGTCTTCAAGATATGGATCTGGCCGAAGCCAATCAGATGGGTATACAGCGCTGTTTAAAGCAAAGCTGGTACTGTGAACAGTTCGTCATGAAATGGGTGGGCGACAGAGACGTACGGGAGCCGGAAGAGGTCCAGCTTGCCGCAATTTTGCAGTGCCTACCCGAACTGATGTTCTGGTGTTATGGCGGGGATGTTATGCCTAGAATCGAACATCAGTCATATTATGAATGCAGGAACTATTATGATGTGGTGTCTCGCGTGCTCGGCTGTCATAAACGTGAAATTGGAGCGGCATTGGCAAAAAAATGGTGTTTGCCAGAAATTGCCTGCTTTGCTTTTGAGTCAAGCTACGACAGTTATACCAATGCTACAGCCGTAGGACTTGCCGCATTACTGTCCCGTTTATGTTTACATGGCTGGTATGGCAGAGACATGGCGTTTTTCTTACAAAAAGCCATGCATTACTTTGGTGAAAATGCGGCCAAAACGGCCAGACATCTTCATCAGCAGGCGCTGGATATGGCAGGTAATGAATTGGCACTGGGATATCGTCCGGTAGCCTCACTGCTGGTGGCGTCAAACCTTGAGCGACATCCGGAGCCCGAATACTACCTGGCTTCCGAACAGAAGCCAGAAAATAAACCGCAAAGTAAACCACAAAAGCCAGTTGTTAAGGAGGCGTCTGATGTGGATGCATCAGGGCTGGCTGCAAAAAGGATCGATCCGCTTTTACTAAGCAGAGATCTTGAGCAGTTTAAAAAATTGTTGAAACAACAGGCGAAAATGAATGAGCTATTGAAGCATGTTATTTTAAGCCTGCATGATACATTGCAGTTTGGCAGGGTCAGCTTTTTACTTTTGTCGGCCGATAAATTAAAACTCGAAGCAAAGATCACCAAATCTTCCAATGCAAAAGATGATAGCTTTGGTCAGCTGACGATTGAGCTAAAAAAGCAAAGTTTGTTTAGTTTGCTGATGAATAAGCCGCAGGCGTTTAGTTTGAATAAAAACAATTATGAAAAATACTGGGCGCTGATTTCAGGCAAAACAAAGACGGATATTCAGGTAGATCGTTTTTGTGCCGCCGCCATTTTTTATGGCAGCAAAGCATTAGGGGTGATCTATGCTGATAAGCCGCAGGCTGATATCAGCACCGAAGACTTCAAGGCCTTTCAGCAGCTGACGATGTTGCTGAATAAAGGCCTTGACGTTCTCTCGAAAAATAAAAAGTGATCCGTTAAAGCACCGGATACCGACGGCTTAATAAAGGTTCTTTATAAATATTTTTGAATTACGCTGTAAGTTATATAAACATTTTTTGCTCACCGGCAGATTGTCAATGTTCTGCTCAATGAAGCCCCGTTCAATAAACCAGTGTGCTGTGTGCGTTGTTAGCAGGAACAGTTGCTGCATATTCTGTTTTCTGGCCTGAGTTTCCAGCTGTTGTAACAGCATGTCACCGCGACCGGCATTACGGTAGTCCGGGTGTACTGCCAGACAGGCCACTTCGGCCATGCTTTCTTCTGCATAAGGGTACATCGAGGCACAGGCGATAATCATGCCGTCGCGTTCAATCACACTGAAGCGTGAGATATCCAGCTCGAGTTGCTCGCGTGTACGCTGGGCAAGTATGCCTTTGTCTTCCATTGGTTTGATGATTTCTAGAATTCCACCGACGTCATCGATGTTAGCTGTGCGCAAGCCCTCGTATTGTTCGGCACTGACTAAAGTGCCGCAGCCATCACGGCTGTATAATTCAATCAGTAAAGAGCCATCAACCAGATGGTTAATTAAATGCGCACGTTTAACACCACGCTCACAGGCTTGTGTGGCATTATTTAAATGTGACTGCAGTTCGGTGTTAAAACAGTCTTTCAATAATAATTCTTTAGCCTGATTGATATCGAGCTGGGTAATTAATTCATTTTGCTTATCATGCAAGAAGCCACTGGTCATCATAATCAGTTTGTCGGCTTTCAGTGCAATCGCCGCTTCGGTTGCCACTTCTTCAGCGTGCAGGTTAAACACTTCACCGCTGGGTGAGTAGCCAATAGGAGAGAGTAAGGTGATATTACCCAGTTCAAGCTGTGAACGGATGGCATTGGTATCTACTTTTCTCACTTCCCCGGTATGGCAATAATCGACACCATTACGCACCCCGTAAGGTCGGGCGGTGACGTAGTTACCGGACACAACGCGCAGGCTGGCACCGGACATGGGGGTGTTAATCAGCCCCATGGAAAGTCTGGCTTCGATATTGACACGCACTTGTCCGACCGCCTGCTCAACCGCAGGCAGGGTCGAGCTGTCGGTGATTCTTAAGTTTTCGACATAGGATGAGCTTAAACCCAGATCACTGACCTGCTTTTCAATTTGTTGTCTGGCACCATGAACCAGCACCAGCCGAACACCCAGACTGTTTAGTAGTGAAATGTCATTGATAAAATGGGCAAAATTTTCACCCTGAACAACATCGCCACCAAAAAATATCACAAAGGTGCGTTTGCGGTGGCTATGAATATAAGGGGATGACTGCCTGAACCAGTCGATAAACTGTTGTTGGTTATTATCTGTTATTTTATTCATAATTTTATGGCTACATATTTTATGCCTGCATTGTTTCAATAATATTTCAGCAAGGCAAGCTTTAAAGAGTCTGGCCTGTCGATCATAAAGTCACTTAAGTATGAATTAAATAAGAGGACGAATCGTTTGCTGCCAGCTGCCATGACTTTGAGTCTGAGCAGATTACAGAGGCAGTGAAACTGATCGCTCTAAAGCCTGAATTGTGTGACGGATTGTTTTACATATTGATACTTCATATTGGAGTGAAGAGAAATTATTGGTAATAAAATCAGAGTCTTATATTGTTGGTCTGTATGTTGCTTTAATTAACTATATAGTTTTTTTCGTTTCTTAAACACTGGAGGCCTGGATATGAAATTGCTATTTAAAATGACTAGTCTTTTGCTTGCATCAGGTATAGCTGTCAACTCGTGGGCTTTAACCATTGATGCTGGAGCGACTGATGTTGGCGTACTGGACGATCTTTATGCCGACACTTATCTTGGAAATAGCGGCGATACAACTGAGTTACACTGGGTTGAAGATACACTGGGTCTGGCGACTGATAGCCTTTTGTTTAATGTGAAAATTGACACTGTAGCGACAGACTGGACGCTGGTTGATGGTACACCTTCAACTTACGCCTTTGCGTTAGCGACTGACCCCGAGTATTACCTGATTAAGATTGGCACTGGAAATCTTCCTCTTGGTGTGTCTTCTCATTACTTGTTTACTAACAATAGTGAATTTTCATATGCTGTTTTAGACCTTACAGACATCTGCAGCACTTGCACAGATCTGTCGAATATTAATATAGGCCGAATCAGTCATGTGGGTGAAGTCTTCTCCACTGTTCCGGAACCCGCTACGCTTGCGTTGTTCGGTATGGGGTTACTGGTTCTTGCAGTAAGTCGTCGCAAAGTTTAGTGACTGATTCACCGCTTTTAAAAAGCCCGCTTAATGCGGGCTTTTTTGATGGTGTTGTCTTTTTCACTATAAACAAAACTTTTTGATCAGCTGTTTTAACAGCTCAACGGTCGGGTTAATACTAGCCAGTTCAATGTATTCATCCGGCTGGTGTGCCTGATTGATGCTGCCCGGCCCAAGAATCACCGAGTCCATCCCCATTTGATTATAAAAGGGCGCTTCAGTACCAAAGGCAACTGAGCCGGCTGTGTGGCCGGTGAGCTTTTCACACATTTTAACCAGTTCAGATTCAGCAGATGTTTCAACTGCGGCAATGCCATCAAATAACGGAAAGGTTTCGAGCTTAAATTTTTGCTCGGCTAATAAATGTTGCAGGCGCGCTTTTAATTCGGCTCTTAAATCATCCAGCTTCATGCCGGGTATCGGCCGGATGTCAATGTGCAGTTCACAGCTGCCACATATCCGGTTGGGGTTGTCGCCGCCGTGAATGTGACCAAAATTCATGGTCGGCACCGGGATTTCAAAAAACGGGTTTTTATGTTTTGCCTGCAGCTCTTCACGCCATTTCATCAGCCCAGTAATGACCTGGTGCATGGCCTCCAGTGCATTATGCCCGAGCGCGGGATCACTGGAATGACCGGACTGACCGGTTAGCCGTATCGCTTCCATCATCATGCCTTTGTGAGCGCGAATCGGTTTCAACCCGGTGGGCTCGCCAATCACCGCAAAACGGGCTTTCGGGTAACCGGCCTCAGCGATGGCTTTAGCTCCGGCCATGCTGGTTTCTTCATCGGCTGTGGCAAGAATGATTAATGGCTGCTGAAAAAGCCGGCCATCAAAACCGCTGGCGGCTTCTATGGCCAGCCCGATAAATGATTTCATATCGGCGCTGCCAAGTCCGTATAAACGATCATCACGCAGGCTGGCCTCGAAAGGGCCGGAGTTCCAGAGCTTTTCATCGCAGGGCACGGTATCGGTGTGACCCGATAAAACAAGCCCGCCCGAGCCTGATCCCAGCGTGGCAATCAGATTGGCTTTATTGGAATCTTTAAGCGTCTGAATTTCCGTTTTGAAACCCAGTGGCTGCAGCCAGTTTGCCAGCAGTTCTATCACTGGCAAATTACTCATGTCGAGCTCAGGTGATACACAGCTCACCGAAGGTGTCTGAATCAGCTGTTGTAACATTTGCATTAATGCCGGTTTCGATGTCATGGTTTTGTTGTTTGCCGTAAGGATGAAAAGTCGTTCAAAAAACTGACTGCCAGGTCAGACCAAGCCCGTCACCTGGGTCGTCAATAATATCATCAAGATTGAGTGAGCCATGAATTTTAAAGCGTGATTTTTTATTTTTTGCAAGATACAGCCAGGAAACCCTTAACTGGCTCTGATATTGCCGCGCAAAAACTGCCGTATCGGTTTCATTCTCATCAAAAGGCTCGTGAACCAGTCCGATATAAATACCCAGATTCCAGGCTGTTTCCGGCTGATAAAAATGTTGCATGGTGCTGTATATTTGCGTGGTGCTAAAGCGGTAATCGAGGTTATTACTGTTCATTAGGGCATCACGGATGTCATTACTAAAGCGATCGTCGCGCAGACCGAGGCTGTACTGGTATGGCCTGGTTTGATGAAATAACCACTGCAGGTTGACGGAGTGATAGCTGATTTGCTGTTGTTGCTGGCTGCCAGTGCTGGTTAAGCTTTTGTCATCCTTAAAACCATTAAAACGCAGGCGCCAGTAGTGGTCGTTGTTGTGCTGATAGCGGACACTGGCATCATACTGATAGCCCTGATGGCTGAAGGTGCTGATCTGATCATTAAAATTAAACAGCATCGGGCTCAGGTCACTGATAAGAAAGTGTGTCTTTAGTGACGGGCTCCACTGGTAGGCCGCTTCAATACTAATCTTGTGCTGGGTGTCAGAATAAGATGCCTGATCAAGTTCAGGACCGGATCTTTTCTGGTTAAACAACGGGTCAATGGCGATGTTTTTGAACTGCAGAAAATCGCCGCTACGCTGCCCCAGTGTTATCGCAAAGCCAATATCGGCCAGGGCTTTTTGATAGTCAACCGTGCTGATAACCGAGAAGCCAATGGCTGTGTTAAATGGCCGCACTTCGAGCTCGAATTCGGCTGATGATAAGGGCTTGTCATAATAAAAATCTTGCTGCTGGTAACGCAGATAAACGTTGACCGGTTGCGAGAGTTCATTTTTAAGTTTTACATCGATGTGGCTGTATAACAGATCGGCGGTCAGGCTATGGCCGGTCATGCGCCAGCCGTTTTCAAACTGATGCCATTGCTCTTGCATCGCATCATCAAACTGAACACTGTTGATATCAAGAAAATTTTCAATGTTGAAATTGCTGCGCGAAATGGCATAAAAATTATCAAGCGCCAAGGCCTGTAATGAATGCAGGATGAATAAAGTCCCTATTAGTATCTTTTTCATAGCCAGTCACATCACTATCCATTGTGTAAATATAGTGTGTTATTTGCAGTAAAAATTGCCAATGAGGCAGATCAAATAATACTATTATTGTTAATTTCTATCAAATCAATCGGAATAATTGATTTTACCATTTGTTTGGTGGTATCTAATATAGCTAACAGGTGATGGATATTAACGAATGATGAAGGCAGAGGTTATTGATATGAAAAAGCATTTTGATTTAATCGCAATAGGCGGTGGTAGTGGTGGTCTGGCGGTGGCGGAAATAGCGGCAAAAGCCGGTAAGCATGTTGCCATTATAGAATCATCGCGGCTCGGTGGAACCTGCGTCAATGTTGGCTGTGTGCCTAAAAAGGTGATGTGGACGGCAGCACATATTGCAGAAACCGTACACGATGCCGGCGGCTTTGGTATCAATGTAGCGTCCTCATCATTTGACTGGAACGAGCTGGTACAGGCACGTCAGCACTACGTGGCTGATATTAATCAATACTGGGATGGATATGTGGATGAGTCGGCGATTGCGATGATCGAAGGCAGTGCTCATTTTGTTGATAAGCATACCGTGGAAGTCGACGGGGTTACCTTCACAGCGGAACATATCGTCATTGCAACAGGAGGCCGGCCGATGGTGCCAGCCGTTCCCGGTGCTGATTTAGGTATCACATCGGATGGCTTTTTCGCGCTTGAGCAGCAGCCACAAAACATCGCCGTGATCGGTGCAGGCTATATTGGTGTCGAGTTGAGTGGCGTGATGAAGGCCTTAGGTTCAAAGGTCACGTTGCTGGCGATGGAAGATAAAGTACTCCCCGTTTTTGATGACATGATCAGCGAAGTGCTCGGCCAGTCGATGCAGGATCAGGGTATTACAATGCAACTGGGCTATCAGGTTAATGCGCTGGAGCAAACCGCTAACGGCATTGCCGTATGCTCGGCTGATGGCGAAAAACTGCATGGATTTGATGCGGTTATCTGGGCTGTGGGGCGCTCAGCCAATACCTCTCAGCTGAATTTACAGGCGGCAGGTGTTGAGGTACAGCCAAATGGCATCATCACTGTTGATGACTATCAAAACACAAATATTGACGGTATTTATGCGCTCGGCGATGTCACCGGAAAAGCACCATTAACCCCGGTTGCTGTCGCGGCCGGACGAAAACTGGCGGCGCGTTTATTCATGGGTCAAACAAACAGTAAGCTCGACTATAATAGGATTCCCAGTGTGGTGTTTTCACACCCGCCTGTTGGTACTATTGGTCTTAACGAAGCCGAAGCTCAGAGTCAGTATAAGCAAGTCAGCATCTACCAGGCGCAGTTTACCCCGATGCGATATGCACTGTCGGATAAACCGGTCACTACCGCGATGAAACTGATTTGTGCCGGTGATAACGAGCAGGTGGTCGGCCTGCACCTGATCGGTGACGGGGTTGATGAAATGCTGCAGGGCTTCTCGGTGGCGATCAAAATGGGGGCTACAAAAGCGGATTTTGATAATGTGGTGGCCATTCACCCGACCAGTTCCGAGGAGCTGGTCACGCTGAAGCAGCCGGTTCGACTCTATATGAATGGCTTTTCGCAACAGGCTGCCTAGTTATTTAATAGTGTGTCGACATAACTAAAACCATTAAGTTATCCATGAGTGCTTAATACGTACAATGAATGCAACGCTTGAGAGCTCAAGTTAACAAATTTAAAGATAAGAGACAGAGGGTTAAACATGTTAAAGAATAGTGAAGGCCAGAAAGTACCAGCAGTAATATTTCCAATGCGCCAGGGTGATGAGTGGGTGAATATCACCAGCGATGATATTTTTGCCGGTAAAACCGTCATTGTATTTTCATTGCCGGGTGCTTTTACGCCAACCTGTTCTTCCAGCCACGTACCGCGTTTTAATGAACTGGCGCCGGTATTCAAAAAGCACGGTGTCGATGACATCGTCTGCATTTCTGTGAATGACACCTTTGTTATGAATGAATGGAAAAAACATCAAAAGGCAGAAGACATCACTTTTATTCCTGACGGCAACACCGACTTTACAGCCGCTATGGGGATGCTGGTTGATAAACGACATAAAGGCTACGGCATGCGTTCATGGCGTTATTCCATGCTGGTTAAAGACGGCGTGATTGAAAAAATGTTTATCGAGCGTGAAGGCGAAGGCGACCCGTTTGAAGTATCCGATGCCGATACCATGCTTGAATACATCGACTTTGATGCAGAAATTCCGGCTGACATCATGATGTTCAGCAAACCCGGTTGTGAGTACTGCAACAAAGCCAAAGAACTGCTGAAAGAAAATGATATGCCATTCGAGGAAGTAACCGCAGGCGTTGAAATTGGCGAACGTGCATTACGCGCTGCAACCGGCGTTGCCACTTATCCGCAAATCTTCAGAAACGGTGTGCGCATCGGCGGGCTGGATGATTTGCAAAAATGGCTGGAGTCCGGTGCAGGTGAATCTGCAGTGGGGTAATTAGTCAGGTTATCAGGAGGTAAGCAGATGAGTATGGTTTACGTTTATTTGCAGCAGTAAATTATGTTGTGGAAAAAGCCTCTTTCGTTGAAAGGGGTCTTTTTCTTTTATGTCCAAGTCAAAGGCGTGGGTAATCACACCCACCGGCGAGGTACTTTTTCCTACAGCTGAAAAAGTACCGTACTTACGTGTGTCGGTGACATGCACGTTAATTGTGCGAAGAGCACACCTTATCTTTTAAAACCGCCCTAACACTGTTTAGCTTACGGGTGCCCGTGCATTGTTAATCAACTTATTAAATATATAAATTATTTGAATTGACTGAACGCCGTTAACGGGTTGTTTTCGTTCGTATCCATGCCATGCAAACTTAATACGCCGTCCTTGGCGTATTTCCTCTTTGTGGAAACACTGCACGGCAAACAGCGAGACGGGGCAGTTAAATCAGTACGTTGGGTTGAGAGACGAAGCCCAGCAGTTTTTAAAAAATTATACGTGGATGATAAAAGTGGGTCATACTTGATTGAATCACAAGAGTCTGTAAATAATTCTGTGTAACTGCCATCGTTAAATATATTCACAAAAAAGTGAGATCAGAATGCAGTTATTTCTAATATTAGAGAAATAGCTGTCTTCATAGCACATTCTGTCAGCTGACATCCCGAACGACTTCACGCAGTTGTTGCAAGCCGGCTTGAATGCTCGTACTTTCCGAGTCACGTGGATACACCGCGTATGCCGGGTGTTTGAAGGTCGGTGCGCCAGTTACATAAAATAGCTGCGCCATATTGAGATATGGTTTTGCCATTCGCTCCGGCAAATAACAGCTACCACCGTTACTCAGAATTAACTGGATGCCCAGCCAGCCGATATTGACGGTTTGTGCAGGTCGCTCCAGTTGTGGATAGTTCTGTGTATGTTGGTTATAAAACCCGGGGCCCCATTCAACATATATATAATCTTCCCCAGGTTGTTTGTCATCGGGGCGACTGCTAACCAGTACCAGGTTCTCATCAAACAGTTGTTCCACTATGAGCCCCGGACTATGTCCCGGAGTGTACATCAGGCCAATATCCAGTGCGCCTTCAATCAGGTTACGCATCAGGTCCTCTTCAAAACCAATCTCACTACGAATAGCAATACCCGGGCTGGTCTGCCGCATGCGACCGACCCAGAGTGGCAACAGGTTTTCCCATAGCGCGATGCGCCCACCGATACGAATCGTATCGCTGAAACGCTCCGGCAATCCGATGTCATGCCGCGCCTGTTCTGCGGTTAATACCAGGCGTTTGGCATAATCCATAAACCGACGGCCATCATGAGTCAGCGTAGCCCCTGAACGGTTACGGATGAAAAGGCTAGCATCGAGTTCCTGCTCCAGCCGTTGTATGCGTGCGCTCACAGTCGATTGAGTCAGGTGCAATTGTTTAGCGGCTTCAACAAAACTGCCATTGGAGGCAATGCTGAGAAATGTTCTCGCCTGCTCAATATCCATACATATCTCTTTAATATCGGAATATACGATATTAGATACCGAAAAATATCGTTTTACAAATATTAAATGCCTTCATATAGTAGTTTTATCTAATATACAGGAGAAACGTCATGCTGAATGCCGCACACTATGTGAGAGATATTGAAGGTTATATCGTCAATCCATATGACTGGGATAGCAGTCTGGCTAAGCAAATGGCTGCCGAAGAAGGCCTCGAATTGACGCAGGAATATTGGCCTATTTTACAGTTTATGCGTGACTACTGGATGGATCATCACATAATCCCTGATGTACGACACGTGGTTGAGTATCTGGTCAGTGCACAACACTATGACAAGAAGTCCGCCAAGCAACACTTGTTCCAGCTGTTTCCTTATGGTTATGTTAAACAGGCATGCAAAATAGCGGGAATGCAGCGCCCCAGAGCATGGAGCACCGGTTAAACGAACTAAAAATATATAAGGTGGGGTTTCATTTAGATTTTCTGGAACCGGTTGATTTGCTTTTTGAATTAATTTGAGCAGTGACAATCAGTATGATTTAGTTTGTCACCGCTCCTATTTTTTTACAGGTTTTGTAAAATCGTTATAATTTCTGCCGCATACAAACGTCTGGTCTAATCCGCATCAACAAAGTCATAAATATTTTTCCTTGCAGCTTGATTGGAACATCATTTGCTATTCACTTTAAGAAAGTTATAAAAAAATAGCTATCAAATCAGATTCCAGTTTAATGATGTTGATTTTTTAGTATTAAGTTTGATTGCTGTTATTTATGTAACTCTCAAATCACAGGTGAGTGCTTTTATCAGAATCTATCTGATGGCGTGCTGTTTGAGTTTGTAGGCTGACCCCACAAGGCCTTTGAAATGACTTTCAAAGTGCTGTGTCATGTAATGCCAGTGGTTCGGGGCTATGTTAAGGCGATCAAGGTGTGGTGATCATTCATTATTTATATACCCGTGCTTATCGTCATTCATGATACAACCTGTCCAGCCGAACAGTTCAATATAATCAGTTAAACGAAACGGTAAACCTTGAGGCATGTTTTTTCTGTGGTTGCCATACAGGTGGCAAGAGCGGTTTCATCCAGTCATGCCTGACATTTGTAACGACCTTCCCAGAAGCAATACTTAGAGTGGCTGTCTGGGTTTGTTTGGGTATCGATAAAGAGCGGCTCAGTTGTATTTAATTCAAGCCCGTATATTAAATAAGCTACTTGGAATGAAATTTGCTGTAATATATTTGTAAAGTTGACTAATTTTAACAGTGCGTATAACCCCGGGGCAGCAAAATAACATGACTATTCGTGTTGGAATTCATCATAAGACAGTCTATAAGTTTGACCGGCTGGTATCACTTGCTCCACATCAGATACGTTTAAGGCCTGCACCACATACGCGCACGCCGGTTCATCAATATTCCATCAAAGTCGAACCGGCGGATCATTATATCAACTGGCAGCAGGATGCCTTTGGTAATTTTATCGGGCGTTATGTGTTTAATGAAAAGACGCGTGAAATGGTTATCGAAGTGGATATTGTGGTCGAGATGGTCACCATTAATCCGTTTGATTTTTTTGTCGAAGAGTCGGCCAAAGACTTCCCCTTCAAATATGAAAAGCAGCTACATAAAGAATTAACGCCCTATTTTGAACTTGCTGAGTCCGGACCGCTTTTGCTTGAATGGGTCAAAAAAGTTCCGCGTGAAGCAAAACGTATAGAGGATTTTCTGGTCGGACTAAACCTGCAGCTATCTCAGGATATTGCCTATGGTATTCGCATGGAGCCGGGTGTTCAGAGCTGTGAGGAGACGCTGACTTTAGTAAAGGGCTCTTGTCGTGACACGGCCTGGTTACTGGTGCAGATATTAAGGCATCTGGGGCTGGCAGCGCGCTTTGTATCAGGCTATCTGGTGCAGTTAACCTCTGATGTTAAGTCGCTGGACGGACCATCCGGCCCGGAGGAAGACTTCACTGACCTGCATGCATGGACCGAAGTATTTATACCCGGTGCTGGCTGGATAGGGCTTGACCCGACTTCAGGATTGTTTGCAGGAGAAGGTCATATTCCACTGGCGTGCACGCCTGACCCTGTCAGTGCAGCACCGGTTACCGGTGCGATTGACAAATGTGAAGTGAGCTTTGAATTCGAAAACACCGTTACCCGTATTCATGAAGACCCCCGGGTGACCAAACCATACTCAGATGAGCAGTGGCAATCTGTCATGAAAGTGGGTGAGCAGGTTGAAGCAGAACTGATAGACAACGATGTCCGGCTGACTATGGGTGGTGAGCCGACCTTTGTCTCGATTGATGATATGGATGGCGCGGAATGGAATATTGCTGCGCTGGGTCCGCATAAGAGAGAGCGTGCGGAAGTTATTTTCAGAAAACTGTGGGGTAAATTTGGTACTGGCGGTGTGCTGCATCATGGACAGGGTAAGTGGTATCCCGGTGAACCTTTACCGCGCTGGGCGTTGTCATGTTACTGGCGAGAAGATGCCGTTGCGGTTTGGAAGGCGCCCGAACTTATTGCAGATCCGACCCAAAAGGGTGCATATACAGTGGATCATGCCAGTGCTTTTTCCAAGTTACTGACAAATAAACTGGGTCTTTCTGATAGTCATCTTGTTGCCGGTTATGAAGATGCACTTTATTACCTGTGGAAAGAAGGTAATTTACCGAAGAATCTGGACGTGCTGGATAATAAACTGGCTGACAAAGTTGACCGGGAGCGATTACGTCGCGTTTTTGAACAAGGCCTGGACAGTGTCGTGGGCTTTACTCTGCCACTGGCGTGGGACTCGGTAAAAGAATGCTGGGTCAGTTCAAAGTGGGCGTTTACTCGTGACCATATGTTTTTGCTACCGGGTGATTCACCGATGGGTTTCCGCTTACCTCTGGACGGATTGTTGTGGGAGCAGGAGAGCCGGCGTCATAAACACATTGATGCCGATCCGTTTGCGCAGCGTGAGCATCTGGCCGGCGGTGTTGCTGGCCGTTACTCCAGTTTTGAACCGGAGTTAACTGCAATTGATCCGCGCAGTCAGCAGGATGTGGCTGATGATGAAGAGCATGGTAGCGGTTTCTTTGTCAGGACCGCCATGTGTATTGAACCCAGGAACGGCCATTTACATATATTTTTGCCGCCGATTTCTCATCTGAATCACTGGCTGGATCTTATCGCTCAAATTGAAGCCACAGCAAAAGAGTTGTCGATGCCGGTTATTATGGAGGGCTATGAAGCGCCTCATGATCACCGTCTTAAACGTTTTTCTGTGACGCCAGACCCGGGTGTGATTGAAGTTAATATCCATCCGACCAGCAGCTGGAAAGAGCTGGTAGAAAATACTGAAGTTCTATATGACGAAGCCCATCAGTCACGACTGGGTACTGAAAAGTTCATGCTGGATGGTCGTCATACCGGCACGGGTGGCGGTAATCACGTCACACTGGGTGGCGTCTCGCCTGCTGATAGTCCGATGTTACGCAAGCCGGAATTACTCAGCAGCCTGATCCGCTACTGGCAGAATCATCCATCTTTGTCTTATCTGTTTTCAGGTATGTTTATTGGACCAACTTCGCAGGCGCCGCGGATTGATGAGGCGCGTGATGACAGCTTGTATGAACTAGAGATTGCGCTGCAGCAGATACCCAAAGGTGAAGTGCCTTCGCCGTGGATTGTTGACCGCATCATGCGCAACCTGCTGGTTGATATGACCGGTAATACCCATCGTGCCGAGTTCTGTATCGATAAACTTTATAACCCGAACTCACCGACTGGAAGGTTGGGTATCGTTGAGTTTCGTGGTTTTGAAATGCCGCCTCATCCGCGCATGTCGCTGGTGCAGAACCTGCTATTACGCACACTGGTGTCGCGTTTCTGGCAAAAGCCTTACACAGAAAAACTGGTGCCCTGGGGCACTGAGTTACATGATCGCTTTATGCTGCCACATTATATAGAGCGTGATATAGCCAGTGTTGTGGATGACCTTAATCGCTGGGGTTACAAGATCGAAAAAGAATGGTTCGATCCGTTTACCGAATTCAGGTTTCCGCATTATGGCCGCATTAATATTGATGATATTGAAATCGAACTGCGCTTTGCGATTGAGCCGTGGAATGTGCTGGGTGAAGAAGTCAGTGCACAGGGGACATCGCGTTACGTTGATTCATCGGTAGAAAGGCTACAGGTCAGAGTTCGGGGCATGACGGATGGCCGCCATATGATTGCCTGTAATGGCATGGCATTGCCACTGCGAAGTACCGGTGTGCGGGGCGAGTTTGTGGCGGGAGTGCGCTACAAGGCATGGGATCCGGTTTCCGGGCTGCACCCAACCTTGCCGATTGATTCACCGCTGGTGTTTGATCTGATTGACCGCTGGTCAATGAAATCACTGGGTGGTTGTACTTATTATGTGGCTCATCCTGGCGGACGTAATCCGGATGTATTCCCGGTGAATGCTTATGAGGCAGAATCACGCCGGTTGGCACGTTTTTCGCAGACTGGTCATACGGGAGGTCATCTTAAAGTTAAGATGGAACACCCGCATCCGGATCATCCGTATACGCTGGATTTAAGAACAGGAAGGAATTAGACGACAATGACTTGGCTTTTAGGTGAATATCATGGCGATTGATCTTACTCAGTATAATCCTGCGGGTTTTTATGATGAAACGTTTTCAGGCAAGAACCGGGCGCGTAATTATTGTAAAAAACTGATTAAACGATTCCGTAAAATGGATGAAGAAGATCTGGCGGCCAGGCAAATGGCTGCCGAGCTGGCGATTAAAGAAAAGGGGATCTCTTTCAGAATTTACACAAAAAAAGACGGTGCTATTGACCGCAACTGGCCGTTTGATATTCTCCCCCGAATCATTCAAAAATCGGAATGGGATGTGATAGAGGCCGGACTTATCCAGCGTGTTAAGGCGCTGAATTTATTCATTAATGATCTGTACCATGAACAGAAAATCATTAAGGACGGAGTATTTCCTGCGGAAGTACTGGCAGATTCAAAAAATTTCAGGCCGCAGTGCGTTGGAGTGAATCCGCCTTCCGCTATCTGGGCGCATGTCTGTGGTTCCGACCTGGTGCGGGACACAGATGGAACGGTTTATGTGCTCGAAGATAACCTGCGCGTTCCTTCGGGCGTTTCTTACATGATCGCCAACAGGGAAGTGACAAAGCATGTCTTCCCTGAATTGTTTGAAACTTATGCACCACTACCTGTGGATGATTACCCGACCCGGCTGCATGATATGCTGGTTTCTGTTTCGCCGAGAAAAGTAAAGCGCCCGGAGGTGGTTGTATTAACACCAGGTATTTATAATTCGGCTTATTATGAGCACGCATATCTGGCTCACCAGATGGGTGCAGAGCTGGTCGAAGGCAGAGATTTGTTTGTCGATAAAGAAAATATTGTCTATATGCGTACCGTAGCAGGCCCGCAGCGTGTGGATGTAATCTATCGCCGAATAGATGATGAATTCCTCGATCCCGAAGTATTCCGCAAAGATTCCACTCTGGGAGTGCCGGGACTGATGCGGGCGTGGAAAGCCGGTAATGTGGGACTGGCTAATGCGCCCGGTGCCGGTGTTGCTGATGATAAAGTGGTTTATGCCTTTGTGCCTGATATCATTCGTTATTATCTGCATGAAGAACCCATCATTGCCAATGTACCGACTTACCGCTGCATGTATAAAGAAGAGCGTGAATATGCTCTGGCAAATCTGGATAAGCTGGTTGTAAAACCTGCTAATGAATCCGGCGGTTATGGCATGCTGATCGGACCTGTCTCGACCAAGGCTGAACGAGAAAAGTTTGCCAAGTTGATTAAGCGTAATCCCAGAAACTATATTGCACAACCCACTCTGGGCATTTCTACAGTAGCCACTATTGTCGATAAAAAACTGGAGCCACGGCATGTTGATTTGCGGCCATTTATCCTGAGCGGCAAGAAAACGATGGTGACAACTGGCGGGCTAACGCGTGTTGCCTTGCGTAAGGGCTCGCTGGTGGTTAACTCATCACAGGGTGGCGGATCAAAAGATACCTGGATTGTTGCAGATGGAGAGGATTAAATATGCTGTCACGTGTGGCTGAAGAAATTTACTGGGCTGGCCGTTATATTGAACGGGCAGAAAATACGGCGCGATTGATAAGGGTTAATTCCAATCTTGTACTGGATGCGCCAACGGTCGTTTCTCTGGGCTGGGAACCACTGATCACAATCACTGGCCTTGAAGGCAGTTTTGCTGAGCATTATAAAAACCCGACTGAGCGCAATGTTGTCAAGTTCCTGATTGGTGATACTCATAACCCCAGCTCAATACTGAGCTCTCTTGCATTTGCCCGGGAAAACTTCCGTACTGTGCGTGAAATTATCCCGCGTACGGCCTGGCAAAGCCTGAATAAGCTATACCTTTTTGCGAAAGAAAGTGTCCAGGCTGGGCTGACACAAAAGGGCAGAGATGATTACCTGGAGGGTATTATTTCAGGGTCTCAACAGTTGAATGGCTTGCTGGCTTCAGTGATGTATCACGATGAAGCCTGGCATTTTCTGCGTATAGGTAAAGACCTTGAGCGTGCTGAGATGACGACCCGAATTATTGATGTAAGGTCATCAGACTTACTGACAGATTCGGATGAATTATTTAACCACAGTGGTCTTAGTAGTATTGAATGGATCAGTGTACTGAAGTCTCTTTCTGCTTATGCTATCTACCGGCGTGAAATCGATGTTCAGGTTCGCAGAACGCCTATTCTGGAATTTTTATTTAATAATAGCCGGTTTCCACGCGCGGTATCCTATTGCCTTGATTCTGTTGAAGAAAGTGTCGGTACGCTGGCGCATAATACTAAACCACTGAAGGCTTTGAGATCCGTGGTGCGGCAGTTAAACACTCAAAAAATGGAAAATATGAAACAAGATGTGTTGCATCAGTACATCGATGAGCTGCAAATCAAGCTATGGAAATTTCACACAGCACTTGCAAAACAGTACTTTTTACCTGAAGTTGCTTTAGCCGAGAAAGCCGAATAACCTGGCGGAAACTGAGAACAGATTAACGGCTGTGAATTGTTTGGTTTTCGTTAATAGGGCGTGCTAGACTCAGTTTCTTATAACCCTTTTTGTAGAAATACTTATGACTTACTGTGTCGGCCTTAGTCTTGATGATGGTCTGGTATTTGCCTCTGATTCACGCACCAATGCAGGTGTGGATTATGTGACCACCTATAGCAAAATGCATCTTTTTACCCCGGCACCGGACCGTTTGTTCGTGGTCTTGTCGGCGGGTAATCTTGCCACTACACAGGAAGTGATTAACCATATTCAGCGTGATATTGATTACCCAACGGGGGGAATCAATTTAGCTAATGTTAAATACCTGTTTGAGGCCGCTGAATACATAGGCAAAATCATTCAGCAGGTGCAGCTGGATCACAGTGCAGCCTTTGCACAGAGTGGCGTCAGCGGCGAGACAACTATGTTGCTGGGAGGGCAGATTGCCGGAAAACCTCATGGCTTGATGATGATTTATCCACAGGGTAATTACATTGCCTCATCACCACAAACGCCTTATCTACAAATAGGTGAAAGTAAGTATGGCAAGCCAGCACTGGATCGTATCGCTTATCCCGGCATGAGTCTGGATGAGGGTGCTCGTCTGACGCTGGTGTCACTGGATGCGACAACACGCTCTAATATTACAGTAGGGCCTCCTTTTGAGATTGCCATCTACCCAAAAGATAGCCTGAAACTGGACTGTCATTGTGTTTTTGCAGAATCCGATCCTTACTTGATTACTGTTCGGGATGCCTGGAATACAGGCATTAATGATGTTTTTGACAACTTGCCGGTTTTTGAAAAGCATGAGGAAGACTCATTACTCGTTGCGGGAGCGCCTGCCGCTGTAGAACAACAACAGCAGCAACAGACCTCAATGGCAACACCAGTGCCTATGCCAGAGCAGTTTCGCTGAGCGGGTAAAAGCCTTATCCCTTTGCCATTACCATCAGATGTCGCTTTATTAAGCCTTGATAAAGCGGTATTAATCCAGAGTTTATGTTGATCTTATTGTTCTTTCTCGATCCCTCTCTAGCTGTCCACAAAGACATAACAGGCACACTCAGTATTAATTCAAATAACGATTACATAAGGTGATGTCGCGATGAATTTGTGGATGCTTTTTCCTGAATCTATTTTGAATATCCGGGGTATTTTGTATCTGCCTTATTTGGCAGTAATGTTTTATGGCTTTGTGCTGCTTATTTTTATCAACTTTTCCTGGACTCGTACAAGACTCCTGCTTTTTTTATTTATTACGCTGACTACCAGCGTTGTTATTGTTATGACGATTGGACCGGGTATGGGTACGGTATTGATACCGTTATTGTTGCTGCTTGTGATGTTGATGCCGTTAGTCTGGCTAATACCGCGGTGCCGGCAAAAGAATAAAAAAGAAATATTTGTCTGGAGTATTGTGACGCTTGCGGGGTGGTTACATAGTTTTAGCTGGGTGGTCTGGGTATTTGCTTTGGCGAGAAGTTGACAGGATGGTCATGGTGAATTTATTAGTGTCAGTATAAAAGCGCTTTGTTTGCGGCAGAAAAAAAGCGTGGATTAACTTATCGGGATTTCTAGCCCCGATAATATCGGGGCTTTTTTATATCTTTGAAATAGTTGTGAGTGTGATGACATAAAATCACAAAAGAAAGATTGCATGTAAGCGTCAGATAATAACAGGCTGACGCATTTTTAATGATTCAGAATTTGCTGTAAGAATTTTTGTGTTCTGTCGACTTGTGGGTTATCAAAGAATTCATGCGGCGTGTTTTCTTCAACAATTTCTCCGGCATCCATAAAGATAACGCGATCGGCTACTTTTTTTGCAAAGCCCATTTCATGAGTGACACAGATCATGGTCATGCCTTCCTCAGCCAGTTCAATCATAACGTCGAGCACTTCTTTGATCATTTCAGGGTCGAGAGCAGAGGTGGGCTCATCAAACAGCATGATATTCGGGTTCATGCACAGCGAGCGTGCGATCGCAACACGCTGTTGCTGACCACCTGAAAGCTGGCCGGGAAACTTGCTGGCTTGCTCAGGTATTTTCACACGTTCCAGATATTTCATAGCGATGGCTTCCGCTTCGGCTTTCGGTTTTTTCTGTACCCAGATCGGCCCCAGACAAAGATTCTCTAAAATACTTAGATGCGGGAACAGGTTGAAATGCTGAAACACCATGCCCACGTCACGACGTATGGCTTCTATGTTTTTCACGTCCTCGATCATTTCAATGCCATCAACCACTAATGAGCCTTGCTGGAATTCTTCAAGCCGGTTAATACAGCGGATCATGGTCGATTTACCGGAGCCGGACGGGCCACAGACGACAATTTTTTCACCTTTACGTACCGTCAGGTTGATGTCTTTGAGTACGTGAAAGTTACCATACCATTTGTTCAGGTTCTGAATGATGATGACGTCATCAGATGGAGTATTGTTTGTTTGTGTGGTCATATTAGTCATCCAATATTAATTTTTATGGTCGGTATTTAATTTACGTTCAATTGCACTTGCCATCATCGACATACTAAAACAGCAGACCCAGAAAACGAGTGCGACAAACAGATAGCCTTCTTCTGCGTGGCCGCCTAACCAGTGTGAATTACTCAGTGCGGTCTGAGTGGTGCTGAGCATTTCAAAAATACCGATAATGAGCAGGAAGGTGGTGTTTTTAAACAGCATCACAAATGTTGCTAATATATTCGGCATCGAAATTTTAATGACTTGCGGCAGAATGATGAGTAAGGTTTTTTGCCAGTAACTCAAGCCCAGTGAATCGGCTGCTTCATATTGTCCCGCTGGAATAGCGTTAAAACCGCCCCGGTATACCTCTGCCATATAGCCTGACATAAAAAAGACCAGAACGATCCAGACGCGTAACAGTTTATCAACGTTTGTGCCTTCAGGGAAAAACAGCGGCAGCATTACCGAGCCCATGAAAAATAAAGCCAGCACAGGAACGCCACGGAAAAACTCGATAAAGCCGATACTAATGGTGCGTGCTAAAGGCATGTGTGAACGGCGCCCTAAAGCCCATAAAAATCCCAGTGGAAAGGCGACAATGATACTGGCGGCAGCGAGCAGCACATTGAGTGAAAAGCCGCCCCAGTAATCCGTATCTACCTGCACCAGACCTAAGTAGCTGCCATCCAGTATGGCGATAGAGATAAACGGTAATAACAGAAACAAGGGAATAAAAACTTTTTCTCTTAATTCTTTTTTAACGCGCAGTGAGGCGGTGATGATGGCGACCAGCATGGCGAGACAGAGGTTAACCCGCCAGATTTCTTCATCAGGGTAACTGCCATAAAAAAATTGCTGCGACCATGCACTGACAAAAACCCAGCATGCACCGTCTTTAGTGCAGTCGTCCTGCGTTGCACCGGACCAGTTCGCAGAAATAAATAACCAGTCGATCATTGCCGGTAAAACTTTTATCAGTATCGCTGCGACGACTATGGTTGCCAGTGAATTAAGCGGCGAGGAAAATAAATTGTTTTTTAGCCAGCCGGTTATGCCGACGGTTTGTGCGGGGGCGGGCTTATCAGGTAAGGGATTGAATGTTTGCATAAAGTAATTTCGTTGTTATCTGGTAATCAGGGAAACTTTCTTATCGAATAAGTTCATCAGCACGGAAATAAACATATTGATGGCGAAGTAGACGGCCATGGTCATGAAAACAATCTCAATGGCTTGTCCTGTTTGGTTCAGGGTTGTGCCAACAAATACGGTGAATAAGTCGGGGTAGCCAATCGCTGTGGCCAGCGTTGAGTTCTTAACCAGGCTTTGATACTCACTGTTTAGCAGTGGAGAAATGACACGCATTGCCTGCGGAACGATGATTAATTTCATGATCTGTTTTTCATTCATACCAATGCTGCGTGCTGCCTCTGTCTGCCCGTGCGGCACTGATTGCACGCCTGCTCGCACAGCTTCAGCGATAAATGCACCGGTATAAATACTGAGCGCCAGTGACAGAGCAATCAGTTCAGGGATGATGGTGGTGCCACCCTGATAATTAAAACCTTTTAAAACCGGCAGCTCCCAGTGAAACGGTGTACCCATAATGAGAGTCGCAAACAGTGGCAGGACAATCAATATCGCCAGACTAAGGCGTAAAACTGGCAGTTGTTTACCGGTCTTTTCTTGCTGTATTTTTGCAAAGCGGTGTAAGGCGATAATGGATGTGATGGCAATAAACACGGCGCCATAAACAACAACAGAGCCTTCATCACCGGCAAGGTGAGGTAAATAGAGCCCGCGAACGTTAAGAAAAAAAGCCTCGCCTATGGAAAGGCTTTGCCGTGCGCTGGGCAAGCTTGAAAGCACGGCAAAATACCAGAAAAATACCTGTAGCAATAATGGGATGTTGCGAAATGTTTCAATGAATACAGTTGATGATTTACTGATCAGCCAGTTGCGTGAGAAATGCGCCACGCCCATGATAAAGCCGATAATCGTGGCGAGGAAAATACCGATAACGGATACGAGCAGGGTATTGAGTAAGCCGACGATAAAGGTTTTGCCATAGGTGTGAGTCGAGTCGTATGGAATAAGAGACATTAATATGTCGAAGCCGGCTGTTTCGCCGAGAAAGCTGATACCGCTTTTAATACCGCGGGCTTCCATGTTAGACATGGTGTTACTGATAATAATATAGAAAAAATAGCCCAGCCCCATCAGCAAAAGAAACTGGTAGATCAGGGCCCGGTTAGCCGGATTATTAAAAAATGAACCCCGGCTTTTGCTGGTTTGTATGTAATTCGGTGGTACGCTCATAATGAACAGACTTATTATAAATAATTATAAAGTTTTGAAACAAAATAAAGGGGTGATACACCCCTTTATCATCAATTATGCTTAACGCATAGCGGGCGAATAAAGAATGCCGCCATTATTCCATTGTGCGTTAATACCACGTTTGATTTTAAGCGGTGAGCCTTGTCCAACATTGCGTTCGAACGATTCAGCATAGTTGCCTACCTGGGTCATAATGTTATAAGCCCAGTCAGGCGATAAGCCCAGTTTCATACCAAGGTCACCTTCAGTGCCAAGCAGACGCTTTTGTCCCGGTTTACCCGATGCGCGTAAGGTCTTCGCATTAGCTGATGTAACGCCCTGAAACTCACCTTCAATGGATGCATTAACAACCCATTTTACAATGTTGAACCAGGCATCATCACCCTGCCGTACAACAGGGCCGAGCGGCTCTTTAGAAATAACTTCCGGTAGCACGATGGCACCGGCAGGGTCTTTCAGGCCAATGCGCAGTGCGTAAAGTTGAGACTGATCTGATGTCAGAAAGTCACAGCGACCGGACTCAAAACCGCTGCGTGTTTGGTCAGATGTGTCGAAGGTAACAACCTTAAATGACATTTTTTTATCGCGGAAATAATCTGAAATGGCAAGCTCGGTTGAAGTACCCGCCTGAATACATGCGGCTGCACCGTCGAGTTCAGTGGCGCTTTTTACACCGAGTTTTTTACGCACCAAAAAGCCTGTGCCATCGTAATAAATGGTACCGGCAAAGTTTAAACCAAGAGAAGTGTCACGAGTCTGCGTCCAGGTGGTATTGCGTGATAATATATCGATTTCACCTGATTGTAGCGCGGTGAAACGCTCTTTTGCTGTTAAGGGTTTGTATTTTACTTTTGATGCATCACCTAATACCGCTGCTGCAACGCCGCGACAAACGTCGACATCAAGGCCACTCCAGTTTCCCTTTTCATCTTTTTGCGAAAAGCCCGCTAAACCGGTACTAACACCGCAGCTGAGGTAATCTTTGGATTTGACGTCTTCGAGGGTGCCTGCCTGTACTGTCAGAGAGGTGGCTGCACCGGCAACAATCACTGCCGCTAATGTAAATTTAAATTTCATGGTTTTATCCCTTGATTGTTAGTTATGCTGTTGAGCGTGACTTTTATTATGTGACCATACTAGCAGCAAATAATAAAATGGTTAAGTCGCAAGCACAAAGAGGCGGTGATTAATTCCCCCACATTTATGCCTTATTACTGAAGATCGTCGATACAATGGCCTAAATTCGTTATTTTTTACAGCCTGGCTCCGCTATAGTCAGGCATAGTCAGCTGCAGAAACTATTGTGTTTTGATGCTGATGCAGCCTGTCCGCAGAGCCATATTATTGCTTTCGGTATGACATCGCAGGCGGCTGCCGTCGTCCCCGGTGCTTTTATTAATGCTAAAATCCGCAATCTGACCTGATTCACTAAAAGAATACTATCCGTGACTAACGCTTTTCTTCTGACCCGACAATCCTTTGATACCAATGATGGCGTGCAGCTGGAATTCTGGTTCAGCAGTGATTCAGGTCCCCTCAAAGTGATTATTGAGCGTCAGTCGGTATTATTTTTTATTCGTCAGCAGGATGCCACTCAGGCTCAGGCCTTATTAAACGATATCGCCAGATCGGACATTAAACCGCTGGCGTTACTGAACTTTCAAGCAGAACCGGTGGCCGGTGTTTATTTTAAGTCCATGAAACAGTTCTATCGGGCAAGAGATCTGCTCCAGCAAAATAATATTCGTTGCCTTGAATCGGACATCAGACCACCGGAACGTTATCTAACAGAACGTTTTTTAACCGGTCCGGTGTGTATTCACACAGAAAAAACTTCTGGGGTGATTGTGAACCCGCGAATAAGCGTAGCGGATTATCAGCCGGCATTTACCGTGATGTCATTCGATATTGAAACCGATTATCAGACCGATGAATTATTTTCCATTGCTTTTGTCACGAATAACATCAAACGAGTTTTGATGGTGGGTGATCCTGCTGCATCGGATGAAGAAAAACAGATTGAATTTGTGGCCGATCAGGCAGCTTTATTAAAACGCTTTTTAGTCTGGGTAGAAAAAATTGATCCCGACATCTTTATCGGCTGGAATGTGATTAATTTTGATTTCAGGTTTTTGCAGAAAAAAGCCGATCAGCTAAAAATTCCGTTAACCGTTGGTCGCTTGCGCGCCAAAGCGTTCTGGCGACAACAGCAAAATGAAGCGGAACGGTATTTTTTATTAATACCGGGGCGGGTGGTGTTAGACGGTATTGATACTTTAAAAAGTGCGACTTATTCCTTCAGCAGTTTTTCTCTTGAGTCGGTGGGCAATGAATTGCTGGGCAGAGGCAAGCTGATTCACGGCGCAGACAGTCATGATCCTTTATACAAAGCCAAGGAAATTCGCCGCCAGTTTAAAGAAGAAAAGTTAACACTGGCGGCCTACAATCTTGAGGATTGCCAGCTGGTCTGGGATATATTCGAGCATACTGAACTGACAAGTTTTGCAATTGAACGCGCGCGTTTAACCGGGCTTGAAATGGACAGAGTTGGCGGCTCGGTTGCCGCGTTTGATAATCTGTATTTACCCCGATTGCATCGCAAAGGCTATGTGGCTCCCAATATTGGAGACTATGAAGGCAGGTTAAGTGCGCCCGGCGGTTATGTGATGGATTCGGTGCCGGGTATGCACGACAGCGTGCTGGTACTCGATTACAAAAGCCTGTATCCGAGTATTATTCGTACCTTTAATGTTGACCCTTATGCGCGAATTGTTGCGCTTAACGCAGATGATAGTGAAACAATCCCCGGTTACGATGGCGCCCGTTTTTCAAGAAATGAATATATTTTACCCGATATTATCGCGCAGCTCTGGCAGGCGAGAGATAAAGCCAAGCGGGAAAAAAACAAAGCGCTGTCACAGGCCATAAAAATCATTATGAATTCCTTTTACGGTGTACTGGGTACACCGGGTTGCCGTATCCATGACTCGCGCCTGACCAGCTCAATTACCAAACGCAGTCATGATGTGATATTACAAACCGTCGACCTGATTGAAGAAGCCGGCTATTCGGTAATTTATGGTGACACCGATTCGGTATTTGTTGCTTTGGGTAAACGCTTTAATAATGAGCGGGCTAATGCAATTGGTCAGCAGCTGATTCAGCATGTCAATCAGTTCTGGCGGCAGTCGCTGCAAGCCGAATATGGTATCGAGTCCTGTCTTGAAATGGAATATGAAACGCACTTTGTTAAGTTTTTTATGCCAACCATTCGCGGCTCAGAAAAAGGCAGTAAAAAACGTTATGCAGGAATGGTGGAAAATGCTGATGGCAACAGGGAGCTGAAGTTTAAAGGTCTGGAAACCGTGCGAACTGACTGGACACAGCTGGCAAAAGATTTCCAAATGAATCTGTATCAGCGGGTTTTTAATGAAGAAGCTTATGATGAATACATAAGGCAGGTGGTCGCAGATCTTAAAACCGGTGTTTATGATGAAAAGCTTGTATACCGAAAACGGCTGCGGCAGAAATTACAGGATTACCAGAAAAATATTCCCCCGCATGCACAAGCGGCAATAAAAGCCGAGCAGGTGTTTGAGCAAACGGGTCAGCCATCACGCTATAAAAATGCCAGCTGGATAGAATATGTCATTACGGTTAACGGACCGGAGACACTGGAGTGTCGCTCATCGGCACTGAATTATGAACATTATATCGAGAAACAGCTAACACCGATTGCAGATACCATACTGGGCGCTCTGGGTGGTTCGATGGAATCGGTTATACAGGATCAGTTTGAGTTGTTTTGATCTTGATCGATTTAATGCCACGCAACGTTTTAACCTGGCTGACTTTATACAGATCTGGCAGTGCTGTTGGCGACATAAAATATTAAGGGTATTAACTATATGATTAAAGCACCGGCAGAATATTAGTTTTGTCAGCTTTAACAGTTACGTGCAATTAAAGAGTTTTTTGCTTTTAATTACCTGGCTTACCTGCTCCGGGACTTTATTCTCCCAGCCCGGCCTACCGTTCTTTATTTCCTCAAGTACCAGATGAGAGTGTATACACAGGTAATCTTTATTAATGGTGTTCAGCGGGCGGATAAGGTTATTGTCCAGAAGGTGCCTGTAAAGGTGTTTTAAATTTTTCTCAGGCTCGAAACTGTCAGTTGTGATCAGCTCAGCGTTGTCTGTATTCAGGCAGGGTGAAACATATAGCCGCAGATCAAATTTAAACAGCCGGCCGAAGGCTTCGAGAATGCCGCCTGGTAAATTGCTGTAATAATCTTCACGAAAGATTTCTTTTAAAGTCGGGATGCCAAGCGCTATACCTGTCGGTCGCTGGGTTGAGCGAAAGATATAACTGGCCAGCTGGTAATAGGCGCCCATATTAGAAATCAGTACATTTTTACCCAGTGCGCAAAGAATATCTGCACGTTGCAGAAAGTCTTCTGCATCAATCTCATCACCTGAGTGCAAATTATGAGTCGTCATTTCTGAAATAACGACAAGGTCCTGCTCAGGTATATCGTGTTCTGCAAGAAACTGCTTTTGTGCACAGTCGAGCATATTCATATTGAGTAAGGTTGGCGGGTTAAAACGACTGCGTTCAATCAATACGGCTTTTTTATAAAGTACATCAGCCAGATAAACAATTTCACCGCTGGCATTAAACATGGCGCCATGCGTCATACCAAACTGCACCAGCTTTAATGCCATCAAACGATTATCTACCTGCTTGAAGGCGGGGCCGGTAAAATCAATCATGTCTATTTCAAGAAAGTCATAGGACAATTCATCCATTAATGATTTGAGTAATTTTTCCGGGTTCTGATGGTAGTTCAGTGCCGCGTAAATAAGGTTTACCCCGAGGATTCCCAGCGTGCGCTGATCTTCGCTGCTTTTTTTACCCTGCAGATGGACGTGAATATCGATTTGTGATGGTTCACTACAGGGTGATGACTGGAACTTAACGCCAATCCAGCCCTGACCATCCTCATCTCTGGAAAAGCTGCGTGAAGCGACGGTATTGGCAAAAGCAAAAAAAGTACTCTGCGGGCCTTTGCTCTCACCGAGGCGCTCAATGATTAAACTGTATTCATGTTCCAGCATGGCATTTAAGCGCTCCCTGCTGACATAGCGCGGAGACTTACCATAAATGGAATCACTGAATTTCATGTCATAAGCCGAGATGGCTTTGGCGATGGTACCCGCAGCACCCCCGACACGGAAAAACCAGTTCGCCGTTTCCTGGCCTGCACCGATCTCAGCAATGGTGCCGTACTGAGCTTTGTCCAGATTAATAGTCAGTGCTTTTTGATGTATGTCGGTAATCTGCTGCACAGAGATTTCAGCCTGAATAGTAAGAAAGAATATTGAGTAGTATAGACCCTGTGAATGGCTTGCTGTTAAGTGCCAGACTGAAATTTATGTGTTTGGAAAAGCCGGTTGTTAACTCGCCGGCTTTAATGTGTTTAATAAGCCTGACTTTGTTCGTCCGGCAAGGTCTTAACGCAAGGTACTTCAGAATGCAGTATCGCCTGCCTCAGGGCTTCAATGGCTTGCGGTCTTGGGTAGGTTTTACGCCATGCCAGCGCAACCCGTCGATAAGGTTGTGGCTCGCTAAAAGAGATCATGCTGAGGAGCTCTGCGTGCACATGACTGGCGGCCGATGAACAGGGTAGCACCGTGACGCCAACACCAGTCGCAACCATGTGTGCCATGGTTTCCAGTGAGCTGCCTTGTAAAGTGTCCTGCATTTTATTGCCGGACTGCTGGTTACATTGAGGGCAGATTTTTAAAACCTGATCACGGAAACAGTGACCAGGGCCTAATAATAGTAGGTTCTCATCAACCAGTTCACTGGGATGCATTTCACTTTTTACATTCCATTTATGCACGCGCGGTGTAGCGATAACAAACGGTTCATCGTAGACCGCGTGAGTGACAACGCCCGGCTCGTTAAACGGCAGGGCTATAACAATGACATCCAGCTTGCCTTGTTTGAGTTGTTCTAATAATACAGAGGTGTAGTTTTCTTCAATCAACAGAGGCATTTTCGGTGCGTCCTGGTGAATGATGGGAATCAGTTTGGGTAACAGATAAGGCGCGATACTGTAAATAACGCCCAGTCGAATCGTACCGGCAAGCGGGTTGCTGTTGAACTCTGCAATACCCTTTATTGCATCGGCTTCTTCGAGTACTTTTTGTGCCTGGTGAATAACGCGTTCACCGACGGCTGTGGTGCGAACCTCATTTTTTGCACCGCGTTCAAACAGAATGCTGCCCAGTTCTTCTTCTAATTTTTTAATACCCAGGCTTAAGGTGGGCTGAGTGACAAAGCAGCTTTTGGCGGCGTGGCCAAAATGCCGTTCCCTTGCCACGGCAACAATATAGCGTAATTCGGTTAATGTCATGTTTGTGTTCTGCTAAATCTGTGAAATATCTAATAGACTAGCTCAATTGATATAAATGAGTTAATAGAGTAAGTGTATAGTAAAAAAGGCTTGTGTGAGTAATTAAAGTAATTAATTGCAGGAAAGAGTTTGTCATTATTGCGGTAAACTTTACAATACTGCATCTGTAATAAATGTGTCATAGAGAAAGAACATGCCTGAATATCGTTCAAGAACTACCACCCATGGTCGTAACATGGCCGGAGCCCGCGCCTTATGGCGTGCCACCGGTATGAAAGACGGTGATTTTGACAAGCCGATTATCGCCATAGCCAATTCATTTACCCAGTTTGTACCGGGTCATGTGCATTTAAAGGACATGGGGCAGTTAGTTGCGCGCGAGATTGAAAAAGCCGGTGGTGTGGCTAAAGAATTTAATACCATTGCTGTGGATGACGGTATTGCAATGGGGCACGGTGGCATGCTGTATTCACTGCCATCACGTGAGCTGATCAGTGATGCTGTGGAATACATGGTGAACGCTCATTGTGCCGATGCATTAGTTTGTATCTCAAACTGCGACAAGATCACCCCGGGCATGCTGAACGCGGCAATGCGACTGAATATTCCGGTTATTTTTGTTTCCGGTGGTCCAATGGAATCCGGCAAATCGGTAATTGATGGCATTGAAGTACACCTGGATTTAGTTGATGCCATGGTCTCGGCAGCTGATCCCAATGCCAGCGACGAAAATGTCATGACCATGGAACGTTCGGCCTGTCCGACCTGTGGTTCGTGCTCGGGTATGTTCACGGCAAATTCGATGAACTGTTTAACCGAGGCACTAGGTTTGTCACTGCCGGGTAATGGTTCTATGCTGGCCACGCACGCTGATCGTGAGCAACTGTTTCTTGAAGCCGGTCGCCGCATTGTTGATCTGGCGCGCCGTTATTATGAGCAGGATGATGAGTCGGCTTTGCCGCGTAATATCGCCACGTTTAAAGCCTTTGAAAATGCCATGTGTGTTGATATTGCTATGGGTGGTTCAACCAATACCATTTTGCATTTACTGGCGGCAGCTGAAGAAGGTGGTGTTAAATTCACTATGGACGATATTGATCGTCTGTCACGTAAAGTACCGCATTTAAGTAAAGTGGCACCATCGACGCAGAAATACCACATGGAAGACGTGCACCGTGCCGGTGGTGTCATGCGTTTACTGGGTGAGCTGGAACGCGGTGGTTTATTACACACTGATATCCCGATGATTCACAGCAACACCGTAATGCAAGCGCTGGAAAAATATGACGTGCGTCGTACTTCAGACGAAGCAGTTAAAACCTTCTTTATGGCCGGCCCTGGTAATGTGCCGACACAAACGGCGTTCAGCCAGAGCAAACGCTGGCCAAGTCTTGACCTGAGTGTGGATGATGGCTGTATTCGTGATGTTGAACACGCTTATAGTAAAGACGGCGGCTTAGCCGTTTTATACGGTAATATTGCACTCGATGGTTGTGTGGTAAAAACCGCTGGTGTAGATGAGCATATTTTAAAATTCAGCGGCCCGGCAAGAATATTTGAAAGCCAGGACTCGGCTGTTGAAGCGATTCTGGATGACAAGATTAATGCCGGTGATGTTGTGGTTATTCGCTATGAAGGACCGCGTGGCGGGCCGGGTATGCAGGAAATGCTGTATCCAACCACTTACCTGAAATCAAAAGGTTTGGGTAAAGCCTGTGCGCTGATCACCGATGGTCGTTTCTCTGGCGGAACCTCCGGCTTGTCAATTGGCCATGCTTCACCGGAAGCGGCAGAAGGCGGCGCGATTGGACTGGTCGAAGAAGGCGATATCATTGAAATCGATATTCCACAGCGCACTATAGATTTAGCCATCAGTACTGACGATTTGCAAAAGCGTCGTGATGCAATGGATGCAAAAGGTGCTGCCGGCTGGAAACCGCTTAACCGTGACAGAGTGGTCAGTAATGCCTTAAAAGCCTATGCCGCGATGTCGACGAGTGCCTCGCGTGGTGCCGTCAGAGACGTATCACAATTGGAAAAATAAAGAACTAAGCCCGGCTAAAATCCGGGCTTTTTTTATAAGAGTTTAAAAATTAAATTTATAAATCTGAGAGGGTCTTATGGCTGTCAGTAATTACATGTCAGGAATTTTCGGCACATCACCTGTTAAACCAATGCAGGTTCATATGGAAAAAGTGCACGAATGTGTCTCTTTATTAGTGCCTTTTTGTGAGGCACTGATTGCTGAAAACTGGAAAACTGTTGAGAAGTTACAAAAACAGATTTCCGGGCTGGAAAATGAAGCGGATGTAATGAAAAAAGAATTACGCATGAATCTGCCTAAGGGTTTGTTTATGCAGGTTTCCCGGCAGGATTTGTTAGAAGTGCTAACAGCACAGGATCGGATTGCAAATAAAGCAAAAGACGTGGCAGGGATTATCCTCGGTCGTAAAATGATTTTACCGAAAACGATTGCCGCTGATTACAGTAAATTTATTCAGCGAGTGGTTGATGCCAGTGAGCAGGCAAAGATTACAATCAATGAACTCGATGAACTGGTTGAAACAGGCTTTCGCGGCAGTGAGGTCAAACTGGTTCAGACCATGCTTAAAAAGCTGGATAAAATCGAATCAAATACCGATACGCTGGAACGTAAAATACGCGGAAAATTATTCCAGATTGAAAATGATATGCCGCCATTAGAGGCGATGTTTTTGTATAAAGTCATCGAAGCAACCGGAGATGTTGCAGATCAGGCACAACGAGTTGGAAGTCGTTTACAATTATTTTTGGCGAGGTAGGCGGCAATGAATATTATTATAGAGAATGCAACCCTGTTTCTGGTGCTTGCAGGTATTTTTGGTCTGTTTATGGCATGGGGTATTGGTGCTAATGATGTGGCTAATGCAATGGCAACATCGGTTGGTTCAAAAGCCCTGACCATTAAACAGGCAATATTAATCGCCGCAGTATTTGAATTTGCCGGTGCTATCTTAGCCGGTGGCCAGGTAACGAAAACCATTCGTAAAGGCATCATCGATGCCAAGGTGCTGGAGTCAACGCCGGAGTTACTGGTTTACGGTATGCTGGCAGCATTGCTGGCTGCCGGTTGCTGGTTATTAATCGCCTCACATAAAGGCTGGCCGGTTTCAACCACACATTCTATTGTCGGCGCGATTGTGGGTTTTGCAATGGTCGGTATTGGTATTGAGGCGGTGAGCTGGGGCAAGGTTGGCTTTATTGTTGCCAGCTGGGTTGTATCTCCGGTACTGGCCGGTGTGATTGCTTATGCTTTATTTCGCAGTGTGCAAAAGCTGATACTAGATACGGAAAATCCGTTTGATAATGCCAAAAAATATGTGCCGTTTTATATCTTTATGGTCGGTTTTATTATTTCACTGGTAACCCTGGTTAAAGGTCTGAAACATGTCGGTTTGCATACATCAACCCTGGAAAATTATTTCTACGCCACGCTGATCGGACTGCTTATTACCGCGCTTGGCGTGATGGTGATTCGTAAAATAAAAATGAATGAAACGCTGAATAAAGATTTCCACTATGCCAGTGTTGAAAAAGTATTTGCTGTTTTGATGGTAGTGACGGCCTGTGCGATGGCGTTTGCTCATGGCTCGAATGATGTGGCTAATGCCATTGGTCCGGTCGCGGCCATTGTGGGTATTGTACAAAGTGGTGGTGAAATCGCCCAAAAATCTGCCCTGTCTGTCTGGGTATTACTGATTGGTGGTGCCGGTATTGTTGCAGGTCTGATGATGTATGGTCATAAAGTGATGGCAACAGTGGGTCACAATATTACCGAGCTCACACCGAGTCGTGGCTTTGCAGCAACACTGGCTGCGGCGACCACTGTTGTATTAGCCTCCGGTACGGGCTTGCCGATTTCTACTACGCATACACTGGTTGGTGCAGTTTTAGGTGTAGGTCTGGCACGCGGTATGGCGGCACTTAACCTGACAGTAATCCGAAATATCTTTATGTCATGGATTATTACGTTACCGGCCGGTGCTATTCTGGCAATTATCTTCTTCTACGTATTAAAAGGGATATTCAGCTAAATGAGAATAGGTACCCCGTTAAGCCCGAGCGCTACCAAAGTGATGCTGCTTGGTAGTGGTGAACTGGGCAAAGAAGTCATTATCGAGCTGCAACGTTTTGGTGTTGAAGTGATCGCGGTCGACCGCTATGACAACGCGCCAGGTCATCAGGTTGCGCATCGTGCTTATACGATTAATATGGCGGATGGTACGGCTTTAAGGCAGCTGATTGAAGAAGTGAAGCCGGATCTGATCGTGCCGGAAATTGAAGCCATTGCAACGGATATGCTGGCCGAAATCGAAGCCGAAGGTCTGGCGGAAGTTATTCCTACCGCACGCGCTACGCAGTTAACCATGAACCGTGAAGGAATTCGCCGGCTGGCTGCAGAAGAACTGGGTCTGGCGACATCAGCTTATGCGTTTGCTGACAGTCTGGATGAGCTGCAGGCTGCGATTGAAAATGGTGTCGGTTATCCCTGTATTATTAAGCCAGTCATGTCGTCATCAGGCAAAGGTCAGTCCCGAATTAATAGTGCCGGCGATGTTAGCAAAGCCTGGGATTACGCCATGAGTGGCGGCCGGATTAACAGCGGACGTATCATTGTAGAAGCGGTGGTTGAATTTGACTATGAAATCACTTTATTAACCGTGCGTTCTTTAAATGATCAGGCAAACATCATCACCAGTTATTGTCAGCCAATTGGGCATCTGCAGGACAAAGGTGATTATGTTGAGAGCTGGCAACCTCAGGCGATGTCAGAAGCTGTGCTTAAAAAAGCCCAGCAGATGGCTGAAAAAGTGACAACCAGTCTGGGTGGTCGCGGCATCTTCGGGGTTGAGTTGTTTATTAAAGGCGATGAGGTTTATTTTAGTGAAGTCAGCCCGCGTCCACATGACACCGGTCTGGTGACACTGATGACACAGTGGCAAAGTGAGTTTGCCTTGCATGCCCGTGCCATATTGGGTTTACCGGTTGATACCGGTTTGCGTGATACGGGTGCCAGTGCGGTGATTTATGGCGGGATGGATGAGCAGGGCATTGCTTATGAAAATGTGGATCTCGCATTGTCAGAAGCACAGACTGAAATTCGTTTATTTGGTAAGCCAGAATCGTTTATTCGTCGCCGCATGGGTGTGGCGCTGGCTGTTTCTGAGACAACAGAGGCTGCCCGTGTTAAAGCTAAAAAGGCTGCCGCCAGTGTTAATACTGTTGCCGTTAAATAAGCAAAACTAAGATTTACATCTATACTTCGTGGTAATAATCAAATATTACCATAGAGGTTGAGGCATGACGGATAGGCCTGTCCAGAAGATAGCAAATCAAATACCATCACAGTTATCTGGCTCCGACTGGAGTCAGGTACGGGAAACTATCGTTATGCTGAATTTGGCGACAGCTCAAATCGAATACAGTATGACCGATGGTGATGAGTCGATTGATGTGTTGACTGAGTCTTTTACTTCCATGTCCTCAGGTATCAGCAGCATCGCTAAAGCGATCGAGTCTTTTTCAACGTACAGTGATATTGATCCGCTATTACATAAAGAAGTAAAACAACAGTGCACTGAACTCAGTGGAGAGATGCAAAAATCGATCATCGCTTTTCAGTTTTACGACAAACTGGTTCAAAGGCTGAGCCATATTCGTAATAGCATGAGTAATCTGACGGCGCTGATCGGTGATGAAGAAAGCTTGCACTCCGTTGAAGCCTGGAAAACTTTGCAAGCAGTCATCAGAGATTCATATACGATGGAAGAAGATAAACAATTGTTTGACGCCATTCTTGCCGGTGAGCCTATTATTGAAGCGCTGAGAAAATTAGCAGAAAAGAAAAAAACTGCTGGTACTGATGATGAGATAGAGTTATTTTAAATCTGTTGAAGCAAATAATTTAATGAGCTAGGTTTTCCTTTGTCTATAACCGACATATCAGTGCAACTTGATAAATACCCCTCTGTATTACATGGCTTATTAAAAAACTACTGGTCGCAGTGGTCAGCGGCTTGCCAGCGTGATGATTTTAAGCCTGATGACTGCCTGTCTGCAGATACGCTGCTTGATATCTTTTGCTGCAGTGACTTCATTGCCCGTCATATTACACACAGTCCGTCGATTGCCCGTGCTTTAATTCAGTCCGGTGATTTAAATGCATCCCGCACGGCGATGGATTATCAGCAAATCCTCAGTGAAAAAATCAAAGGTGTCAGGGATGATCTTCAGCTCATGTCATTGCTCCGGCAGTTTCGTCAATATGAAATGATTCGTATCGCCTGGCGCGATCTTGTCTGTGATGCTGCAACAACGCAGACATTACAGGAACTGAGCTGGCTTGCCGATGCCTGTATTAAGGTTACACTGGAAGCATTATTTCTGGATAGCTGTGAAAAAATCGGCGTGCCACAAAATCCCGCTGGGAAAACGCTTCGTCCGCTGGTTGTGGGTATGGGTAAACTAGGTGCCTACGAATTAAACTTTTCATCTGATATTGATTTAATCTTTTTCTATTCAGAGCGTGGCGAAACGGCGGGTAAGCGCACGCTCGATAACAGTGAGTTTTTTACCCGTTTAATGCAGCGTTTTATTACCATGCTGAATAAAATCACGGTGGATGGCTTTGTCTTCAGGGTGGATACGCGTTTGCGACCATTTGGTGACAGCGGACCCTTGGTGATGAGTTTTGCCGGGCTGGAAAACTATTATCAGACTCAGGGCAGAAGCTGGGAACGCTATGCCATGATCAAGGGCAGGGCCATCTATGGTGATATCGCTGATATTGATGAACTGACGCAAATATTAAAGCCGTTTGTGTTTCGCCGTTATCTTGATTTTGGCGCATTTTCTTCGATAAGGAAAATGAAGTCGTTAATTGATAACCAGATTAACAGCAAAGGCTTGCAGCATAATATCAAGCTGGGTGAAGGAGGGATTCGTGAAATTGAATTCATTGGCCAGACTTTTCAGCTTATTCGCGGCGGACGTAAACCGGAGTTACAAATAAGAGGCATTGTTGATGTGTTAAAGCTGCTGGCCGAGCTTAATGATTTGCCCGGTCAGACAGTGCAGCACTTGCTGGAAAGTTATGAGTATTTGCGGCGGCTGGAAAATCGTTTGCAAATGCTCAATGATGAGCAGACACATCTGCTGCCAAAAGATGAAGTTTCACAGGCTAGAATCTGTCATACGATGAAGATTGCCGACTGGGCAGGCTTGCTGGAACAGACCTGGTTTCACAGAAAACGTGTGCACAGCTATTTCGAGATGGTCTTTGAGTCACCACAGTTATCAGATGGTACTGATACAGGTGAGACGGGTTTTTATCACGCTCTTTGGGTAGGTCAGTTAGATGAAGAAACCGCGCTGGAAAAACTCACAGAGCGGGGCTTTTATCAGGCAAAGTCTGTCTGGCAACAGGTGAATGATTTCTCTACCTCTAAAACCATTAATCACATCGGCGATACAGCAAGAAAACGCTTAGATGAACTGATGCCGATGATCCTGGCTGCTATCGAACAACAGCAAAAACCGGAAATTGTTTTAAGCCGGTTACTGGAAGTTGTGAACTCGGTACTAAAGCGCAGTGTCTATCTGGCGCTGTTAATAGAGTACCCGATGGCGTTAACGCAATTAATTCGCTTATGCGCTGCCAGTGTTTTAATCACCAAATTGTTAACCAGATACCCGCTGCTGCTGGATGATTTGCTGGATCCGTCCCAGCTCTACCATTTACCCGGTAATTTAGAAATGGAGCAGGAGCTGGATATTGCAGCCAGCCGTTATGATGATAATGATCTGGAACAACAAATGGATGTGCTGCGCCACTTTAAACACAGTCATATTTTGAGAATAGCAGCTCTGGATGTGGCCGGTGATTTAGATGCTTTTGCAATCAGTTCACAATTATCACTGCTGGCAGAAATCATTTTACACCGGGTTTATCAGATGGCTTTAATTGATACGGTGGAGAAATTTGGTCGTCCCGTTTGTCAGACAGATGAAAAAAAATATTTCCCGGAGCTGGCTATCATTGCTTATGGCAAACTGGGTGGGCAGGAACTGGGTTATAACTCCGATCTGGATATTGTCTTTTTACACAACAGCGTTGGTCAGTATCAAATGACGGATGGTACGCGCAGTGTCGATAACAGCGTGTTTTTTGCCAAAATGACCCAGCGCGTCATTCATATATTATCCTCCTACACAAATGCGGGGCGCTTATATGAAGTCGATACGCGGCTAAGACCGGACGGTGCAAAGGGTTTATTGGTGAGCAGTTTATCTGCATTTGAGCAATATCAGCAAAAGCAGGCCTGGACATGGGAGCATCAGGCCTTATTAAGGGCGAGAATTGTTGTGACTAATTCCCAAATCAGTTATGAATTTGATAGAATTAGACGATCAGTTTTATGTCAGGATCGAGATCAGCTGAAATTACTCGATGATGTGCGGGATATGCGCGCTAAAATGCGCAGCCACCTTGGAAGTGACAGTAATACTGAACAATTTCAGCTGAAACAGGATGCCGGTGGGCTGGTTGATATAGAGTTTATTGTGCAGTTTGCGGTATTATCCAATGCAGCGCAACAGCCTGAACTGGTCAGTCGTTATTCAACCATTGAGCTAATTTCATTATTAGCTGAGCTGAAATGCTGGACTGAAGAAAGAGCCCGTATGCTGACCGACTGTTACCGGTATTACCGCGATCTGTCACACCAGCGGGCACTGGATGAAGAAACACTGTTATTTGATGAGTCAGAAATCAGTGTATGCCGGGACAAGGTGAAAGCTGTCTGGCTTGAAGTACTAAATGAAGAATTGTGAGTCAGGTCTTGTCAAAACAAGGCCTGACTGTTTTATAAAAAAACTGTGGAGTATTGATTATGCCAACTATGGCTGATCGCGATGGCGTTATCTGGTTTGATGGTGAAATGGTTCCCTGGCGTGAGGCCAAGGTACATGTACTGACTCATACCTTACATTATGGCATGGGTGTTTTTGAAGGTGTACGAGCCTATCAAACCGAAAATCAGGGTGCAGCTATATTCCGCCTTGAAGCGCATACCCGTCGCTTGTTTGATTCTGCGCATATTATGAATATGCCAATGACGTTCGATAAAGAAACGATTAATCAGGCACAGTGTGATGTTGTAGCGCAAAATAATCTGGATACCGCTTATCTTCGGCCGATGGTCTTCTATGGCTCAGAAGGCATGGGTTTACGTGCTGACAACCTGAAAACACACGTGATGATAGCGGCCTGGGAGTGGGGGGCTTATCTGGGTGCGGATGCACTGGAAAAAGGCATTAAAATTCGTACATCGTCATACACACGCCACCACGTCAATATCACCATGTGTAAAGCAAAAGCCAATGGTAACTACATTAATTCAATGCTTGCCCTGCAAGAAGCGCTGGCTTGTGGTTGCGATGAAGCATTGCTGTTAGATAATGAAGGCTATGTGGCTGAAGGCAGCGGAGAAAACTTCTTTCTGGTACACGATAACGTGATCTATACGCCTGACCTGACCTCTGCTCTGAACGGCATAACGCGAAACACGATTTTTGCATTAGCGGCAGAAATTGGCATTCCCATTGTTGAAAAACGCATCACCCGTGATGAAGTATATATTGCTGACGAAGCCTTCTTTACAGGTACGGCAGCAGAAGTAACACCTATTCGCGAACTGGATGGTCGTCTGATTGGCGAAGGTAAACGCGGTCCGATTACTGAGAAATTACAGACCATGTATTTTGATGTGGTGCACGGACGAATTGAAAAACACAATGACTGGTTAACACCGGTTAAATAATAAAAAAGAGCGCCTTAAAAAGCGCTCTTTTTTTAATGAAGCAAGGGGGAAGTAATGCCGAATCCGAATACCGCCGCGCAGATCAATCTTAAAGAGTCCTGCGCAGAAACAATGTATGAAGTCAGTGTTTCTGATTTGCCGGTGCATTGCCCGATGCCAGGTACTACTTTGTGGAATTCACACCCGCGTGTTTATATCCCGCTTGATGATAAAACCGAAGCCAGCTGTCCTTATTGTGGTACGGTTTATAAATTAACTAAGAAATAATTTATCACCGTCTGGATCGAAAAAAATTTGTTAGATGAGGCCCGATACGATGTATCCTTCAGTCGCAGCGATAAGGGTAAATAGCAAAAGCAAAATAATGACATATACTATTGTTGATGCTTTAAAATTTTACGCCTCGCAACCGGTAATATTTTAATTGTTTACGAATCCGCAATTTACGCCATATATTTAATGGTTTAGGTTTTAATTTATCAGCTTCGTGAGCAATAAAATCATCGGTTGCCTGTAATACCCTTTCTGAAGAGTTTCCATCGCGATAGGGATGAATACTGTCACCGTATGCTCTTATTGCCTTCATCAGCTGTTCGGGTCTGCTTAGCGCGTACTTAAGTGATTTTTCAACTTCACTCGTGTTGTCAATATCAATCAGATGAGGCCCCGGTATCGCTGTTTTGAATGTTACTACGGGCTTATCGAGCAGCAGGTACTGAAGGAAGATGGAAGAAGTATCGCAAAGCATTGCATCGGCTGCCTTTAGCAAAGGAAATGTATCTTGCTTATTATCAAAGAAAGTTAAGTTCTCCCCACTCATGTTCTTATAGCGCTCTACTACATCCTGGTCCATTTTAGGGTGCAGATTAATAAGCCAGTGCCAGCGACCGGTTTTTGACAAGCGCTCTATGGTATCTGCCAATTGTCGGGCAGATGAAAATGTCGGGCTAAATGTAGAGCCGTACAAAATAATCGGTTTATCTATGGCTAACTTTTCACGTAAATCAACTTTGGATTTGAATAATCCGTCCATCATCGTCCAGCCGGTTTCGATGACTTTAAAATAGCCAAGCTTTTTTGCTTTGGCTTCAAACTGTTCGGTGGTGTAGGGACCCTGTGTGCAATACAAATCAAACATACCGCGAATACGTGAAGCTGACTGTCGGGTGTTTGCTCTTTTACCCACATCAAAGCCATGAAATACGTGGACTTTTACGCCGGGAAAAAAATCAGGAATCCAGTTGGTAGGAACATAAATAGCAATGGGGTTATATTCTTGCACTGCTTCGATAGTTTCTAGTCTCGGGCCATCTGCTTCAGTCAGCATGTCCGGGATATTGTGGATAAACCAGGCGACTTTATCACCTCTTTTGATAATGGCTTCCTGAAGAGGGCGGAGGATCGGGTAGCAGTACATTTGATTGGCAAATAATAGGTAGTGTTTCATGTAGAACCTGTGACTAAAATTGGTACAAAAAATATTTCATTAATTCAGTATAAACTATAAATGTAGAGCAATACCATTGTGGCCAGCCTTAACTACCGATAAAATATGACGAAATAAAAAATGGTTAAATAAATGTCTGTCAAGATCCCCGATTTTTCAAAAGCCCGTGTTCTGGTTGCCGGTGACGTGATGCTGGATCGTTACTGGAGTGGAAGCGCTAGCAGAATTTCACCCGAAGCCCCGGTCCCTGTAGTGAATGTCAGTGACTGTGTTGATCGTGCCGGTGGTGCTGCGAATGTGGCGCTTAATATTGCGTCTTTAGGTGCGTCTGTCACACTTGCCGGTCTGGTTGGTGATGATGAGGCCGCTTCAATACTCTCGGCTTTACTGGATAAAAAAGGTATTAAGCAGTTATTTTCTTCGCAGACTGACTATAAGACCATTACTAAATTGCGTGTGCTGAGCCGTCACCAGCAGTTAATTCGTCTCGATTTTGAAGATAGCTCGGCACAGCTTGATACGGATGCTTTTCGGGATTCTGTCATCAGTCACATCAGTGATTATGATGTACTGGTCCTGTCCGACTATAACAAAGGCAGTTTAGCTCAGGCGCAGTCGTTGATATCTGCTGCCCGTAAAGCCGGTGTTATTGTGCTGGTCGATCCTAAAGGGCATGATTTTGAAAAGTATCGTGGCGCCAGTTTGTTAACACCTAATTTGTCTGAGTTTGAATCCATTGTTGGATATTGTCGTGAAGATGATGAGCTGGAGACAAAAGCCGCTCAGTTACGCCAGCAGTTAGATCTGCAGGCGCTGCTGGTGACACGCAGTGAGCGTGGCATGACATTACTGCAGGATAATTTGCCGAGTGTGACTTTCCCGACCAAAGCCCGTGAAGTTTATGATGTGACGGGTGCCGGTGATACGGTGATTGGTGTACTGGCCGCAGCACTGGCCGCCGGTGCTGATTTTGAATCGGCCGCTTTATTATCAAATATTGCAGCTGGCATTGTGGTTGGTCGTCTGGGCGCGGCCTGTGTTAACACCGATGAATTAAAACGCGCAACCAGTGATGCATTTCAGCTCGACTTTCATCAGAAAATTGTCAGCCTTGAAGAACTCAAACGTGAAGTGGCATTTAGCCGGAGTAATGGCCAGCGGGTTGTTATGACGAATGGCTGTTTTGATATTTTGCATGCCGGCCATGTGCAATATTTATCCGAAGCGGTTGCCAGAGGCGATCGACTGATCGTGGCTGTGAATGATGATGATTCTGTTAAGCGCTTAAAAGGTGAGTCGCGTCCGATTAATAACCTGCATCAGCGTATGGAAGTGCTCGCAGCACTGGCATCGGTTGACTGGGTGATTGCTTTTGCAGAAGACACACCAGAAAATTTAATTTGTGAGGTATTGCCTGACCTGCTGGTAAAAGGCGGGGATTACAAAGCCGAAGAAATTGCAGGTGCTGACTGTGTGATTAATAATGGCGGAACAGTTGAAGTACTCTCACTAAGAGATGGTTGTTCAACCAGTCGGATAATTCAAACGGCGCAGATAACAAAACACTAAATCGCTGATATCAATCAGCCTTTAGTGCGCTGTCGATTTTTTCAATGACATCGTCTTTACCAATAAACTCCATAATGTCATCACGTCTTACTCTTCTGCCCCAGCGAACCTGATTGACCGTTTTGCCGTAGGTAGCTTCAAGTGCATCCGGATACCGGTTAACAGTATATTTCAGGTTGCTATAGGGGCCGGTTCTTAAGGGATTTGAATTAGCATACAGGCCGATAACTTTAGCACCCAGTGCATTAGCAATATGGGCCGGACCGGTGTCCGGTGCGATCACCAGACTGGCGTTTTGCAACAGCGCCGCTAATTGTTTGAGGCTGGTTTTACCGGTTAAAATTGTCGGTTTATTTTGAGCTTCCTCGGCAATCGACTGACTGAGCTTTATTTCTGCTGTTGCAGGGCCGCCGCTTAACACCGTATGTAATTGATATTTTTCGTGCAGATAATCAATGATAGTGGCGTAGTGATCCACGCTCCAGTTACGAACATTATTACTGGCGCTTGGGTTTATCACAGCATAATTTTTAACCGTCACGGCGTTTTCAATAAATGATTTTTCTTCGTCGGCAAGCGGAATACTCCATTCAATGGTATCTGTATCAATCCCCAGTAGTTTTGGGAATTCCAGAAAACTATCCAGTACATGTTGCTGTGCTACAAAAGGTATTTTTTTATTTGTAAAAAGCCACTGAAAATTTCTTGCGCGCTTAAAATCAAAACCGATTTTATATTTGGCACGGATATGGCGGCTGGCAAGACTGGCTCTTAGCGATATTTGCATATGTAGTAGAATATCGAACTGCCTGTTTTTCAGCATCTCTTTTAGTGTCTGATTGGCTTTGCTGCCCTGAGACTTATCATAAATAATAAATTCAACGCCGGGGATGTCATAAACGAGCTGGTGTTCTAATTTGCCGATAATCCAGGTGATTTTACAGCCGGGCCATTGTCTCTTAATGCAGTTCAGAGTTGGTAATACATGGGTGACATCGCCAATGGCAGAAAGACGAAGTATGCACAGGCTGGACGGCGGAGTAGATATTAATGACATAGTTTATTTCAAATGCTTTTTTACAAGCAACACGGCTTAAATGATTTAATGTATATTACCACACAGGATGTCGATGGCTATTTTCACAGAAAAAATAATGATAAACAGATGAAATATAAGGTATGGGGTAAGGCTAAGTCGGTATTAAAGCCAGATAAAAAGCACCATGCCTCGCTGGCTGCGCTGCTCTTTATTGCAGGTCTGCTGCTGACAATAGCGCTGGTGATCCGTCTGACTATGCTCTATCTCGGTACGGTTTATACCGGTGTACGTGAACCTTATATTCAATTGCTCACAACTAATAGCGTGATTATACGCTGGCAGGCTGAAGACGCCGCCAAGGTGAGAGTTGAAGCGGGTAAAACACCGGCGCATACGGAGATTATTGTTGAGGAGCCGCGCGCTAAACTGTCACATGAAATTCAGCTGAACAATCTGCGGCCGGCGACGCGGTATTATTATCGCCTCTATCATGATAATAAGCTTTTTCGAGGGGGTGCTGAGTACTGGTTTGAAACGGCTCCTGAGGTGGCTTCTGTCTCGCCGGTACGTATCTGGTTAATGGGTGATCCGGGTCGACCTGGTACGGCTATCCGCTCAGTTCAGGCTGGTATGACCGAATGGCTATCCAGCCACCCCAGAAGCGGCCAGAGTGATTTGAATTTAATCGTTAGCACGGGTGATAGTGCGTATTACAGTGGCACTAATGAAGAATACCAACGGGGGCTTTTTGATATTCATCAGCAGCTGTTTAAAAATGTCGCCTTCTGGCCGGTCTACGGTAATCACGAAGCAAAAGGCTGGTCTTTTTTTAATATTTTTAGTTTGCCGAAAAATGCAGAAGCGGGCGGTGTAGCATCCGCCACAGAGCATTACTATTCTGTTGATTACGGCTCGCTTCATATGGTGTTTCTGGACAGTAATGACGGCGGGTTTTCAGCCAATGACAGCATGATCAGCTGGCTAAAAAAGGATTTGCAAACAACCCGGCAGAAATGGCTCGTGGTCTTTATGCATCACCCGCCGTATAGCCGTGGCCATCATAATTCTAATGACCCGAAAGACAGTGGTAACCGAATGTTTAACATGAGGATGCGTGTTAATCCTGTGCTGGAAAAAGCCGGTGTGGATCTGGTGATATCAGGCCATAGTCATTCATATGAGCGCAGCTACCTGCTGAATTGCCATTACGGTGTGATCTCCGCTTTTGAGCCACAGTCGATAGTTCAAAAAGGCCCTGTGTTTACGAAGCCCGCTGTCAGAGCCGCCAATCAGGGTGTGATCTATACGGTGCTAGGTTCTTCAGCAAAAGCGGTTAAGGGGCGTTTTGATCACCCGGCAATGGCGGTCTCAAAAGCCATACTGGGGTCGATGATACTGGATATCGATGATGATAAACTGGTCGCTCGGTTTATCGATACTAACGCGCAAGTGCTGGATCGGTTTGAAATCATTAAATCTGAGGCAGCTACAATTAACACTCGCCTGCAGCAGGTCTGCCAGTAAAATAAATATGAAACAATATAAAATAGAAAAACTTGGACAGCGTTGGGTGCTGTTTGATACAGAGCTAATGACACAACCCAAGAATGAATATTTTAGCTGTGCGGCAATGCGTAATCTGGTGACCGGTACAGCCGATGGCCGCGGTGAAACCTGTTTTTATACAGCAGGTGAAAAAACCTGGGCATTGCGTCATTATTTACGCGGTGGCTTAATAGCCCGTTTGTTACGTGATCAGTATTTCGGCTTGCGCTTAAAAAACACCCGTGCCTGGAAAGAATGGCAGCTGTTAAACGATATGCGGGCACTGGGTTTACCGGTGCCTAAGCCGGTGGCCGCCAGTGTGATAAAAAACGGGGTATTTTATCGGGCGGATTTAATAACAGAATACCTGCCCAATACCCTGACCTTGTCAGATATGCTGGTCAGCAAAAAAGCAGGCAATGAGATCTGGCAGACTGTCGGTCAGACGATAAGGCAGTTTCACAATCATTCGGTATTTCATTCTGATCTTAATGCAAAAAACATTCTCATCGGTGAGCAAGAGCAGATCTATTTAATTGATTTTGACCAGTGCGGCTTTCGCCGGGGTGATGACTGGAAACAAAGCAACCTGCTCAGATTAAAAAGATCTTTAAATAAACTTAAATCAAAGAGTGAGACTTTTTATTTTTCTGAAACAGACTGGGATATCCTGCTGCAGGCTTATGAAACTGAAAAATAGACGGAGTTATTGCATTATTTTTTGCAGATAAATGTCAGCTATATTATTGTTCCTCTGCATCACACTCAGTGCATTTTTTGCCAGTGTTTGTCTAAAGTCAGTATCAGAAATAACCCGGTTGATCGTCTCGACTGACTGCTGATCAGCAGTGATTTGTATGGCAGCATTATTTTTGCGGAATAATAAATCTTCTGCGGCAAAGTTTTCCATCGACGGGCCATAGGTTATTGCTTTCGATAGCGCAGCCGGCTCTAAAATATTATGCCCGCCTTTGGCCACAAATGAGCCACCCATAATGATAAACTCGGCGTGCTGAAATAAAGCCGGTAATTCACCCAGTGTGTCAGCAAGATAGACAGAGGTATCGTCAGTAATATCCTGCTGCAAGCTCCTGACTTTAACGTCGCGTGTTAAAACTGCTATATCCGTCAGTATGTCATTTTTGCGTTCCGGGTGGCGTGGTGCGATGACCAGTAGAAGGTTATCGTGATTTGTTTTATTCCACAGTTCGACAATTATTTTCTCTTCACCGGCATGGGTCGAGGCAGCAAGAACATAGGGCCGGCCGATAAGATTATCTGCGGCCGGTAAATCCAGTTCAGCTGAGAATTTAAGATTGCCTACGGTTTCTGTCTGCTGGTCAGTTGCACCGAGTGATTGATAGGCATCTGCATCGCTGTCTGAGCGGCAATAGATTTTATCGACATGAGAAAGTGTTGTTTTATAAACGCTTTTGCTCCATGAGTTGATATTCAGACTGCGCTGTGAAAGCCGGCCATTAATAATATTGACAGGGATTTTTTTTAGCCGGCATAGCTGTAACAGGTTCGGCCACAGTTCTGTTTCCATAATGATGAGTTTTTGCGGTTTGATTTTGTTAAGGAACAGGCGCGTGATGAGCCGGTAATCCAGTGGCAAAAAGCTATGGCTTGCAAACGGCAGTTTTTGTTTACAGATACTGGCACCGGTTATGGTGTTAGTGGTTAGCAGTATGCTCTGCTCAGGGAATTGCTTATGGTATAAAGTGATAAGCGGAACTGCTGTTATGACTTCGCCGACCGAGGCACAGTGAAACCATACGGGGTTTTCAATTGCAGGTAGATTCATCCCCAGCCGTTGCCAGAGAAATAGTGTGTTTTTATGGTTCACTGCATGGCGGATACTTAGCCAGAAAAAAACAGGTGCAAGGAACAGTAGTAAAAACTGGTAACTTATTATCATTTTAATGCCATCTGAAATGTGTCATTTGAAATATGGATTTAATAAAGCGGTTTTTCGCCAGGTGGCCGGGTTTTGTAACGTTTATGAACCCACAGATACTGTTCGGGATTTTGCCGGATTAAGTCCTCATTAATAAGGTTGATCTGAGCCGCGTCTTTATTAATGTCATCTGTCGGAAAGTTCTCGACACAGGGCAGAATAAATAACTCGTAAATGATTTCCCCCGAAGCTTTGTCACGGTGTCGTTTTATATAATACGGTACCAGGGCTGCGCCGCTTAATGTTGCAAGTCGTGACGGAGCGGTAATAGCGGTCGCCATCTCGTTAAAAAAAGGTGCAAAAACAACGTCTTTACCACGCAGATTCTGGTCCGGTGCGTACCAGATAACATGATTGCGCTTTAGCGCGGCGATGATTTTTCTCGGGCTGTCATTACTGATCAGTTTGCTGAAATGCTCATTGCGTTTTTTCACCATGAAGAAATCAAATAATTTATTCTTCGCCGGTTTGTACACGGCTTCTAATGGCACTTTGGTGCAGATGATATGTGCACCAATCTCGAGACAGGTGAAATGTGATGTTAACAGGATAACACCCCTGCCTTTTTCAAGTGCGGCGGTGAGGTGATGCAGGCCGTTAATGCGTGAAATTTTTAGTAATTTTTTCTGCTGCCACCAGGCCAGGCCGACTTCAAATACACCGGTGCCAAGGTGCTTGAAATTTGTCTTGCACAGCCGGGTGATTTCTTGTGCAGTGTGTTCAGGGAATGCAATTTTCAAATTAACCATGGCAGCGCGGGCGCGGGAAGGTCGCGCGTAATATACGAGCATACCAAGTGCGGTGCCCAGATACTCCAGCCAGCTGACTGGCAAAAGTACCAGTAATCTTAATACCGCGAGGAAAAAAGCCGTGGGCCAGTATAAGGGGTTAAATATCAGTTTCTTTAAGGGAGTATTTTTCAATGCAATAACTAATAGTGGTTAGGTATCGTTATTTTAACAGGCTTGAAAATAATTTGGAGTAATATAGCGATGCTATGGCCGGAGAGCAGTTAGCTATTTTGATTAGCTTGCCGGCCATACCAAGGTGTGTGTGGTTTTTTATTCAGAGAGCCAGCGATCAATCATCGAGATATCTTTTTTATCAAGTACGCCTGCGGCCTGTTTTAACTTTAGCAAATTGAGCAGGTAGTCATAGCGTGTCTGTGCATAGTCTCTTTCTGAACGGAACTGATTACGCAGTGCATTCAGTACATCCACTGAAGTTCTTGTTCCTACCTCAAAACCGGCCTGTGTTGCTTCAACGGCGCTCTGGCTTGAGATAAGAGCCTGCTTTAAAGCTTTGACGCTGGCAATTGCAGCATTCAGGCCGAGAAATGCACTGCGGGTTTGCTGGGTTGCCAGCCGCTGCTGTAATAATAAATCAGACTGCGCCTGTTGCAGTTTGTATCCGGCCTGACGGCTTTTTGATGAAGTGCTGCCACCGCTATACAGCGGGATGTTTAAATTGATACTGATGGTTGTGTCTTCAATGTCTGTGCTTGAGGTAGTCTGATCAAACGTACTGTTTGATTGTGTCGCTTGCAGGCTCAGGTTTGGATAATGGCCAGAACGGCTGGCGTTACGGCCGGCTTGTGCGGCTTCTAAAGCGAAAGTGGCGGCTTTAATTGACAGGTTTTGTTGCTGTGCTGTCTGGGTCCATTGATTAATGTCATTAGGTGCCGGCACTTTTAAGGGGATTTCAGCCGGTAAAGCGGCTAATTGATCAACATTTTGATTAATAATGACCTGCAGTGCTTCTTTGCTGGTGGCCAGTTGATTTTGCGCAGCAATTTCCTGAGCCGCAGTAATATCGTGCTGGGCCTGCGCTTCTTTAACATCGGTAATCGCAATTAAACCCACTTCAAAGCGTTTTTTGGTTTGCTGGAGTTGCTTGGAAACAGCTTTTTTCTCGGCTATGGCAAAGCTTAAGTTATCTTCCGCGGCTAACACTTTAAAGTAACGATCGGCTACTCTGAGTAATAACGCCTGCTGCTGAGCTGAATAATTAATTGCTGCCTGAGCAACGCCAGCTTTGGCCTGGTCGAGCAATTTGTAAAGCTGATGGTTGTACAGGCTCTGGCTTAAAGTCAGTTGGTAGCCCTGATTATCGATATCAGTATTGCTGCCATTGGTTGTGGTATCGCTGTTACCGCTGAAAAAATCCAGGGTGATATTGGGTAATAAAGCTGATCTGGCCTGAGGTATTTGTTCGATTGCGGCATTATATTCGGCTTTTGCCGCTGCTATTTGCGGGTCGCCTTGTTGGGCCAGTTCAAAGCTTTCTTTAAGCGATAGCGCGTTGCTGTGTGTGCTAATCAAAACAGTTGTGGAAAGTAGTGATGCGATGAAATTTGAAAGCTTCATTAATGTCGCTCCATATATATTAGAGTTTTCTAATATACTATGTGGTTTAAGTTTAGTAAACAGCCATGTTGATATCAACCTGTCTTGCCCAGGCATCAACCCCGCCTGACAGGTTGATCATATTATCAAAACCCTGATGCTCGAGATAATGGCAGACATTGGCACTGCGAATGCCGTGATGACAAATGACGACAATTTCCTGCTCAGGATTTAATAGCTCAAGTTTAGTAGGAATTTGCCCCATTGGTATTAACAGGCTGTTATCGAGGCAGCAAATCTCATATTCCCAGTTCTCTCTGACATCGAGTAAAAGAGGCGGGGGGGTTGCAAGCTCAAGGTAATCCCTGAGCTGAGCGGCTGTCATGTGTCGCATATGGGCTCTGTTAGAAGTGAAACTGTTCTTTCGGCCGGGTGTTTTCCAGTGGTGGTAAGTCCGTTTCAAGTATATTGACCTCTGACCAGTCATTTTCCGCAACGCGGGTAATGAGTCTGGCATGCATGACCGGTGAGGTGCCTGTAACGACGAATAAACGACCACCGATTTCCAGTGAGTTTTTATAACAGGCCGGGACGTCAGGCATAGAACCGGTAATCACAATCACATCATATAACGCTCTGTCGGCCCAGCCTTTAGAGGCATCGCCTGTTTTTAGCGTGACGTTATCGATTCCTAGAGAAGTGAGGTTTTTTTGCGCCAGAGCAAGAAAAGCAGGAATGATGTCGACGCTATAAACATATGAACCCAGTTTAGCCAGACAAGCCGTCAGATAGCCAGTGCCAGTACCTACTTCAAGCACGATTTCATCGTCTTTGAGGTTTAATGACTGCAGTAGACGACCAACTAAAACCGGTTTAAGCATTTCCTGGTGGTGCCCAATGGGGACTGCATAATCACAGTAAGCCGAGTTTTTATAGGCGGCGGGTACAAAATTTTCCCGTGGCACTTGCGACATCACGCTTAGAACACCTGAATCGAGTACTTCCCAGGGGCGAACCTGTTGCTCTACCATATTAAAACGGGCTTGTTCATAGTTCATAAGGCGTCTTCCAGTTCAGCTAGTTTTTATTATTAAAGCATTGTACAACAGAGATTGAAAATGAGGGTAGTTGTAAAACTTATACCGCTATAGGGTGTGTTTCTGGCCTAAAAACGGTACAATCAACCCCTTATTTGAGGCTAGGGGTGCCGGCGATCTATGTAGATAGTAAACCGTGCTGAGAAATACTCTTAGAACCGAATCCAGCCATTCCTTGCGATTGTCTGGTGAAGGGAAGCTTCGGTGGCCACTTCCTCCTTTCGGCTCACCACCACGTAAAACTAAAGGTTCATTATCATGAGCGCAATCCCAGAAGAATTCCTGAAAAAAACGGCTGAATTGTCAGATGAAGTGACGGCACCGTTTAGCAAGTCGAAAAAAGTATATATCGAAGGCTCGCGCCCGGATATCCGTGTGCCGATGCGTGCCGTTGAGCAAACGCCAACTCAGACAGATGCCGGTGTTGAAGAAAACCCGCCGATCTATGTCTATGACACCTCGGGTCCGTATACCGACCCTGAAGCCAGCATTGATTTAATGAAAGGTCTGCCAGATGTTCGCGACCAATGGATAGCCGAGCGTGATGATACCGAACAACTGGATGGCCCGACTTCAGAATACGGTGCTACCCGTCAGGGTGATGCGGCGCTTGCGAATCTCCGCTTTGAGCATATCCGTAACCCGCGTCGTGCAAAATCCGGCATGAACGTATCACAAATGCACTATGCAAAAAAAGGCATTATCACGCCGGAAATGGAATACATTGCGATTCGTGAAAACATGATGTTGCAGGAAATGCGTGATGATCCGCGCTATGAAAAATTATTAAGACAGCATAAAGGCGAATCATTCGGTGCCGATATTCAGGATATTATTACCCCTGAATTTGTACGTGATGAAATTGCCAAAGGTCGTGCGATTATTCCGGCCAATATCAATCACCCGGAACTAGAGCCAATGATTATAGGCCGTAACTTCCGCGTTAAAGTGAACACCAATATCGGTAACTCGGCTGTCAGTTCATCAATCACCGAAGAAGTAGAAAAAATGGTCTGGTCGGCGCGCTGGGGTGGAGACACCTTAATGGACTTATCAACCGGTAAAAATATTCACGAAACACGCGAGTGGATTTTACGTAACTCGCCGATGCCCATCGGTACCGTGCCCATCTATCAGGCACTGGAGAAAGTCAACGGTAAGTCAGAAGACTTAACATGGGAGTTATTTCGTGACACTTTAATCGAGCAGGCCGAACAGGGTGTGGATTATTTCACTATCCATGCCGGTGTGCGTTTACAGTATGTGCCATTAACGGCCAACCGCGTAACCGGTATTGTGTCACGTGGTGGTTCCATCATGGCAAAATGGTGTCTGGCGCATCACGAAGAAAACTTCCTTTATACGCATTTCGAAGATATCTGCGAAATCATGAAAGCCTATGATGTTTCGTTCTCATTAGGTGATGGGTTACGCCCAGGTTGCCTGGCGGATGCGAATGATGCTGCGCAATTCGGTGAGCTGGAAACCTTAGGTGAATTGACCAAAATTGCCTGGGAACATGACGTCCAGGTCATGATTGAAGGCCCTGGTCACGTACCGATGCACATGATCAAAGAAAACATGGAAAAAGAACTGGAAGACTGCTTTGAAGCGCCTTTCTATACATTAGGTCCACTGACGACTGACATCGCGCCTGGATACGATCATATTACATCTGCGATTGGTGCTGCCAATATCGGCTGGTACGGTACGGCAATGCTTTGTTATGTAACGCCTAAAGAGCATTTAGGATTACCCAACAAGCAGGACGTTCGTGACGGTATCATCACTTATAAAATTTCTGCGCATGCATCGGATCTGGCCAAAGGTTTCCCGGGTGCACAGGTGCGTGATAATGCACTGTCAAAAGCGCGTTTTGAATTCCGCTGGGAAGATCAGTTTAATCTGGGTCTTGATCCGGAAAAAGCCCGTGAATTCCACGATGAAACCATGCCGAAAGAAGCGCATAAAGTGGCACACTTCTGCTCCATGTGCGGACCTAATTTTTGTTCAATGAAAATTTCTCAGGATGTCAGAGACTATGCGAGTGAGCATGGTTATGAAGTGGAGACGGCCTTTGATAAAGGCATGAAGGAAAAGTCGAAGGAGTTCCTTGCAAGCGGAGCTGAGATTTATAAAGAAGTATAGAGCTTGAAAAAAAAGCCCGCTTAGCGGGCTTTTTTTTTGCAGGGTAATATTTATGTTCATGTTAGTTGTCTGGGTGCAGAAGGAGCGTCACAAGAGTTCAAAAAATTAAAACTGTTGTAAAGTGCTATTAATAATTTTTATAAAAGTGAAAATCCGGTTCAATCACCTCTTTTCATTCCGGTGCGCCAACAGGCATAGCCGGTACAGACAAACCGGTAATATCTGAGGTCTCTTTTAACAGTGGTTTGTGTCATCATGTTGGCACATGACTTGCAATAACACAATAGCTGATAGTAGCTGCATGGCATGATGTACACTCATCTTTAAACCGTCTTTTTGAGTGTTAATGAATGACTTTGCAACAGGCTGGATGTTACCGGTCAGGTTGCGCGAAATGGCCTGTCCATATTTTTGCAGCAGTCACAGGATATGTTGTAATGAACTGTGTTTTTTTTCTTATCGCTATGAGCTTGAGTTGTCCGGCTGCAGTCGGTGTTAGTGAAAAAGGCAGTGCTTATGCCGGTTAAAGTCAATATAAAAATAGCTGATATAGTATTCGTTATTACACCCGCAAGCTATTATTGTTCACTTTAGTGGTAATCTAAACAAACAAATTAATCTGTGTTACAGGTTGAATATTAGTATAAGTTAATCAACATAAATATAATTTGAAGCCAGCAGTGATTGTATTGGTGAAACGATAGCGGCTATGAGAAGATACTGCTTTAATAAAAAATAAAAGTTATAAACAGTTCAAGATATAAGTCACATGTCTGTATTCGGCGCTTATGAATTAAAGAATGGAAACTCTTGAATATGGTCTTGTTATTTGTAAACTGGTCTGGCCTTCGTGAGTAAAAATATATGAATAATAATTATTTTCACTCATATTTGCATAAGCAAATGCCTGTGATGATGATTTTGTCCCTGGTACCGGGCTTTGCATATGTGTTTCTTAGCTGGATGCATGGAATCCCGCTTCGTGCAGTTGGCTGGTATGGTGTTATTGTTGTTACTTCAATCTGGGGAAGTCGTGTTTATAAAGAATACCGGGATGATGAACTTAGCGGGCCTCGTTTAGAAGCCTGGTACCAGAGGCTCAGTCTTTTTTATTATATAACTTTCTTTCTCTGGCTGGTTATATTCGTACTGTTTATTTTTGAAAAACAATATAACCTTCACTATATTGCAATATTTACAGAAATCGGTGCCGCCGTTGTTGCCTCAACGCTGCTTGTGCCTGATAAAAAACTTTTTATACCAAGCATTATCATGCTGATGCTGCCCTTGGTGATTTATTTCCTGTTTCTTGATGAGTGGTACGGTTATGTGTTGTCCGCATTTTCCGCTACACTGACCTGGGTCCTGATCTACTCTGCAAATAGCAGTCATAAATTGTTAATGCAGACAAACTTTCAGGCAAATCACGACTTTCTAACGGGTTTAAAAAATCGGCATTATTTTATCAATTATTTACAAAAATTAATGCTGACCCTGCATGAGTATAAAACCTATTCCTTTTTGTTATTAATCGATCTTGATCATTTCAAAACCATTAATGACTCATTAGGGCATGAAGTAGGTGATTCCTTACTGCAAAAGGTTGCAGACAGAATTCAGGACAACCTGTTTGATGGTGCCTTACTGGCAAGGCTTGGCGGTGATGAGTTTGTTATTGCAGGACCGGAGTACACAACAAAAGATGAGCCAGCCGAGGTGGCGGAGCGATTAGCTAACCGGATTTTATTGAGTTTGAAAGACAGTTATGTTGTGGATTTGCAACACCTGTATATCAGTGCAAGTATTGGGGTAAGTTTAGTTGTTGATCAGGCAAATGACGCTAATCGATTGATTAAAGAAGCTGATATTGCTATGTATGAGGCCAAAGCAAATGGCCGTAATGGTGTGCTGATATTTGATGAGGACATGGCACAACGAGTTGAGTTAAAACTTGAAATTGAACGGATGTTACATTTCTCACTGGATATGAATGAGATTTATTTACTCTATCAGCCACAGGTGAACAAGAACAATCATTTGGTGGGTGTGGAGGTATTGGTACGCTGGAAAAATGAAAGGCTGGGTGATATCTTTCCTGATGTTTTTATACCGATTGCTGAGCATACCGGATTTATAATAGAGCTTGGTCGCTATATTATGGAAAATGCATTTCGTACACTCAGTGTTTGGGAGCAGCAGGGAGTCAATATTAATCAGTTTTCAATCAATGTGAGTATTCGGCAATTTTTTTATCACGATTTTGTTGATGATGTGCGTTTATTGTGTGAAGAGTATCTGAGCCCGAAAATGCGAGAGAAAATTGTTTTTGAAGTTACTGAAAGCATTGTGGCGGCGGATGTAGATAAAGTAATCGGTCTTATGGAACAAATTAAAGCACTGGGTATTCGCCTTTCAATGGACGATTTTGGTACAGGTTATAGTTCGCTTAGCTATTTAAAATTGTTACCTGTTGATGAAATTAAAATAGACCGCTCCTTTGTTTCTGAGATAAACAGTACAGCCAGTGACCGGGTTATGGTAGGTAGTATTCTTAATTTAGCCAGAGAATTTAATCTCTCTGTTGTGGCTGAAGGTGTAGAGACGGCAGAGCAGTTTGAATTTTTAAAGGAATGTAATTGTGATGTTTTTCAGGGGTTTTATTTCTCAAAGCCACTGACTGAAAGTGAGCTGGTCGACTATATCTCTTAGTTTTGAGTGTTGGTAGATGATTTTTTAATCATTTTTGTTTAATGTATATACTATTTCTGTATTGAGAATACCTTCAACATAAGTGTCTATCAGCAGTTCGTTTGTCTGTTTATGTTAAACCCCTCTGTTGTTTAGGCATAACTTCTTTTATTAAAAATAAGTTTTCAGGATAGCTGATAACTAAACTTATGTGGCGTGGATAAATCCCATCAAGAAATCGACGGTAGTAGGGGCCATTGATCAGACCATAAGATAAGTCATTATTCTTATAAAGCACCCGGATTTCAGAGCTCACACATAAGCTAGCATTTTCACTGATGTTTCTTAGCTGTAGGTTCTAACCGGACACAGTGACTGATTCAATGTTTCTCTTTGATATGATTATCAGTTCTTTCATTGACTGATATTTGTAAGCTATTTCAATCTTGTCTATTTTATCCAGGTGATAATAGCATTGTTGTAAATCAACCCAGCCAGTCTCAAGGCTGTTTACCCTGATAGTAACGGTATTGTTGGAATGGAAAATTTGTTTGTATTGTGGCAGAAGAATAAATTCAAGTGTTCCTTCATTTACTTGTGAGGCGTCCGACTTATTGTCAGCGTTTAACCATCGTTCATCTTCTTCTGTGTAGCTATATGCAGCTTGTCCGCTAAGAATAAATAGAATCACTAATATAAGCGGTGAACAGGCACTATTCATGAAATGTGTCAGGTTTTTTTTCATAGTAAATAAATTTAATAGTAATTTTATTGTCTCTTTTATAACAGCTGTTATAGTTTATAAAAAAAAATTTGGGGGTGTTTAATGGGTTATGTTGTTGCTGTATTGCTTTTACTGGTAGTCGTCTGGTTTTTTTTGTTTCGGCCAAAAAAATCGAATAAGAAAAAATTACCGGCAGAGAAAGCTGTGCGCAGCAAGTATCACTGCGTTACTGTTCATTTTTCAGATGATGCCTGTGATGCGGTCAAGGCACTGGATGGCCAGCGTATTTTGTCTGCAGAAGTGCCTGTTTTTCCTCTTCCAGACTGCAGCGCACAAACATGTAATTGCCGTTTTCAGCATCATGAAGAACGCAGGGAGGACGAGCGGCGTGATGCCTACCATAAAGCGATTGATGATTTTGCGGTCAATACAGTGGTACTTAAACCGCGTACAGGCAAGGACCGGCGGAAGAATTAGCCCAAACGCGCTTATTTAAAAATATCTGATTTTATTCAAGACCGAAATTATAGTGTTCTATCTTTGCTACCTGCTCTTCAGCGGATTTTGCTTTTTCAAGCAGCATAAGAAGGGTCCGGTGTTCATTGTCTGCCATACCGTGGTTCAGGTAGCGATCAGCAGCGAATAAAAGATCCAGAAGATAGTTCAGACGGTAATGATGATTGAGCAGGCTCTTGGCTAAAAAGTCAGGGTCCTGATCATTTTCTTTCATGTTTATGGCTTTGCGCAAAGCGGTCTTTAGTTCTTCATCAGTAGGCTTGCTCATGACTTTTTCACCTATCAAAAGACCTGATAATAAACATAGCACTTCGATAGTGATATCCGGTGCTGACCATCAGGCAGGATTAACCTAATCATTATAAAACAGGGTATCCCGAGTTTATCCCCAGATACGTTATATAGGGAAGATCAGGCAGCCTGAATAGCGCGCACGGCTGCGGGCTTATAGAAGTAGGGCTTTAGTTGATTAATGAGTAACATACGTTCATAACCACATTCAAATCGAACGACGGCAAATCCATGTTCACTAATCTGGCTGATAGTGACTTCTATATCAGTACTCTTTACACGGGCTTTTTCGCCCACTTTGTAATCAGACTGCGCCATTTTGAATCCCCTTTGGTATTTGTTTTTGCGAACAATTTAATGTTACGGGCTAAACTTACATTAGTTTCTCACGAAGGTCAACTATCTTGTTGTTTTAACTAGTATTTATTGGTTTTGCTGTCTTGATCTGCTGTCGCTGTTTATTGGGCTCATCAGGTAAGGTATTGATTATATGAATAAAAGTTGAGCTGAATTTTGAGTGCTGAGTTATTTATGCTATTTTGATTTGATGGCTAATTTTAGTCACTAATGCATGGAGAATATCGGCATGATCGGAAAGAAAAACATTGTTTTTGGCTTTTTATACCTGGTTTTCACCGCGGCTCTTGGGCCTTTAATGCTGAATATGTATGCGGATTTTGGTACGGCGATGGTAGAGAAGCAACAATCTGTCGGTCGTCTACAGGCGCTGAAAGTGAATGAGTTTGAAGAGGGTCTTGAACCTTTAAGCGCAGAACAGATAGCAAAGGCGAATACAGCCGGTATTTTAAGCCTGAACCAGCTGATGAATACAGAGTTACCCATCGATACAATCAAGGGTGGGCCTCATGCTCACGGTAATCTTGAAGCTTTATTAAATATTGTTGTTGGTCTGGTTATTAGTATGCTGACGGTTGCGGTTTGGTTAAAGCAACTGATCAGCTGGCTATTTATAGTCGGCACTATTATGCATTCGGGGATGTTGTATTTATCGGTGGTGTTTGAGTTTGCATGGGCTGAAGCGTTATTACAAACCGGGATAGGCCCTGTTTGTGTTCTGCTGGGGCTAATTGTGGCAGGCGTGGCATCATTTATAGGCTTTAACGAAAAAGGCAATAGCTAATAATGCTGGGAAGAGTGCTTTAGTGTTCGTGATAAAACGGGGCACTGGCCCCGTTTTTATTAAGCGACGTGTCGGTTTTCTTGTGCGCTGTTTTCAGAAGCCAGTTCATTTAGCATTAAGACACTGCGATAACCAAAGTCATATTCGACGATGGCAGCACCATGGCCGCTGATTTTTTGAATGGTCACTACCTGTCCGCTTGATAATATTCTTACACGATTGCCTTCGGTGAACTGCTGTGCGGTAACTTGAGTCATAACGATGCCCTAAATCTATGGATTAACAAATAATTTAGCTAAATAAGGCTGGAAAGCCAGAGATTTAAGGCTGAATGGTTGGTTGGGTGTCTTTTTTTACAGATCGATGACAATTGAAGTTAAATCAGCTTCCAAAAAGCTCTTCTGGAAGCTGACTGTGTCCGTATCAGGAAAAGATGTAGCGCACCACACGCATAAAGATATTTTCCTGGCGGGCTGGTTTATATGTTTTTGCTACAGGCTCTACGGTGCTGGTTGTCGCAGCAGATTTGATAGCAGCCACTTTATTGACAGGTTTTTTAGACGCCGGCTTTTTATTTTCAGCAGGTTTTTTCTGTCTGTCCGGTTTGGCACCATATTCCTTCTTATTGGCAGGCTTCGCCGTAGAAGGACGGTCAATTTTAGCCGCAGGTTTTGGTTTAACTAACAAGTCAGTGGTGACTGATTCATTATTAATGGTATGACCAATGTAGCTTTCGATATCCGGTAAGTAATGAGCGTAGTCTTCACAGGCAAAACTGACGGCATGACCACTGGCGCCAGCCCGACCCGTACGACCAATGCGGTGGACATAGTCTTCTGATGTTTGTGGCAGGTCAAAGTTAAATACATGACTAACCGCAGGAATATGTAAGCCTCGTGCTGCCACATCGGTTGCAACCAGAACAGCCGCTTCACCATCCTGAAATTTCTTTAATAAAGATTCGCGTTTTTTCTGCGGTACATCGCCGGATAGGATAGCGGCTGATATATTGTTACCAATAAGAAAAGCATAAATTTTATCGGCAACCCGTTTTGTGTTGATGAAGACAATAGAGCGTACCGGTTCATCGCGCTGAATCAGGCCCAGCAATAGAGGGATTTTCTCATCATTGGCAGGGTAATAAACAACCTGATCAATGTTATCGGCAGTACGTGTCTCCGATTCAATTTTAATGCTTTGAGGCTCATTCATGTGAACATAGGCTAACTCACTGATGCGCAGAGACAGCGTTGCTGAGAATAGCATGCTCAAACGTTCAGTGGGTTTGGGGCAGGCATTCAATAAATAGCGGATGTCATCAATAAAACCAAGGTCAAACATGCGGTCAGCTTCATCCATTACCACCACTTCAACGGCATTGAGTTTAAAAATACCTTGTTTGAAAAAGTCGATAATACGGCCAGGTGTGCCGATAAGGACATCAACGCCGGCCTCAAGCTGGTCGTGCTGCTTTTGATAATCGGTGCCACCATATGCCAGCCCCAGTTTCAAGCCGGTGTACTGACCGAGTAATTTAGCATCTTTGTGGATTTGGATGGCTAGTTCACGGGTAGGGGCAATGACAAATGCACGAATCTGATTCTTTTTATGATCATCAGAAACAGGGCGGGTCAAAAGCTGATTAAATAAAGCGACTAAAAATGCGGCCGTTTTACCGGTACCAGTCTGGGCTTCTCCGGCAATGTCTTTTCCCATTAATGTAATCGGTAAAGTTTCTGCCTGGATCGGTGTGCAGTATTCAAAACCTGCTTCATCGAGGCCACGTATAAGGCTTTCCGGTAAGTTAAACTGGCTGTAGGGTACTGCTGATAAGTGTGTGTTTTCATTCATGGCGCGTAGCATAGCGTAAAAAATACTTTACTGCTGTAGATTTAATAAATAAAAGGCGCTATTGTAAGCGTTAAGTTCGCATTAATGAACAAATCGTATACAATTAACAATCTATGACATTAAATCCGTCGTCCTGAACTCCCAATCTGACATTAATCCAATTAATAAAAGTTTCGGCAGCATCGACGATTATTTTTAAAAACCGGAGGTTTTACACTGTGAGCGATCAAATTGTCTATGTGACAGATGATAGTTTTGAGGAAGAAGTACTAAAGTCAGATTTACCAGTATTGGTAGATTACTGGGCTGAGTGGTGTGGCCCATGCAAAATGATTGCACCTATTCTGGATGAAATCAGTGCAGGCTATGAAGGTAAACTCAAAATCGCAAAGTTAAACATAGATGACAACCCTGGTACGCCGCCTAAGTACGGTATACGTGGCATTCCAACGCTGATGATGTTCAAAGGTGGTGATGTTGAAGCCACTAAAGTTGGTGCATTGTCAAAGTCACAGCTAACGGCTTTCATTGACAGTAATCTTTAATTCTGTCTTTTATGCCGTCCAGAGCTGGACGGCATAAACAAAGCATGCTAGTCTTTGCATTTACGATATTAGTTACATTTCTGCGTCATTCATTTCGTCGTTCTCTCAAACAGAAAATAATAATCGAATAGAAAGTACGCGATAAATAAATTTTAAAAAAATCAGTTTTATTCAAGGCTGACCTTTCAAAATATCATATAAACCCATCCTGGATATTCCTTTAAATATGAATCTAACCGAATTAAAACAAAAATCGCCTTCTGAACTTATTGATGTTGCGCAAGGCATGGGGCTTGAAAATCTCGCTCGTTCACGTAAACAAGACATTATTTTTGCAATACTCAAAGCGCATGCAAAAAGCGGAGAGGATATTTTTGGAGACGGGGTTCTGGAAATCCTGCAGGATGGCTTTGGCTTCCTGCGCTCTGCAGACTGCTCTTATCTTGCAGGGCCTGATGATATCTATGTTTCTCCAAGTCAGATTCGCCGCTTTAGCTTAAGAACCGGCGACACGCTTTCCGGTAAGATTCGACCGCCGAAAGAAGGCGAGCGTTATTTTGCGATGCTTAAAGTTGATACCATCAACTATGAGCCGCCAGAAAACGCTAAATACAAAGTCGCTTTTGAAAACCTCACGCCTCTACATGCACAAGAAAGATTTAATCTGGAACAGGGTAACGGCAGTTCAGAAGACATTACAGCACGCGTTATCGATTTGGCGTCACCGATTGGTAAAGGTCAGCGTGGTTTGATTGTGTCACCACCGAAAGCCGGTAAAACCATGATGCTGTCAAACATCGCGCAATCAATTGCCGCTAATCACCCGGAATGCTACCTGATTGTATTACTGATCGATGAGCGTCCGGAAGAAGTAACCGAGATGCAACGCAGCGTTCGCGGTGAAGTGGTTTCAAGTACCTTTGATGAACCAGCAAGCCGTCATGTGCAGGTGGCTGAAATGGTTATCGAAAAAGCCAAACGTCTGGTTGAGCATAAAAAAGACGTGGTTATCCTGCTTGATTCAATCACCCGTCTGGCCCGTGCCTATAACACGGTTATTCCATCATCAGGTAAAGTTCTGACCGGTGGTGTTGATGCTCATGCTCTGCATCGTCCCAAGCGTTTCTTTGGTGCAGCGCGTAATATTGAAGAAGGCGGCAGCTTAACCATTATCGCTACAGCGCTGGTTGATACCGGCTCGAAAATGGATGAAGTTATCTACGAAGAGTTTAAAGGTACCGGTAATATGGAAGTTCATCTGGACCGTCGTATTGCAGAAAAACGTATCTACCCGGCAATAAACATCAACCGCTCAGGCACACGTCGTGAAGAACTGATGACCAAAGAAGATGAGCTGCAAAAAGTCTGGTTGCTGCGTAAGGTCATTCACAGCATGGATGAAGTCGAAGGTATGGAGTTCCTGCTGACTAAAATGCAGGCGACTAAAACGAATGATGAGTTTTTCGATTCAATGAAAGGCTAAAAGGAACGTTTTGCATCTTTTATTCGTTTAATAAAAACAGGGGCTTTATGTCCCTGTTTTTATTTAAGCGGCGTGAGCATTTGTTCAAAACAAACAGAATGGCTTGTAAAATTTGTGGATTAGGTTATTTTAAAGACCAAATGCCCTAAACAGTCGATCGGGTATCACGTTTGATCACTAGATAACAGGAATTTGGCGGCTAAACAGTCTAAACTGTAAAACAATAATTAAAGGTAATCGAGGTAGCAATAAATGAAGAAAATTCAAAACACACTCATCGGTGCAGCGATTGCGCTCACATCATTTCAGGCTGCCGCACTGCCATTTGCCGGTGTTGATGCCCGTTCATTAGGCATGGGGGGTACTGGTGTTGCCGGTGGCTCAGTGGCGAATGCCGCCAGCTTTAATCCTGCTTTATTAGCGGCCTCTCGTGAAGGCGAGGATTTTAACTTCTCATTAGCTTTTGGTGCATTAGCGAAAGATGAGTACAATATGGTCGATGCGGTGGACGCATTGCAGGCTCCAAATGCTCTAGGTTTTGATTTGGTACAGCAGTTTAGTGCAGATATTGATGCCTATATAGCTAGTCCAAGTACTACTACTGCTGATCCAGTCATCGCTAGTGGTGGTGCTTTAAAAACTAACTTGCTTAATTTAAATAATCGACCTCTTGAATTGGGTGTAAATTTTGGCCTGAACGTGACTGTCCCAGGCGAAACACTGGGTATGTCAGTATTTGCTAACTCTCGTGGTGTTGCTGCAGGCTCAGTATTTATCGACCCAGCTGATCTGGCTGCGATTGATGCGGTCGTTACTGCGGTTTCTGCATCAGGCCCAACAGCAGATCCATTTGCTTCTGGTACATTGAGTGGCACGTCTAACTTTACATTAACGGGAGCAGCTGTCACTGAAGTGGGCGTGGCTTTGGGTACGAAGCTATTTGGTCTGGCATTGGGTGTAACACCCAAGCAAGTGCAGATCGATTCGATTAGTTCAATCCAGCAAATAAATGCAGCAAGTACTTCTTTCCCTGATACCGGCGAGACATTTTCAGATACCAACTTTGATGTCGGTGTGGCGATTGATCTGGGAGCACTCAAAATCGGTGGTGTTGCTAAGAATATGGTTTCTAAGGAATATCCATTGATTGGTGGTAATAGAATTATCATCGAGCCGCAGTTACGGGCGGGTGTCTCTTTTGATGCGGGCTGGGCAACGCTGACAATGGATCAGGACTTAACCACGAATAAAGGCGTGATCAGCACAGGTGTAGCTGCTATCGATGCCTTGTCGGAGACCCAATATACCTCACTGGGTGTAGAGTTTGATATGTCGATTGTGCAGCTTCGTGCGGGTATGCGTACGGATAACACCGGTAATACCGATGATGTATTAACAGCAGGTGTTGGTCTGCATGCGCTGGTCTCGCTTGATTTTGCTGTAGCAGGTAATGACAAGGGCGTGGAAGCCATTTTGCAGGCGGGAGTGCGTTGGTAAGCGCTTCTCCAGCCACAAAAAAACCGGCTTAGGCCGGTTTTTTTGTGGCTGGTGAAAAGTCTAATAACTATGATTTTTCTCGCTCAACCGCACGATAACCGATATCGCTGCGGTAATACATTTTATCCCAGCTAATCTCTTTAACCAGCTCGTAAGCCTTTGCCTGCGCAACACTGACACTGTCACCTAAAGCCACCGCGCATAAAACACGGCCACCGGCGGTAACGATGTTGCCGTTATTTTCAGCTGTGCCGGCATGGAATACTTTACGATCGCTTTTGTTATTGCTTTCAAGGCCACTGATCACATCACCTGAGTGATACTCGGCAGGGTAGCCACCGGCAGCCAGTACCACGCCCAGTGAATTGCGAGGGTCCCATTGAGCTGTGACCTGATCAAGCTTTTTATCAACGCCTGCATTACACAGTGCAACGATGTCAGACTGTAATCGCATCATAATGGGCTGGGTTTCAGGATCACCAAAGCGCACGTTATATTCCAGTACCTTGGGGGTGCCGTCGGCTGCAATCATAACGCCGGCATATAAAAATCCGCTGTATTCATTGCCCTCGGCTGCCATGCCTTTAACCGTTGGCCAGACCACTTCATTCATGATGCGCTCATGCATTTCAGCGGTGACCACGGGGGCAGGGGAGTATGCGCCCATGCCGCCAGTGTTCGGCCCTAAGTCGCCATTGTCGCGTGCTTTATGATCCTGCGAAGTGGCCATCGGTAAAACATGCTCACCATCGACCATGCAAATAAAGCTGGCTTCTTCGCCAACTAAAAATTCTTCAATCACAACCCGTGCGCCAGCCTCACCAAAGGCATTGCCCGATAGCATATCTTTAACCGCTTCGATGGCTTCATCATTGGTTTGCGCTAGAATAACGCCTTTACCGGCCGCCAGACCATCGGCTTTAACGACGATAGGTGCGCCTTGTTGCTCGATGTAAGCAATCGCCTGATCGACATCTGTAAAGTTGCCATAAGCCGCGGTGGGGATGTTGTGGCGCTGAAGAAAATCTTTAGTAAAGGCCTTTGAGCCTTCGAGCTGAGCGGCGCCTGCACTGGGGCCAAAAATACGCAGGCCAGCGGCCTGGAATTTATCGACAATGCCAATCACCAATGGTGCTTCAGGGCCGACAATGGTTAAGCCAATCTCATTCTCTTTGGCAAAGGTAATTAACGCATCAATATCAGTGACGCCAATATTTACATTTTCAACTTTAGTTTCAATAGCTGTGCCAGCATTACCCGGTGCAACAAAAACAGTGTCCACATCCGCTGATTGAGCTGCTTTCCAAGCCAGAGCGTGTTCGCGACCACCACTACCAATTACCAGAACTTTCATAGATTAACTCGATACCATTTAATTTAAGTGTGTTTATAGAAACACTTTAAGAGTTTAGATTAAAGAGAATTACGAGAAGTCATTTGTGTCCTGGCATGGCATTTACAATCGAAAAAACGGAGCTTACATGTAGTAAGTGAGCATTTTGAGATTGTAAATAACGCAGCCAGGGCGTGAATGATGAAACGTAAAACCTTTAATGTTTGAAGTGACGCATGCTGGTAAATACCATCGCCATACCATGCTCATTGGCCGCATCAATCACTTCATTATCGCGCATTGACCCGCCTGGCTGAATAACGGCTTTAATACCGGCTTCGTGTGCCGCGTCAATGCCGTCACGGAACGGGAAGAAAGCGTCAGAGGCCATGACGGAACCGGCGACCACAAGATTCTCATCAGCGGCTTTAATGCCGGCGATTTTAGCCGAATAAACACGGCTCATCTGACCGGCACCAACGCCGATGGTTTGCAGCTTGTTGGCATAAACAATGGCATTTGATTTAACAAACTTAGCCACTTTCCAGGCAAATAACAGATCCTGAATCTGTTCTGCAGAGGGTGCGATTTGGGTAACGATGTTTAATTCTTTCTCAGTCACCATGCCTAAATCACGGTCCTGAACCAGTAAACCACCGGTTACGCGTTTGAAATCCAGCGCTGCTAGTTTTTCATTTAACGGGCCGCATTCCAGTACACGAATGTTGGTTTTAGCCGCAACGGCTGCTCTGGCTTCAGCGCTGATCTCAGGGGCAATAATTACTTCAACAAACTGGCGTGAAACAATTTCAGCGGCTGTTTTACCATCTAGCGGACGGTTGAAGGCGATGATGCCGCCGAAAGCCGAGGTCGGGTCTGTTTGATAGGCGCGCTCGTAGGCAGTGAAAACATCATCAGCGACGGCAACACCGCAGGGGTTAGCATGTTTAACGATGACACAGGCAGGTTCTGCAAAACTCTTCACGCATTCCAGCGCCGCATCGGTGTCAGCAACGTTGTTATAAGACAGCTCTTTGCCCTGAATTTGAGTAGCGCTGGCAACACTGGCTTCCTGAATATCATGTTCCCGGTAGAAAGCTGCATTCTGGTGAGGGTTTTCACCGTAGCGCATATCCTGAGTTTTGATGTACTGGGTATTGTAGGTGCGCGGAAATAAAGAGAGTTCGCTGTCAGCGGTGATTTTGCCCAGATAATTCGCGATCATACCATCATAGTGGGCAGTGTGTTCAAAGGCTTTAACGGCCAGATCAAAGCGGGTGGCATTGGTTAATGTGTTGTTGTCTGATGCCATCTCTCTGAGCACACGGTCATAATCAGCAGGATTTACGACGATGGCAACGTCATTATGGTTCTTCGCCGCAGCGCGCACCATGGTGGGCCCGCCAATATCAATGTTTTCAATGGCGTCAGCCAGACTACAACCCGGTTTGGCAATGGTTTCAGCAAAGGGGTAGAGGTTAACAACGACCAGATCAATAGGGGTGATGTTGTGAGCCGTCATGATTTCATCGTCTGTGCCACGACGACCAAGAATACCGCCGTGGATTGTTGGATGCAGGGTTTTGACTCGACCATCCATCATTTCAGGGAAGCCGGTATGGTCGGATACTTCAGTAACCGGGATGTTTTTTTCAGCTAGTAATTTAGCCGTACCGCCGGTCGAAAGTATAACGACACCCGTATCGTGTAACGATTGAGCAAATTCTACGATACCTGTTTTATCTGAAACGCTGATTAGTGCCCGACGTACTGGGCGAGTGTTACTAACAGTCATTGAGTGTGTAGCCCCCTGATGAATTTAGCCCTCGATTATAGCAATTTTTTGCTTTGCTAGTCTCAGCTAATTGAGAGTTTTTTGGGCGGGGAGATTTGCCATTCGCAATAGCGGATAAGCTAGTGAGAATGGCAAGGGTGTAAATGTAAAGATTTAGCTATTATCAAGGCCGTATAAACGCAGCTTTTTACGTAGAGTGCCTCTGTTTAATCCAAGGCATGCTGCTGCTTTAGTCTGGTTTCCACCAACTTGTTGCATGACAACTTCTAGCAAAGGCGCTTCAACCTGCTTCAGTACCATGTTGTATATTTCACTGGGCTCTGCGCCTTCAAGCTGGTTGAAATAGGTAATGAGTGTGTCTTTCACAGTGTCTGTTAATGTTGCAACTTTCGTTTCATGCAAGTTCTCAGACATACGTGTATTGGTTTGTGTCATTTCTATAGTTTGTAAGTTCATGCCGCTTTCATAGTATGATTTTCATCTTCAAAATAAAGACGAATATGTTTTTGTTGTAATTCAGAGGTTTCCAAAGAATTGAAAAAACGTCTGAATGCTTCCCCGTTAGGTCGGTTCTTGCAATACCAGCCAATATGTTTTCGAGCAATACGAATACCCATGTATTCGCCATAGAAAGTGTATAAGTTAAACAGGTGTTTGAGCATCACGTCACGGACCAGGCTTAATGATGGTGCAGCCATTTTTTTTCCGTGCTCCAGAAAATAATTAATTTCCTGAAAAATCCAGGGGTTTCCCTGTGCTGCGCGACCAATCATCAGTGCATCAGCGCCCGTATGTTTTAACACATAAGCCGCTTTTTCGGGAGTACTAATATCGCCATTTGCGATAACCGGTATTAAAATGCGGCTTTTTACATTGGCAATATTGTCATACTCAGCGTCGCCATTATATTTGTCTGAACGCGTTCTGCCATGAATCGCAAGCGCCTGAATTCCGGCGTTTTCAGCAATTTTGGCGATGTTAAGAACGTTTCGGTTCTTTTCATCCCAGCCTGTCCGGGTTTTTAAAGTGACAGGTATATCAACCGCATTCACTACACTTTCTAAAATCTCTGCAACCAGTTTCTCGTTTTTCATTAAGGCAGATCCGGCCAAAACGCTGCATACTTTTTTAGCTGGGCAGCCCATATTGATATCGATGATTTGTGCACCGTGATCAACATTAAATCTGGCGGCTTCGGCCATCATTAACGGGTCAGTGCCTGCTATCTGTATGCTTCGAGGTTCTATCTCGCCGTCATGTTCCATGCGTAGTTGTGTTTTTTTGCTATTTCGCAGTTCAGGTTTGCATGAAATCATTTCGGATACGGTCAGACCGGCTCCGAACTCTTTGCACAGTTGCCTGAACGGACGATCGGTAACGCCGGCCATCGGTGCCAAGATCAGCTGGTTTTCTAGTTGATATGGTCCAATTTGCACGGGCACAGATTCTCCAAAACGGGGCGGGAATAATACGCTTATTTTGTGAACGATTAAAGTTAAAAATTGATTTTTTTTAATCCGCTTTCTTTATAAGCATACAGTATATTTCTTATATAAAGCTAAATTCGTAGGCGGTTGCGGCTTTACCGGGATCAAGGACTTCCAGAATAATTTGTACAGGCAGGCCCGGTTGCATATCACTGAGTTTATCTTCGCTGGTATTGAGGTATTCACTGGGTTTAAACTGCCGGGCCATGACGATATCACCGACTAAATTCGTAAAGCTAATTTGCAGGGCAGGGTATTTTTGTGCAAAAGCGGCCTGATTAACAATGACGGCGGTAATCATCAGTGCGTTATCAACATTTGGGTGCGAGTAAACATTTTTGCTGGAAAGCTCGATCCGGTTGATGTCTTTTAAGTCAGCAATCTCGCACCTGGCCAGTGCACAAAACTGGAACATATAAGGGCGAAGCTCAGTTTTGCTGGCCAGCAAGGTTCGGTTGAAATAAACCAGCTGGGCAGTGGCGATCAATAATAGTGCAATAATGCCGACCGACCAGATAAAAGTTACCAGAGCACTGGATGATGTTTCGGTTTGCTGGCGTAGCTTTGGTGGTACTAAGTCGTCGATCATTGGGTTCTGTGAGAAGAACGGTTGTTGCTCTGGCTCTACAGCAGGCAGCTCATCGCTTTCAGAGGTGTTATCAACCGAGTCGCCAAAGGTATTGATGTCGATATCATCGGTATTAACTTCTTCAACCAGTTGGAATATTTCCTGCTCAGGTACAGGCTTAAAAATATTAAAACAATGCCCGCACTGAACCCGAGCTTCGGGCACAGTCAGTTCAGATGCTCTTACTTTAAAGAGGGTATTGCATTCGGGGCAGCGGATTTGCATTGTTCTTATTGTTCCGTTTGATAAGCGTGCTAGTTTAGTATTTATACTATTTTTGTGCCACTTAACATAGCCCAGCCATCATTGATAATGGCTTTTTCCATATCGAACCATTGTTGATAGACCGTCCTGACTGCATCAGCCTGTTCATCAAGAATACCGGACAGAACAATGCGGCCACCAGACCGGGTGTATGCGGATAGGCTCGGTGCTAACTCGGCTAGCGGGCCGGATAAAATATTGGCCATGACAATATCGAATTGTCTGGGCTGATAATTAGCCGCTAAGTAAACGGCAAGTTGATCGCTGACTTGATTGATTTTTGCATTTTCATTTGTGGCAGTGATGGCTTGCGGGTCGATATCCACGCCTTCGGCCATCGATGCGCCTAATAATAACCCGGCAATAGCTAAAATGCCCGAGCCACAGCCATAATCCAGAAGCGTTTGCTGGCTGATGTCGTGCTGATCAAGCCACTGTAGACACAGTGATGTAGTGGGGTGGGTGCCGGTACCAAAAGCAAGCCCCGGATCCAGTCTGAGATTGACAGCGTTTTGATCGGGTGCATCCATATTGGTTGGCACGACCCAAAGTCGCTTGCCAAATGGCATTGGCTGATAGTCTTTCATCCAGCTGCGTTCCCAGTCCTGGTCTTCGAGTTCTTCCTGGGTGATAACTAAATCAGGAAAGTGACGCGCAAGAATCGTCATCACGCTGTTCATATTTTTTTTTTGCTCAAATAAACCCGTCACAATCAGCTCAGGCCAAAGCGGGGTTTCACCGGGTAGTGGCTCTAAAACAGGGTTATCACCGGCATCTTTATAGGTAGTGGAAAGTGCACCGATACTCAGCAGGAAGCCTTCAATTTCATCAAGCCGGTCTTTAGGGAGGGTTATATGTACTTGCTGCCAGTTCATAGTCAAAAATCGCGAGTTCAGAGTTTATAAGGTCATCAGACTAAAGACCGATGGCTATAAAAAAAGCCCGCATCAGGCGGGCTTTTTTTGATGGTTGGTTTATATTATAAGCCGAGTTTCTTTTCAAGATAGTGAATATTGGTTTCACCGACTTTGAAAGCTGCATCGCTGATGATATCTCTTTGTAAAGCGATATTGGTATTGATGCCATCAATAATGACTTCATCCAGCGCACCGAGCATACGTGCAATGGCAACGTCACGGTTCTCACCATAGGCAATCAGTTTGCCGATCATGGAGTCGTAATGTGGTGGCACGGTATAGCCGGCATAAATGTGAGACTCAACACGGATGCCCGGACCACCGGGTGCATGATAAGCATTGATCTTACCGGGTGACGGGATAAAGGTTTTAGAGTCTTCAGCATTCAGACGGCACTCGATAGCATGCCCTTGAATTTTGATGTCGCTTTGCTTATAGCGTAATGGCACGCCGGATGCTATATAAAGCTGCTCTTTTACGATATCAACACCGGTAACCATCTCAGTAACAGGGTGTTCAACCTGTACTCGGGTGTTCATTTCAATGAAGTAAAAACTACCTTTTTCGTAGAGGAACTCGAAGGTACCCGCGCCACGATAGTTCATTTGAATGCAGGCTTCTACGCAGCGCGCACCAATTTCATTTCGCAGCTCTTCAGAAATACCCGGAGCGGGTGCTTCTTCAACCACTTTTTGATGACGGCGCTGCATCGAGCAGTCTCGCTCACCTAAATGAATGGCATTGCCCTGACCGTCGGCTAATACCTGGATTTCTATATGGCGAGGTGTTTCAAGAAACTTCTCCATATACACCATGCTGTTACCAAAGAAAGTACCGGCTTCATTTTTTGTTAAGGAAATAGAATTTAATAAAGAGCCTTCAGCATGCACAACGCGCATACCACGACCGCCACCGCCACCGGCTGCTTTGATGATGATCGGGTAGCCGATCTCACGTGCTAAACGCATGTTTTCTTCATCATTATCACCCAGTGCACCATCGGAGCCGGGGACGCAAGGAACACCGGCTTTTTGCATGGCTGTGATAGCGGCAACTTTGTCGCCCATCATGCGAATTGAGTCGGCTTTGGGGCCAATGAAAACAAAACCACTGTCTTCAACGCGTTCAGCAAAGTCGGCATTTTCAGACAGGAAACCATAGCCCGGATGAATACCAACGGCATCAGTGACTTCTGCTGCACTGATAATGGCCGGCACATTCAGATAACTCATGTCTGAGCGTGCAGGTCCAATACAAACAGATTCATCAGCCAGGCGGACGTGTTTCAGGTCACGGTCAGCATCTGAATGCACCGCAACCGTTTTGATGCCCAGCTCACGGCAGGCACGTAATATACGCAGAGCGATTTCGCCCCGGTTTGCAATAACGACTTTATCAAGCATAACGATTACTATCTTCTGTGAGGTAAGAGAAAGAGTGCTTATTCAATAATGAAAAGCGTCTGGCCAAATTCAACTGGCTGACCGTTTTCAACGAGAATCGCTTTCACTGTACCTGATTTATCGGCTTCAATCGGATTCAGGATCTTCATGGCTTCGATAATACATAACGTGTCACCTGCACTGACCGAGCTACCCACTTCTGTGAAGGCTGGAGAGCCCGGTGCTGAAGAGCGGTAGAAAGTGCCAACCATAGGTGATTCAACCTGATGGCCACTTGGAGTTGCATCGGCTGCAACAACAGCTTCAACTACCACCGGTGCCGGTGCCGGTGCTGCAACAGGTGCCGGAGCGGCTGCAACAGGAGCGGCAGCCATGACTTGCTGCTGGCGAGAAATACGTACTGACTCTTCACCTTCTTTAATTTCGATTTCAGCAACACCGGATTCTTCCAGTAGCTCAATCAGTTTTTTTATTTTGCGTATATCCATTGTATATAACCTGCTTCGTAATGTTATTTGGAACAATGTTGCACGGCAGCCTGCAGTGCAAGATCATAACCCTGAGAACCCAGTCCGCTGATGACACCAACGGCCAGGTCCGAGAAATAGGAGTGTTGTCTGAACTCTTCGCGTGCATGCACGTTTGATAAATGCAGCTCAATAAACGGAATATGTACTCCGCTGATTGCATCGCGTACAGCAACGCTGGTATGGGTGAATGCGGCAGGGTTGATAATAATGAAATCAACCTTGTCAGTGCTGGCTTGATGGATGCGATCAACCAGTTCACCTTCATGATTAGTCTGGAAAAAATCAATGCTGCAGTTTAAGTTCTTTGCCCGCACCAGCATTTGCTGATGGATATCGGCAAGTGTGGTTGTTCCGTAATGTTCAGGCTCACGGCTGCCCAGCAAATTTAAGTTAGGGCCGTTAAGTACAAGAATGGATGGCATTGAGATATTTTTTCCAGAAGAAGTATCTATAGGTGCATTCTGCACCAATTATAGGGTTATGTCCAGTTTGTCGGAGTTGTCGACTATTTGCTGAAGATAGCAGCAAATAGTGTGATTTTTTGTAATGGATGCATAAAAAGAAGAGCCAAAGTGACAATTTATTTTACACTTTGCGACAGCAGGATGCTTTTAATGGTCTCAGCGGTAATTTCACCGTTATGTGTGGAAATAATTTTATTATTTTTTCCAACGAAAACACTGAAAGGTAAAACACCCAGGCGATTACCATAAAGAGTGGTTAACTCGAGTGCGGCAGAATCGCCGACGAAAATGGGATAATTAATATCCATTGTTTCCACAAAAGTATCAACAGCGTCTCTACTATCAACAGCAATCCCAAGCACGACAAAATCTTGATCGGCAAATTGTGCCTGCATTTCAATAAAGGCGGGCATTTCTCTCAGGCAGGGCGGGCACCAGGTAGCCCAGAAATTAACAAGTCTGATTTTACCATCCCATTCGCTGATGTTTCTAAGCTTACCCTCAAGGTCAGGTAACACAAACTCAGGACGAAGCTGGCCGATGACAGACAGACTGGGTTGGTTAACAGCTGCTGGCAGGGTGTTGTCGGTGGAAAGTTTTTGTTGCAGAAAAAAACCAGCTGCGGCTGCAGCGATGGTAATCAGACTTATAATAATTATTTTCATTTAGTGGGCTGTCTCTTTATTTGTAATCCCTGACATCGGGCGGTTATGGTGGCAAGCATACAAAGAACAATAGTATTAAACTGAGTTGCTCTTTGTGATCTCTGCTTCAGAGCTGGTATTTATACGCGGCCAATGACGGCGGTAAATTCAGCTGCCGGCATGTAACCAACTACCCGCAGGTTACGGCGCTCCTGACTGTTAGTGTCGTAAAAAATAATGGCTGGCGGGCCGATGATTTTAAAATGATCATACAGTTGCTGATCCAGTTCATCATTAGGGGTGACGTCGGCCTGTAATAAAATGAAACCTGATAGCTGCTTTTGAACGGCGGCATCACTAAAGGTAAGGCTTTCCATTTCTTTGCATGAAACACACCAGTCGGCATAAAAATCCAGCATCACAGGTTTACCCTGAGCCTTAGCATCAGCCAGTGCTGTCTCCAGTCCTGCCAGGCCTTTTATTTGTCTGAACTGCAGATGTGCAGACTGCTGAGTGCTTTGTGTTCCAGCTGCAAAGGCCACGCCTTTTAGCGGTTGCAGAACATCTTTTCCACCCGATGCAACGCCCAGTAAAATCAGTACGCCATAAGCCAGAAAAAAGATACCCACACCTTTCCAGAGTCTTCTCCAACCTGATATGCCGTGATCCAGTGCCTCCAGTGCACCCATATAAATAGCCGAGATAATCAGCAGTAATGCCCATAAGGTCATGCTGGCGGCAGCAGGCAGAATGCGTTCCAGCATCCAGATAGCAACGGCCAGTAACATCACGCCAAAGACCGCTTTCACCGCATCCATCCAGGCGCCTGCTCTCGGTAACAGTTTACCGGCAGATGTGCCGATAGCGATTAATGGCGCGCCCATGCCTAAACTCAGTGAGAATAAAGCCAGTCCACCTAATACGGCATCGCCGGTCTGGCCAATATAAATTAAAGCGCCGGCTAGCGGAGCCGCAACACAGGGGCCGACGATCAGCGCCGATAAAAAGCCCATGACAGCGACACCACTTAAAGAGCCGCCTTTTTGATTGTTACTGATGCTGGTGAGTTTGCTTTGCCAGCTACTGGGAAGTTGTAAGTCGTAGAAGCCGAACATGGAAAAAGATAAGGCAACAAAAACGATAGAAAATGAAACTAATATCCAGGGGTTTTGAAAAGCGGCCTGAAGATTTTCGCCAAATAATCCGGCAAACACACCGGCGGCAGTATAGGTTAATGCCATTGCCAAAACGTAAACGGTTGACATGGTGAATGCGTTACGCGTTGTGATGTCTTTGCCGTGACCAATAATGATACTCGATAAAATTGGAATCATCGGAAACACGCAGGGTGTAAACGCCAGTAATAAACCAAAGCCAAAGAACGAAATCAGAATGATCCAGGTACTGCCAGAGCTCAGTGTCGAGGCGATGCGATCTTGCTCAGACACGTAGTCATCTTTTACGATGGTGGTGGTTTGCCGGGTGTTATCAGCGGAGACAGTGCTTGCAGTGTTAACGCTGGATACTGGCAGGTTAAGCGGAATTTTTTTAGTAATAGGCGGATAGCAAATACCAGAGATTTCAGAACAACCCTGATAATTTACTTTCAATGTTACTTTTTGTTCGCTGCCGGTATTGTTGGTATATGCCAGTGAAGCATTGGCCGTGTGGTGGAAAACGAATATTTCACCAAAAAACTCATCATTCTTCTTTTCACCGGCAGGGAGTTCAAACTCACCCGATTCAACACCGTTGGCATCCAGCAGCGTTAATTTGAATTTGTCACGATATAAATAATGGCCGTCTGCAATTTCCCAGTTAGCTATTAACTTGTTGTCAGTCTGTTCTGTACTGAGTTTAAACGCATCATCAGGTTTCAGAATCTCACTTTCATCATTACCCAGTCCAAAGTTGCTGAGTGCGCTGATAGCCAGCGGAGCTGCCACTAAATGAGTGGATGTAAAGCTGCTAAAAGTGGCAGCTATTAAAGTTAATGCGAATACAATCTTATTCATAATAATAATTCTTCTTTCGTATATTGCAGTTGACAATGACTTAATTGACCATATTATCAGAATCAAGTTCATCGTAGATAGCGATATGATGAGTTAAGTGTCTAATTTCTTCCAATTTATTTAAGGTTGTTTTTGAAATGCTGCGAGCATGGCCATTATTGTTTTTTGTGATTCCGTTGGTAGAAATTTATTTTCTGGTTCAGGTTGGTGAAGAAATCGGTGCCTGGATGACGGTTTTAGCCGTTGTGGTGACGGCCGTCATTGGTGTGAGCTTATTGCGTCTGCAGGGGCTGAAAACCCTTATGCGGGCCAACCAGTCGATGCAATCCGGGCAAATGCCGGCTCAGGAGCTGTTTGACGGGTTTATGCTGGCCATTGTCGGTGTTTTGCTGTTAACACCTGGCTTTGTGACCGATGCAATTGGCTTTATTCTGCTAATACCGGCGATACGTAAGCTGTTACTGCATCATCTATTAAATAAGATGGCGCTGAGAACTGCGTCCAGTTCGGCATCTGCGCAGTTTACATCGGCTCACTACACAGGGGGCGGGCAGCAGCCAGATGAGACAGCAAACACTCGCTCAAGCCGCACGATTGAAGGTGACTTTAAGCGAGAAGACTAAGTTTTAGCTCTATTTATTCTGAAACCTGGCTGCTGCAGGGTTAAATCAGATATCCGCTGGCAAATTCTGCTTTTTATTAGAAATTATAAGATTTTTTTCCAGCCCGCCTTGACTCTCTAAAATTCGACCCTATGATTAGCACTCATCTAACAAGAGTGCTAATAGAGGAAATCTACAGCTATGAATATCCGTCCACTACATGATCGTGTTGTTGTAAAACGTACAGAAGAAGAACGCACTACAGCGTCTGGCATCGTTATCCCTGACTCAGCGACTGAAAAACCAGCGCAAGGAACCATTCTGGCCGTTGGCGGTGGCAGAGTGACTGACAGCGGTGAAGTTCGTGCTATGGATGTAAAAGTCGGTGACCGGGTTATGTTTGGTAAGTTTGCCGGTACAGAAATTAAATTAGATGGCGAAGAGTTGCTGATCATGCGCGAAGACGACATCATTGGTGTATTTGAAGCCTAGTTTTTAACTTAGGCTCATCACTAACTTTCATCAGTCTGGAAACAGGCTTGAATATAAAAATTTAAACAGAGGAATTTAACATGGGTGCAAAAGACGTACGTTTTGGCGATGATGCGCGTAGCCGTATGGTGAATGGCGTTAATATTTTAGCGAACGCTGTAAAAGTTACTTTAGGTCCTAAAGGCCGTAATGTTGTATTAGAAAAATCTTTCGGTTCACCTACGGTGACAAAAGACGGTGTTTCAGTTGCTAAAGAAATTGAACTGGAAGACAGATTCGAAAACATGGGTGCACAGATGGTTAAGGAAGTATCTTCACAAACTTCCGATATCGCTGGCGACGGCACAACGACTGCAACGGTTCTGGCTCAGGGTATTATCCGTGAAGGCATGAAATCAGTTTCAGCCGGCATGAACCCGATGGATCTGAAACGCGGTATCGATAAAGCAGTTATTGCTGCAGTTGAAGAGCTGAAAAAAATGTCTAAGCCTTGCAATGACACACAGTCGATTGCACAGGTAGGTACTATCTCGGCTAACTCTGATAAAGCAATTGGTCAGATCATTGCCGATGCAATGGAAAAAGTAGGCCAGGAAGGTGTTATCACTGTTGAAGAAGGTACTTCACTGGAAAACGAACTGGATACTGTAGAAGGTATGCAGTTTGACCGTGGCTACCTGTCACCGTATTTTGCAACAAACCAGGAAAATATGACGGCTGAGTTAGACAGTCCGTACATCCTGTTGTTCGATAAGAAAATCACTAACATTCGTGAATTGCTGCCTACACTGGAAGCGGTTGCTAAAGCTGGCAAACCATTAGTTATTATTGCTGAGGATGTTGAAGGCGAAGCGCTGGCAACTTTAGTGGTTAATAACATGCGCGGTATCGTGAAAGTTGCGGCGGTTAAAGCACCGGGCTTTGGCGATCGTCGTAAAGCAATGTTGCAGGATATTGCTATTTTAACTGGCGGTGTAGTCATTTCTGAAGAAGTGGGTCTGTCACTTGAAAAAGTAACACTTGAAGATTTAGGTACTGCAAAGAAAGTAACAATCTCTAAAGAGAATACTATCATTGTTGATGGCGGCGGCGCTGCTGAAGAAATCGAAAAACGTGTTGCTCAGGTTCGTTCACAAATTGAAGATACTTCTTCTGACTACGATCGTGAAAAACTTCAGGAACGTGTGGCTAAATTAGCTGGCGGTGTTGCTGTTATCAAAATTGGTGCTGCTACTGAAGTTGAAATGAAAGAGAAAAAAGACCGTGTTGATGATGCGTTGCATGCAACACGTGCGGCAGTAGAAGAAGGCGTTATTCCTGGCGGCGGTGTTGCACTGGTTCGTGCGGCTATTGCGTTAGCAGGCCTGAAAGGTGATAACCATGATCAGGACGTAGGTATCAAAATCGCACTGCGTGCGATGGAAGATCCAATTCGCCAGATTACTACCAATGCGGGTGATGAAGCCTCTGTTGTTATGAATAAAGTTGCAGAAGGTACAGGTAACTTCGGTTATAACGCAGCGACTGGTGAATACGGCGATATGATTGCTATGGGTATTCTTGATCCGACTAAAGTAACCCGTTCAGCATTGCAAAATGCAGGGTCTGTTGCTGGTCTGTTAATTACGACTGAATGCATGATTGCTGAAATGCCTGCTCCTGCAGATGCTGGTGCACCTGATATGGGTGGAATGGGTGGTATGGGTGGTATGGGCGGCATGATGTAAGAGGCTTGTCCTTTTATGCCATAGCGGCGTTGTGCAAATTATTTGAGTGCTCACGTATTAATATACGCTCCGCGCTCAAATAACTTCCACGCCTTGCTCTGACGCAAAAGTTCAGCACCTCTTTTTGATGTGTTGAGCTGCAAAAAAAGCCCCGCATAGCGGGGCTTTTTTTATGTTTGTGTATTTTGTAGTAGCCTGGGAATGACTTATGAAACGGATGGAGTTATAAAATTTATTTACCTTATTTACAAAGTATGAACTGCTCACTTTGCATAAGTATCGCCGCGGTGCTTACCGGCAATGTCTAGTGGGAATAATTAATTTACAGCCTGCTATGATGTATGACAAAGTGATGGCTAGGCCGTAATGGACAGTTGTATGAGATTTATATTCATTATTTTAATATTTACAACAGTAAATAAAGTGTCAGCAGACACTTTATGGAAATTAGGTGCCGGTATTGGTAATATCACCGCGCATAGTTACATTGGCTCTGATCAGGCGCAAACGATTACATCACCCATTCCTTATCTGAAAGTTAAAACAGAATGGTTTGATTTGGATAATGAAGGGCTGCATACCAACTGGTTTGAAGAAACACGTTTTCGTCTGGACTTTAGTTTTGACCTGGGGCTGCCGGTTGATAGCAATGAAATTAAATCCAGAAATGGTATGCCAGATTTAGATCCGGTCGGGCAGCTCGGGCCGTTATTGATTTATCAGCTGTATGATAGTCGGATATTAAAATGGCAGCTTCATTTGCCGCTGACTTATGCTTATGCGGTTGATGGTTTTGAAGTAAACTCAGTCGGCTGGGCTTCTAATCCCAGAATTTATTTTAATTATTTATATGGTGATTTAATCTATCCTCTGGATATTAGTATGTCATTCGGTTCTGTGTATGCCTCAGAGGAATTTCATCGCTATTATTATGATGTGGAGCCGGGCTATATAACGGCTGAACGTAATGTTTATTCGGCAACTGAAGGTGCTGCCGGCTATCGTTTTATTTTTTCCATGACGCGTCGCATGAACGGCTACTGGCTGGGGTTATATGTAAGGTATCAGAATTTATCTGATGCTGTTTTTGCAGATAGTCCGCTGGTGGATCAACAAGATTACTGGTTTATTGCACTGGGTGCGAGCTGGTTGTTTGCCGGCGATTTGTAAACGCAGTCAAAAAAGTCGTAAGTCAAAAAGCACTGCAGTATCTTTTCATTTTAGTACTGATAACTTTGACTAATGAATTCAGACTTTTTTTCAAAGGTATCTGGCAATCATACATTGCTCGGTGGTGTTTTCCGGCATGGGAATGCGCACAGTATGACCACTGCCCGGTGCTACATCCATTGGCTGGCCTTTGGTGTTTTCCATCTGTTGCAGAGTGATATCAATGTTGCCATCCGGCATGATAATTTCAATTTTGTCGCCCACAGAAAATTTATTCTTAACGTCTATTTCTGCGATACCGGCTGCGCTATCGTAACTGATGACCTGACCACAGAACTGTTGCTGATGACTGATGGAGTTGCCCTGCATATAGTTTTGGTAGTCTTGTGTGTGGTGGCGTTCGTAAAAACCATCGGTGTAACCACGGTTGGCCAGGTTTTCTAAAACGCCTAATAATTTTGGATTAAATGCATTACCACGCAAAGCATCATCAATGGCCTGACGGTAGGTCTGGGCTGTTCTGGCGACATAATAATGTGATTTGGTGCGGCCTTCTATTTTTAAACTATCGACGCCAATTTCAACCAGTTTCTGCACGTGTTCAATCGCGCGCAGGTCTTTTGAATTCATGATGTAAGTGCCGTGTTCATCTTCGATGATGGGCATTTGTTCGCCAGGGCGGCTTTTCTCTTCCAGGAAATAAACATCCTGGGCTTTTTCATGTCGCTCGGCTGTACCGGCGGTGTTTTCGCCTGGCGTATGGCTGGCGGTATCTTTAGGCTTGTACACGCCTTCGGCATTTTCCGTCACTTCGGTGGTTTTATAGTCCCAGCGGCAGGCATTGGTACAGGTGCCCTGATTAGGGTCACGGTGATTGAAGTAGCCGGATAATAAGCAGCGACCGGAATAAGCGATGCATAATGCGCCGTGGACAAAGACTTCCAGTTCCATGTCCGGACATTCCTGGCGAATTTCTTTGATTTCATCAAGCGATAATTCACGCGAAAGAATAACTCGCTCTACACCCACACTTTTCCAGAATTTAACCGCCGCATAATTCACGGTGTTGGCCTGCACGGATAAGTGCACCGGCATTTCCGGCCATCTTTCACGTACCATCATAATCAGGCCGGGGTCTGACATGATCAGAGCATCCGGGTTCATTTCAATAACCGGTGCCATATCAGCCATATACGTTCTAACTTTGCTGTTATGTGGCATGAGGTTTGAGGCGACGAAAAACTTTTTACCCAGCGCGTGTGCTTCATTGATGCCAATGGACAGGTTGTCGCCCATAAAGTCATTATTACGTACGCGCAGGCTGTAGCGGGGCTGACCTGCATAGACAGCATCTGCACCATAAGCGAAGGCATAGCGCATATTGCTGATTGTGCCGGCGGGTGAAAGCAGTTCGATTTTTTTCATGGTTCTCAGGTGTGTGTTTGATGAATATCAGCTTTTAATTATATCACAAACCGGACATTGCACCGTTAGCACAGATATAAACTCGGCTTATTTTAAACAGGGGTCAAATAACGGCCCGAATAAGGTAGAATACGGCGAAATTGAATCAAGCGGGCATCTGTGGAGCTATCATGCAAAAAAGTGAATTTTTGGAAACAGCGATCAAAGCGGCGAAAGCAGGCGAAGAAGTTATTCGCAAATATTATCTGGGCGAATTTGATATTGAAATCAAAGCGGATGAAAGCCCGGTTACTATCGCTGATGTCGAAACTGAAAAAACCATTAAAGGCATTATTCTTAGTCAATTTCCAGAACATGGGTTTTTTGGTGAAGAAACGGGTAAAACCAACCCGGATGCCGAATATAACTGGCTAATCGACCCAATCGACGGCACCAAAAGCTTTGTTCGCCAGTACCCGTTTTTTTCTACCCAGATTGCTTTAATGAAAGGTGATGAGCTGATTTTGGGGGTATCGAATGCCCCGATGTTTGGTGAAATGGCCTATGCCGAGAAAGGTTTTGGTGCCTTTTTAAACGATCAGCCCATTACAGTCAGTGAGATCACTGAGCTGAAAAAATCAACGCTTTCAACCGGTAATATTGCAACACTGTCAGGTATGCCGCAATGGAATAACCTGGCCCAGCTGATTCAGTCTGTGCACCGGACCCGTGGCTACGGTGATTTTTATCACTACCACCTGCTGGCTTCCGGAAAAGCAGACATCATCGTTGAATCTGATGTGAATATTCTCGATATTGCTGCGTTGAGCGTCATAGTCAATGAAGCCGGCGGTTGCTTTACCGATCTAAACGGTGAAGGTTTAACCCTGGATACGACCACGGTACTGGCCTGTAATAGCAAGGATATGCATGAGCAAGTCAGTATTATGCTGGGAGTGTAGAGCTTTTAACTAAATTAATGAGCTTTGCAACTTACAGGCTTTTATCTGATCAGGGTATATCGTTAAAGCCTGTAAGCAGCGGCTGAAAGTATTAACGCTGAGCACGATAACCCTATCAACATGCTGAAACACCCTAAATTAACGAGAGGAACCTTTTATGTGGAAAGTTTATCTGTCAGGTGAAATTCATACTGACTGGCGCGAGCGTATCAGCGCGGGCATTAAAGCTAAAAATCTGCCGATTGAAATTTCAGCACCGGTAACCAATCACGAAGCCAGCGATGACTGTGGCGATCTGATACTGGGTAAAGAAGAACAGCCGTTCTGGAAAGATAATAAAGCGGCAAAGATTAATGCAATCCGCATACGCAAGTTGATTGCCGATGCAGACGTGGTCGTGGTGCGCTTTGGTGATAAATATCGCCAGTGGAATGCAGCGTTTGATGCCGGTTATGCCTCTGCTTTGGGTAAATCTATTATTACCCTGCACGATGAAGCATTGATACATCCGCTCAAAGAAGTCAATGCCGCGGCTCTGGCATCAGCAGAAACACCGGAGCAGGTGGTAGAGATCCTGGCTTATACATTAACTGCAGAGTGATAATGAATAAATTTAAAAGCTTATTAAATAAAATCCCGACCTTTCATCTGGCAATGATTGCCTTAATGCTGGGGCTGGCACCGTTTGTACCAGAGCCACATCTGCTGGAAAAGCTCAAAATGCTGGCAGCCGGTGAGCTGGTAAAGCCAATTGATATTTTTGACCTGATCATGCATGGCACGCCTGCTATTTTGCTGCTACTTAAGTTGTCATGGATCAGAGAGACTGAGCAGTAGGCTATAAGGGATGTGGGAACAAAAAAGGCAGACAAAAAATATTTTGTCTGCCTTTTTTACTGAACGAAATTTAATGCTAGCCTGTTGATTTTAATCCACAGGAAATTTTAGGCAGGCCAGCGATGGCTCTGAGTTTTTCAGTATTGAGTATTTCGATGTGTTTACGCTGAGAATTAATCAACCCGTCCTGTTGTAAGTGACTGAAAGTACGGCTGATGGTTTCAATCGTTAGTCCCAGGTAGTTGCCGATGTCCTTGCGAGACATGCTAAGGTTAAATTCAACGGAAGAGAAACCGCGCTTCTCCATACGGTCAGCCATATTGACCAGATAAGCGGCAACACGCTCTTCGGCTGACTTTTGACCCAGCAGAATCAGTAAAGCCTGATCTTCCGTGATCTCTTTGCTCATGATGCGCAGCAGCTGGTGTTGCAGGCTGGGTAATTTAGCGCTGAGCTCTTCCAGATGAGTAAACGGAATTTTACAGACGCTGGTGGTTTCCAGTGCCAGTGCAGAGCAGGGGTGAAAGCCTTCATGAACCGCATCCAGTCCCATCATCTCACCGGCCAGATAAAAACCGGTTATTTGTTCGTCGCCATTATCATCCTGAGAGAATGTTTTGACAGAACCCGAGCGTACCGCATAAAGCGCATCGAAATTATCACCGTGTTGAAACAGGTATTCGCCTTTTTGATAAGGTTTAGCGCGTTTAATAATATTATCAAGCTGATCCATGTCATTGTTTTCTAGCCCAAGCGGCAGGCACAGCTGATGCAACTTACAGTTTTTACAAGCCGTTTTTAGTGTTGATAATTTGACAGTAGGGGGAGTCATATATGTCTGTTCACTCTATATAGTATGGATAGAATAGGGTGAAACGTCATATTTGCCAAGCCTATCCAGTTATTTATAGTCATTATTATTTTTTCGATGGCATTGATTTTTTATTTGCTGCCACCCTGACATGGCGGAGATTCAGGTGCAGCGCCTTTCTGAGCCCATTCGTCAGGCGTCATGGTGTGTAGTGCCATAGCATGAATTTGCTGCAGTTCTTCACTGAGGATCTGGTTGATCAGGCGGTGCCTTTTAATCAGCATCTGGCCGTCAAACTGCTCACTGACCACAACAATTTTAAAATGAGACTCAGAACCGGCCGGTACATTATGCATGTGGCTTTCGTTTTCTACTTGCAGGTGTAAGGGCTGAATAGCGTCCTGAATTTTACTGCTGATAGTGGCTTGCATGGTCATGCGGGTAACTCGTCAAAAAGTGATGGCGTATTTTATCAGTGAGTACGTGATTTAATAACCATTAATTTGTCAGGGTTTATTGAAAGTATAAAAAAAGAGCCGGTTAATCCACTTGGCTAGATTAACCGGCTCGACTCTCCCCCCCAGGAGTCCATACATACTATTAGCTTGAAAAGAGTATGCAGGCAGTGCATGAGGCACGGGGATGAGAATACAGTAGAAATATTGGTTGTAAATTGAGGCAGATCAAGCTTTCTTTAATCAGCGGGTTTTTCTAACGCCCGCCAGTGATTGTTGTGAAATACATCAATTGCATTAAAGCCGGCCTTGTAATGCATTTTTGGATGCTGATCAATCCAGTAGCCTAAATACAGGAAAGGTAGCTGATGGTTTTTGCAGTGCTGTATTTCCTGCAAAATTGCAAATGTACCCAGACTGCGGTGTGAAAAGTCGGGGTCGAAGAAGGTGTAGACAGCGGAGAAGCCATTGAGAATTTTATCGATCACGGCAATGGCTAATAAGTGATCATCTTCTCTGAAAGTTAAAAAGTGGCTATCACTCCAGTTACAAATCAGGAAGTTTTTAAAGTCATCCTCTGATGGATTACTCATTTCGCCACCGGCATGACGATGGTTCAGGTATTTTTTGTACAGTTCAAAGTATTCGTTAGTAAATTCAGCACTGACCTTTTCGACCGTGATCGCGCTGTTTTGCCTGAGGCAACGGCGCTGACTTCGGTTTGGAGTAAAGCGGTTAATATCTATCCGGCACGGAATACAGCTTTTACAGTCTTTACAGTGCGGACGATAGACATGATCGCCACTGCGCCTGAAGCCAATCATGCCCAGTTGTTCATAGACACTGGAATGCATACGGATGTTCGGGTCAGGCACGATATTCTGGCACAGCCGGTCATCAAAGTATGCACAGGCATGTTCAACGGTAAGATAAAAATCCCGGTCTTGCAGCGACATGTTGATTCGTATTAATGATACAGATACACAGTATCTGACGTTGTCCGTGGATTATCAAGCGCAATAACCGACAGCGATAAGGTGCATATAAGACATTAATGCTATACTAAACGGCTATTTAGTGAATTTTTATTTGGATTTTTAACATGACACGTCAGCAACGTCTCGAAGAATTTCAACAATTATTAGCGCACCGAATCGTGATTCTCGATGGTGCCATGGGTACCATGATCCAGGGTTATAAGCTGGGTGAAGATGAATACCGAGGCGAGCGTTTTGCTGACTGGGAAAGCGATTTAAAAGGCAATAATGACCTGTTGTCACTGACACAACCGCAGATCATTAAAACCATCCACAAAGAATACCTTGAAGCCGGTGCTGACATCCTCGAGACCAATACCTTCAATGCCACCCGCATAGCGATGGCCGATTACGAGATGGAAGAGCTCTCGTATGAGCTGAACGTGGCATCAGCAAAGCTGGCGCGCGAAGCCGCCGATGAAGTTGCAGCGACAACCGGCCGCCCGCGCTATGTTGCCGGCATATTAGGACCAACCAATCGTACCGCCACTATTTCACCGGATGTTAATGACCCTGCATTTCGTAATGTTACGTTCAACCTGCTGGTAGAGGCCTACAGCGAATCGGCCCGCGGCCTGATTGAAGGCGGTGCCGATTTTATAATGGTCGAAACCATTTTCGATACCCTAAACGCCAAAGCCGCATTGTTTGCCCTGGAAGGCGTTTATGCCGATCAGGGTTTCCGTTTGCCCATCATGATTTCCGGCACTATTACCGATGCCTCTGGCCGTACTTTATCGGGCCAGACTACCGAAGCCTTCTGGAACTCGCTGAATCATGCAAAACCGATTTCATTTGGACTGAACTGTGCGCTGGGCGCGATAGAAATGCGTCCGTATGTGGCCGAACTCAGTCGCATTGCCAGTACACATGTTTCAGCGCATCCGAATGCCGGCTTGCCCAATGAGTTTGGGGAATACGATGAAACGCCGGATCAAATGGCCGCAACGATCAGAGAATTTGCCGAAAGCGGATTTCTGAATATTGTCGGTGGCTGTTGTGGTACATCACCGGCACATATCAAAGCGATCAGTGAAGCGGTGGCCGACATTAAGCCACGCGAAATCCCCCAGATTCCGCTTGAATGTCGTTTGTCGGGCCTGGAGCCTTTAAATATTACTGCCGACTCATTATTCGTAAATGTCGGCGAACGTAATAACGTTACCGGATCCGCGATTTTCAAACGCCTGATCATGGAAGAACAATACGAAGAAGCCCTGGCTGTGGCGCTAACCCAGGTTGAGAACGGTGCGCAGATCATCGACATCAATATGGATGAGGCGATGCTGGATTCCAAAGCGGCGATGATTCGCTTTTTAAATTACATCGCATCGGAGCCGGATATCTGCAAGGTGCCGGTGATGATCGATTCCTCAAAATGGGAAGTGATAGAAGCCGGCCTGCAATGTGTGCAGGGCAAAAGCGTTGTTAACTCTATCAGCTTAAAAGAAGGCGAAGAAAATTTTATCAAATACGCCGAACTGGTTCGCCGTTATGGCGCTGCAGTTATCGTCATGGCGTTTGATGAAGAAGGTCAGGCCGACACAGCAGCACGCAAGATAGAAATCTGTACACGCTCATACAAAATTTTAACCGAAGTAGTGGGTTTTCCGGCTGAAGATATTATTTTCGATCCGAATATTTTTGCCGTAGCTACCGGTATCGAAGAACACAATAACTACGCGGTTGATTTTATTGAAGGCACCCGCGTTATCAAACAAACCTTAGCGCATGCGATGGTCAGCGGCGGGGTTTCTAATGTTTCATTTTCATTCCGCGGTAATAACCCGTTACGCGAAGCCATTCATTCGGTATTTTTATATCACGCAATTAAAGCCGGTATGGACATGGGTATCGTCAATGCCGCGCAGCTGGCGATTTATGAAGACTTACCGGAAGAGTTACGCGAACGGGTTGAAGACGTTGTTTTAAACCGGCGCGAAGATTCAACCGAGCGTCTACTGGAAATAGCCGATAAATACCGCGGTGATGGCAGTACCGGTGCTGCCAAAGAAGATGAAGAGTGGCGCAGTCTGCCGGTTAATAAACGGCTGGCACATGCACTGGTAAAAGGTATTACTGAGTTTATTGATGAGGATACCGAAGAAGCGCGACAGGCAACGGTGCGCCCTCTGGATGTGATCGAAGGGCCGTTAATGGATGGCATGAATATTGTCGGTGATCTGTTCGGTGAAGGAAAAATGTTTTTACCGCAGGTGGTGAAGTCAGCACGTGTCATGAAAAAAGCTGTGGCTTATTTATTACCGTATATTGAAGCCGAAAAAGGCGACGGGGAAATCCAGACCAATGGCAAAATATTAATGGCCACGGTCAAAGGCGATGTGCATGACATCGGTAAAAACATTGTCGGTGTGGTGCTGCAATGTAATAACTACGAAGTGCTTGATATCGGCGTGATGGTGCCGGCTGAAAAAATATTAAAGACAGCCAAAGACGAAGGCTGTGACATGATCGGCTTGTCGGGTCTGATTACGCCGTCACTGGATGAAATGGTTCACATTGCGAAAGAAATGCAGCGACAGAATTTCAGCCTGCCGATGATGATCGGTGGTGCGACAACCTCTAAAATTCACACCGCTGTTAAAATTGAACCCAACTATGAACATCCGGTGGTCTATGTTGCCGATGCGTCGCGTGCCGTCGGTGTTGCCGGAAAATTACTCAGCGATCAGCGTGATGGATATCATGCAGAAGTCAGAGCCGATTATGCTGCGATGCGAGAAGCAAGATCAGCACGTCAGAGTAAAAAGAAAAGCTTTTCATTATCAGAAGCACGGGAAAATAAATACCAGTGCGACTGGGAAAACTATCGTGCAACCAGGCCGGCATTTTTAGGTTTAAAGACTTTCGAAAATTACCCGCTAGCAGAGCTGGTTGATTATATCGACTGGACACCGTTCTTCCAGAGCTGGGAATTAGCCGGTCGTTATCCGAAACTGCTGGACGATGAAAAAATTGGTGTTGAAGCGAAAAAACTGTTCGCTGATGCACAAGCCATGCTGAAACAAATTGTTGATGAAAAATGGTTATCGGCGCGTGCCGTGATCGGCTTCTTTCCGGTCAATATGATCAATGATGACGATATAGAAGTTTATGCGAACGATGAGCGTAAAGAAGTGCAAACTGTGTTGCACCATATTCGTCAGCAAATGGCAAAACCAAGAGGCAAACACAATATGTGTCTGGCAGACTTTGTTGCACCCAAAGGCCAGCCGGATTACATCGGCGGTTTTGCAGTGACAGCAGGCATCGGCATCGATGCAAAAGTGGCTGAGTTTGAAGCCGACCATGATGACTACAACAGCATCATGTTAAAAGCGCTGGCTGATCGCTTAGCAGAAGCCTTTGCCGAGTGCATGCACAAACGCGTACGTACCGAGTTCTGGGCTTACGCTAAAGATGAACAACTGGATAACGATGCCTTAATCAAAGAAAGCTATGACGGTATTCGACCTGCACCGGGTTATCCTGCCTGTCCGGATCACACCGAAAAATCAACACTATGGAAAATGCTGGAGCCGGAGAAAAATGCCGGTATTACGATTACAGAAAGCTTCGCCATGTTACCGACTGCAGCCGTCTCGGGCTGGTATTTTGCGAATCCGGAATCATCGTATTTTGGAACCGGTAAAATCGGTCGTGATCAGGTAGCCGATTATGCCCGTCGTAAGAGTATGAGTCTGGCTGAGGTGGAACGCTGGCTGGCACCGGTGCTGGATTACGATAGTTAATTAAAAAAGCCTGCTACTCGCAGGCTTTTTTATTGCATAAGAGGTATATGTTTTCTCACTGACAGAGCAAATACAATCAAGGGCATCGCTGCCTGGCTAATGCTGCCCAGCTGGTTAGTTTTACTCACACATGCATATAAATATCGAAACAGGCGACTTGCTAGTACTAGCGGATAACCCAGCTGCCAGATTCAGGATTAATACTAGCGGCTTTCGCTTTAACTTAGTTAGCCTGATTTAAGATAGGTTATTAAGCTTTTATCACACTATCAGAGCGCTTAAGCAGAAGTTTTCAGCCTCACCTGGATCTGATAATGTGCTATTTTTCAACAGCCAAAAGATTAAGAAGTTAATTATTACATTACTAAAAAAATGGATATGACTTCTATTTTAAGAAAATATGATAAAGCTGTAACAAGATTAAATCGCTCATGAAGAGCTGTTTATGACCTCTAAATGCTGACAAAAAAGCCTCTCCATCGTTTAAAGATGTGAGGGGCTTTTTTTTAGCTGAAAAAAATCAGGCAATTGTTACAAATGATTAACACTCTTAATCTGTTTATATGAGGATAATGCCTAAAATAGTAAAAGTGATAAATATGAAAAATATGATATCCATTATTTGACATGTGAGAGAAGGCATTAATTAGAAACGAGTAGTTATTAAACAGATGAGCGAAATAGAGAACTATCTATCGACCAGAAAAGCAGCTGAATTATTAGATGTGTCATTACGGACCGTTCAGTTGTGGGTGGAAAACGGTACGTTGGTGGCGTGGAAGACCGCTGGTGGGCATCGCAGAATATTAATGAAATCGGTAGATAAGATTCTTAAGCAGAGAGTCGAGTCTATGCAGCAGTCTGAATCTGATGGTGAACTGGTGATGGTGCTGGTAGAGGACGATAAAGATATTCGTGATGCGTATTGCCTGTCAATAGAAATGCTGGATTTGCCGATAAAGCTTGTTACCGCTGAAAATGGTTATGATGGATTGTTGAAAATAGGTAAACATTTACCCGATATCATTATGACGGATTTGATGATGCCAAATATGGATGGTTTTGAGATGTTAAGCGCGATTAAACATGATCAGACTGAGAAAAGTCCGGATATTATCGTGGTAACAGCACTTGATCTGCAAAGTATTAAAATGAAAAAAATTAGTAACAGCAATGTGAATTTTATGAAAAAACCTGTTCAGTTTGAAAAACTAGAAGCCTTGTTAAGGCATAAACTGACAAATATGCAAGGTGTGAGATGAAGTCTATGGTTACATTGAAAAAGATTATTTTTGTACTTTACATAATGACATGTTCTTTCATGCTGCTGTCGTGCACTGCTAATGAACAAAAGGTACTTAAACTGGGTACCGTCGTATGGGTCGGTTATGAGCCGCTTTATCTGGGCCGGGAAAAGGGCTTCATCGACAGTAATGAAATTAAACTGGTTGAGTTTCTGTCAGCATCTCAGGTGTTAAGAGCCTTTAAGAATAATCTTATTGACGTTGCAGCATTAACCATTGACGAAGTGATGATATTGCTTGATGAAGGCTTTGACGCGAGTATATTTCTGGTAGTTGATGTATCAAACGGCGCAGATGTAATTATAGCGAATAAAAAATTCAATTCGTTAAAGGAATTGAAAGGCAGAAGAATAGGCTACGAAAATACTGCTCTGGGTGCATACATATTAAGCAGGGCACTTAAAATGAACGGTCTTACAAGTAGAGATGTTGAATTGATTGATATGGATGTAAATGAAACTGAGAGTGCTTTAATTAATAATAAAGTGGATGGCGTGGTTACATTCGAGCCGGCCAGATCAAGATTGCTTGAGCAGGGTTATAAAGAAGTTTTTAGCAGCCGGGAAATCCCCGATGAAGTGGTTGACGTGCTGGTGGTGAGGAAAGAGAAGCTGCAGCAGTACAAGCCGGTTCTTAAAAAACTGATTAATGGCTGGTTTAAATCAGTTGAATATATGGCAGCCAATAAAAAAGAGTCATTAGATATTATGAATAAACGGCTGGGGCTTTCTGAATCAGCCATAATAAATGCGTTTTCCGGCGTTAAGTTTCCTAGCAAAGAGGAAAACAGGATGTTTTTAAATAAAGATATTAACAGTTCAAAATTAAAAAAATCGATTGAACAAATTTCAAAAGAAATGATTCAGATGAAATTAATAAATGGTGAAGCAGAGATAGACAGGCTCATTAGTCATGAAATACTGACGCAATAATTGAGGTTAAGTGTGGATAAAATATATTCAATTCGGAATTTTATTATCGGCTTGTTGGTTCTGGCCGCTGTTGTGCAGATTTTATATCTTGATTCATATATTTATAGTAGTGAGAAGGAAAATATTAAGCAGTCAATAATGCATGATGTGAAAAATATCAGTGTTAGTCTGCAGGGTGATATTGAATACCTGATGAGATATGAGCATGAAGCACAGGTAAAAGTAAAACTGGCAGAATTAGGTATTAACAAAAATATCAAACATGCTGTATTGATAGATAAAAATAATATAGTCAGAGCATCTACTCAGCTGGCCCAGATAGGGCTGAAGCTATGGGAGGTTCTGCAAAATTTTAAAAGTTCAGATGTTGAGAGAATTAAAAGCAATATAAGTCTTGGCAAAAATAAAAGTGAAGGCGAAATTTGGATAAATGATAACGAGCGGGTGATTGTCTCAGTTCTGCCTGTTGCTGCATTTTCTGGGTCAGATAATATTAGAAAAGACAGATCAGGTATGCTGATTATTGTATATGAGTTAGCAGCAGAGTTTGATTCGGCATTTGGACTATTGTTTAGATTAAGTATTTCTCAGCTGATAGGTCTTGTCGTGCTTGGAGGTCTGTTGCAAGTTCTGGTCTTTCGACGCTTGAATGTGATTACTAATGCAGTAAAAAAAATAGGTGAAGGTAACTACGACATCAATATTCAGGTAGCAGGAAAAGATGAATTAGGCAGACTGGCAAGAGGTGTTGAATCAATGGGGCACGAAGTTGCCTCAGGAATGCAAAGTAAGAGTGAACAACAACAGCATATTAACAAATTATTGGGTGCTGTAACTCGAAGTGAAGAAACGTTTAAGAAAGCTCAGGAGATTGCACATATAGGAAGCTGGGACTGGGATATTTCTGATGGCAGTTTAACCTGGTCTGATGAGATATACAGAATTTTCGGTCTGAAACCTCAGGAGTTTGGTGCAACTTACGAAGCGTTTTTAAACAGTGTGCATCCGGATGATCAGACGATTGTCACCGATGCAGTTAATCTTGCGGTGTCGGATCCGTCCGCTTTATATTTTGCTGAGCACCGGGTTGTGCATCCTGACGGAGTAGTCAGAGATGTACAGGAACAGGGTAAAGTCTACAGGGATCAGAAAGGTAATCCAGTCCGCATGATTGGTACAGTTCTGGATATAACAGAAAGTAAGAGAATTGGTCAGGAGCTGAATAAAGAGAAAAACTTTATTAACGCTGTACTGGATTCTGCTGCCGCCATTATTCTTGTACTTAACAGGGAAGGTCAAATCGTTCGTTTTAATTACGCATGTGAAAAGATTAGTGGTTATACATTTGAAGAGATAAAAAATAAATTCCCATGGGAAACGGTTTTGCCTAAGGAAGTTTCTGATGAAATATACTGTAATGCATTCAGAGATCTGGTCAGTAGCCCTGAACATAAAATCGGATATTACATCAATGAATGGGTAAATAAAAGCGGAGAACGTTTTCTCATTGACTGGGCCAACAGTACGCTACTGGATGATAACGGAGAAGTAGAGTACGTTGTATCAATAGGGGTTGATATTACAGAAAAGTATAAAGCACAGAACGAGCTAGAGATATATAAGGACAATCTGGAAAACATTGTAGATGTAAGAACAAAAGAGCTGGAAAGTGTTCAGCAAGAGCTGATAAAAAAAGAGCGGCTGGCAACGCTGGGACAATTGACTGCAACTGTATCTCATGAGCTGCGTAACCCTCTAGGAGCAATGGCACCTTCTCTTTACGTTGTCAAGAAATTATCAGCTAAAGATGATGAAAGAATGCAACAAGCAATTGAAAGGATTGAAAGAAATATTGGTCGATGTGATCGTATTATTGATGAGTTGCTGGACTTTACCAGAATCGACAAGCTGGCATTAACTCCTGTCCTGATAGATCTTTGGCTGGATGGTGTTATTAATGAACAAAATATTTTACCGGGTGTATCTATCCAAAGAGAATTCGGATTAGAAAAGATACAGGTAATGCTAGATGTTGATGTGATGCGCAGAGCCGTTATTAATGTTTTTGATAATGCATGTCAGTCTATGCAGGATGAATCTGATGGTAATAAAGTCATCAAGGACGCTGTTCTTAATATAAGTACAAAAATAAATCGCAACAGAGTGGAACTGGTATTCAGTGACAGTGGCTGTGGAATGAGTGATGAGGTCTTGCAGAAGATATTTGAGCCGTTGTTTTCTACTAAGGGATTCGGTGTCGGACTTGGTATGCCAACAGTCATGCAGATCATGCAGCAGCATAATGGAGGAGTTGATATTCATTCGTCAGTTAATACGGGTTCTGTAGTTATCTTATGGTTACCGCTTGTAAAATAAGGCTAACTAAATGATTGTTAATAAAAAAATACTCGTCGCAGATGATAATTCAGATCTGGCTGACGGAGTTGCAATGCTACTTGAACTGGAAGGCTATGATGTTGAAGTGGCGTATTCAGGTATTGCCGCAATCAAAAAACTTAAAGAAGGTGGTTTCGATACAGCTTTTATAGATATAAAAATGCCGGATGCCAGCGGTTTTGATGTGCTAAGAGAGTGTCTGCATGATGTGACTTATAAAATAGTTTTAATGACCGGGTTCCGGATTGAACAGATCATAGCTGAGATAAATAATAACCAGTCAGCTGTTGTTGTAAAGATGAAGGCTTATGATCATGAGGTATTTGAAAAAGCAGATGCCAATCCTAATAATAAAATTATTTTACTGGCAGGAGACGGAGACAGTATAAGAAACTGCCTTCATGAATACTATCCTGCCCGAGGGAAAACAGTTTGTGAGATAAATAAAGATTCAGCTTGTGATTTTAAATATTGTGACTCAGATGTGATGGTGCTCTATCAGAAAACATCGGTTATCGAATCTCTGCTGTTACTCGATACGATATTGCCTGATATACCGGATCACTCAAAAGTGATTGTAGTTATTGATATGCAATTTAAACATGGAGAGTGTGAGCCATCACTCAGTGACTATGCGGTGTCTGGCTGTCTTTTTAAACCAGTTGATTCTGATCTTATGCTGGCGATATTAAATGAATCTCACTGAATAATGACAGGATGAGTTATGAGTAGTTCTATAGGTGAAGGTGTATGTCTGCTGTCTAGATGTACGGATAGTAACATTTATTTTAACCGCAATAGGTGGAATCAATGGTGAAATTTCCAGATAACTATGTTGCTATAGACTCTGTAGATTGTGTGCGGATATTAATTGTTGATGATGAAGTTGATATTTCAGATTCTCTGTCTGTTATTTTAGAAATGCATGATGAAAGATATACCATCAAAACGGCTTCAGGTCTCAAACAGGCTCGCTCGCTTGTTGACGAATTTAAACCTGATATTGCACTGCTTGATATTAAGCTTGGTCAGGACAGTGGCCTTGATTTGTTGTCATGGCTGAAGCAGGAGTTTGAAGGTGTGTACTGTATTATGATGACAGCTTTTCGTGAAACAAAATATGCAGTGACAGCTGTCAAACACGGTGCAGATGATTATTTACACAAGCCGGTTGATGCGGAACAATTACTTGTTGCAGTTACCAGAGCAACCGAGATTGTTGATCTGAATCGTCAGCGAATACAAACTGAAAAAAGATTCAGGGCTGTCTTTGAGCAGACTTTCCAATGGCTGCTATTAGCTGACAGTAATGGTGTACTGCTCGAGGCTAATCAGGTAGCACTTGACTTCAGGAATCTTGAGAGCACACATGTTTTAGGCGCAGCATTAGAAGATGCCCCATGGTGGGCTGGCAGTCCGGTTACTAAAGAAAAGCTGAATCAGATGTTGCCGTCTGTTAGTGCCGGTAGCTTTATGCGTGATGAAATTCAGATAAAAAACAGTGCGAATAAGATGATCACGTTCGATATGTCAATCAAGCCGATAAACAATCATGACGGTAATATTGAAATGATGCTTATTGAATGCAGAGATATTAGTGATAGAAAGCAGGCAGAAATGCTGGTTAAAAAAGCGCATGATGATCTGGAGTTTAAGGTCGCGGAAAGAACAGAAGAACTACAGGCAGCTATGTTGAGGGCAGAGACAGCAAACCGGGCTAAATCTGACTTTCTGTCACGTATGAGCCATGAATTGCGTACCCCAATGAATGCCATTTTAGGTTTCTCGCAGCTCATTCAACTGCAGTTAGAAGCCTCGAGTGTGAAGACAGATATAAAACCCGACATTGATGAAATTGTTATGGCCGGCGAGCACTTATTGGCGTTGATTAACGAGGTGCTGGATCTTGCAAAAATCGAAGGTGGCAATCTTAAGGTAGATCTTGAGCCGGTTGAGCTGGAGTGCTTGATGGATGAGTGTTTAGTTATGATCGCTCCGCTTGCTGTCAGTAAAAATATCGAGGTTGTAAATTACCTATCTAATGCTGATTACACTGTTATTGCCAACCACCTGCGACTTAAACAGGTTATGATCAATTTACTGTCAAATTCAGTGAAATACAACAAGGAAAATGGCAGCGTAACGGTCAGTTCGGTGGTCACTGACAGCAAAATAAAAATCATTGTCAAAGACACAGGGATCGGACTCAGGCCAGAGCAAATTGAAAAACTTTTTCGACCCTTTGAACGGGTGCATGATGATCCTGCCATCGAGGGTACAGGTATAGGTCTGGTAATATCTAAAACGCTGACTAATTTGATGGACGGAGAAATTGGTGTTTGCAGTGTATACGGACAAGGGTCGGAGTTCTGGATTGTTCTTAATCTGAGTGCGAAGTGACCTGTCAGATTATGTCTTTGAATTGATTCAAGGCCATATTTATACAGTTACCGTGGCTGCATGAGCTGTCAGCTTTCAATGTAGCTTGCTGGTGTAAGTGCTTTATTCTCAATTGCCAGCAAGAAGAGTATTTACTGGTATTAAACCGCGGATCCTTAAGTGATTGTCTCGCAGGTCAGGCAGAATTTCTTGTGGATTACTAATACTGATTGCGCAGCCTTGCTGCTGCCATTGATTGATCTTAATTTAGGCGTAACATTCCATACTAAAATGCTCAACTAAAGCTTTTTGTGCGGTAATTGTGTACATTTTTTAAGCATCTTATGGTTTTTATGAAAACTTTATGAGTTGAATCAATTCACATGCTGACTCCTGCTTTGTTTTTGTGGTACTGTCATTAAATCTTAATAAATAACAGCCATATTAAAGCTACAAAATAAATAATTAGGGGTATTTATGATTCAAAATCAGACTAATGTAATGGCATTAGAAGCCAGCGGTAATGAGCCACTGAGTTTTAATGATCTGCTCAGCCTTGGGGCAGAAACAATGGTCTCTGAAAGCTCATTACAGCAGGCCTTGAGAGAAACTGAGAGTGTATGGATGAAGCACCATCATTATTATGCTGAAGTGCTGGAAAACCTGATGATGAAAGTCGAAGCGGCCAGAGGTGTTGTTTGAACTCGACGCTGTTTGTTAACAATCTGTAAAATAAAATAACTTTTATAAAAAAAACTTCTGTCTTGAATACTTCTGTTCTATTATTGCAATAACTGAAATAAACGGTCGATAATGGCTGACAGGTGGTAGCATGACATATTTCCAAGAAGCAGTTAATGAGTATACAGAAGCAGAGGCTGGCTGGCCTGTGATGGCAGTGGTTGATGAGTTTGGACGGGAAACCCCCATTACAGAACTCGATATACGCCGTAGTTTAAAGTTGATGTCCGATGAAAAATCAGAGGCATCATATGAAAAGGCAATAGGAGTGCTAATGGAGCGTGTAGAAGCTGCCAGAGCGATTTCTTGAGACAAACTATAAATACTACAAGGTGTAAGGAAACACCTTATAAAAACTTTTATAAATATTCCTGCTTATATATCCGATATAAATTCTTCTTGTAGTTTTAGTATTTTTTTCTGTTACAACATTTACTTAATTTCAGGCTTCTATACAACACAAAGTAAGCGAGAGCAGCTGTTTTTCAGTATGTGAAAACAACTGCGGTTATGGTTGTTTCAGTTCAAGTCAATAAATCCGCTAATACAAACCTGTTGATTTCATTTGGGAATTTATCTTTTATTGGTATCAATGTTAAGCTGGCTAGATACTTAAAGCAGAGAGCGGGTTATTGATTCCTTATCTATTAAATAAAATTGAAATAATAATAAAGAAAAACCCACAGGGTTTATCAGAATACGAGCTGATTTCACAGTTGAAAAAGGAGCCTGATAATGATCTGGATAAGATTAATCTGCTCGATTCGTTAGAACTGTTTCAGATTCATTTTATGGTTATGCATTGTTTATATTTGCTCAGAGACCGCTGGTTTGCAGAACAAACATACTGTTTGCAGATTAATCCGATGAGAATTAGTTTGATGGCTTACTCCGGTAGTATGAGAGAAGAGCTAAGCGAAGTAGACGGCTTGCGTGCATATTATCTGGACTTATCACATCTTGAAAACGCCGATGCTGAGTCTGTCAATCAGCTGATTTCCAGCTTTTGGGAAAAATATATTGCTGAGCCGGACCGGCTAGAAGCTCTGGCGGTACTTGAGCTTGAAGATGGTGTCAGTTTTGATCAAATTAAGCAGCGTTACCGTCACCTGGCTATGGAAAGTCATCCTGATCGCGGTGGTTGTGGACAGTATTTTTCAGAGATTACACAGGCCATGAATACATTAAAAATGTACTATCAGTAGCTATTAATCGCTGAAATAGAAGAAATCCACTGATATGTGATTGTTTTGATCGAATATCATAAATTTGTAATATTCTTATCTGGTTTTTTGCTGTTGTTTTAAGTATAGTGCCGCCTCATTTCTCCACTCTGCAGAGGCTTGCCTTGTCTTTTGAATCATTTGAATTAGACCCCAGTATTTTACGTGCCATCGATGATTGTGGCTTTGAAACTCCCTCCGAAATTCAAGCGAAAGCGATTCCATTCGCAATGGATGGCCGTGATTTAATGGCATCGGCACCGACGGGTACCGGCAAAACGGCCGCTTTTGTCTTACCTGCGTTACATAAATTAATACTGGGTAACAGAAACCCTGCAGAAAGAGCAGGTAATCGTACACCTCGCGTACTGGTGTTGACACCTACGCGTGAGCTAGCGAATCAGATCGCGAAAAATACCACTGACTTTAGCAAGCATGCACGACTTTACAGTACATTGTTAGTCGGTGGCGTGCCTTACCCTGCACAAATAAAAAGCCTGAAGCGTGGCGTTGATATGATTATTGCTACGCCGGGTCGATTGATTGATCACATGAAATCTGATCGCATAGACTTCTCTGCTGTAGAGTTATTAATTCTGGATGAAGCCGATCGCATGCTGGATATGGGCTTCCTCGACGATGTCAAGAAAATTGCAGCAGCAACCCCTGAAAATCGCCAGACATTATTATTTTCTGCGACTTTAGAGGGCGAGATTCAGAAAGTTGCTCAGCAGCTGTTAAAAAACCCTGAAAAAATTCAGGTTGCTGGGGTAAAAGAAAAGCATGATTCAATCACTCAATATATTCATCAGGCTGATGACTTTCGTCATAAAATGAACCTGCTGCGCTCAGCGCTCGACAGTGAAGAGTTAGATCAGGCCATTATATTTACGGCGACCAAAAAAGGTGCCGATGATATGGCCAGCAGAATGCGCGAAGATGGTCATAACGTTGCTGCATTGCACGGTGATTTGCGCATGTCACAGCGTTTACGCGTGGTTGAGCGTATGCAAAAAAGGAATCTGAAATTTTTAGTGGCCACTGATGTGGCCGCGCGTGGGCTTGATGTTAAGGGTATTACTCACGTTATTAATTTTGATCTGCCGATGGCCGCTGAAGATTATATTCATCGTATCGGCAGAACAGGGCGTGGTGGTAACACAGGAACAGCTATCTCATTGGTGGGGCCGAATGACTGGGAAGTATTAAACCGGATAGAGAAACTGACAGGTCAGCCTGTTGAGAGGCGTGTGGTTGATGGTATGGAGCCGACCAAACCGATGCCGAGTGCCAGCAAAAGACCGGCACGGGGCCGTGGTAATTATCGGAATAATAATGCAAAGAAAAACTTTTCATCGAACCCCCGTCACGGCTCAAATGATAAAAACAGCAATCGTCAGGGCCATGGTAATGGTGAACGTAGCGGTGTTCGTAACAGTAATGGTAATGCCGTTAAGGTAACGTATTCAAAGAGTTCTTCTCAGCGGCGCTCAACAGGCCAGGCAGCATAAATAGCGCTGCTGTTAAAGTTATAAAAGACCTGTTTTCAGGTCTTTTTTTTATCCTTAGAAAATCTGAATCAAACAGCTTGCCAGGCTTTTACCGGCTGTTGATTAAGATCATGTCTCGTCATGATAAGTTGTGGTATTAATAGCTGTAAATAGCATAACAGGATAAATGATGTTGAATATTGATGAAGCAAGAACATCGCAGCGGATCGCGTTATTTAACTCCGGATTCCGTATTTTCTTTTTAGCGGCGGCCTTGTTTTCCGTACTGAGTATGCTGGTCTGGCTGTTTTCTTATTCACTGAAACTGGATCCCGGATTAAACGGCTTTGCATCGCTGACATGGCATGCGCATGAGATGATTTATGGTTACAGTATGGCGGTTATCAGCGGTTTCTTACTAACAGCGGTCACGAACTGGACCAACAGGAAAACATTAACAGGGAAGTTGCTACTGCTTGTTTTTGTATTCTGGTTGTTAGCGCGAATAATGCCGTTTGTCGCGGTGCAAAATAATGTTGAATGGATGTTTTTGTTTGATACGTTATTTTTTATCATGTTAATTACCGGTATTAGCCGGCCTGTTATTAAATCGAGAAACTGGCTGCAATTACCGATCATTCTGCTGTTAATAGGACTGATGCTGACAAACAGTCTTTTTTACGCCGAACAAATGCAAGTAGTTAATGGTGTTACAAGAATAGGATTGTATGGTGGTTTTTATCTGGTGCTGACACTTGTGCTCATTATGGCAAGAAGAGTGATTCCATTTTTTATAGAGAAAGGTCTTGATAATAGTTATGCGCCGCGAAACTATTTATGGCTGGATCAGGCTATTATTCCGTTTTTTGTTTTGTATGCAACATCTGAGGTTGTCCGCTTTAATCCGCTTGTGATCAGTGTACTGGCAGCAATATTATTTGTACTGAACTTAGTCAGACTGTATCAGTGGTATACGACAGCAATATGGAAAAAGCCACTGCTATGGATTCTGATAGTGTCATATTTTTTCATCACACTGGCTTTTGCTTTGAAAGCCGTCAGTTATCTTATTCCGCTTTCAGATTTTATAGTGCTGCATTCATTTGCTGTCGGGGGTGTTGGTCTGTTAACAGTGGGTATGATGGCCAGAGTGGCACTGGGTCATACGGGTAGAAATGTTTTTGAACCACCCGCAATTTTATTATGGATATTTGTGTCTATTGGACTGGCATCGGTGTTGCGTATTGTGTTTCCGTTGTTACTGCCGGGTTATTATGAACAGTGGGTTATTTTGTCACAGTTTTTTTGGATAACCGCTTTTAGCCTGTTCATTTTTCATTATGCTGCAATATTAATTAATCCAAGACTGGATGGTCGCCCAGGATAGTGTGCTTATTCTATCAGGGGATATTGCTTATAGTTGACGGGTAAGCAAACCGTGAAGGTTGAACCCGCCAGTGGAGTACTTTCAATCACAATGTCTCCGCCCATTATATCGATAAAGTGCTTGGTAATTGTCAGACCTAAACCGGTGCCTCCGTATTCTTTTGTGGTTGATGAATCAGCCTGTCTGAAAGGTTCATACAAAAGTTTAATCTGATCCGCTGTCATTCCAATGCCGTTATCAGTAATACTGAATGATAACGGCCTGATGTTATCATGGTCAGAATTATGTATACTCAGTTTGACTATGCCGTTCACTGTGAACTTCATTGCATTACTTAATAAATTGATTAATATCTGGCGTAATTTGATGTGGTCAGTGATAAGTTCAATATCCTGTTCATCCCATTCGATAATAAACTGATTGTTGTTTTTATGAATAAGCGGCCTGATGATGTCCTGTACCTCATCGATCAGTGCCCGTATTTTTACAGGCTCGAGGTACAATTCTGATTTACCGGCTTCAATTTTAGATAAATCAAGAATCCCGTTAATCATCTCCAGTAAGCTTTTTCCTGCCGATATTATTTTATTTAGATCACTTGCCATCTGTTTGCTACGGCTGCTTATTGCATCTTCTTCCAGCATTTCACTGTAACCAATAATGGCGTTGAGTGGTGTTCGCAGCTCATGGCTCATATTAGCCAGAAATTCACTCTTGGTTTTGCTGGCCTGTTCCGCCGACTGTAAAGCGGCTTCCAGTCGCTTAAGTAAAAGTGAAACATATAGCGGTAATAAAAACTGCCAGATGAGTAAACCGTAGCCCATTTCAATATGAGCTTGCCAGTACTGACTGGTTAAAAGTATGCTGCTAAAAGCGATAACACCAATGGCGGTTGAAAAATAAAGATAAGAGCGGCCAAACCTGAAACCATTGCCAATACTAACCCAGAGATAGACACCATAAAAAGGTGTGGTGAGTTCATCTCCGGCGAGCAGAGCATAAGTTACTATAGAGTTATCAACAATAATGCCGGTATAACGACGGTACTTGCTGGGTGAAGAAATAAAATAACAGCTGATTGTCAGGGCTATGCTAAACAATAAAAATAACAGAGAGACAACTACTATAGCGCTAAAGTTTTGCTGTCTGAGCAAAAGATAAACAAAAACAAAACTGGCTATGATTACCCGAATAACGCCTTGTTCAAATTCCTCGTCGCCTTTTCGCCATAATTTTAACAGCCTGGAATTATTTTGAATGCTATTGATAGTGTTCACCGCTCTTAACTGTGTATTGACTGCCAATAGTGTCTAGTTTGTAAAACTGGAAATTTTATTCAGCAACCGGGGCAGGTCAACCGGTTTGGTATCATAATCGTCACAGCCTGCTTTTATGGCTTTTTCTTTATCGCCGGACATCGCATGTGCAGACAGGCCGATAATGGGAATATGGGCGGTTGTTATTTCCTGCTTTATTTTACTGGTTGCTTCCCAGCCGTCCATCACAGGTAAACTCATATCCATTAAAATAACATCCGGCTGATGAGCGCGGGCTGAGTCAAAACCTTCTTTTCCATTATTAGCAAAAATAATATTGAAATGATGGCGCTCAAGCCGGCGAGATAACATGTCCCTGTTTAATTCATTATCTTCTACTAAAAGTATGGTTGTCATAGGGATATGGTTCGTTTTTTAAAGTAAGCAATCCGGCGCCATAAAATATAGATCAGTATCTGATAAAAGCAATACATCTAAACCATATTAAGGGCAGGGGTATCGACTTGGGTTTTAAGTGCTGACTTGTTTTAATATCTCTGCCAGCTGCCTTGTTGCCGGGCCGGTCTGATCAAGGTCAGCATATACCAGATATAAAGTTGCGGTGTTTCTCTGGCCCTGGATTAATGGCAGGGGTTTTAATTCGTTATTCAGCAGTTGCTGTTCTATTTCCTTTTCAGCCAGCCAGCCAAAGCCGAGTCCGTTGCTGATAATCTTATGCGCTGATGCCGGGCTGCTGACGGTCCAGCGGTGTGAGTCACTGATCCAGCCTGAGTCTATGCCTTTACTGCCGGAATCACTGACGATGACATGAGTCTCGCGGTTAAGATCCTGAATGTTTAATTTTCGTCCCAGATGGTGCAAGGCATGACCCGGGTGGGCAACTGCAATAAACTGTACCTGAATTAATTCCTCGCCCAGAAAACCCTGGGGAATAAATGGCGTGATGGCGAGGTCGGCCTTACATTCCAGCAGGATCTCTTCCGCACCTGACAGCACAACCTCTTCCAGTCGTATTCGGGTGTGTTTAGCTTGTGGCTCAAACTGCTTTAAGGCATCGACGATTAACTGCTTGGGGTAGGCGGCTTCAACGGCCAGCCGAATTTCGGCTTCCCAGCCCTGTTCAAGGTGACGGGCTAGTTGCTCGATGGCGCTGGCATCAGCGATGAGCTGGCGTGATCTTTTGAGTAAGATTTTTCCGGCTTCACTGAGTATGGCTTTACGACCCTGAATGTGTAGCAGCTTAATACCGAGCTGAGTCTGTAGTTTATTAACGGCATAGCTGACGGATGACTGGCTGCGGTGCAGTTTTTCAGCCGCTTGTGCATAACCGCCGTAATCAATCACCGCTTGCAGGGTGCGCCATTGATCCAGACTGACTCGTGGTGTGTTCATGTTAGTAATATATATCTAAATATTCGATGTGTATAGCGTTAATTTTGAGCTTTTATATCTATATAATGGGTTTATTATGGCTGCTACACTTACCAATAAGGAAAAAAATGGATAAATTTATTGAACTGTCAGCCCGTATCTTATTGGGCTTTATTTTTTTGATGGCCGGTATTAACAAGATAGGTGCCGGATACGCGGGCACTGCAGGCTATATGGACAGTGTCGGTGTACCGGGTGAATTATTGCCATTGGTTATTATTTTGGAAATTGCCGGTGGTCTGATGGTGATAGCCGGCTTTAAAATTAAATGGGCTGCTTATGCGCTGGCTGCCTTTACGCTGGTGGCAGGTGCTATTTTTCATACGGACTTTGCTAATCAAATGCAATCCATCATGTTTATGAAGAATCTGGCCATTAGCGGTGGTTTATTGCTGCTGGCGGTTCATGGCGCAGGTGAGTTGAGTCTGGATAGAAAACGGTTTAAATGAAAGTTATAAGCAAGATGACGAATACAGTTTGTTAATTTAGTACAGGAAATAATTATGGGCATGTTAATTAATGGCGAGCTGGCGGATAGCTGGCTGGATAAAGAAATCAGTGAAGGTGAATTCAAACGCATGGAATCCACGTTTCGCCACTGGGTAACAGCCGATGGCAGTGCCGGCCCCAGCGGTGATGCCGGCTTTAAAGCCGAAGCCGGGCGTTATCATCTCTATGTTTCCGATGCCTGCCCGTGGGCGCACCGCACTGTGATTTTCAGGGCGCTTAAAAAGCTGGAATCGGTGATTAGTATTTCCTATGTGGAGGCAGAAATGCTGGCTGATGGCTGGACCTTTACAGAAGAAGGCAAATATCAGGATGACTTGTTTGGCTTTAATTATGTTTACCAGCTGTACCAGAAAGCTGACAGCCATTTTACCGGCCAGATAACGGTGCCGATTCTGTGGGATAAAAAACAAAATACGATTGTGAATAACGAGTCGTCAGAAATTATTCGTATGTTGAATTCAGCCTTTAATGATCTGACAGATGATAAAACCGATTATTACCCTGAAGCATTACGTGCCGCTATTGATAAAGTGAATCTGCCCATTTATAACAATATCAATAACGGTGTTTATCGCTGTGGTTTCTCAACCACACAAAAAGCCTATGAAAGAGCGTTTGAGCGGCTGTTTAGCGAACTCGATAATGTGGAAGCGATCTTGTCGCAGCAGCGCTATCTTGTCGCGGACCGGTTAACCGAAGCCGACTGGCGATTGTTTACCACGCTGGTGCGTTTTGATGCGGTTTACGTTGGTCATTTTAAGTGTAACCTGAAACGTATTGCTGATTACCCGAATCTGTCGAACTATTTACGCGAGTTATATCAGGTTCCTGGTATTGCCCAGACGCTGGATATTGATTATTGCAAACGGCATTATTATGTCAGTCATACCACGATTAACCCGACACAGATCATTCCGAAAGGACCGGCGCTGGACTTTAACGCACCGCATGATCGTGACAGAGTCTATTGAAGAGGAAGTTGTGATGCGCACACAGATCAGAGATGTAACCGTGGTGCCTGAAGGCGACGGGGTGGATGTGAAAAGGCTGATGCCGTTACGCGAATTTATGAATTTTGATCCGTTTGTGATGTGGGATCATTTTAATATCGGCCCGGGACGTGGTTTTCCGGATCACCCGCACCGCGGCTTTGAAGCCATCACCTATATCTTTGCAGGAGGCATGAATCATAAAGATAATCTCGGTAACGAATCGTTTGTAACGGCCGGTGGTGCGCAGCGATTTACCGCTGGCAGCGGCATGGTGCATTCTGAAATGCCGGCTGAAAGCGGTGAAACAAACGGTATTCAGCTCTGGATAAACTTACCCAAACGTCTGAAACAGACCGAGCCCGGTTATCAGCAGGTTGATGCGGCTGAGTTTCCGCTGCTTGATATTGACGGTGGTCAGGTAAAAATCGTCGTTGGTGAAAATTCACCGTTGAAATTAAAGACTAATGTTATCTATCAGCACCTTAAGTTAGATAAAGGCGCAAACTATAAGCTCACATTAGAGCCGGCTATGCGCGGGCTTGTGTATCTGATGGATGGGTGCATAATCGTTAATCAGGAAAAGCTGAAATCTGATCAGGCCTGGTTTGCTGAAGATCCCGGGAGTTTAAATATTCAGGCAGAAGAAAACAGTCAGTTTATGATTTGTATGGGCTTGCCGCATGCTGAACCGATACGTCAGTACGGTCCGTTTGTTGATTAAGCAAATTACAAGGAAAAATAATGCGCCAAGAATGATCGAAGTCAAAGCCGGTAAAACAGTTTATATCTGCCAGTGTGGCCGTACAAAAAATCCACCTTACTGTGATGGCAGTCATCAGGGAACGGAAAACACGGCGCTTGAATATACAGCCGTAGAAAATAAACAGTTATACATTTGTGGTTGCGAAAAATCCGGTGATATACCTTTCTGTGATGGTTCGCACAGTAACTGAGCGGGCAGGATGATAAAAATAAAGCTTTAAAATAAAAAAGGCTCGTTAAATATCGAGCCTTTTTCATCGGTCATTTATTCAAAAATTAAGCAAAGAAACGACGCAGACGTGCTGCACCCAGAGCTAATAAAGAGAATAAAACCAGCGGTAAGCTGAATGAGCCGCCGCTATCAGCTGGAGGTGTAACAGTAACAGCTACTGGAGTAGTAAGCCCTGAATCAAAGTAAGAGAAACCTGAGTCAGCGCAAGTACCGCTGGCGCCAACAACTCCATAGGATCCATCAGTGCTGCTAGTCCAACCATCAACTGCAATGCTGATAGCTTCACCTGCTAGTAAGTTAGCTTCAACACAAAAATTAGGGTAGCCAGCGCCATCATCATTTGAGGCTAGTGTCATTGAGTGCGTATCTGAATAGATATAACCACGTACGTCTGTTGTACCTGTTGAATAGAAGTAGTAAGAGCCTGCTGTTTGGTTTGTAAAATAAAATGTATCGACTTCACCGCCGCCACCAACCATGTAGGCTGAATCACTGAATACTGGACCAGTTTGTGGATAGTCAAGGCTTGCAGCTGAGGCCATTGAAGCAGAGCCCAGTAGTAGCGAAAGTGATAAAGCCAGTTGAGTTGTTTTTGTTTTCATGGTTTTCTTCCTTTTATATTATGGGTTTTGAGTAAAAGCTATTTTTGTTAATTGCTGAAGTGTTGCAGGGTTTGGGTTGTTGCTGAGTAAATAATTATAAATGTCTCCTTCTGTTTTAATATTATGTCGTTCGGATATGATGAAACTCTGAATCATATTGCTGGCCTGGTCAGCAGAAGGATAACTACCAGTACGCTGCTCCATACTATTAAAAAAATTATCCTGTTGTGTTAATGATAAAAAATCTTCCAGGTTGTCATTTTTTACAATGCTGGGTATTAACGCAGCTTTGATGCCTGTTGGCTGGTCTTTAGTCAGCGCAATAAGGTCTTTCATTTGATCGCTGCTAAAGCTTTGCTGCTTGATGGCGCTGATGACGGGTAGTGCACGATCCATCTGGGGTAATAAATCCAGTAACAAAGCCATAGAGTGTGTCGCATCATCGGAATCATTAAATATTTTTTGTACAATGCTGGCCACCTGAGAACGGTTACAGGTTTGCATCTGGTGGAGGATTTGCTGAATGGCAGAGTGACTGTCCAGGGTGTTTTGATTGTAGGCTTCGGTGATATAACCCACTTCATCAATATTTGAGTCATGGCATTGCTGGCTTTTTGCCAGTTCTTCTTCTCTGAGTTGTACCTCAGAGCTTTCTGCTTCGTGTTGATCTGTGTGTGAAGAGTGACTGTTCTGAGATAGAAGCTCAGTTTCTCCTGTATCCGTTGGCTTAATTTCAGCTTGCAATAACTCTGTCGGACGGCTTGAATCGAAGTGTGATGGAGTTGACTGATTATCCCGAGCAGTTACGGTCGGGTTTGTAGTCCTGTCAGCCTGGTTGTTATTACTTTTTGAAATAAGAAAAGAGCTAAAGCCGATGATCGCAATGACTGAAAATACGATGTTCTTTTTGTTGATACTGCTGATAAGGTTCATCGAACTCTGTTATACCTAATTGCATGATTGAATTAATGCTCCTTATTAATTACGCTGTGCTCCTTCCTTGAACACAGAAATACTGACCGCCTAATGGTTAAAGGCTCGCTTGTTATAGTTTTGCAGCCCTATGTTGAATAACCTTAATAAGTAAAAGAATATCATATTGCCGGTTAATGAAATATCCCTTGTCTAAGGGGGGGGTATTTGAAGCTTATGGCATATATCAATAAGGATATTCCTTATATAATGCGACTTTTATACACAGGTCTAGAAAAATTTAATGTATTCACTCACCGCAGCCAGTTGTTACCGCAGTAACCTGCTTTTATTTGAAAATGCCAGCTTCCAGATCCATCGTGGCTACCGGGTAGGTGTGGTTGGCCGTAATGGCAGCGGCAAATCCAGTCTGTTTGCGATGATGATGGGTAAGCTGGAAGTTGAAGCCGGAGACTTATCGATCCCACCGAACACAGCCATTGCTACGGTTTTACAGCACACGCCGGATTCGGCTGTGGCGGCGATTGATTATGTCCTGGATGGAGATGTTGAGCTGCGCTCAATAGAGGCCGAGATTGAAAAAGCCGTGATGGCTGATGAGAATGAGCGGCTGGGTCAGCTCTATGCAAAGCTGGAAGCGATTGATGGTTATAATGCGCGCGTCAGGGCCGCTCAGTTATTGCAGGGGCTGGGTTTTGAAGTGGAGCGGCAGTCGAATGCGGTCAACAGCTTTTCCGGCGGCTGGCGAATGCGTCTTAATCTGGCGCAGGCTCTGATGTGCCGCTCCGACTTATTGCTACTCGATGAGCCAACCAACCATCTGGATCTCGATGCAGTGCTCTGGCTGGAAGACTGGTTAATGGGTTATGACGGCACGCTGATGCTGATTTCTCATGACCGTGATTTTCTCGATAAAATTTGTGGTCATATCATCCATATAGAAAATAAACAGCTGAGTTATTACACCGGCAATTATTCCGCGTTTGAAAAAATGCGGGCAGAAAAATTAGCCCAGCAGCAGTCGGCCTATGAAAAACAACAGCGCGAAGTCAAACATATTCAAAGTTTTATTACGCGTTTTAAAGCCAAGGCCAGCAAAGCCAAGCAGGCCCAAAGCCGTGTCAAAGCGCTGGAAAAAATGGAGCTGATTGGTGCGGCGCATGTTGACTCACCGTTCACCTTTGTCTTTAAACAGCCGGATAAAGTGCCCGATCCGCTGATCAAGGTTGAAGAGGCTGATATTGGTTATGGCGAGACGACTATCGTCAGTGATCTGACATTCAATCTGGTGCCGGACGATCGGATCGGTATTCTGGGGCATAATGGCGCGGGTAAGTCGACCTTAATGAAATTACTGGCCGGGGAACTGCAAGCCTTTAAAGGTGATGTGTTTCGCTCACCGAGTTTAAAAATCGGCTACTTTGCCCAGCACCAGCTGGAACAATTACGGCTGGATGAAAATGCTATTTACCATGTGCAACAGCTCAATAAAGCTGAATCCGAACAAACCATACGGGATTTCTTAGGCAGTTTTGGTTTTAACGCAGACCATTGTTCTAAACCGGTAAAGGTTTTTTCCGGTGGTGAAAAATCCCGTCTGGCGCTGGCTTTGATTGTTTATCAGAAACCCAATTTGTTAATACTGGATGAGCCAACCAACCACCTGGATATTGAGATGCGCTTTGCACTGGTCTCGGCAATACAGGATTTTGCCGGTGCATTGATTGTGGTCTCTCATGATCGTTACTTGCTCAATGCGGTAACTGACCGTTTTTATCTGGTACAAGATGGCAAATGTGAGCTCTTTAAAGGTGATCTTGATGATTACCGTCAGGCGCTGAAAGACTGGAAAGCAGACCAGCTTAGTAGTGCATCTGACAGCAGCAAAAGCAATGTCACGCAAAACCGTAAAGAAGCAAGGCAGCAAAAGGCTGAGTTACGCAAGCAATTACAGCCATTAACTAAAGAAATTAAGCAACTCGATAAATCGATGGACGAATTAAATGCTAAAAAACAAAAAATCCATGCTGAATTGTCAACTGAAGACTGTTATCTTGAAGGGAACAAAGCACGCTTAACGGCATTACTCAAAGAGCAGGCTGAAGTAGAGAAAAAGCTCGAGCTGGAAGAAGAACAGTGGATGGCGGTATCTGAACAGCTTGAAATGCTGATGCTGTCACTTGAGCAGGAAGAATAAGGCTGCACTGAGAGTATTTGCTTGGCTCTATAGTCGTTAATAAAAGTGAGTAACGGCTCTTTTAATCGTGGCATGATAGCCTTTAAGACGCTGCGCGATGACAGACTGACGGTAGGTATCAGAATGAGTAAAATAGAAAAGACAGCTGAACAGTGGAAGCAGGCCTTAAGCGCCGAAGAGTATCGTGTTGCACGGGAACACGGAACCGAGCCTGCTTTCAGTGGAAACTACTATAATCACAAAGAAGCCGGTGTTTATCACTGCGTGTGTTGTGATCAGGCCTTATTTAGTTCGGCAGAAAAGTATGATTCAGGTAGCGGCTGGCCCAGTTACTGGGCTCCGGCCAGTGAACAGGCGATTACAGAAATAAGAGATACCAGTCACGGCATGGTACGGGTTGAAGTACTGTGTAGTCAGTGTGATGCACATCTGGGACATGTTTTTGAAGACGGGCCCGAACCCACAGGTTTACGTTATTGCATTAATTCAGTCGCACTTAAGTTTGAAAAAGAATGAAGAGGTAAATCGTATGGATGACTTTGAAATATCATCACAGCGTGCCCATGAGATGTTACAGGCTAATCCACGCAGTATACTGATTGATATCAGATCGACGATGGAGTTCCTGTTTGTAGGACACCCTGTTGGTGCTATCCATATCCCCTGGATTGATGAACCAGACTGGGAGATTAACCCGCATTTCGCAGCAGAAGTTCGCAAACTGTTGCTGGGTGGTGCAGTGTGTGATGACGGTGATAGTGAAGGTTGTGCTGCGGTTATTTTGATATGCCGGAGTGGAAAACGCTCCAGACAAGCGGGGCACTTTTTACTGGAAGCCGGCTTAAGCAATGTATTTCATGTTGATGAGGGTTTTGAGGGGGAACTCGATGCCAGTCATCAGCGCAGTTCTGTCGGTGGCTGGCGATTTAATAACTTACCCTGGGAGCAGTGCTGAGTATGAGTAATTATCAGGTTGATCCTGAGCAGGTCCAGCGGCGAATTGAAGCGCTTATGCTTGAACACAGGGATCTGGATGATGTTATTTTTCATTTGCACGAAGTGCCAACAATAGACCGCCTGCAACTGCAGCGTTTAAAGAAACGTAAGTTAATGATTAAAGACACGATAGAAAAGTTAAGGGACCAGTTAATTCCTGATCTGGATGCCTGAGGCGCAGGCACGTGTTTTATGCTTTTGTCTCAGGACTATTAGTAGTGATATTGTTCTAAGTCTTTTACAGTGCTGTGACTGTGTCGGTAGCCTCAGTATAAAACTTGATTAAATTTCTTCCGCTGTTTTTTGCAAGATAGCAGGCAGTATCGGCTTGTGACAGTAACTGGTTGATGTCTTCTGCTTCCGCTGTGATCGTAGTGAGGCCAATACTGACGCCGACCTGATACTCTTTTCCTAACCATTCAAAACGGTATTCGTCTATTTCTTTACGAATACCTTCAACAATATGAATGGCTTTATAGGTGTCGCAGTTTTCCAGGATAATGGCGAACTCATCACCACCCATTCGCGCTAAAAAATCACTGTTACGGATATGCTTAGAGAATATGTTAGCCAGCTGGATAAGCAACTGATCTCCTGCTGCATGACCTGCGCTGTCATTAACTTGTTTGAAGTGGTCAAGGTCGAGGAAGCATAGGATATGAGATTGTTTCTGGTTACGTGAATCGGATATGCGGCTTTCGAGTTTTTCTTCAAAGGCCATGCGATTGTATAAGCCGGTGAGCGGATCATGGGTTGCCTGAAAACTCAAAGTTTGTGTGAGTTCACGGGCTTTGGTGACATCCTGAAAAGTGACGACAACACCTCCACTGTGAAAGCCATCATATGGCAGGCTTGAGGCATTGAGTTCAATGGCCAGTTTTTTATTGCTGCGTGTTAACAGGGTCATATTTTTATTACGACAATGCGGTACATCTTCCGCTGAGTGGCAGCACTTATTCATTAACGAATCATTTAAATTCAGTACAGTTAATAAAGGTTGTCCAAGTGCAATATGCGGGTGCCAGCCGGTCAGTGCGGAGGCGGTTGGATTAATAAAATCAATTAAGCCGTAACCATTGGTGGTAATCACACCGTCAACAATATTTTGTAAGGTGATCTGTGCGCGTTCTTTTTCATAAGAAAGCAGTGTTTCTGCCTGCTGAACTCGTTTGTAAGTCAGTATGGCAATTAAGATACTTAAAATACCGGCTGCCAGCCCGAGACCAAGCATGTAATAACGGGAAAAACGCTGAGCTGTCAGCATTGAACGAAAAGCGCTGTCGATATTTTTTTCCTGAATGTCTTGCAGGCTGCTCAGGGTATGGAAAACAAGCAGTTGAGCGGGGATTAATTCATTCTCAATGAGAAGTTTTGCCCGTTCAATTCTCCCTGTACGGGTCAGGTCAACTGCTTTTCTGATGATTGGAACGGTGACTCGTGTAAACTGGCTGAGTTCTTTTAGTAATTTAACTTCTGACTCATTAAGTTTTGCTGCTGCAATTTTCTGTCTGGCCTGGGTAAAAACATTGCCCTGTTCGTCTATGAACATGGCTTCATCATCCTGATCGAAAGCATCGCTTAACAGAACCATGCGCTGAATGCTGGATACGCGTTTGAATGCACTGATATGCATGGTCTCAACTAATTTTTCTTTATAGTTATTTACCTCTATAATTTCGTGTATCTGCTGGCTGGTATGCTCAAGTTCGGTTGCGCTGATAATGATAATCAGAATCATCAGAATGATGACCAGAGAGAAACCGGTTATAATGAGCGCTTTGCTGTTTGAACTGTCGTGAGTGAAAAGTCTCATTACTATAGATCTAATACTTAATTTTATTAATGTTATTAATAAAGCATTTATACCATGAAGTAAACCGATTGCTGAATGAATTCTATAGCAGAGTATTTAAGAATATCCTTATGCTATAATCTTTTTCTATATTTTAATTTATCTGAATCAGTTCTGGTCTGAAAAAACATAGCCATTGGAGCTGCAATTCACCCATATTCCATGAGGTTTTTATGTCAAGTGATCTTACAAAAGAAGAGCGCGTTCTTCAGATGGTTAAAAAAGTTTTGACGAATGTTGCGAAGGATACCTATACCGCCCCGGGGTTAAAGCACCCGTTATCTGAACAGACTATTTTAGAAATACGGGAGTGTCTGGGATTAGTGGTTGCACGGGAGACCGAACTGGCACAGGATCTTGGGCGTGATAAGAGTGCTCGTCCCCGTTTTATCGATGAGCCCCCTTCTTCCGTTGTAGTGAATTTTGATGCGGCTAAGAAAGATAAATAGTCGCTAAACAGCTATTTAAGATCAGACTAAAAGGTAAAGGCAGGCTTATTTTTTCTGCCTTTTTTTTCGGCTTTCAAACTGGCTGATTGCTTTGGTCAGCTGAGGATAGGGGAAGGCGTCAATTGAGCCGTATTCAGCAATCGCTGCGGCGACTAATGCACGTATATTGGGTAAGGTTTCTGTACTGTCGGCTTGCAGTATACGGTTAAGCTCAATCACACTGGCAAGTTGTACTCTGATCTCCTTGGCATGTGGTAAAGGGCCGGGTACGCGGGTTAATTGCAGGGAAAATCGGGCGTTTTCTCTCGTGGTTTGCAGGTACTGCTCACAGCGTTTTAACAGTAAGCCATCGACACAGGCTACGCCTTCGCGGTCAGCAAGGTTGAAACGCTCTGATGCATCACAGCGTGTGCGCCTGGAATTAATGGCTTTTTCAAAAACACATTTGTGTGGGTTCAGGCTTTTATAAGCACTGCGGTATTCGTTTTCTTCCATGCTGAAATGGTGCTATTTTTCCCACTCGGCAATGATGGGTTCATCGCGTTTTTCCATCAGCAGTTCTTCAGCCTGTAGCGCGTTGTCAGCAAAAATAACCTTAACCTGTGTTTTATCGTTGACTAATGACGGACGAAGCTCACGAGCGCGGTTTTTAGCGTCTTTATAGGTTTCAAAATCAGCAAGCTTTTCCAGGTTTTTAATCAGGTCAGTTGCACCTTCCTGAATCTGGTAGACAAAATATGGCATGTGATATTCCTTGCATTAGATTGAATTGGTGTACCATTATATCAACTATTGCTAATATAAAGGTACTGAGAAAGTAGGTATTTGCATTGGCAAAGAATTTTCTCATTTCTGTAACAGTATTGTAAGCTTTTGATATGGTAACGTCAGGTATCTGAGTTAAACTCTAATAATAATAAAATTTATGGGCAGTTAATCTAAATGAGCAGTATTACAAATTACCTTCAGGTTTTAGCAAAGCACGATGGCTCCGATCTTTACCTCAGTACGGGTGCGCCACCTAGCGCCAAATTTAATGGTGAGCTCAAACCCTTAGCCAAACAGCCGCTGCCGCCGGGTATGGTTAAAAAGCTGGCTTATGAGCTAATGAGTGAGGAGCAGATTAGTGATTTTGAGCACAAACCTGAGATGAATATGGCTGTTTCTGAAACGGGAATAGGCCGCTTCAGGGTTAATATTTTTAAGCAGCGTAATGAAATCAGTATGGTTATCCGTAATATTAAAACGGATATACCTAATCTAAATGATCTTGGTTTGCCGGATGTGCTGAAGACCATGATCATGAAAAAGAACGGTTTGATCCTGTTTGTGGGAGGCACCGGCTCGGGTAAATCAACCTCGCTGGCCGCTTTGCTAGACTTTCGAAACAGTAATAGTAAAGGCCATATTATTACCATTGAGGATCCGATTGAGTTTGTACATCAGCATAAGCTCTCAATCGTCAATCAGCGGGAAATAGGCGTTGATACCGATTCTTATGAGGATGCACTGAAAAATACCCTGAGACAGGCACCTGATGTTATTCTGATCGGTGAAATCCGTGACTCTGAAACCATGGAGCATGCGCTGGCATTTGCTGAAACAGGTCATTTGGCTATTTCTACATTACACGCAAATAATGCGAATCAGGCGCTCGATCGTATTATTAACTTCTTCCCTGAAGAACGCCACAAGCAAATATTAAATGATCTGTCTTTGAACCTGCGTGCATTCATCTCTCAGCGTCTGATACCGACGGTTGACAACAAGCGTTGTGCGGCGATAGAAATATTACTTGGCACACCGATGGTGGCTGATCTGATTAAGAAAGGCCAGGTCGCGGAAATCAAAGAGGTGATGGAAAAATCAGAAAATATAGGCATGCAAACCTTTGATGGCGCGTTGCTTAAACTTTTTTATGCCGGGCGTATCAGCAAAGAAATGGCGATCAAAAATGCCGACTCTGAAAATAATGTCCGCTTAAAAATTGAACTGGGTGACGGTGTTAAAACACCAGAGGCCGCTGGCAAAGCTGAGAAAGAAGAGGATGATTTTGGTGGACTGAGCCTGATGAAAAAAACCGAAGATGAAGGTGAAGAAGATATGATGTAAGGTTCTTTTCAGCCGGTACTACACTTCCTGTAGGGGATTAAAGACTTGCTACTGGAAGTGCTTTTATTGATAAAAACAGACGTCTGAAAAAATATTATCTCAGTCTATGCCAAATTTATATTGCTGTGTACTCCACAGTAGCTTTGCATAACGCGCCACCGGAATATTCATCTTTGCTTCCAGTTGATTGCCTTTCTCCAGCAGAACTTTTCTCTTTATTGACGGAATATTGTTCTTAAAGGCCAGCACAATGGTATTGCCGCCTTCTACCGGAAAGCTGAGTAACCTGTTTTCAAACTCATGAGATAATAAATCTTCAATTTCTGCGCCCGACCTGAAATCCTGATGCCAAAGGTTGAGTACCAGTACGCCTTGCTGGGTGAGGGACTTTTTACAGTTTCGCAAATAGGATAACTGAATTTGTCGCGGTTCCATGCCGTGTGTGTTGTAAAGGTCTGAGAAAATAATATCGCTTTTTATACTGTTGCCTTTCATGTAAATGACAGCGTCATCCAGGTGCAAATGCAACCTCTCATTATCCGGCAGATGAAAAAAATCTTTTGCCGTATTAATCACTTCCTGTCGATACTCTACCGCATGAATATCAATGTCATCGAAACTACTGAGTAAACATTTCGCCATGGAGCCTGCCCCTAAACCCATGATGGTGGCTACCCGGAATCGGGGCAGAAAAAACAAGCCTGACATCATGGCCTGTGTGTAGCGATGAACCAGGCCATTGGGTTCATTAAGTCTCATGCAGCTTTGTTCTACGTAACCGTCAAAACTCAGAATGCGGCTGGTTTGGTTTTGATAGACCTGAACCGGGCCGTACTCGTCGTCACGACTGGAAATACAGGTACCTTCGATGCTCATAAATATAATTTTCTTCTGTTAAGCTTCGGTATCAATACCGAATTTTTTGTTGTTGCCATCAAAATCCTGTTCGCGCTGTCCGCCACTTTTTCTTCGCTCCTGTTCACTACGGGTGTCCAGTAATACATTGCTGTCTTGCTTGCGTCTGTTATTCTGGCGGCGGTCAGGATTACGTGAGACTGGTGTACGGGAGGGATCATCTCGGATCAGGGTCTGGTTTTCAAGGTTTTTTTCATGATTACCAGATGGCCTCTGAGAGACGGGTTTAGCTTTCTTTTTAGCTGCTTGTTTGTTCTGATTTTTAGTGTCGGGTGTGGTTGCATCCACATGAAAAGGGCTTTTATCAGTCTTGTTTTGCTTTTTTAGAGACTGACTAGCCTGACCATCAACGGGAAAGTGAATGTTTGTCATGTCGACTCATTTATCTGATCGTTTGTTTAATAATAGCCTAAATAAGTAGCGATGGAAAAATCAGAAGGGGCTTGGGCTTTCGATATTAATGAATTCAGCTGTTAGCGGGTGGCTGAAGCTCAGTTGTGCGGAGTGCAGCAGTAAACGCGGGCTCATCGCATGGGTCTCTGGCGTGCCATAAAGGTTATCGCCCAGGATAGGGTAGCCCAGCGAGTACATATGTAAGCGTAACTGGTGCGAGCGGCCAGTGTATGGTGTTAATTCAACACGACAGGTATTGTTTTCATTGCGCTCAAGCACGCGCCAGTGTGTGAGAGCCTGCTTCCCTTGTTCATGGTCTATGATTTGTAATGGCCGGCGCTCATAGTCACAGCGCATCGCTAAATCAACCGAACCGGACTCGGCCTGTGGCTGACCATAGACCACTGCGATGTAGGTTTTTGCTATGTTTCTTTCCTGAAATAGCCGGCTGATAGCGCTTTGTGCTGGCTTATTTAAGGCCATCAGGATAATGCCGGAGGTATCATAATCCAGCCTGTGGACGATTAATGCCGCCGGGTATTGTGCCTGAACGCGGGCTGATAAACAGTCTTGTTTGTGAGGGCCGCGGCCGGGTACGGAGAGTAAGTTGGCCGGTTTATTCAGTACAATAAAATCACCATCCTGGTAGAGGATATCGGGCATTTTTTTATCGGCAGTCATCAGGGTAAGTTGGCTTCAAGAAAGTTTTTATAATTTTCAGCGCTGATGATCTGGGTGCCGTCACAGTTAAACTGCATGCTCACCAGACTCTGAACGATACACAGCGTGACGTTACGTAAATAATACTGCTGCATATCACGCAATACTTTAAAGGTGCTGATGATGGGGTCAATCTCAGACGCTTTCATGGGTTGCCAGGTTGCACTGCGTTTATTTAAAATACTTTGCCAGTACGCGGGAAGTTTTTTATAAATGTTACCGGCACGCAAAGCGGCGTACAGCTCACGCATCTGCTGTATCTTGTCTTCATAGCTGACAGCCGGGAACTGGCGCTTTATATATTCGGGGTCAGCCATTTTTTCAGCCGTATGAATTTCCTGCCGTAACGGATCAAACACAGAGTGGGTACGAATTTCTCCGCTATTGAAGCCTACATAAATACGATAGGTGCTGCGATTTAACATCAAATCGAGCAAATTGTGCTGTAATGCATCAATCACTTTGTCGGCCGGGCTGTCATATCGTTTACGTTCATAGGTGGTTTCGCGCAGTGACGGGTCGCCGCGAATACCAATTTGCAGATGGCCTGAATTGAGGCCGGCAGCACTGACAATACTTTCCTTGAGTACCAGCTCCTCAAAGCTGTCATCGTGTTCTGACATATCAATCTTGCCTGATGATAGGTGCTGTCTCAACGGACTGCTCGAATGCTTCGCGGTATTGCTCGATATCCGGGAATAGTAAAATAGCGAGAACGGCCAGTATGAGGACAATTAACCATTTTATTTTCTTAGAGGGTAACTCAAATACAGGACTGCATGCCAGAGTGGCTAGTATGAGCAGGATGGCGGAAATCCAGCCATCAATTTTAAATGCCCCAAGTGCCATAAAGATAAAAACGGCCATTAAGTAGTAGTGCAGCATGGTTTTGCCTGAGATTTATAGTCAAGCCGCATGATAATGCCTATGGCTAAAGACGTATATATCCCTTTAGTAAAAAGACATCATCTATTAAACTCCTTATTAATGATATTTGTACTATCTTATTAAGAATAGGTTTCAAAATTTATGTGGTTATCTGATGGAGCGTAAAGTTCGCACTGGCCGGCTTAAAATAGGCATGTATGTATCTAATCTTGATCGTCCCTGGCTGGATACACCGTTTCTGGTACAGGGTTTTTTTATTCAGGATAAAGACGAAATCAGAGCGCTCGATCAGTACTGTGAGTATGTCTATATCGATGTTGATCGTGGTGTGACGGCGGATATTTACTGGGACGAAAATTTTACCTTGCCCAGCAATAAATATATGGAGGCTTTTCTAAGGAGCCGGATTCGTGAGGTCGATTATAGCAATGAACATTCTGTAGCGGATGAAATACCACAGGCACACCTTGCATTTGAAGCGGCCTTTGAAAAGTTCGGTGGCATCATGTCAGCTATTAAACAGGGTGTTAAGCTTGATCTGAAAAAAGTTAAGTCGCTAATCGAACCCTTAATCGATAGTGTGCTGAGAAATCCCGATGCGATGCTCTGGCTTTCTCAGTTACGTAAACCAGAAGAATTTTTATTCTCTCCCTCTGTTCATCACTGTGTTCTCGCTATTGCTTTCGGTCGTTATGCCGGTTTACCCAAAGAAGATATCTTTCGTCTTGCAATAGGTACCTTGCTGTTTGATATCGGCAAGTTAAATGTGCAGGAAGAGGTATTGTTGAAAGGCACGGTGCTGAGTGAGATTGAGTTTTCTAAAGTTCGGCAACATGTCGATGAAGGTTACGACTACTTAATCTTATTTGATGGTTTGCATGAGGATAGTTTAAATACGGTGCTTACGCACCATGAGCGCTACGATGGCAGTGGCTACCCAAATAAACTGTCTGGCCGGCAAATTCCTGTGTTTGGCCGGATTGCGGGCATGATTGACTGTTATCAGGCCATGATCTCCCGGCGCCCGTACAGCGATGCTATTTCGGCTCATGGTGCATTACAGAAGTTATTTAACTGGCGAAATAAGTACTTTCAGTCCGAGCTGGTTGATCAGTTTCTGAAATGCATGGGGGCGCATCCAACCGGTTCGTTACTGGAAATGAAATCCGGCGAAGTAGGCATTGTGTTATCGCAAAATCGTGATCGCCACATGAGACCGAAAGTGATGTTGTTACTGGATAAAAATAAAAATGATCTGGTGGATTATCCTGTTATAGATCTGATGGCCAGAGCTGATGAAGGAAGCTATGAAATACTCCGGGGTCTGGATCCCGGGGCATACGGTATCGTCTATAGCGATCTTTATATGCTGGCGCCATTGAATGAGAAAATGAAGTAGATCTTTAGTTTGTATTTCGATCACTTTTATTCTATAGTTCGATACATGTCGAAATATAGAACAGACAATAAAGTTATCTCTACGGCCTTTAAAGCCTTGTCGAATCCTAACCGGCTGGCCATTTTTCAGCGCCTGCTGACTTGCTGTGAGACTGGAGCAAGTTGTGAGGTCAATCAGTGTATGAAAATAGTGGTCGGCGATCTGGGCAGGGAGATCGATATAGCAGCCTCTACCTTGTCTCACCATTTAAAAGAGCTAAATCAGTCAGGTTTAATTCTGATGGAACGCCGGGGTCAGCATGTCGAGTGCTGGATAAATACGGCAATGGTTGAGCAGTTAGCTAATTTTTTAAAGACAACAGATTAAAAAAGATATTTTTAATCGCCAATTATGATTCAGGTGTTAATTATGAGCGTTAAAGAAGATCAGATTCGTCAACAAATCCGTGAAAGTTACAGTAAAGTCGCCGAAGCCAGTAATGACGGCGGTTGTTGTGGCGTAGAAAGCTCGTGTTGTGGTGTTTCAGCGGATGACGATATCAATACGATAGTTTCAACACGTATGGGGTATTCAGAGGAAGATGTGAACTCTACACCTGTCGGAGCTGATATGGGGCTGGGTTGTGGTACACCAAAAGCGATTGCCAGTATACAGCCACATGAAACCGTACTGGATTTAGGTAGCGGTGGTGGTTTTGACTGTTTTCTGGCCGCGCAGGAACTGGCAGGAACAGGTAAAGTGATTGGTGTGGATATGACCCCTGTGATGCTGAGTAAGGCTCGCCTGAATGCAGAAAAAAGCGGTTTTGCTAATGTAGAATTTCGTTTAGGTGAAATCGAATATTTGCCAGTGGCTGATGAGTCGGTTGATGTGATCATATCCAATTGCGTGATTAATCTGTCACCCAATAAGGCGCAGGTGTTTAATGATGCATTCCGGGTGCTGAAGGCGGGTGGTCGCCTGGCAATATCTGATGTGGTGGCCAGTGCGCCATTACCCGATGAAATCAAGAATGATAAGGTTTTGCTGTCTGGTTGTATGGCGGGCGCTTCTGAAATAGAAGAACTAAAAAAAATGATGGCAGACAGCGGCTTTATCAATATTGTAATTACACCAAAGGATGAATCCAGATCCTTTATCAAGGACTGGGCACCCGGCACAAATATTGAAGATTTTGTGATTTCTGCATATATTCAGGCGAGTAAGCCGTCTGCAGATTGCTGTTGTGATTAAGGTTTTAACGGGTAAAAACATGTCAAAGAGAAAAGCATTTTTAATTCATTTAGCGGCCAGTCTGTTTGTTTTTAGTATTTTGCTGATGTTGATTATTTATATCTGGTATCCGGCACCTTACTTCGATACGGATTACCGCATGAAATGGATTGTGATGATCGCATTTGTAGATGTTGTTATTGGCCCCGGACTGACATTGTTAGTGTATAAGGCCGATAAGCCCAGTGTCAGGTTTGATATGAGTATTATAGTATTGTTACAGCTGACAGCGCTTTCATGGGGTGTGTGGAATGCCTGGGATGCTCATCCAAAGCTCAATGTGTTTTTTGATGGTCAGGTTTACTGTATGGATCGTAAAGAAATAAAGGCGGCAGGTGTCAACACGGATTTTGTACATGAGTCCATGAGCAATAAGATTATGCTGGTGCTGCCATATCCCGATACGCAGGAGAAACGAAAAGAGTATATGGCTAGTTATGATAAAAAAGTACCACTGGTATTTACGCTTGGACATTTATTTGAAGTCGCCAGTCAAGATAGCATCGCTGTTTTGAGTGAAAATCAAGATAATATAATGCCTGTGTTGGAGGCTAATACCGAATACATGGAACAGTGGAAAAAGTTCATGGCAGGCTATGAAGTGGTTAATGCTGACTGGCGTTATTATAAATTCAACTGTTATGAAGATAACAAAGTTATTGTTCTCGACAGGAAAAATAACAAAGTCGAAGCCGTTTTAGAGATGACTTTGCCAAATTTCTGGAATTGAGAATAAGGATAAATTTTAAACCTAAATGAACAGGTATTCGTTTAATCTATTTAAGCAACTATCTTTGGCAGATAGAGTGCTGTTGACAGCGCTATGACTCCGCCACTAGAGAAAGCGCGGTCTGTTGCCGAGCTGGAAACGGATATTGATCTCTTATCCTCTGCGCAGGACGCGTCACTGGATGAAAGTTGCGATGAAGCATTAATGCAGGCGTATGCAAATGATGATCAGCTGGCATTTAATAAGTTGTATGAGCGATATCGTATAGCACTATATCGCTATATGAGGCGTCAGTTATCAGCGCCTGAAGCTGTGCTTGATGAGTTGTATCAGGATGTCTGGTTAAAGTTAATCAACAGCCGGAAGCAGTATCAGATTAAGGCGAGTTTTAAAACGTTTTTATATCAGATAGCTAATAATACGCTTAAGGATTATTACAGAAGGCAGTCTGTGCGCAAAATCATGACGAATATTGAGTATGACGCAGATATAGTAGATGACAGTTTGTTACCTGAAGAATTGCTGGAGAACAGCGAACTGATACAGCGCTTTAAGCAGGGACTAAATGACCTGCCCCAGCAACAACGTGATGTTTTTTTGCTGCGAGAGGAGGCTGGGTTAACATCTGCACAAATCGCTGAGGTGATGCAAGTCAGTACTGATACAATAAAAAGCAGGATGCGTTACGCTGTCAACCGGCTAAAAGAAATTATTGAATGAGAGCAGGTCATGAAACAGACAATTGAAGAGCAAAAGGTGAGTCAGTTCTATCATTCACTTGAGTCGGCTGCCAGTACTGTTGTTCCGCCGCCAGAGGTGGATGATTTTATTCTCAAGGCAGCAGCCGGTAAGGCAGAAAAACAGCGTAAAAAGCATAAGCTTTTTATACCGTTATCTGCAGCGGCGTCTGTTGTCATTATTGTTACGGTTGTTTTACAAACCGGCGTCATCAGAAATAATTCAGCGACTGAGATTGATGGCGTAGTCATTAATAAGCAGCCAATGTACATGCTTCAGCGGGCAAAACCAGCTACTGCCGATGAAATGATACAGCATGTAAAGCAGCTGCTTGATGAAGGAAATATTGAGCAGGCTCGAGAATTATTTATAAAATTCAAGACGCGCTACCCTGAGTATAAACTCCGTGCAGGTTTAAGTGAAAAACTGAAGTAGAGCAGTATTAAAGCGACTATTCAATAGCCGTGAACAATGCATCCTTAAATGCACTGCTATCAAATAACTGGCGCTGGTAAATCAATTCAACTCTGCTGTCTCGCCTGTAATACGATTCTTCTGTATTCATGGTACTGTCAATCGCGTTAAAGGCATGCCATAAACGACCACAATTGAAGACTCCCTTCAGGCGAACAATCTTAAAATCAGCGTTAGATAAATAGTTTTGAAACAGCTCCTGCAGATGCTTGCGCTTAAAAACCACGCTGGCAGGAAAGATTAATCCAAAACTCATGTACTCATCACTTTCAGATGAAAAACATTCTATAGTCGTATCTTTGTATGAGAGCTTTTCTGAACTTGATGAATTGTGCATGGAGTGTGGAGACTTCATTGAAGGCTTTGACATTAAATCAGAGCTCATGGATAAATATTTTAAGTCAAACTCAGCATTTTTGGCGTCGATGATATGCATTTTATGAGGAAAAATGGATTGCAGATATGCCGTAGCATACTCAAAGTTTGATGGCCCGGCCAGATCTATCTTATTGAGGATGACAATATCAGCTAACTGTATTTGTTGAGTAAAGCTTTCTGTTGTTAGTGGAGAGGTTTTATCTAAGGCCTCAAAAGGTTGACTGAATAGAGAAAGATCGGTAACTGTAATGACAGAATTGACGCTAATAACTGAGCGCAGATATTCACTGCGTAACATATCAACGATACCGGCTGGGTGACCAAGACCGGTTGCTTCTATGATAATCCTGTCTGGTTTGCGCTTTCTGATTAAGCTCGTGAGGATTACCTGCAGTTGAGATTGAGCGGCGCAGCAGATGCAGCCGCCATTTATTTCAGTAATACTGATGCTGTCATTTTGCTGGTCTGATAGCAGGGCTTCATCAATACCAATCTGGCCGAATTCGTTGACGATAATGAGCCAGAACTCATGCGCGGGAATATGACGAATAAGGTGTTTGATGCAGGTTGTTTTACCACTGCCGAGCCGGCCAATGATCAGGTTTGTGTTAATCATATTTAGTTTAATTTGATTATCGGCGACAAGGCCTGTAAATACTGCTAAATTACTGACATTATATAAAGCTTGATAGCGATGAGCCAGCTTAGAATGAGTGGCGGTTAAATTTTATAAAAATAACAACAACTGTAGAACAGTGATTGATTTCACAGAATTTATCATGTTTGCTGACCTATAATCAGGTCAAGCTTGATAATTCGTGATGTATCTGAGGAAAAGCACAGTAGCGAAAGCGGAGAAAATATGAATATTAAACCAACTGTGATGGTCTTGATGGCAATAAGCCTGTTGCATCCGGTCATAACTAATGCCGAAGGTTTTCGGGGACGTATCGTTAAGACACAAGGCGATGTGAAGGTGTTAATGGCGAATGGTGAATCGATGTTACCGGAAAAACTTAATAATCTGGTTAAAGAGTCAGAAACCATCATTACCAGCGCTTCTAGCAAGGCTGTTATACAGTTTAGTGACGGTTCAATGGCTGTACTTAACGAAAGTAGCTCGTTGCTGGTTGAAAAAACTGAGTGGTTATCACAACTTGGCGGAAGAATATATTTTGCATTTAAGAAAGTCTTTGGTAAAAAACCAAGAAAGATAAAAACAAGTTTTGTCACACTGGGTATCAGGGGAACCAGCTTCATTGTAGACAGTAATACCGGTGCCGAATCCGTTGCTTTACAGGAAGGTTCGTTAAGTGTCGAATCGCCAGGTGATGATTTTGAACTCGTAAAAGAAACACCGGAAGATGAATTTGCCGCTTTTAAACAACAACAGCAACAGCAGGCTGAGAAAGTCGAGCAGGAATTCTCTGACTATAAAAATAAAATAAATGAAGAATTCGTAGAGTACGTTAAAGAGTTTACATTGCAGCCTGACAAGATGGTCAGTTTTAACGGTCAGCGTGTTAATGAAACGGCTATTACTGATGAATTGCGTCAGGAGTTTGATACACTGGAAGGTTTTGCCGGTGATATTGTGGATGAATATAAAAATTAATTTTTCTTTCTGCCTTTTGTAGGGCAGAAGAAATCAATCCAGCTTCAGCTGTTGTTTAAGTTCAGGGAAGCCTTCAATTCCCTGAAGTCCGCCGCTGTGAATTGCTAAAATTCTGCTGCCAGGCTCAAAATATCCCTGCTGTATTAAGTCATATAAGCCAAACATCATTTTACCGGTGTAAACCGGTTCCAGCAGAATACGATGATGCCGGTAAAAATTAACAATAAAGTCATTGAGCTGATCGGAGCTCCGCCCATAGCCACCAAAATGATAGTCAGTATTAAGCGTCCAGTTATGATAGTGCTGATGGCCTCTCTCAGCGCTCAGAAAGCGCTGAATATCAGCATTTAAAAACTCACCACCTTTCAGTACAGGAAAGCCGATAACACGTACAGCATTGTTAAGGCCTTTTATGAAACCGGCTAATGTTGCCCCTGTGCCACAGGCACAGGCAATAATATCGTAGTCAGCTGGTATGGTTTGAATGTAGCCGGCACAGGTGTCGACGGCCAGCTGGTTGGAGCCACCCTCAGGGATGATATATACCGGCTGGAAGGGCTGGCTTATTTCCTGTTGTACCCGGAGTTCCTGAACAGTTCGGTACAGGCTTCGGTTAATGAAATGTAATTGCATGCCACTTTTTCTAGCAAATGTCAGAGTAGGGCTGAGCGATTTTGGTTCGGGGCCTCTGATAATACCGATTGTTGCAAATCCAAACCGTTGCCCGGCTGCTGCAGTGGCATAAATATGATTACTGTAACAACCGCCAAAGGTAAGCAGTTTTTTGTAGCCTTCTTGTCTGGCAAGTTTGAGGTTAGGTATTAGTTTGAGCCATTTATTGCCCTGAATCTGCGGATCGTTCTGGTCTTCACGTTTGACCGACAGACTGACTCCGAACTTTTGCAGTACAGAGTCATCCAGTTTGTCGATAGCTGTGGTGCTGCTAGTCAGGTGAATGTCTATTGTGCAACGACATGTATGACATGTGTGTATTCAAAAAAAACTGTACGGTCAGGATAAACCCAGCGTGTAATAGGGGGGGTGCCTATGGCAGGAAAACGCCTCGTTGGTTCGCCTAACTCATTAAGCACTTTAGACATATCCATGCCTCTTTGAGGAAAATCTAAAAGTATCACGTGACGCTGAGCCGGAGCGTCTTCAGGCTGAATGCTATTTTCCGGCTGCTGTGTCTCGGCCTCTATATTTTGTAGCGGCGACTGATCAGGAATAGCTTCGCTATTTTCTGCAACAGGTGCCGGTATATTTGAGTTTGTGTCTGTAGCCGATGGTTTCGGATAAGCAGATGGGTCGTCTTCGGCGGGTCTGTTGGCCATAGATTGAAAGGAGATGAAAAACAAACTAATGGTAAATAAGGAGAGCAGATTTTTCATGGCAGAATCCCGTTCGGTAATCAATTTATTATATTGTATATCGCGTCTTATGTGAATGCAGAGTTGGTGTGCAACAGAATTTATGTTAAAACTTAAAACACTATACTAATAACTATATCCTTTGCTTGTGATTAATGGGGGCTTATGATGAAAATCTCAGTATTACCTCACCTAAAACGTATATTAGTTTTGCAATTGCTGTTTGCGGCACAGGTACATGCTGATATACCCGATGACCTGTTAAAATCTGCTGAAAAGGGCAATTCAAATGCTCAGTATGAAGTCGCCAGGTCATACGAACTTGGTAAACGAGTTAAGAGCGACAATACTCAGGCAATTAACTGGTATGCAAAGGCTGCAGAGCAAGGTCATACAAATGCGGCATACCGGCTGGGTTTACTCTATTATAATGGTCTTGATGACTCTGAAATTGATTTTAAGAAGGCTTTTCAGTACCTGAGTCTGGCTGCAAATAACGACCATAAAAACTCTCAGTCGCATCTGGCTAGAATGTATGAAAACGGTGATGGTGTCGAAATAAATGAGGACTTGTCTGATTACTGGTATGAACAGGCTTTTACCGCTAAAAATCAGTCGCTGGAAGCGTTTTTAAAAGAGCGTGATAATTCTCAGCCTGTTGAGAAAGCGATGATTAAGCAGGTGGTTAAAGCCAGCGAAGAGGAGGTTCAAGAAGAAATAATGTTCCCCGATACCTTGCTTGATAATAGCTGGTTACAGAAAGGGAAAGCTTCAGTCTATCTAAACTCTAGCGTTAGTAAATGTAAGTATAAAAAGAAGAAAGTAATATGCACGTCTAAAAAACTGAATGGCAGACACGCCACGGGCCGCTATCAATATAAACTTAAATCAATTATTAGCCGTGGTAATACGGATAATGAGTTGCATATTGAGTATAGAAAATTGTATACATCGGTGCCAGCACAAACGATAGAGGCTTATGCTGAAGAGGCAGAGGGTGCGGGGCCTGTTTTATCTGTTGGCTGGGAAGAAAAATCACATATCATTAATTGCGAGTATGAGAATACTGATTCTTTGCTCTGCCGCATTACCGGTGAAGATGCCTTTCGTATAAAAAGAAAATAAAACGGCTGGCTAGTACTGTCGAATAACGCCGGATACTATACCTAATACATGTACTTCGTCGTGTTTAAAGTGCATGGGTTTCATGTCCGGGTTTGCAGGCTGCAGCCTGATACCTTCTTTTTCAATGTAAAACTTCTTCAGAGTGACCTGATCACCATGAATCAGAGCTACAACAGACTGGCCGTTTTCAGCTGTTTCTGTTTTATTGACAATAATGATGTCACCGTCCTGAATATTATCATCAACCATTGAATCGCCCCGCACCTGTAAAGCGTAAGTGTTCTTACGCACCATATTAGCGGGAACTCGGACCTTCTCTTGCAGCGTTATTCGCTCAATCGGAGAGCCGGCCGTAATATTGCCTAATAATGGAATATCGATAAACTCTTCAGTATCAATATCACGCTCTTCCAGCGCTCGTGTCCATACTGGTCGTGTGTTTTTGGCTAATGGGAAAACATTATTCATAGCAATATCCGTTTATTTTTATACTATGCTTAATATGTACCACACTGCTTTAATAAGATCAATTAAGAGAGTGATATTACTAAACTAACAGTAACTTACCATCCTGCAAATTAAGCTTTGTGCTACCGGACAGAAATCGTTTAATATCATCACCGACCAGAACTTTACGCCAGCCTTTATAGAGATTGCTATCACTGTCACCACAGACCAGCTTCACAAGCTCTTTTTTACTGCAGATGAACGCGGGGCTGATATTATTGTGAGAGGCTTTGAGCTGGACAATGGCAGAAAGAATATCAACAATGGCAGATTGCTCAGTTGATGGTTTACTGCTACGTGCAAAGCGAGGCCATTCTGCTTCAGGTTTTGCCAGACCTGTCTTAATACAGATAAGTAATTGCTGTAGCTCATCTTCTTTTAAGCGCGGATTAATTTGTCGGATATTACGAAGCTCTGCAATCGTTTGTGGTTGCTGGTTTGCAATGTCTATGATGACATCATCAGACATGACTCGTTTACGTGGAATGTTTTTTTCTATCGCCTGAATTTCACGCCAGGCGGCTAGCTCCTGAACTACCGATAGTTTATGTGCTGGTAATCGGTTGGCAGATTTTATTTTTTTCCACATTGAACGCTGATCAACCTGATAACATGTGTTGTCAGACAGTTGTTTAAAGTCTTCTGTAAGCCACTCAGTGCGGCCCAGTTCTTTTAGCTTAGCCTGCATAAGAGGATAAATTTCTGCCAGATAAATGACATCAGTTGCTGCGTAGGAGAGCTGTTTTTCATTCAGCGGGCGACGGGTCCAGTCAGTACGGGTCTGTGATTTATCAACCTCAATATCTAATAAATCTTTAACCAGGTTGGCATAACCAATCTGCTCCCCGTAGCCAAGTAAGGAAGCCGCTACCTGCGTGTCAAAGATGGGTTTAGGCAGCTCGCCCTGCAAATTATAAAAGATTTCATAGTCCTGCCTTGCAGAGTGCAAAACTTTTACAATATTCGGGTTGTTGATAAGCTCGAAAAACTTGTGCAGATTATCCAGTGCAATAGGGTCAATGATGTATGTCAGAGATTCATTGGCGACCTGAATCAGAGCCAGTATGGAGTAATAGGTTTTTTCCCGCAAAAACTCAGTGTCAAGAGCAAGAAAGCGGCTGTTAGCAAGCGCAGCACAGCATTGCTCGAGCTCCGCATCGGTTGTAACCATTATATATGTCATTTTTTTGGGCCTAATAGTTCAATTTGATAGCCGTCCGGATCTTCAACAAAAGCAATAATTGTATTGCCTGCATTCATAGGCCCTGCGTCGCGAATAATTTTTCCACCCTGATTGCGAATTGTTTCAGCTGCTTTATATACATCATCTACTTCGATGGCGAGATGACCAAAGCCATTGCCAAGATCGTAATGATCGGTGTCCCAGTTATGTGTTAATTCAATGGCTGTATTTTCTGATTCATCCCCATAGCCCAGAAAGGCCAGCGTGAATTTTCCGTCCGGGTAGTCTTTTTTTCGTAATAAAGTCATACCAAGCATGCCTGTATAAAATGTAACAGATCTTTCGAGGTTCGAAACTCGCAACATAGTATGTAAAAAACGCATCTTTTTTTCCTCTTAATCGTCAGGTTTTGATCGTGTGTTGACGGTGCCATTCATACAGGCAGATGGCCAGCGCATGACTAACATTCATTGAGCCATTGTCACCAAACATGGGTATTTTTACAGCCGAAACGCATTTATTCAAGATGCTATCGGGAATGCCAAAGCGCTCAGAGCCAATGACAAAGCTACATGATGTCTTTAACGCAGTTGTAAAAACATTCGTCGCGTTAGTTGTTAACTCTATGGCAATTAATGCCGGTAGTTTGTTTGCTCCGTCCTGAAACTGTTGGTGAGACCAGTATTCTGTCTCAATGTTGAAACAGGTATTACGAGATGTTCTTTTAACGATATTGTGATTTTTATAATCAGCTTCATTATCCTGAACAAAAATTATTTTTGTCACAGCGGTAGCATCTGCAAGCCGGTATATCGCGCCAATATTGGCGGGGGTTCGTAAGTTCACCGCTATGATGAGTGGCGCATCAGGTCTGCTTGTGCTTTGCTGATGCTGATAAAGCGACGGACTATGTAATGCTGAGCCGGCCGTGTTATCAGTTGTCTGTGTTTTATTTTTCAAGTACGCGGTGCTTCGCTTTTATGAACTCTTTGTGCGGGACATGAAGTAATTCAGCCACTTTTCGCAGATAATGCTCTTCGTATTTATCCAGCTCTCCGTCTGCGTAAGCAATATGCCAGAGGTTTTCTACGATCTTTACTTTCGTCTCGTTGTCATACTCTTTATTTATTAATTTGGCAAAGCGGTAATAATCGACTGCATTTTCACTTTCTTCTTCGGCGAGCGTAAAGAGAGTCTCGGCTTCGTCATCACTTAGCTTAAAGTCATTTTTTATCAGCATTTTAACCATATCATGTTCGGTCTGATCAATTTTATGATCCATCCGAATCATCTCGATTAATAAAGAGGCGCTGGCCAGTTTAAGCTGGTGCTCCTGATTAGCCGGTTCATTTTTACTGCCGAGTTTATCAAAAAAGCTAAGAATATTTTTTATCATACAATTATTGCCGCGATATTATCCGCTATGTTTGGAATTTGTAATTGAGGGAACATTACAAGGTGATCAACATCCAGTCTGATACCGATTTTCTCATGTAAGGCGTGATTGTGATGACTGGATGCAATACACAGCACATGGCGGCCTGATTGCAGTTTTAAGGTGTAGAGAAAGTCAGAGCCACGGAAAAGTTTTTCTGTGATCTCCAGTTTGATAGGGCTGTCATCATCGTGAATGATATCGTCAGGACGAATTAGCAAATCCAGTCTGCAGCCGGTTTCACATTGCTCCGGTACGTTACCGCGAATAATTCCCAGGTCCGTATTAATCTTCTGCTCGCCTATATACTCTCCCGGTATAAAAACACCCTGACCAATAAAATTTGCAACAAAACGGGTAGCCGGTTTGTGGTAAAGGTTATAGGGGGTGTCCCACTGCACTAACTCAGCCTTGTGAATTAAGCCCACGGTATCCGCCATGGCGAAAGCTTCATTCTGGTCATGGGTAACGAGGATAGCTGTAATGTTTTGTTGCTTTAAGATAACTCTGACTTCGCGTGCCAGTTGCTGACGCAATTCAATATCCAGACTTGAAAACGGTTCATCCAGTAATAAAATATCAGGCTTTGGTGCCAGTGCTCGTGCCAGCGCGATACGCTGTTGTTGTCCACCGGATAACTGGTGAGGATATTTGTGATTGCTGCCACTGAGACCTACCAGTTCGAGTAACTCATTGCAGCGCTGAAGCTGCATATTCTCTGACATTTTATTGGTAAGGCCAAAGCGGATATTGGCTTCGATATCAAGATGAGGGAAGAGAGCAAAATCCTGAAACACCATGCCAATCTGTCGTTCTTCAGGGGCCAGTACTTGCTCAGCAGTACTGACAACTTTGCTACGAATTGCTATCTCACCCTGAGTGGGGTTTTCAAAACCGGCAATGGTTCTAAGTAGCGTGGTTTTTCCGCAGCCACTGGGCCCTAGCAAGCAGCTGATTTGACCTTCCTGTAAATCAAAATCAATATTTTGCACGATGGTTTGATCACCATAGGCCACTGATATGTTCTTTAGTGTTAACAGACTGTTCATGTTTTTTGTTTATTGATGGATTGACTCAGTAAGATGACCGGTATTATACCGACAATGACGATACAAAGCGCAGCCGTTGAAGCATCGGCCAGACGTTCATCAGAGGCTAACTCGTAAGCCCTTACAGCGAGCGTGTTGAAGTTAAAAGGTCGAAGGATTAGGGTCGCGGGTAGTTCTTTTAAGACGTCAACAAATACCAGCAAAACCGCCGTCAGCAAGCTACGGCGCATTAATGGCATGTGAATTTGTAACAGTACCTGCTTAGGTCTGAGCCCCAAAGAGCGAGCCGCATCATCCATAGAGTGTTTGATTTTACCAAGGGCGGCTTCAACCGTGCCAACGGATACAGCCAGAAACCGTACCATATAAGCAAACATCAGTGCAAAGAGTGTACCGCTGAGCAACAGACCGCTAGATACGTCAAACTGCTGGCGCAGCCAGCCGTCGACCGCATTATCAATCCAGGCTAAGGGGATCATGATGCCGACTGCTATAACGGTAGCCGGTATGGCGTAACCCATGCTGGCGATTCTGACGGCAATTCGGATAAGCCGGGTATTTTGCAGGCGCTGACCATAAGCGAGTAATAATGCCAGTAACAATGCCAGAATTGCCGCGCTGCCAGCCAGTGACAGGCTATTCCAGATGAGGCCAAAGAAATCACCGTCAACCATTTCTGTATAGGTCTCAATCGACCATTGAGATAATTGTAAAAAAGGTAAGACAAAGCCAGATAAAATCGGCATCAAACAGATAAAGGTAGCGAGCCAGGCTTGTTTGCCAGCAAGTGTTATACGGGTCTGTTTTTTCTCACGGTTTGAGCTGTGAAAATAACGCGCCTGTTTTCTTGATATGCGTTCAAGAGTAATTAATAGCAGCACAAAAATTAACAATATGGTTGATAACTGTGCGGCCGCTGCACTGTCATTGAGTCCAAACCAGGTGCGAAAAATACCGGTGGTAAAGGTTGATATGCCAAAGTACTGTACGGTGCCGTAATCGGCCAGTGTTTCCATTAAAACTAAAGACAGACCGGTAATAATGGCTGGCCGCGCCATAGGTAGAGCAATCTTAAAAAAACATTTCCAGGGGCCGGCTCCAAGACTTCTTCCAGCTTCCAGTGCCACCACAGATTGTTCAAGAAAAGAGGCTCTGGCAAGCAGGTAAACATAGGGATAAAGCACCAGTGACAGCATGGATGTTGCGCCCCACATTGAGCGTATCTCCGGGAACCAGTAGTCACCGTATGACCAGTCAAACCATTCACGTAAATGACTTTGCACAGGGCCTGCAAAGTCCATCATGCCCGTATAGGTGTAGGCAATGATGTAAGCAGGTAATGCCATTGGTAATAACAACAGCCATTGAAATAATTTGCGCCCTGGAAACCGGTAAACACTGGTCAGCCAGGCACAGCTAATTCCCATGGTTAAGGTACCAAAGCTGACACCGGTAATTAATAACAGAGAATTAATCACATAGTCAGAGAGTACCGTTTCGGTCAGGTGCCGCCAGACATCTCCGGCAGGCAGAAATATGTAACTAAATACCGTCAGTACAGGGATGGCGCAAATGACTGCAACCAGTAAAACGATGATATGCCATCTGTTCAGATAGGCACTCATCGAAAAAGTTTTCTTTAGCGGTGGCAGAGAGACTTTGTTGTCAGGCATCTTTTATTACTTAACTATTTCCATCCGGCGCGGTCCATCAGTTTAACAGCATCCGGATTGTTTTTACCCAGTACCGATAAATTTATTGCATCGGATTTAAACTCGCCCCAGCTTTGTAGTAATTGACTGGCTGCTACATCTTTTCTGATGGGGTATTCATGGTTATTTTCGGCATACCATTTCTGTGACTCTTTGTTAGCCAAAAACTCTAATAAACGAACCGCATTGTCGCGCTGAGCCGCATATTTAGTAATGCCCGCACCACTGATATTAACATGAGCTCCGCGACCATCCTGATTTGGCCAGAACAGTGCTACTTTAGAGGCAGCTGCTTTATCTTTTGCTTTGTTACCTGCCTGCATAGCAGCAAAGTAATAAGTATTGGCAATTGCAATGCTACACTGGCCGGAAGCCGCAGCGCGAATCTGGTCACGGTCACCACCGCGAGGAGGTTTAGCCATGTTCTTAACCAGACCTGATGCCCATTTTTCAGTAGCGGCGATGCCATTGGCCGATATCATTGAAGCCACCAGCGACTGGTTGTAAATATTGTTAGACGAGCGAATACATATCTGGCCCTTGAATTTGTCATCTGCTAATGCTTCATAGCTTGAAAGGTTTGCAGGATCTACTTTACCTTTTAGATAAAAAATAGGCCTTGCGCGCAGTGATAAGCCATACCAGTAACCCTGTGGTTCTCTGTAAATAGCCGGAATCACTTGCTCGAGAGCCTCAGAACTAACTGCTTGTAATACATTCGCTAGCTGAGCCCGGTGGAGCCTGCCCGCGTCAGTGGTAATCAGCATATCCGCAGGGGTATTTCGGCCTTCAGTTTCAAGTCTTTTAAGTAAAGCATCGGCCTTACCGGTCACTAAATTGACAGTAATGCCAGTTTGCTGAGTAAAGCGGTCTAATAACGGTTTGATTAAGGCTTCTTTACGGGCAGAGTAGACATTGACTTGTGATGCTGCATTTGCTGCCTGCGCTGATAAACTGGTAAAGATGATGGCAGTGCTTAGAATAATGCTAATCAATGGTGCTATCACGGTGTGTTTTCCTTATGAGTTTGGTTGTAGATTGAGACTATACTTAAATGAGAATGAAAACGCAAATGAGATTCATTATCATGTGTGCTATTGCGTGCCAATTCCGGTTATCGACTGACAGGGCAAGGTCTTGGTAAAAAATGGGCATAAATATTGTATTATCATGTGACAAATATATTCTAAATTTAAAATTAAGTATGAATTAATTTAAAGTTAAATACTCGTATTAGAAACAAGTCATTATATAAGTGAGAAATAGCCGTGTTTTATAAACTTAGAGTAGTAGGAATTATTTTTATCAGCCTGTTTAGTACACTGGCACTGGCTGCTGCACCTGATATAACGGTCAAGGATGTTAATGGTAAGTCACATAATGTGAATCAGCATATTGGCAAGGGCAAGTGGACGGTTGTCGTTTTTTGGGCATATAACTGTCATGTTTGTAATGCTGAAATTCAGCAGATGACCTTCTTTCAGGATGATCACGCTGAAAAAGATGCCACTGTGTTAGGTATTTCAGTTGATGGCTTTGATAAAGTCAAAAAATCGCGGGCGTTTATAGATAACCATGAGCTGAACTTCCCCAATTACCTGATTAAACTGGAAGAGTCAGAGTTCTTAAAGTTTGGCGGCGGACGATTTGGCGGAACACCGACGTTCTACTTATATAATCCGGCTGGTGAGTTAGTGGCTAAAAATCTTGGGGCGGTCAGCCCTGAAGTGATTGAAAAGTTTATCAAAGACAACTCATAGTTCTTTATGAAAATGACAGGTGTGAGTAAGCACCTGTCATTTGTTGACTATTTTATGGTCTCGAAAACGGAGCCCAGTGCATGATCAAATACCGAGTGATGCATGATAATTTGCGCTTCACCATTTTTTAATTCTTCTGCAAAGGTTTCCGCATCTTTTTCGACAACTCTTTCTCCGTTATGGTCAACAAACACCAGCAAGGCTTCTTCCATAATGATAACTGACAGCTTAAGGCGGCGGATTTTTTTGTTATCCATAGTAACCTGAAACCAGACGCCTGGCCGCACATCACCCGGTAATAACTGAAGTTTTGCACGTAAGTCAACAGGTTCTTCTTCTGCAGCGGGAGATGGTTCTTGCAGTTGCTCATCAGTATGCGAGTGTTCTTTATCACTCTCGCCATCAAGCGTATCCATAACCGGCATGGTTGATAACTCTGGTGATGACAGTGCTTCATCAAACTCTTCGGTATCTAATAAATGAGCATAAATCTCACGCAGATTATGTACAGCTTCTTCAAGGTGGTCTTTTGCCCGTTTAGATTTTGCCAGGCGTTTTTCTACCCGCTCAATAATACCTTCGTGGTTATCTTTAAGAAATTTATAGTCGATGGCGTTTGTTGGTGTTTGCACGCTGTCAATCAGTTCGCCCAGTGCTGTTACCAGAGATATCCATTCGTCATTCTGTTTGCCGTATTTAATGTAGTGGTTATACATTAATGTTGGCCATAGCTTTAAGACCAGTTTATGAATTAATGAAGGAAGCTTTTTCTCCAGAGTACATTTACGTAACTCCCAGAGTACAATTTTTCTGGCATGTTCTTTCTGAACCTGTTCCTGAGCTTCAAGTTCTTTTTCTTCTGCTTTAGATTCACGCAGGCTGATAATGGCTTCTACTTTATCCAGCGCGATGACGAAAGCATCAATCTCGGTGGCATAGTTTTTTAATAAATACTTGATGATATCGTACAGTTCGATATAAAGCGGGTCAGAATGATCAGTAACCCCGACACTTAGTTCTGCGATTTTATCGAGTAATTCACGTGCCGGGTGGTCATCGTTTACAAAGAACTCCTGATCCATCATTGATGCTTTTATAACAGGGATTTGCAGTGTTAAGAGCAGTGCTTTGATGGTGTCAGAGATGCTTTCGTCGTCGATGATGGCATCAAAAATGAGCTTTATAAAATCAATGGTCTTTTCAATGACCTGATTGATCTGTTTGGTGATCGTGCCGCCTTGTTGGCTGGCAATGGTTGTGAGCAACGCCTGTTTTATTGATGCCGCATCAATACGCTCAACAACAGGGTGTGTGTGCTGTATATTTGACTGAGTGACTTGCTGCATTTTGGTTAATGCAGATAGTACATCTTTGTGGCCATAGAACTGTGGGTCACCTTCAACAGAGCCGGCAGTGGCAGAATTGCTGCCTATAAAGTCACGAATGATATTGCTGGCACGTTCTATCGGGTAGCCACCGATATCTTTCTGCCCATATTTTTGAATTAATGCCTGATTATATTTTTCGGATTCAGACACAGGTATTGAGTTATTATTGCTGCTGCCAGCAGATGACATGCCTGATCCGGCAGTGGGTTCTCCAGCACCGGCAGTAGCCCCCGAGTTACCTGTATTACCAGCACCGTTGCCAGTACTACGCCTGCCGCCAGCTCCGCCAGTAGCAGTGTTACCTATATCACTTGTGTCATCAGCGTTATCTTCATCATATGAGTCATCATAATCACCTGCATTAGCGGAAGATTGATTCTGAGGTGCTTTACGCTTGATTTTTGGCAGTACACCGGCTTCAATTAGCAGGTTGTTCAAACGGTCATATAAAATATTGAGATTGCCGGCTACTTCATTATCGAAGAGCTTATAGAGTATTAGTTTATCCGCAGTGGTAATATCAAGAATGGTAATCGTTTTTTGAAATGATTCACAAAAGTGCAAAGGAATCAACGCATCTTTGCTAAATATCATGGGTGTCTGTTCGGCCAGAAACTCAAGCCGGATTGACAGATGGTTTATGGCTTCGCTGAAGTGATCATAAGATTTGCCGGCAATGGTGTTGATTAATACAAGCTCATCCATTGTTTCCTGACTAACAAGACTGAGTTCGTCATCGTCATCATCGTCTTCTAATTCTGAAGCAGAAACAGGAGACAGAGCAGTAATGGGCTTTAAGTAACTTCTAAGGGCGTCTGATAGTCCCCGGCTAAGATTAGCTTTATCCGATCTTATGCTGTGTAAAAGGTCAAAGTACTGCTTTTGTTCTTCGTTATTACTGGCTTCATTAGCCAGTTCAAATAAAGCGGTATCGGCATTATTAAAGAATGAGGTGAACAGGTCTTTAAGATGAAAGTTCAGAGTGTTTTTCAGCTCTGTTACCAGTTCATTATAGTTAATGTTGACAGGTTTTTCGGTTTGAACGCTCATCGTGTATAAATGTAATCCCTTTGATTTTTACAAAATAGTTCTTAATTTTAATTAAAGCTGGGTTTTACTCAAAGCTGCCCAGATCTAAATCAACAAAGGCCAGCCCAATGCCATTGTCGTCTTTATGGACAACCACCGCTGTATCGTGCGGTAGTTCTATTGTTGTTTCCTGATCAGATATTTTTTTTATATGTACCATTTCACCCAGTGGGGGGAACGTGGTATTCGGTAATAGTACAAATACGCCGCCATCACTAATGTTTCTGGTAGTGCATTGATGCGTGGTTTCATCAGGGTATATGAGCTCTACTGTCATTGAGACAGTAAATCGTTCAAAGCGCCTTAGATTACGTCCTGTTGGTATTGGCATAATAGAGTTAACTTGTCTCCCTGAGTGCGGTGTTTATATGCTGATAATGTGAATAACATTCTAGCTTATAATTATAAATTTACTAGTAAATATAAGGACTTATTACTTTAAATTAGTACTTTTATGAGGTAAATCATAGATTAAGAGCCACTGATGATACTTTTAATAGCAGTAAGATAGCTGACTTATATAAAACCGGAAAGGTTGATGCTCTGATACTCAGGGCTGATGTAGCCTTCTATTCTGATTGTCTGGGTAAGCTCCTTTGATACAGACAGATCAAGGTCGACTGGCTGAATAAAGTGTTTTTGTCGGGCGTTGTTGAAAGTAGCTGTACTGAAAAACCGACATGCTTGGTGGCTGTTTGAATACGTGGTTATCTTGCTCCGGATTCATGCCGATGATTTTGGTATCCAGTTTTGCTTCACCGATATCGTGTAATAACGCAGCTGTACCAAGGTTTATTGTGGTCTCATAATCCAGCTTTTTCCATTTTGAGAATACAATGGCCAGTACACAGGTATTAATTGTGTGATCATACATATAGTATTTTTTTGGCGTGTTTGGCTTAGAGCCAATAGGGCCTTTTGGTTTCTGATAACCGAGCCGGTTAGTTATTCAACGGTCGTTTTTATTTCATCAGTATTTATTTTAAAGCTTTTGTTTGCATCAATAAAAACGTTGTTAATGGTTTGTATGCTGCGATGCCTTAGCGATTTCGCTGTCTTTAACTCCTCTTTGAGCGAACTGGCTTCGATTTCAGGTAAAGTGGCTGCTAAAGTCAGGGATTTTTTTGGACTGTGTCTGATGACTATTTTGTGTTTTGTTGAAACTAAATACGCTTCATCGACATCTCGTCCCTTAACAGTATCAATCGCTACGGTTTGAATGCCGGTGTTGATAATATTTTGCAGAATATTATTGGTGAAATGGGTGGGAATTTTTGCCCGAGACTTTATCGCCGGTAACAGGGAAAGTTTCAGGTTGAGATCGTGTAAGTACACACCTGTTTTAAGCTGCGAAATCGGGATTTGTTTTAATATAATCTGAGAAGTCGCCATAAAATATGATGATGACCTGTTGATGAACTAAAATTCATCGCTGATGAATTATATTTTAGGCTAAGAATGTGGAGTATTGGGAGCGTAGAGGATAAATTGCCTGTTATCAGGTGGTCAGCCTGAATAACTGGTAAATGGCCACTTACCACGGCTGTGATTAGCTAGTGCTAGCCTTATCGATAATGGCCTTTAGTGTACTGGCACTTCTTTTGCTGATGGGAAGCTGCTCCATTAACCGAAAATTACGGATGGAGAAAAATTTTTGCCCGTCTTGCACTAGTTCTTCAATTTCCCGGATATGGGATTCGATATCCTCGCACCAGTTGCTCCAGTGACTTAGTTCTTCGGCAGTACAGTGATTAATCAGTTCGGCAGTCAGCTGTTGCAGAGGCGTTTCTAAGTTGTTGAAGATAAGCCGGCGGATATTTGTGGTCAAGACTCGTAATCCTTCAAGTTCACCGATGATAACCTGAGAGTAATTATTAACTGAAAGAGGAGGGGGTTGATGCTCAGAGGTTGCTAAAGGTGTTATGTATGAAACTTCAGATGCACTCTGATGTGCCATATTTTCTAGTAATGAGATGAGCTCCCAGGGAAACTGAGTCTGAAAGTAAGACAGGTTACGATACAGCCATTCAACGCCTCTTTTGCGTTTAAGCAGATGCTGTAGTCGTTTTAAATAATGTTGTTTATGTTCAATCACATGCTCAATATATTTGCGCTGTGACTCTTTTGCAGAGCTACTGAGTTGAGTGCTGTCTGTCAGGGGTGCTTCATCATCAGGAAGGCTTGTTAACAATATTTCCAGTGTTTCCAGTGATATTTCGGTGTGCGTATGAGAGTGTTTCTTTGGGGGGCAGTGATCCTGTGATTGATGTCTGGGTGTTTTAAGTGGATTAAAAACGTTGCCTTTCATCAATACATGCTTGTCGTTTTGTGTCGAATATCGACTGAAAATTTGTCCAGAACAAAAAATCGACTATTCATCGTATTCAACATTATCGACTGACCGGGCTTTTTGTTGGAATAGATAACGCATGTTCCCAAGTTGCTGCTGGTGGTCATTATCTTTGGCTAAACGACATATTTTGTCAAATGATTTAGCACTAAAAAATGTCTGGGCTGATTTGATTTGAGCTTTAAACATAATGAGTTGAGAATCAATTTTTAAGCACCACTCATACCACTCCTTGCGCTCATGCTCGCTTAAATCTGCCAGTCTGATTTTAATAAGCGCGTTTAAAGGAGTGTAAAAAATATCATTAATCAGGCTACAAAAGTTCAGATGAATGATTTCACTGTGTTCGATACCTCTGAGCGGTGAAATTAAAGGTGTTGATATATTCATCAGAATGTCTGACGGGCAAAGCAGTTTAAACTCTTTAATTTGAGAGTCCAGCCAGAGTACGCCGTGCCTGTTGTTGAGTATCTCATCAATTTTATAAATGAGTGTATGCTGGCGTTCAAGGGTATTGTATATCGTGAAAAGCTGCTGTTGTTTGCGTACCGCTTTATCAAATGATGTTTCATGGCAGTGGAGCTGGTTACCGGATAATAGTGCATTGAACTGTTCGGTGTTTATCCCGTAGCCATTGAAAGAGGGTGGGACAGATCTATTGGGTGAGGCCGCAGGCTTGTTAGTTTTAATAGTGTGCTTGGTGAAACTACGTGACTTTTGCATTTTAGAAGTTCCTTAAGTGCTGATTCTTCTTAACACTGGCTTAGCTTTACAGTCCTGATAGAAAAAAAGGTCAGGTTATGTCTTATTAGTCATTAGTGGTTGTTTTAGATGTTTAAGTAGCGTCGATGGCGCTGTATATGGCATGAATGTTTGCATAACTCGTCGTTCCTTATTTGCTTGTACTAAGAGGAATATTGCTTAATTCTATGGCTGTTCAATAATCCTGTTGTTCTGATATTGCATTCAGGGTATTGCATGTGCATGCTGGGGTTAATCAAGCATCAGAAAATACTCTGAAAGTTTTCTGTGTCATCAATGGTGTTACTATAGTTAGTAGGCATCGTTGTTGTCAATCACAATATGTAGTGGTTTTGATCTGTTGATAAGCTGTGGGCTATTTGTGTGTAAAGTCTTGATAAGGTGTGAGTAAGAAAAAATACTTATAAGAATCAGTAGTTAAGTGGAACACATAATAGTGATTGTTAGAAATAATAATCACTATATGTAGTATTTGATGAGATTTTTCTATATACCGTTTAGCCGATATGTACGCTGATAGTTTATAGTGGTGAGACCGCTAGCATGTAAACAATATACATTATGACAATTAATTGAAAAAAATGGGCTGTTATTTGTAGCTTACCAAGAATTGCTAAGCTTTGTGAAGGTGATCTTCTTGTCAGAAAAGAAGGCTTGTTATTGATTTGTTGGTGTAAATTCAACATAGCCGGCAGTAAGTGAGTAAGTAATAGAATATAGCTCATGCCGAGAATGGCCAGAAGAAAGCCGGTTGAGCGTGCTTCTCCTAAAATGGCAAAGACCCCGCTGATGGCTGATATTATCGTATTAAAGCGATAATATCGTTTAAATAGCCAGTCTAGTTCAATATTTTTTGGCCAGTTATGCAGTAACGGTCGATGTAATAAACTCAGTAGTAAAAAACCGCCTATTTGTATGCCACAGCCAGTGGCAGCGATTAAACGCAGTATCTCAATTGTAGTCATGCTGAAATTGTAGCGTATAAAGCCGGCCTATGAAATTAACCATAATCTTAATGAGGTTTTCGTGGGGTTGTTTTAGCAGGATTATGCCTATAATATTTCCTGCACTAAATTAATCTGATAGGTGTATTGTGGCTGTAATAGAACTAACTAAAGAAAACTTTGAAGAAACAATTACATCAAATGAAATTGTTCTGATTGACTTTTGGGCGCCCTGGTGTGGGCCATGCAAGTCATTTGCACCAATATACGAAGAAGTAGCGGCTAAAAATGAAGGCGTTGTTTTTGCCAAAGTAAATACTGAAGAAGAGCAGGAATTAGCTGCGCATTTTCAGATTCGCTCAATCCCTACATTAATGATCTTCCGTGATCAAATCGTGCTTTATGCTGAAGCGGGAATGTTACCTGCGTCTTCACTGCAGGAAATTGTAGATAAAGTAAAAAGCCTGGATATGGATGAAGTAAGAAAGGATATTGAGGCTGAGCAACAAAAATCTTAAAGCCTCGCAGGTTGTAGGACAGGGATGTTCTGATCCTGTAATTTGCTGACCGCCACAAAGCATTGTTTTTCAGTCAGGTAATGACTGATGGCGCATATTGTTGTATTTCTTATATCTCCATAGCAAGACCTACAGATCACCGCACTAATAAGTCGCATTGATAAGCGTTACCTCAAACCCCGTTAATTATGGTACTGCGAGGCGCGTAGTGACTGGTATTAAAACAGTTTCGGTATTGAACGATATCGCGTGGATTTGAGTTACTGGTACAGCTTGTGCCGGATCAGTGTTTAGTGAAGAGTTTCAGCGTTGATTTACGTTATCCAATTATCGGTGGTGAGGCCATAAAAAAAGACCGGATATGCCGGTCTTTTTTTATGGGTAAATAACTTACTTAATTTATGCCTTTGGAAGTTTCTTTAGAGCATCTTTTTCCCATTTGGCCATAAACTGTTGTAATGCTTTGTGACCTTCAGCATGAAGCTTTGACAGTTTGTCGACATTGCTACTGACGCGCTTTAATTCAGTATTTGTGTTTTTCAGTATTTCACGGGCTTCTTTAATTTGTTCCTGCACAGTCTTAGCTGGAGCAGGTGCTTTTTTCTTAGCGACAGGCTTTTTAGCGGCAACTTTTTTAGTGCTGGTCTTTGCAGTAGCCGGTTTAGCAGGGGTCTTCTTACTTGTCTTCGGCTTGGCTGTTTTTGGCTTGACAGTTTTGGCTTCAGCGGCCTTTGCTTTTGGCTTGGTAGTCTTTGGCTGGGTATTGCTAACAGCCGGCTTTGCCGCTTCAGGTTTTTCAACTTTTGGTGTTGATGCTTTAGCAAGAGCAGGCTGCTTTGCTACGGCTGGAGCGGCAGTAACTGCCACAGGTTTTGTCGCGACATTGATTGTTTTGGCCGGGGCTGCTGGAGAAACTTCTGCAGGCTTGCTAGCCGCAGGTGCAGAGATATTAGCAGGTGATGGCGTAATAGTTGTGGTTGTTACCGGTGTCTGTACATTAGATGAGGGCGTGCTAACGACCGGTGCAGGTTTGCTGTCGGGTGTTTGTGGGGAACTCTCGCCAACTTTTGATAAGTTGTTATTGTCGTTTGTTTTGTCGTCGTTCATGATTTTTTCCCCACCTGATAGTGTACTTGATTTAGTTGAACCGTATATTGTACGAACATCTTTGAGCGCCGCAAGTAGATGTTTGAAAATAATGTTTATTTGTGCATGACCTTCAATAACTTTCAACTTGCCCTGATCTTTATAGTAACTAATTAAAGGCATGGTTTGCGCTTCAAAAATTCTCAGCCTGCTTGCGATTGTTTCTTCATTGTCTTCACTGCGGTGATGCAGTTCCGAGCCGCAATTGTCACACTGGTCTTCGAGTACTGGTGGTTTGGTATAGATATTAAATACATATCCACAGGAGTCACAGTTCATGCGGCCGCTGAGTCTTTCCATCAGGTCGTCAAACTCAACCTGAATCAATGCGACATGTTCAATCGGCTGATTGATTTCGTTCAGTAACTTATCCAGCAGGTCGGCCTGTTCCAGGCTGCGTGGAAAGCCATAGATAATAAAACCGTTTATTGCATCGGGGCGGCTGAGTCTTTCCCGGATCATGCCAAATATAATTTCATTCGGCACCTGTTGGCCTGCATCCATTGTGGCTTTAGCTTGTCTGCCTAATGGTGTTTGCGCTTTTACAGCGATATTAAGTAAGTTTCGGGTAGATATCTGAGGTATCTTAAAATGTTCAGACAGTTTGGTAGCTTGTGTCGCTTTGCCTGAGCCGGGTGCTCCTAGTAGTACGATCCTCATGACCTTATATCCCCATTGAGTGTTGTTTTATTTTTATATGTCTGAATTTTAATCAAAGCCTTGCTAATGTCGAGCGTTATTGAGGCTTATTTAAGCTAAAAAGAAGGTTTTTCTAAAATATTTTATGCTTTAGATACAGCTAAATAGTGATAGCAGGTATAATTTAACTTAATTTACATATAACAAAGGTTAAATGAATGAATTTAGAACATATTCCGCTGGGTGAAAACGTACCAGAAGTAATAAATGTTGCCATCGAGATTCCAGCTCATGGTGCTCCAGTTAAATATGAAGTAGATAAAGAGTTTCGTGCGCTGATTGTTGACCGTTTTATGGGTACAGCCATGTTTTATCCTTGTAACTATGGTTTTGTTCCGCACACCTTGTCTGATGATGGCGATCCGGCAGATGTGCTGGTTATCACACCTGTACCGGTTATCAGTGGTTCAGTCATTGCCTGTCGCCCAGTGGCGGTACTGAAAATGACTGATGAGGCGGGTGAAGACTCTAAAATTCTTGCGGTTCCGGTCGATAAGCTAACAACACTTTACAGTCATGTACATGGCCCGGAAGATTTACCAAAGGAATTATTGGCGCAAATTTCTCATTTCTTTGAGCAATATAAGGCACTTGAGCCGGGTAAGTGGGTAAAAGTGGAAGGCTGGCATGGTGCTGAAGAAGCAAAAGAAGAAATCGTTACCAGTATAGACAGATATAATCTCGAACATGGTATTAATGTTTGAGAGATCTAATTTTACTGCTCCAGGGAACAGGGTTTGATGTTGGTGTTTAGGCGGTTAGTCTTTTGATGTACCGGACACTAATTAAAGATTTGTACATGGAAGTGCGGATGTTCAATGTCCGTGCAATCGTTGCGGCATTGGTATCCACTATTTTGATTGGTCTGTTGCTGATGCGTTTGTTTCAGCTGCAGATCATCGAACACGCCCATTTTGATACACTCTCCGATAACAATCGCGTACGGCTAATGTCATCTAACCCCAACCGGGGATTGATATACGATCGTCAGGGAATGGTCATTGCGGAGAACCGTCCCACGTTCAGTTTAGATATTACCCCTGAAGAGGTCGGTAACGTTGATGATACCCTGCAAGAGCTGGCTAAGATTATTACAATCAATGAGAGTGATATCACACAATTCAAAAAAGCATTAAAGCGACACAAGCCATTTCAGGGTGTTTCTCTTAGAACCAATCTAAATGAAAAAGAAGTCGCGATTCTGGCCGTCAACAGGCACCGTTTTCCCGGTGTTGACTTTAAAACACAGCTGACACGTTTTTATCCGATGGGAACCAGTGCGGTACATGTTCTGGGTTATGTTGGCCGTATTGATGAAAAAGAATTGCAGCGAGTTGATAGCTCACAATACAGTGGATCTAGCCCGATCGGGAAAGTGGGTATTGAGCGATATTACGAAGATGAATTACATGGCAAAGTCGGTTATAAAAAAGTTGAAGTTAATGTGCAGGGGCGGGTGCTCCGCGTGTTGGAAGAAATACCACCCGTGCCAGGTAAAGATTTAATACTCAGTATCGATGCGCGCTTGCAATCTATAGCAGAAAAAGCAATGGGTGATAACAGCGGTGCTCTGGTTGCCATTGAGCCTGACACCGGTGAAATACTGGCGATGGTGAGTATGCCGCTATATGACCCTAATTTGTTTGTGCATGGCATCAGCACAAAAGCCTATAAAGCACTGCATAGAGCAGGCCGGCGGCCCCAGTTTAACAGGGCACTATCAGGTCAGTATCCACCGGGCTCTATTATGAAGCCATTTATTGGTTTAGGCGGGCTGGATTCAGGGCATATGGGTTTGCATGAAGAAGTTGATTGTGAAGGTTATTTCATGCTGCCAAATGAAGAGCGTAAATACAGGGACTGGAAAAAAACCGGTCATGGTAGTACCACAATCAGAAAGGCTCTGGCCGAATCCTGTGATGTTTATTTTTACCAGTTAGCATACAAAATGGGTATAGACCGGATTTTTAATTTCCTCGATATGTTTGGCTTTGGTAAAAAAACCGGTATTGATACGACCAGTGAACGCAGAGGCTTGTTACCCTCACGTGAGTGGAAAAGAAAAGAAAAGAAAACTATCTGGTATCCGGGTGAAACTGTCATAACGGGAATTGGCCAGGGTTATATGCTAGCGACACCGTTGCAGATGGCTTCTGCAACGGCGGCTTTATCATTACAAGGTAAACGTAAACAACCGCATTTGCTGCGAGCGATACGAAATAACCAGACTGGCGAAACACTGACCATTCAGGTTGCTGATCCCAAACCGGCAACGATCAAATCAAAACGGCAATGGACACAAATTATAAACGGCATGAAAGATGTCGTACACGGAGTGCATGGATCTGCCCGCGCGATCGGTTATGATCTGAGCTACGAAATGGCAGGGAAGACGGGAACGGCACAAGTATACGGTATCGCTCAGGATGAGGAGTATGATGAAGAAAGCCTGGCTAAAAAACTACGGGACCATGCTTTATTTACAGCATTTGCGCCGATTAAATCCCCAAAAATAGCGGTGGCGGTTATTGTTGAAAATGGAGGGAGTGGTGGCAAGGTGGCTGCGCCAATAGCCAAAGAAGTCATCAACTACTACCTACAAAACAATGATGGTAAAAATGTACACTGATACGATAGGTTCCCAAAACTCAGGCCGCTTCAGATTATTACAATCGATGCACCTTGATCCGCCACTGGTGTTTGCCTTGTTGCTATTAACGGCCTGTGGCTTAGGGATTCTCTATAGTGCGGGTGGTCAAAATATTGATTTAATCATTCGCCAGTCAACGCGTCTGGCACTGGCGTTTGGGGTCATGTTGCTGATGGCGCAGATACCACCACAAAACTTTAAACTATGGGCGCCGTGGATATTTTTGTTAGGTGTCACCCTATTAGCTTTTGTGCTGATTTTGGGGGATATCGGTAAAGGCGCACAGCGCTGGCTTGATTTTGGCTTTGTCAGGTTTCAGCCTTCAGAAATGATGAAGCTGGCAACACCTATGGTGGTGGCCTGGTATTTGGCCGATAAAGCCCTGCCACCCAGCTTTAAACATTTGTTGATAGCATTTGTGCTGGTGATTATCCCTACCATGCTGATAGCTAAACAACCCGATTTAGGCACCTCGTTATTAATTGCAGCTGCCGGCTTTTTTATTATTTATTTTGCCAGTTTAAAATGGCGCTTTATAGCTGGTTTTACACTGTTAACCGGTGCCCTGACGCCGGTTGTCTGGCACTATATGCATGCCTATCAGCGGCAGCGAGTGTTAACATTTTTAAACCCGGAAAGTGACCCCTTGGGGGCTGGTTACCATATCATTCAATCGAAAATAGCCATCGGCTCCGGCGGTTTATATGGTAAGGGCTGGTTGAATGGTACACAGTCGCATCTGGATTTTTTACCGGAGCGTTCAACTGATTTTATTTTTTCAGTATTTGCCGAAGAATTTGGTTTTATGGGTGTTATATTATTACTGGCTATTTACTTCTTTATTGTTATCCGCGGGCTGGTTATCGCATCGTCGGCGCAAGACAGCTTTGGCCGGTTACTGGCAGGTAGCTTAAGTATGACCTTTCTGGTCTACTTATTTGTTAATGTGGGGATGGTCTCCGGTCTCTTACCGGTAGTGGGTGTGCCCTTGCCGTTGGTCAGTTATGGAGGGACTTCCATGGTGACCTTAATGGCTGGATTCGGTATGCTGATGTCAATTAACTCACACCGAAGGCTTTTGAGAAAATAAAACCAACCGTTTGGCTATGAACAAACGGCTGAAACGAATAATCAACCTGAATATAGAGATATGTGACTGGAAAATGAAATTTATTAAAAAGATTACTTTAATTGCACTGAGTGTGCTGATTACAGGAAATGTCAGTGCAGAGTCATCGTACTGGGAAACAGCCGCTGTTAAAACTTTTGTCGATGAAATGGTAATGAAGCACCAGTTTGATAAAGCTGAACTAATCGGCTGGTTTTCAGGGGCAAGCAAGCGACAGTCAATTATCGATGCCATGACGAGACCGGCTGAGGCGAAGCCATGGAAGCAATACCGGCCCATATTTTTAACAGATAAGCGGATTACTCAGGGCGTTAACTTCTGGCAGAGAAACAAAAAGTTACTGCAAGAGGCTGAAGAGAAATACGGTGTGCCGGCGCAAATCATAGTAGCGATCATCGGTGTTGAAACTTATTACGGCCGGCAAATTGGCCGCTATCCTGTGCTGGATGCATTGGCCACGCTGGGATTTGATTATCCGCCACGGGCAAAATTTTTCAAAAAAGAGCTGGAAGAATTTTTATTACTTGTCAGGGATGAAAAGCTGAACCTGAAAGAAACCAAAGGCTCTTATGCCGGTGCAATGGGTATGGGGCAGTTTATATCCAGCAGCTATCGTCAGTATGCTGTTGATTTTGATGGCGACGGGCAGCGTAACTTATGGCAAACCACGGATGCAATCGGCAGTGTTGCCAATTATTTCAAACGTCATGGCTGGGCAAAAGGTGAACCGGTTATTGTGCGGGCTGAGAACAGAGGCATTTCGCATGAAAAAGAAGGCCGGATGATGAGACCGCATCGCTCAGTAAAGAGCTTTCGCCAGCAAGGCTTAATATTTGAGCCAAACTTGACAAGCAAAGGTGATGAAGCGGTACTGGTAAAGCTTGATGGAAAAGATGGCATAGAATACTGGATTGGACTGCACAACTTTTATGTTATCAGTCGTTATAACCATAGTCCTAAATATTCGATGGCTGTTTTTCAGTTAAGTGAAGAAATTAAAAAGCGGATGCCCGGTAGCTCTAAGTGATGATACGTTTACTGTTAACTGTTGTAATCGCCCTCAACTTGTATGCCTGTGCCAGTCGGGGGGATTATGCCCCGCATGATGCCTCATGGGTGCCGGCAAATACAGCCGATGCGATACCAAAAAATGAACCCAAGAGTCGTTATGGCAATCCTAAATCCTATGTGGAGCTGGGTAAACGTTACCATGTGCTGGACTCTGCCGCAGGCTATCGGAAAGAAGGTATAGCCTCATGGTACGGCACTAAATTTCACGGCGAACGAACATCAAGCGGTGAAACCTACGATATGTACAAAATGACAGCAGCGCATAAAACCTTGCCTATTCCCTGTTATGTACAGGTGACAAATCTTGATAATAATAAAAAGATCATTGTCAGAGTAAATGACCGTGGCCCGTTTCATGAAGGGCGTATTATCGATTTGTCTTATGCGGCAGCGAAAAAAATAGGCATCAGTGCAACCGGTACAGGTAATGTAGAAGTCGTGGCTGTGACAACAGGTCATCTGCCGCTGGATACCGATAAAGCGATTTTACCGAAAACAGCAGGCGGAGATGGTCATATTTATGTACAATTAGGGGCGTTTGGTGTAATTGATAACGCGGAAAGCCTTGCCGATCAGCTTCGCAGTAGTGACTTTCGTACCGTTCGTGTACACAGGGCGGTGAGTAACCAACAAGCCTTATATAAAGTTCGCATCGGGCCAATGCCATCGAGAGATATCGCCTATGGTGTGCTGGCTCGATTAGCACAAAGCGGACTAAAAACAGCCCAAATCATCGTTGATTAAAACGTTTTTTGTAATCTATTGATTCAGATTAAGAGTTTTATATGATTTTTAAACAGTATATTTTTTTATTTTTGTTAAGTGTTTATACCTTTTCTGCGAGTGCAGCGACACCTGTTCCGGCACCGCCAAAACTAGCCGCTAAGAGTTTTTTATTAATTGATATTAATAGCAATGCAGTGCTGGCTCAGAAAAACATAGATCAGTCGATAGAACCGGCCAGTATTACTAAAATGATGACAGCCTATGTTGTCTATAAAGAACTTGAGGCGGAACGGCTGACCCTCAATGAACTGGTGCGTATTAGTGAGAAATCCTGGCGCATGGAAGGCTCAAAAATGTTTGTTGAAGTGGGCTCAAAAGTGCCGGTAAAAGAGCTGATTCGCGGTCTGATTATTCAGTCGGGAAATGATGCCAGTGTTGCGCTGGCAGAACACATAGCCGGCAGTGAAACCACTTTTGCAGATTACATGAACCAGTATGCCAAGGCTCTGGGGATGAGTAATACTAATTATGTTAACAGCACCGGCTGGCCTCACCGGCAGCATAAGACAACGGCGAGAGATGTAGCCATCTTAGCTAAAGCACTGATTAATGAGTTCCCTGAGCACTATAAGCTTTACTCAGAAAAATCGATGACCTATAACGGTATCAAGCAATACAATCGTAATAAATTACTCTGGCGTGATAAGAGCATTGACGGTATTAAAACAGGGCACACAGATTCGGCAGGCTATTGTTTAGTGGCATCGGCCAAACGAGGCGATATGCGTCTTATTTCTGTGGTTTTGGGTACGCGTAGTAATAAAGCACGTACCGACCAAAGTCAGAAACTGCTGGATTATGGCTTCCGGTTTTACACCAGTCATACACTGTATGCTGCCGGCAAAGGGCTAAAAGATGTTCGTGTATGGGAAGGTGAAAATGAGAATCTGGCGCTGGGTTTAATGAAAGACCTGAATGTAACCATTCCTCGCGGGCAGTATAAAAAACTTGAAGCATCAATGGACATTGATCAGACAATTGTTGCACCGGTTAAAAAAGGTCAGGAACTGGGCAGGGTGCACATTAAACTGCTGGATGATGAAATTATTAGTATGCCATTAGTCGCTCTGCAGTCAGTTAGTAAAGGCAGTCTGCTGCAACGGGCAAAAGATAAATTTATTTTAATGTTTGAATAAGCGGTTTAATCGCAATGCACAGCAGCGAGCAAATTGTTTATTTAAATGGTGAGTTCAAAGAGATCTCACAAGCCTGTGTGTCGGTGCTGGATCGCGGCTTTTTATTTGGCGATGGTGTATATGAAGTCATTCCTGCATACGGCGGGCACCTGCTCAGGCTGGAATCACATTTACAACGACTGCAAAACTCCCTTGATGGCATTCGTTTAGCAAATCCGCTGTCTAATCCGGCATGGGAGTCGATGCTCAACCAGCTGTTAGCAAAAAACAGTGGTGAGGATCAGAGTATTTATCTGCAGATTACCCGTGGCGTTGCAGTAAGCCGGGATCACAATTTTCCTCACCAGGTCCAGTCAACAGTGTTTGCTATGTGCAATAGACTGACGTCCATGCCTCGCCTGGAAGCTGAGCAAGGCATTGAGGCGGTTACTTTAGATGATATTCGCTGGCGGGCCTGTAATATAAAAACCACTGCCTTATTGGCTAATACTTTGCTACGTCAGCAAGCCACAGATAAAGGTGCGGGAGAAGCGATACTGATTCGTGATGGTCATGCAACCGAAGGCTCTGCCAGTAATGTTTTTGTTGTTTTGAGCGGTGTGATTGTAACCGCCCCGACCGGCCCGCTATTGTTACCAGGCATTACTCGTGACCTTGTTTTAGAACTTGCCGATACCCATAATATTCCCTGCCAGCAAAGGGATATCACAGAAGTAGAACTGCGTTCCGCCAGCGAAATCTGGATCACCAGTTCAACGCGGGAAATATTACCGGTTGTTAAGCTCGATGGTGAACCCGTGGGAACAGGACGAGCCGGTCCGCTCTGGCAACAGATGATTGATCTTTATCAGCAATATAAACAACAGTTAAGAAATGGGTGTGCCTGATATGGCTGAAGAAAATGAAACATTACTTGAATTTCCCTGTGATTTTGCCATTAAAGCTTTTGGTTTAACGGGTCAGGTGCTGGAAGTGGCGGTGAATGAAATTGTTAACCGCCATGTTGATGAGCTGGCAGATGATGCTATTAAAATGAATGCCAGTAAGTCGGCTAAATACACCAGCATTACCGTCACTATCAGGGCTACCAGCAAACAGCAGATTGATAATATCTATATGGATCTTACCGCCTGTGAACATGTGGTGATGGCACTTTGAGTTCAGTGCTGGTACGCCAGCTGGGTTTGCAGGAGTATGAGCCCGTCTGGCGCAAAATGCAGGAGTTTACAGCGCAGCGTGATGCAGATACGGAAGATGAAATCTGGCTGTTGCAACACCCACCTGTTTTTACGCAGGGCATGAATGGAAAGCCTGAGCATATCTTAAACACAAGCAATATTCCTGTGGTAGAAATAGACCGGGGAGGTCAGGTAACATACCACGGTCCCGGGCAGTTAGTTGTCTATTGTCTGATTGATCTTAAGCGTAAGAAATTTGGTATAAGGCAGATGGTCAGTGCATTAGAACAGGCGGTGATTGATTTTTTGGCAGATAAAAACATAACGGCGCTGGCACGCAAAGATGCGCCGGGTGTGTATGTTGAAAATGCAAAAATTGCAGCGCTTGGTTTGCGAGTCAAACGGGGTTGTAGTTATCACGGTTTAAGTCTTAATGTGGATATGGACTTGTCAGCATTTGCACAGATTAATCCCTGTGGGTATGAAGGGATGGCTGTGACCCAGTTAAAAAATCTTGGTTTGCAAGATAGCTTTGCAGAAGTAGAGCAGCAGATACTTGGCAAACTTTGCCAGCACTTTGATATAGAGACAGGCACGCGGCAAATAGGCTTTTAGGTCTGCACGCCGCTGTATGCCTGATATATTTTAAAAATCTCAGTATAACAGTTTCGGTAGCTAAAAATGAATGAAGAAAAAAGACCACGTAAAGAAGTCGGCGTGAAATATCGTGGTGCAGATAAACTGGATCGTATACCGATTAAAGTTGAGAGAACAGAAACGCCTCTAAGGAAGCCGTCCTGGATCCGTGCAAAATCACCGGCACGACCTGAGGTTAAGAAATTAAAAACTATTTTGCGTGAGCATAAACTGCACACGGTTTGTGAAGAAGCTAACTGCCCGAATCTGGGAGAATGTTTTAGTGGCGGCACAGCCACCTTCATGATCATGGGTGATATTTGCACCCGTCGTTGCCCGTTCTGTGATGTCGGTCATGGCCGTCCTAATCCACTGGACCAGGATGAGCCGGCCAATATGGCAAAAACCATTAAAGACATGGCGCTGAAATATGTTGTCATTACATCGGTTGATCGTGATGATTTACGTGACGGTGGTGCTGCACACTTTGTCAGCTGCATAAAAGAAACCCGCAAGCGGGTACCGTCTATAGAGATTGAAATTCTGGTGCCGGATTTTCGCGGGCGTATGGATATTGCACTGGAAATAATGACAACAGCACCGCCGGATGTATTTAATCATAATCTTGAAACCGTACCGCGGCTATACAAAAAAGCCCGGCCGGGTTCCGATTATCAGTGGTCACTTGATTTAATAAAGTCATTCAAAGCTTTACACCCTGAGGTACCCACAAAATCGGGCTTGATGCTGGGCCTGGGTGAAGAGATAGATGAGGTAAAGCAGGTCATGCAGGATTTACTGGATCATGGTTGTGATATGTTAACACTGGGGCAGTACTTACAGCCCAGTCTGGATCACCTGCCGGTAAGCCGCTATGTGACACCGCAAGAATTTGACGAGCTGCATGATATTGGCATGGCAATGGGCTTTAAAAATGTAGCCAGCGGGCCAATGGTTCGCTCGTCATATCATGCCGATCTACAGGCACATAATTCAATTTAAATAAGTATTATTCTCTCATGATGACGTGTCAGGCTTGTTATTTGAGCCAATACTTGTTATTTATGACGGGAAAATAATAACTAGGACTAACTATGAAGATTTCGGCGCGTTTTATTATACTTTGCAGCATTCTGATTGCCTTTTCTAACCCCCTTTATGCACGTGGCAATGCGGCTTATGAAGAAACCTATAATGTAGGTCTTGTAGCCGCTAGTCTGGATGGTGGCAGTGAGTTTGGTACGGTCGATGCGACCGGGTTTACACTGAGTGCCAGAAATCAAAAAGCCGTACTCGAGTACATTAATCTCTCGGCTGATCCGGGTGTGATTGCAACCGGTATCTATACGGGTGATGCCTGGGAGTCCAGTATTACGGGTTTCTATCTGTCTTTATTGGGTGAAGGTCAGCCCTATATGAAGATTAAAGTCGGTAAAATCAAACAGGAAATGGTGCGTACGCCGGCAACTGGTATAGCAACAACTGAGACAAATAGCGTAACATCTTATGGTATTGGGCTCGGTTACAAAGTGGGTGCACGTCTGGTGCTCGAGTTTGATGTAACAACACTTGATAATGATATGACGCTTATGGCTTTTTCAGTGCTTTTTTGATGGCTTCATAAAGTAAAGTGTATTGATCTGTCAGGGAGTGACGGCAATGAAAATATTAAATATATCGGTATCTGTGCTGCTTATGCTAAGCAGCATTAATACAAAAGCTGAATTGCAGGGAAAATACTGGCTGGTAAATAGTGGCGATACACTATATGGAATCGCTCGATCAGTTTTTCCTAAAGACGCCATGTTACAGGCAAAACTCAGAACACAGATCATCACTCTGAATCAAAATATCTTCATGTCAGGCTCTGGCAGTCTGAACATTGGCGCCAGACTAACTCTGCCGGCATTTGCTTATACTCAGTCAGCACATGCGTTAAAAAAAACAGCGACGCAGCCTTCTTTAAAAACTAAATCCTCTGCTAATTTATTAAGTGAGCATCAGTGGCAGATTAAGCCCGGTGATACCTTATATTCTATTGCCAGAGCCTATTTTCCGGCTTCAAATAAAAAGCAGAGCATACTGCGAAAAGATATAGTCAGAATCAATCCGCAGGTATTTAGCAACGGTGCGAACAAAATGGAAGTGGGTGTTTTCTTGCGCTTACCTGAATATTTGATAAAGCCTGAAAATTCAGCAAGCCGGGTAAGTGTTCCGGCCGTCAAACAAAAACCACAAGCGATTATTTCAAACGAAAACACAGACAATCATATAAAAATAATAGAGAACAAAATAGAACCGGTAACTGAGACGGATAAGACTGTCAGTGAGCTGCCAGTTGATAAAAAAGAAGAAAGTAACAGAGTAATAAATGACCGGGCTGATCATGTCACTTCTCAAATTTCATTCAGCGTTGGTTACTCGACTGGTGGCGATGTCGCTGTTCCTACCCAGGGAGGCCATGAGATCACATATGGTAGTGGCGCTCATTTACGTTTCTTGTACGACCAGTTTTGGAGTGATAAGAATGGCTATCGACTAGCATTAGGTTATCAGCTTGATAGAGTGACAGCAGGCAATGACAGCGGTCAGCTGGACCAAACATACCTGCAGGCACTGTATGTATACAATACAACAGCCTCATTATTTGCTGTCGGTGCTTCCTATCATGACAATATTTCACGGACTACAGATATATCGGGTACTCAGTCAGTAGAAGATTATGAGCCAGCAATGGGGCTGGTGATGATGTATGAAATAAAGCATCTGTTCGGTGATAATATTGTAGGTTTAGCCTATACACAGCTTGAAACTGAACACTCTATTAGTCAGGTAAAAGAAGATATGTCACGTACAGAAATTTATTATCGCTGGCAGTTTTAAGGCTGTAGCAGCGTATTTACTTGCTCTAATCTGTCGGTTGTGCCGATATCTATCCATAGTCCCGGGAAATATTCTGCACTGATTTTTTTATCATCAGCGGCCTGTCGTAAAACAGGTGCCAGCGGGAATTTATCTGCATCGCTTTTTATCAGTTGAGGCCGGTATAAACCAATTCCTGAAAAAGTAAGTCGCGCAGCTGCCGCATTTGACAGCATTCCCTGATTAATTGAAAAATCACCGTCCGGATTGTGCGGTGGATTATTAACTAAAATAAGATGGGCAAGGCAGTCAGGTTTAAGCGACGGTAGCCTGGCATAATCATAATCACACCAGACATCACCATTGACGACTAAAAATGTATTGTTGCCAAGCAATGGCAGTGCTTTATTAATACCGCCACCGGTTTCCAGTGCGGTTTGTTCGTCAGAATACTGAATACTTACGCCGTAGTTGCCGCCATCGCCGATCTGACGGTGAATTTTTTCAGCCAGCCAGGCCGTGTTGATCACAAGCTCAGTGAAGCCGGCTGATTTTAATTTGAATATATGGTGTTCAATTAAGCTGTGACCTGCAACCTTTAATAACGGCTTCGGTGTATTGTCAGTTAATGGTCGCATACGCTCACCACGTCCCGCGGCCAGTATCATGGCTTTCATGCTAGCTTTTTCCACTCTATATGAAATTTTTCAGCGATTTGTAATTCTTGTAAAAGCGACTTTAAAGGGTGGAGTAACGGATAACGTTCACAGCTATCCATAATGTATTTAAATGTCCGTGGCAGGTCTTTCATGTAGCCAGATTTATTGTCCCTTATATTGAGACGGGTAAAGATACCGAGAACTTTAAGGTGTCTTTGTACACTCATAAAATCAAACCACTGAATAAACTCGTCTAGCAGGCACTGAGAATCAATAATGTTATTTTGCTGAGCCTGATCGAAATAATAGGCCAGCCACTGCTCAATCTGCTTTCTGGGCCAGCTGATATAGCAGTCTTTTAACAGCGATGCCAGATCGTATGTGACAGCACCGTTAACGGCATCCTGAAAATCAAGTACACCGGGATTAGAAACGCCAGTCTGCATCAGGTTGCGACTGTGATAATCACGATGGACAAACACCTGCGGTTGCTGCAACGCACTTTCAGTCAGGCATTCAAATACGCTTTGCAGTAAATGCTGTTGTTGCTCGTTTAAAGTGATTTTTAAATGCTGATTAATAAACCATTCAGGAAAAAGATTCATCTCAGCCTGTAATAGCTGACGGTTGTAAGCTGGTAATGAGGCTGGCGGTATGCTCTGAATCTTTATCAGTGAATCAATTGCATCTTTGTACAGGCTGCCAGCATTTTCAGTATTTAGAATAGACAAATACTGAACATCACCTAGATCAGATAGTAATAAAAAACCCTGCTGATAATCTTCAGAGAAGATTTCAGGGGCGTGAATGCCAGCTGCAAAGAGTTTTTTTGCAATATCAACGAATGGCCGGCAGTCTTCTTTATCAGGCGGTGCATCCATTGCGATCATGCTTTGACCGTTATGTGTAATTCGAAAATAACGGCGAAAGCTGGCGTCAGCCGAGGCGACAGAAAATTCATACTGATCTGTCATCAGTTGCTGATTAAGCCAGGTTTTTAGTTGTTGCAGGCGTTTGTCGTCGGTCATGATCTGGCACGCTTTTTATCATTGTTATAAAATAAGGTTATTGTAACAGAGAAGCAGAGAATCGTGATATGAAAGCACCGGTAGTTGTTATTGGTATGGGAGAAATAGGCGCTGTTTTTGCCAGAGGTTTTTTAAAGGCAGGCTATCCGGTATTTCCTTTACTGCGCGCTGATTCAATCGACGAATTACAGCAGCAGGTCACCGACCCGGCTGCTGTAATCGTGGCGGTTGGTGAGAATGATTTACAGGCTGTTTTAAAACAAATCCCGCAATCGTGGTTGTCCGTACTGGTGTTATTACAAAATGAACTGCTGCCAGCTGACTGGGGCGGGCTGGCGATTGAGCCAACGATTATTTCTATCTGGTTTGAAAAAAAGAAGGGGCAGGATTCAAAAGTGATTATTCCATCGCCTGTCTATGGGCCACTGGCCAGCTTATTGTATGAAAGTCTCGCCGGTTTAGATATTGCGGTTAAAATTGTGGCTGATAAAGACGCAATGTTATCTGAGCTGGTGGTGAAAAATCTTTATATACTGACATCGAATATTGCCGGGCTGGAAGTCGGTGGCAATGTTGGCGAGTTATGGGAAAAACACAGGGATGTTGCCAGTGCCGTGTTTGATGATGTGTTAATGATTCAGCAAAAATTGACAGCAAAATGTTTTGATAAGAATGAACTGCTTGATTTAATGCTGGTGGCTTTTAACGGTGATCCATTACATCAGTGTATGGGCCGGAGTGCGCCAGCACGTTTGCAGCGTGCTTTAGCACAGGCAAAAGAGTTTGCTATTGAGCTGAAAAAGTTACCGTCGATTAAATCACCGGTGAGTTAAGATTATAATGATGAAGGCAGTAATAGTATGGCTTTGCCTTTGTCATTAAAACGACAGCTGATAGTGGCAGCGTATTCTATTTTTAACTGATTATAGACATCATTCAGTGAAAGCCCCAGTGTTTTTGCGCTAACAACACGAATAACACCGGCATGTGTAATGATCAACAGGCGTTTGCCTTTATGTTCTGCAGCCAGTTTTTCGAGTTTATGCCAGACTCTGTTGCTGAATTTTTCCAGTGGCTCTGCCCCGGCGGGGCGACGATTAACCGGATCAAGACAAAACTGCTTATAGGCTTCACTATCATTGAGCTGGATGTCCTCTTTACTGCGACCTTCCCAGCTGCCAAAGCCGATTTCTTTCAAATCATCATCAACAAGCAGTTCCAGAGAACGCTCAGAGGACAGTTGTTTGGCAAAGTCCAGGCAACGGCTTAGTGGCGAGCTGATGATTAAGTTCCACTGTGTATTCTGGGCAATTGCAGCCTGCATCTGAGACCAGCCTAGTGCGGTCAAAGGGTGATCAATGCCGCTGCCACGAAAGCAGTCTTCACCATCCGGTTCGCCGTGGCGCAAAATATCTAAGCGGCTTTCAAGAGGCACTAATTAATGCCAGCCAAATAATGTTAATAGCGCGATACTGGTAAGCCAGACGACCAGACTACGCAGTAGTAAGCCGCGAAAAGAGTTGAGATAAGCGGCTTTATTGTCACGTTCATTGCCTTCGAGTGAACCATGGCAGACATCAATTAACAGGTGTTGCTGTGTTCTGTCCGTGTCTTTATTGTCATGAAATGCAGCTAAAGCCCCTTCAAAGTGGCCTGTTATAGCAAAGCTTATGGCCAGAAATCGTTCAGGTAGCCAGTTAAGAAGGTATAACATACGTTCAGCTGTTGTTGATATCAGGGGGTCTTGAGCATAAGCCGATAAGAGTTGCTGGCTTAAGCGGTAAATTACAGCACCAACCGGGCCCAGCAGCACAAACCAGAAAATAACGCCGAACAGTCGTTCAATAAGAATATGTATAGCTGATCGAATGGTCAGCTCAATCATGTTGCTATCGTCGACTGATGATTCATGACTTATTTCAAGAATGAGTGAGCGGGCCTGTTCATTTTCATTTTCTTTGAGGTGGGAAATGACTTGCTCAAGCTGTTGCTCGATTTTCAGGCTGCCCAGACAATAAATAAAAACGGTCAGTGCAAAAAGAAAAGCCGCCAGAACTGACCAGGAAGCGATTAGATCCTGAATGATTAATAGAGTCAGAACGGGTAATGTCAGTACGGCAAGATAACGTGCAGTCGGGTTATGCAGGTGTGCATCTGTTTTTTCAAGTACAAATTTACTGAGTTGGGAGAACCAGTCAAACTGACGCCATTGGTTAAACTCGTTCCAGCGGCGGTCAAGAAGAAGCCCCAGAATAATAGAAATGAGAGTCATATTGTTATTTTTTCCCTTAAAGTATAACTAAAGCCACAAAGACGAAAGGTGTTTTCTTCTCATGCTAATCAGTTAATAAGATTTGTTGGTTATAGTTTACTGGATCAGTCTACGGCTGTGAATCATCAGATGCAATCAGGCCTTTTCAAATTCAGATATATTTAATAATTGCCTGAGTTTTTGCCAGTCAAAAGAGTTGCCAGGGTCGGACTTTCGCCCGGGAGCAATGTCGCTGTGGCCGGTAATCCGTTGTTTTTTTAGATCGGGGTAAGCTTGTATTAATGCCTCAAGTACTTCAGCCAGAACCGTGTACTGAATCACCTCATAAGCGATATCATCGGTGCCTTCCAGTTCAATACCAATCGAGAAGTCATTACAGCCTGTCTTTTCCTGATAACAGGAAACACCGGCATGCCAGGCGCGCTGGTGGAAGGGCACAAACTGAAATATTTCACCGCTGCGTCGGATATATAAGTGTGAAGAGACTTTAAGCTGGCTAATGGACTCAAAGTAGGGGTGTTGGTCAGGTGGCAGTGAATTGGTGAAAAAATCAGCCACCCAGTTAGCCTCAAACTGTGCTGGTGGCAGGCTGATGTTATGTAACACAATCAGGTCGGTTGACTGCTCGCCGCTACGCTGATCCTGATTCGGCGAAGCAATATAGCTGGCACAGTCCAGTAACCCTGTTGTGGTATCAATTTTCATGGGGCTTCGGCGGCGGCTTGCTGGCTGGCCTGATTGATGCAATTTAAAATACTCTCGGCACGGGATTCACATTGTAATTCGGCATGATACTGGCCTTCTTTGAATAAAAAAAGTGCCGGTAAATGAAATACATCATATTCTCTTATCAGTGCCTGATCCTGCTGTGCATCGACTTTGAAAATAGTTAGCTCTGGCTGATTCTGCGCTAGCTGAGTTAATACCTGGCTCAAATGCTTGCAGGCAGAACAGGCATGGGCCGAGAAGTAAACCAGACTTAAGCCCGCGGTGGCATCAAGTTCCGCGTAGAAATCAAATTGTGTGAGTGCTTTTATCGTTGCCATGCTGACATATTTCACCAAATAAGGGCGAGTTGCAAGTATTGTGTAATATCGATGAATAGGACGCACAAGCAGGCTGCTTTTAGATACAATAGCGAGCTGTTTTATTCATTCATTTGGTGTTTTCTTTCGTGTCTTCAGGTATGAATCCCGAGCAACGGGAAGCTGTAAAATATATTGATGGTCCTTTGCTGGTGCTGGCAGGTGCAGGCAGCGGTAAAACACGTGTGATTACCCGTAAAATCGCTTATCTGATACAGGACTGCGGGATTAAAGCGGCCCATATAGCCGCACTGACCTTTACCAATAAAGCCGCGCGCGAAATGAAAAGCCGGGTCACAGATCAGCTCACCGGTACCAATACCCGGGGGTTGACGGTTTCTACCTTTCATAATCTTGGCTTAAATATTTTACGTAAAGAGTATCAGGCTGCTGATATGAAGCAGGGCTTCAGTATCTTTGACAGCACGGATGTACAGACGGTTATCCGTGAGTTACAACGAGCAGAATCGGGTAGCAATGTGGATGATGCCGAAGCCATCTCAAGCCGGATCTCTCGCTGGAAGAATGACTTTGTGACCCCGGAGCAGGCCTTATATAGCGCAGAAAATGATCAGGATGGTTTCTTTGCGACGTTCTACATCAAATATCAGCGCCAGCTGCATGCTTATAATGCCGTTGACTTCGATGACCTGATCATGAAGCCTGTACAGCTTTTTCAGAATAATCAGGATGTGCTATTGCGCTGGCGGCGAAAAATACATTATTTATTGGTGGATGAGTATCAGGATACCAATGCCAGTCAGTATGAGTTACTCAAATTAATCATCGGCAAAGAAGCCAGGCTTACGGCCGTAGGTGACGATGATCAGTCAATATATTCATGGCGTGGTGCCCGCCCGGAAAATATAGAGGGGCTGGGCAAAGACTTTCCTAACCTTAAAGTGGTTAAACTGGAGCAAAACTACCGTTCGACAGGGCGAATCCTTAAAGTCGCTAATCAGTTAATACGCATTAACCCGCATGCAATTGAAAAACAGCTGTGGAGTGATCTGGGGTATGGTGACCCGATACGGGTGATGGAGTGCACTAGCGGAGAGGGTGAGGCTGAACGGGTGGTGATGGAGTTGCAGTCGCACAAATTTCAGAAGAGTACCAAATTTAAAGATTACGCCATTTTATACCGGGGAAATTTTCAGTCCCGGTTGTTTGAAAGGTATCTGCGAGAGCTGAGTATTCCCTACGTGATTAGCGGTGCGCTATCATTTTTTGAACGGGCAGAAGTGAAGGATATCATGGCCTATCTGCGGCTGTTATCCAACCCTGATGATGACACCGCTTTCTTACGCATTGTGAATACACCGCGGCGGGAAATAGGACCGTCAACACTGGAAAAGCTGGGGCGTTATGCTTCTGACAGAGGCATCAGTTTACTGGCGGCCAGTACTGAGTTTGGTGTAAAAGAGTTTCTTAGTGAGCGAGTCTGGAAAAAGTTAACAAACTTTGCGCACTGGGTACATGCCACAACGGAAGCCACTGAAAGAGGTGATCCGGTGATGGTTGCGCGCTCTATGCTGGAAGAGATTGGCTATGAACAATGGTTATTTGAACAGTGCAAGGATGACAAAATAGCTGAAAGGCGCATGAAAAATGTCACCGATGTACTGGACTGGTTACAAAGAGTCAAAGACAAAGAAAAAGGCGAGACTCTGGGTGAAATGGTTGCGCATATGCTTTTGATGGATATTCTTGAGCGTAATAATGAGGATCAGGATCTGGATGCGGTGTCGCTGATGACTTATCATGCCGCTAAAGGTCTTGAGTTTCCAAATGTATTTATGGTGGGCGTAGAAGAAGAATTACTGCCGCATAGTAGCAGTATTATGGAAGATAATGTCGAGGAGGAACGCCGCTTAACGTATGTGGGTATTACACGGGCGCAACGCAATCTGACCATCACTTATGCAAAAAAACGCCAGCGATACGGAGAATCGGTTGAATGTGAACCCAGTCGTTTTTTGGAAGAGCTACCCAAAGATGATCTTGAATGGACCGGCGGGGGCAGAAAGCTGGATGAAGAAACCAGCAAAAAGAATGCCCGCAGTCATCTGGATATGATGAAAAGCATGTTTGAGTAAAGCCTGTCAACAGGCGTTAAAGTACGACTCATGAAAGTGAGCCGTACTAATATTTTAACTCGGTTAGCTGGCTTTCTGACTAGCGAGCATATCACTGCTACTGTACTGTGGCCTGGCATCCAGGTGACGGATGATTTTGGCGATAAGCAGTCCGGCTTCTGTGGGTTTGGTAACAAAGTCACAGGCACCTAGTTTCAGCCCCCATGCTTTATCCGACTCCTGAGTAGAACTGCTGACAATGATGATGGGTATCTGAGATGTCTCAGGGTGCTTTTTAAGGTAGCGAGTCGCCTGAAAGCCGTTAATTACCGGCATAACAATATCCATTAAAATAAGATCGGGTTTGATATCCCGGGCTTTAATAATACCTGCCTTTCCGTCCTCTGCTGTAATGACAGAAAAGCCATAGTCATTTAGAATTTTTTTTGTGGAGTAGATCTGAGTACGGGAATCATCAACGATCAAAATCGTTTGATTCGTACGGTTGATATCAATACCTGATTTGTTCTTTTTTTCAGCATATCCCTTGCTAAACCAGCGGGTAGTGCTTTTGAAAAAGCCTTTCATAAAGTTATTCGTCCGGAAATTTGATTGTTACAACCGGCCTGTCATTATCATCAATATATGCTTTCAGTTTAAGAGTGACTGATTCAGCATGCTGATTAGGTTTGTCACTTGGTATGCGCTGGATTCGAAATTCACATTCAACATCAGTAACGCGATTTCTAAGTGCGCTTGATGCCATAAATAAAACATGGCGAAGCCTTTGTAAAACGGCTAATTCATTTCCAATGCTATGAATATCAATACAGTCACGCCAGACTTTGTTTGACACATAGACAGGTCGGTTAAAGTTAAATAATTTAGCAGTACTGGTTACATCGCGTAAGGTAGTGCGTTCAATTTCCATTTGTGCATTGCTTTGTGTTCTCATCCTACAGCAACCTCATGAAACTTTACTGATGTGAAATTATACACTTATATCAAAGTCAGATATCACAGGGACACGTCACTGAATGTAAGCCGTCTGTCGGAATGCACGGCTGTAACTGTTAGATTACGGGCATACCCTTAAGGAGGGAGGGCACATAAAGACGGATAAATTGTTGCAGATTTGTTACAGAGTATTATTCGTTGTCGGCTAGATGGCCTGACATTTCTATGGGTTCTTCAATGCCAATATAATTTTCAATTGCCGTTTGAGCGCTTGCGAACAGTTCATTCATTTCATCTGAAAATAATGCCGGGTATGAAATGCCTTCGACCCAGCCATATAAAGAAATTCTTAGCTGATCAGCACTGCGAACATGGTGCTCAATATCAAAAGCAATTTTTTGATAGGTATTGAGGGTAGGGCATAGGCTTAAGGCGGTGAAAATTTGTGCAATAGTATCTATCCATTGCTGAGCAGAAGGCTCGAGTTTTAATTCATGATGCTCCGGTGCTTTACCCGGCTGATATAAACTGTCAACCCATATTTTAAAACTACACTGTTGTAATGCGTGATAAATTTCTGTTTCAGAAATCATCATAATAATTAAGTTTGCCGGATTGGCTATATACTGATTGCCTCCATGATTCCATGTTTTCGAGGTGATAAAGCTGCTCAAATGCATATGATCTTTGAAGCTTGCCAGGTGTAACTGGTCTAGAATCAAAATGGTTTTTTCAGCTTCACTGAGCGCACAGGTTTCAATGATAATTTTTTCAAAGTCCTCCATCGGGTCAACATCAACGGTTTTTTCTGTATTATCAATCTGGATAAGGACGGGGGACTTTTTTTCTAGGCCGAATTCAAAGTAATGAATGTGCTGGTAGTCAAGTGCGTGGGCCAGAGCATTTGCAAATGCCGTTTTCCTACGGCCCGGCTCGCCCTCTATGTTCAGGGTTTTAATATGCATGGCGGCCGAATTATTCATGCAGCGTAATGCATATTCATAATCTTTATGACTAATGAAACCGTACTGTTCCATGCGTTGTTTTAAAGAGTACATATGACTGTTCAGTATCCGGAAAGTTTTTTATTAGATAAGACTTAGTATACATAATTATATTCAAGGTTATTTACATTTTAGAGTGATTTAAACTATATGCAAAACCGTGATAGTCCTCTCTTCCTGATATTATATTTGCAGTGCTTTCTGAGAAGGTGCATGAGGAGCTTAAAAATAATAATGGCGTGATTAAAGTTGAGGCTAATAATGATTCGCTTGATTTACAGGTGAGGAGATTGCATGTTTTTTCCTGCAATGATATGCGATGACTAGTTCGTACAGTTATTATTGATGCGGTGAGATTAGCAAAAGCTTAAAAAAAGACTGCTTTGTCAGAGGTTTTTCTGGCTTTGAAATAGTGGCTGGTTATCTCGTCTATATATTCATCACAGGATGAAAACTTCGGTGTGAGGATGGATATCCTTTGCAGGAAATAGTCATTGGCAAACTTTCATCTGAGTTTATGGCTGAAAAATTTGAAGTACACAGCCGGGTTCAGAGCTGTTGCGGACTGGTGAACGTACTGTCTAGCGGTGCTGAGAGTGGCAAAAGCGGCGCCGGATATCACGTAATAAAATAAACAGCCATGGCCAGATAAAGACACCGGTCAGTGTTGGCAGAAAATAAAGTGTTATATCGGGAGCATTATTCGTTATGCCGCTAACCCAGAGTACGACTAGTTGTTTGATTGCCAGTAAAACACCAACAAAGATCGCCTGCTGAATCAGCGTATATACCCTGATTCTTAAATAAAGCCGTTGCACAAGGTATATGATAATAACCAGGGCCAGTGCATGCTGCCCCAGTAAGGTGCTCTGGCTAACGTCCAGTAAAAGGCCAAAGACAAAAGCGGTCATCACACCAGCGGTGAGTGGTAAGGCCATTGCCCAGTAAATCAGTACCAGAGTCACCCAGTCCGGACGAATATGATTTATCCAGCCAGGTAATGGCAGCATGCTTAGCATTAAGGCGAACAGCAATGAGATTGTGATAGGTATGTATGGCTTTTGGATCATTTTTTACCGGGGCTTTCAAGGCTGTTTGTGTCAGCAGGCGCATTATGCCATAGCATAAGCACTTCTCTGCTCTGATCGAGTTTTGCGGATGGTGTAATGTCTATGCTGGCAAATGTTTCACCGGCAGGTCGCTCTATGCTGTTGATCACACCGACTGGGTAGTTAGGTGGAAAACGCCCGCCTAAGCCTGAACTGGAAACGATATCACCTTCTTTTATATTGGCATTATGAGGTATAAACCGTAGTTCAAGTTTACTTGAGTCACCTGTTCCAAAAACCGTACCGCGTAAACCCGTTCGGTTGATTTGAATAGGGATGGCATGGTTACTGTCTGAAATTAGCATGACTGTGGACGAGTTCTCGTTAACATGAATGATCTGCCCCATAATGCCATAGGCGTCGATAATTGCCTGACCAATATAAGCCCCGTCATCAGCATCTTTATTAATATTGATAAGGCGTTTATACGGATCTTGCTCAACACTGAATATCTCTGCAATTAAAACACGTTCACTGGCTTTTCTAGGTGTGCCCAGCAGGCTGCGCAGTCGCTGGTTTTCCAGTTCAAGTGTGTCCATTTTTTGTAGCCGGGCTTCAAATAAAAGGTGATCAGCCTTGAGGCGTTTGTTATCTTCAAGCAGTTTATTATGAGACGTAATTGACTCATCAATCCATTGAACAAACTCAGCAGGAATGTTGATGGTGTAACGCAACGGATAAATAATATTAGAAAGCCCCTTGCGCAGGTTTTCTAAATGATTCCAGCGGTGGTCGGCAATCATCAGTGCGATAGAAAACATTATCAGAATAATGGCACGTATGACTAGCGAGGTCCTGTTTTGAAACAGGGCATTCATTTCCACCATGTTTTATGGACTCTTATTTATCTATGCAATCAGAACAGGCTCAGCGGGAGCCTGTATATAAAAATCATTCTACAGCAAGAAAATCGCTGCCATGCTCATCAAGCAGTTCCAGAACCCGGCCGCCGCCACGGGCAACACAGGTTTTTGGATCCTCTGCCATGACAACAGGTAAGCCGGTTTCTTCCATGATCAGACGATCAATATCACGTAATAATGCACCGCCGCCAGTCAGCACAATGCCGCGTTCTGCAACGTCAGCACCCAATTCAGGTGGTGTTTGCTCTAAGGCTGTTTTGACGGCACTTACGATGCCATACAACGGCTCTTGTAGTGACTCAAGAATCTCATTGCTGTTTAATGTGAAGCTTCTTGGAATACCTTCAGACAGGTTGCGACCTTTTACTTCGATTTCCAGTAATTCTTTACCCGGGTATGCCGAGCCGATTTCGTGTTTGATGCGTTCAGCTGTGGCCTCACCAATCAAAATTCCGTAGTTACGGCGGACGTAGCTGATAATGGCTTCATCAAATTTGTCACCACCGATTCTGACAGAGGCTGAATAAACAATGCCGTTTAATGAAATAACTGCGACTTCCGATGTACCTCCACCAATATCCAGAACCATCGAGCCACGTGGCTCGTCAACCGGCATGCCGGCACCAACAGCGGCAGCCATTGGTTCTTCAATTAAAAATACTTTACGCGCACCGGCACCAACAGCCGACTCTCGTATAGCGCGGCGTTCAACCTGAGTCGCACCACAAGGCACACAAACCAGAACCCGCGGGCTGGGGCGAAACAGGGCTTTTTCATGTACGCTACGGATAAAAAACTGCAGCATTTTCTCTGTAATGTTGAAATCTGCGATAACGCCATCGCGCATCGGCCGGATGGCCTGAATATTCTGCGGTGTGCGACCCAGCATGGTTTTGGCTTCAGTGCCATATGCTTCGATTGACTTAGGGCCACCCGGACCACGGTCCATACGAATTGCGACAACAGAAGGCTCGTTTAATACGATGCCTTTGCCACGTGCATAAATAAGGGTGTTTGCTGTTCCCAGGTCGATAGACAGGTCGTTAGAAAAAAGTCCGCGTAAACGATTAAACATTATATGTAGCTAGCCTATGTTAGAGCATATCAACTTGATTATTCTAAGTGCCCGCATAAAAGTTAACAGAGGCAGCTTAATGTTTGTGATGATACTCGTGGTTTGTTGGTTAAGTTAGTAAATCTGTATGATTGTGCAAGGATTTACCTATAAAGTCATTCTATTTTCTTATTGATTTATAAAATATAGCCAGCACTGTATCAAATCTTGGGTTTTTCTCCAAACATCTGCCGACGATTGTGGTGTCTGAGCGGTATATATGGTAATTTTCGGCGGCTAGAACATACTCTGGTTAAGTTGATAAAAGCCTGAGAGATTTAATGTGCGGAGAGCAAAATGTCCCTGGATGCAGAACAAGTGAAAAAAATTGCCCATTTGGCGCGATTAGAGATAAATGAAGCCGATATCCCAAGTTATGCTGGCACTTTGTCGAATATTTTAGAGCTGGTTGATCAGATGTCTGCGGTTAATACCGATGATGTTGAGCCAATGGCACACCCGATGGACGCCAATCAGCGACTGCGGGCAGATGTGGTCACTGAGAATAATCAGCGGGAAAAATTTCAAGCCATCGCCCCAAAAACTGAAGATGGCCTGTACCTCGTACCACAAGTTATCGAATAAACATCATACCGATGGGAATGAACATGTATCACAATAAAACACTGGCACAGTTATCTGCCATGTTACAGGCGAAAGAAGTCAGTAGCGTTGAACTGACGCAGTACTTTCTGGATCGTATTAAAGCCAGAGACGGTGAAATAAACAGCTTTATTAGCGTCACAGCAGAACAGGCTCTGGCGCAGGCAAAAGCCGCTGATGAGCGACTGGCTGCCGGTACGGCGGAGCCGCTGACAGGGGTGCCGTTTGCGCAAAAAGACATCTTCTGTACGGAAGGTGTGCGCAGCAGTTGTGGCTCAAAAATGCTGGATAACTTTATCTCTCCCTATGATGCAACTGTTGTCACAAAATTAAAAGCAGTGGGCGCAGTGATGCTGGGTAAAACCAATATGGATGAGTTTGCGATGGGCTCATCGAATGAAACCAGTTTTTACGGTTCAGTTAAAAACCCATGGGATCTGAAAAAAGTACCCGGTGGTTCTTCCGGTGGTTCAGCGGCAGCAGTGGCAGCGCGTCTTGCTCCAGCGGCAACCGGAACCGATACCGGTGGCTCAATTCGCCAGCCAGCCTCACTTTGTAATTTAACCGGGTTAAAGCCAACTTATGGCCGTATCTCCCGTTATGGCATGATCGCTTTTGCCTCCAGCTTGGATCAGGCAGGACCGATGGCCAGAACCGCTGAAGACTGTGCGCTGTTAATGAATGCAATGGCGGGCTTTGATGAAAAGGATTCAACCTCGATTGAAAAAGAAGTGCCGGATTACACCACTGATCTGAATAAGTCCATTAAAGGTTTAAAAATTGGCTTACCTAAAGAGTTTTTTGGTGAAGGCCTTGACCCTGAAGTCGCTAAAACGGTTGAAGCAGCTATCCAGCAATACAAAGACATGGGCGCAGAGGTTGTTGAAATTTCACTGCCGAACAGTGGTTTGTCAGTGCCGGTTTATTATGTGGTAGCACCGGCTGAATGCTCATCAAACCTGTCGCGTATGGACGGTGTGCGCTTTGGCCATCGTTGTGAAGAGCCCAAAGATCTGGAAGACCTTTATAAACGTTCACGTGGTGAAGGTTTTGGTGAAGAAGTGAAACGCCGTATTCTGATCGGTACTTATGCCTTGTCAGCCGGTTATTACGATGCTTATTACATTAAAGCACAAAAACTGCGGCGCTTAATCAGTGATGACTTTAAAAAAGCTTTCGAGCAGGTCGATGTCATTATGGGGCCGACGTCCCCCAATGTGGCGTTTAACATGGGTGAAAAATCGGATGATCCGGTTTCAATGTACCTGTCAGACATTTACACCATTGCCGTGAACCTGGCAGGTTTACCGGGTATGTCGATACCGGCAGGTTTTGCCCATGATATGCCGGTTGGTTTACAGGTTATCGGAAACTATTTTGAAGAATCGCATTTGCTGAATGTGGCACATGCCTATCAGCAACAAACTGACTGGCATGAACGGTGTCCGGCAGGGTTTGAAGATTAAGCATTTTTAAAAGCAAATGATCAGCGAAATTAATTAAACAAATAAACAGAGTGGAATAACTATGCAGTGGGAAGTCGTAATCGGTCTGGAAATCCATGCCCAGTTGATGACCAACAGCAAAATATTTTCGGGCGCTTCAATTGCCTACGGCGCAGAACCTAATACTCAGGCCTGCGCGGTTGATTTAGGTTTACCGGGTGTACTGCCGGTGCTGAATACAGAAGCGGTCAGAATGGCGGCCAAGTTTGGTCTGGCAATCGGTGCCAATGTGTCGAGACATTCGGTGTTTGCGCGTAAAAATTATTTCTATCCGGATTTGCCAAAAGGCTATCAGATCAGCCAGATGGAATTGCCGATTGTTGAAGCCGGCAAACTTGAGATCGAATTAAAAGACGGCACAAAGAAAATCATCGGTGTCACCCGTGCACATCTGGAAGAAGATGCCGGTAAATCTTTGCATGAAGACTATCATGGCATGACCGGTATTGATTTAAACCGTGCCGGTACACCGCTGTTAGAAATTGTTTCTGAGCCGGACATGCGTTCAGCTGAAGAAGCGGTTGCCTACATGCGTAAAATTCATTCACTGGTTCAGTACATCGGAATTTGTGACGGTAATATGGCCGAAGGCTCCTTCCGCTGTGATGCCAATGTCTCTGTTCGTCCTAAAGGTCAGGCAGAATACGGTACACGTGCCGAGTTAAAAAACATTAACTCGTTCAAGTTCGTTGAAAAAGCCATTAACATCGAAGTTGAACGACAGATCGATCTGATCGAAGACGGCGGCAAAGTGGTTCAGGAAACGCGTTTATACGACGCGGATAAAAATGAAACCCGTTCGATGCGTTCAAAAGAAGAGGCTAATGACTACCGCTACTTTCCTGATCCGGATTTGTTACCAGTAGTACTCGATGATGAATACCTGCAGGCAGTAAAAGACACTTTGCCGGAACTGCCGGATGTGAAGCGTGATCGTTTTATTGAACAATATGGTTTGTCATCGGTTGATGCCGGTATCTTAACCGTAAGCAGAGAAGCGGCTGACTATTTTGAGAAAGTTGCTGAGCTTTCCGCTGCGGCCAAACTGGCAGCCAACTGGATGATGGGTGAAGTCAGTGCATCACTGAATAAAAACGATCTGGATATCAAAGACTGCCCTGTTTCAGCAGAAATGCTGGCAGGCATGCTCAAGCGCATTGAAGATAATACAATTTCCGGCAAGATAGCTAAGGAAGTCTTTGAGGCAATGTGGGCCGGCGATGGCGATGCCGATACCGTGATTGATAAAAAAGGCCTGAAACAAATCACCGACAGTTCGGCTATTGAAGCACTGGTTGATCAAGTCATCGCCAATAATCCTGTTCAGGCGGCGGAGTTTAAAGCCGGTAAAGAACAGCTGATGGGCTTCTTTGTTGGTCAGATTATGAAGGCTTCACAAGGCAAGGCAAATCCCGCACAGGTTAATCAGTTACTGAAGAAAAAACTGAGTGAGTAATGATTTTTAAAACTCATCAGACATTGTCTTAAAATAAAAACAGCCTTCTCATGAGGCTGTTTTTTTCACAACATCAGAAGCACTCTGAATTCGGAATATATTTATGCGCGAGCGCGACTCATTACATCGTTTCATTATTGAAAACTCCTTTGTTCGGGGTGAGATGGTGCATCTTGATGCCAGCTGGAAAGCGATATTAGAAAGAAATGAATACCCTGATGTTGTTAAAAAACAACTCGGCGATGCACTTGCTGCGATAGCACTGCTGTCTGCCACAATAAAGTTTAAGGGTAAGGTTATTCTTCAAATTCAGGGTGACGGTCCCCTGCATTTGCTGGTGGTACAGGCGACATCTGACAATACGGTACGGGGTATTGCCCGCTGGAAAGGTGAGGTGCCCGCTGGATCGTTAAGCGATATTTTTGGCAAGGCTACTATGCTGATGACAATTGAAGCTGAAAACGGTACACCTTATCAGGGTGTGATTGAGCTGAAAGGCGATGCGCTGGCAAATGGGATTGAAGATTATTTTAATCGTTCAGAGCAACTACCAACCCGCTTATGGCTGGCATCAAATGATGATACCTGTGCAGGTTTTCTGTTACAGGAGCTACCCAACGATGAAAAGGAGTCGCCTGAATGGGGGCATCATGAGCAGCTGGCTGCAACCGTTACCGCTGAAGAGTTATTAAGCTTATCGGTTAAAGAAATGCTGCACCGTTTATATCATGAATCTGATGTGCGGCTTTTTGACTCGGAGATTTTCAGTTTCAGATGTGGCTGCTCAAGTGAACGTATCGATTCTATGCTGTTGTCATTAGGTTATGACGAAGTCAAACACACTGTTCAGCAAGAAGGAAAAATAGCGGTGGACTGTGAGTTTTGTAATGCCCATTATGAATACGATATCGTCGATGTGGAGCAGTTGTTTGCCAGTGCCGGTCAGCCTAAAGGGCCAGATACCCTACAGTGAGTTGGAATCAATATTCTAACAGAGTCAGCACAGCTGCTACGCTATAGAGTAAATAGAGTCACTGGCTTGCGCAGCTATAGGGTTTAATATGGATCTTATCAAGACGCCACTCCAGGTATTCATCAAAGAGGTTCATCGCTTTAATTTTGTCTGGGTAGGTGCAGTTTTCAGGGTCATTGTTTGCAATCTCACTTTCAAAAGTGATAAATTCTTCAAATAATTCCTCTAGCTCGTCCATGATATCTCCGTTATCTGTATCTAATAAAATTTGTTTTGTTATCAAATACTGATATTTTCACAGCTATCGAACTTAAGTGCTTTGATAATAATCAAATAGTTTTTTAGAAATAAAAGAATTCGGTTAATTTAAGGGTTCAATTAATCTTCTATACATCGTGCGACGCTGTAGATGGTAGCAAGCTATGGTACTTATTTGTCAGGCAACACCCTGTGGATGGGGTGATTGCATGTTCTTAGTATGGCGCTTTATGGCTTGTTGATTCTGTTTTCCGCAACATGATGATGAGGTGATGGCTGCCCCCCGCTCGTATTGCCTGAACGCATATTGTCTGATTGTGATTCAAAGGTGAATCCAGTCAGAACAATCAGTATTGCGAATAGAATGATATATTTTTTTTCTGCGCCATTTTCGGACATAAAAACCCCTTGTAACCTGTGTGTTAGATGATTTGTTTACAATGACTCACTCGTCAGGCGCATTTGCGCTGCTCTAACTCTTTAACCCAGTTATCAGAATCAGTCAGTCTGGGTTGTATCTTGCTAAATCGCCACTCCAGATAGTCATGAAAAACCCTCCGGGCCTTAATTCTGTCCGGGTATGTACGAGTAGCCCTGTCATTATTTTTTATTTCTTGTTCAAAAATGATAATTTCATTAAAAAGTTCGTATAACTCGTCCATTGTGCTGTACCGTATCCTGCAAAGTGCCGGCTATAAGGCTAACAACTTTGATTTTAATGAGAGTATGGTTTTATATGTTTCCGTTTTTTTTGTTTATTTATTTTTAGGCAGAAAATGATATGACGGCTGGGTACGGAAGAAGAGTAGCAGAGACTGATAGTTGTGTAAGGAATTATCGTTATATTAATACGGAAAAATCTTACAAAATATTTTTTTATGTAAACTTTACTGACAGCTAGATAATCAGGTCAATGGATATGACCTGATTATTGTTAATTTTATAGCCTTTTAGCTCTAAAACACCCTTAGTGTTTAATGAAATAATTAAATAGAGTACATCCGGGTAGCCTACTTTTTCAACGTCTAGCTTTGAGGGTGTGGCAGGTGCGCAAGGGTGTGAGTGGTAAATTGCATAGAGTTCAGATTTCTCATCTCGAATGGCTTTCATTGCCTGAATGGTTTCGGAGGGATCCATTTCAAAAAAATGAGAAGCTTCGGTTGCAATATTGCTAATGGGGATTAACTGCATTTGCTTGTCGTTTCTCAGACTGATTAATCCACATACTTCCTGTTCGGTTTTAGATTGTGCGTGCGCAAGCATCTTGTTAACGATCTGGCGCGGGAGTTTTATTGTATGCATCTGCTAATTTCTAAATCTTTATTTTATTTATGGGAGCTACAAACCGGGCAAGCGGGGTCTTTACGCAGCTTCATTTTACGCCAGTCCATGCTGAAGGCATCAAAGATTAATAACTGACCCTGTAAGGAATCGCCAATATCAGTGATAACTTTGATCGCCTCAAGCGCCTGCAGGCTGCCAATCGTACCGACCACAGGGCCAAGAATGCCATTTTCACTGCAGGTTTCAGCCCGCGCTTCAACTTCATGGTAAAGACAGCGATAACAGGGGCTGTCAGCGTTTCTGAAATCGTAGACACTGAGCTGGCCTTCCATGCGGATAGCGGCACCGGAGACTAAAGGTGTTTTGTGCTGAAAGCAAAAGCGGTTTATTTCAAAGCGACTGTCGAAATTGTCTGTGGCATCGATAACCACATCGACGCTTTTGATTAGCTGGCTTAGATCATCATCATGAAGTTGTCGGGGGATGCAGTTAATCACTGGTTCAGGATTCAGTGCCTGCAGAGTTTGTCTGGCGGACTCTGTCTTATTTACACCAATATTATGTTCCTGATGCACGATTTGCCTTTGCAGGTTGGTCAGGTCCAGCTCATCACTATCAATAAGCGTTAATTCACCAATGCCTGCAGCGGCAAGGTATAACGCAGCAGGGGAGCCCAGTCCTCCCATGCCAATGATAGCAATGTGTGAATTCAATAGTTTTTGCTGACCTTCAATGCCGAATTGAGGCATTAATATTTGGCGAGCATAGCGTAAAAGTTGGTCATCATTCATGGTGATAATGATAACAGATAATTCGTCGAAGTCGGAGCTCCGGAATTTCTATTATGTTTAATAAGACGAGTGATTTTGCACTAACGACTAAGGCTTCTATCTGTATTCGCGCCAGTGTTCTGGTCTGTCATCACGGCAGCCATGTTCATGATGACTGTATTGGTTAATGAAAATACGTTTTGTAAAGTCCTTGCAGTTTTGTGTGTATCCAAGATTGGCCTGCTGGGTTTCTTCACTGTAGTAATGGAGCGCACGCTTGAGTTTATGGATAAGCGAGTTATCAAGATGGAATCCAACGCCTGCTAATGCATCTTCCAGAACTTTTAAGTTCAGGTGTTGAATATTGTATTCAATTCTCAGGCAGAGTGGGCTGATGTGATGTAGTTTTGATACACCTTTAACATCATGTAGCAATAACATGCTGCTGGCCGCCTGGTCCGGGTCAGGGTGCATACCGGAAAAATGGATTAACCGGTGTTTAATGATGTCATTGCTATGCGCCATAGCAATAAGATAGGCCTGTTATATGCAGATGGCAAGTAGATGAATTAAATTATAATTTAGTTACTTTCTAATGTACTGTCCGGCTGTCATGCGTGGATTGTCTGCATAGTCATTTCTCTGCCTGATATTCATGAAGCCCGCTTGTTGAAACAGCTGATAAATCGCTGCTTGTTGATCATAACCGTGTTCCAGTATTAACCAGCCCTGTGTTTGTAAATATGTTTTTGCATGCTTAATCAGGTGTCTGATGTCATCTAACCCGTCTGTGCCTGATGCCAGTGCGGTCATGGGTTCAAAGCGAACATCGCCTTGTAATAAGTGAGGGTCTCGCTCGGGAATATAAGGCGGGTTGCTGATAATTATATCGAACGGCTGTGTACCCAGTGGTTCAAACCAGCTGCCTTGCTTAAAACACACATTAGTGAGCTGGTGCTTTAAAGCGTTATTTTGGGCTACTGTCAGAGCTTGTGCCGACTGGTCGGTGGCAAGAATTTCCCATTGTGGTTTTTCGCTGGCAAGTGCCAGAGCAATGGCGCCACTGCCGGTGCCTAGGTCGGCCAGCCTGAGCTTATCCTGAGGGAAGTGATGCAGAATAAATTCGATGATCACTTCAGTATCAGGTCTGGGGATTAAAGTATGCTCGTTAACCGTTAAATCGAGAGACCAGAACTCTCTGTGGCCGGTAATATGGGCAATTGGCTGGCCTTCTGAGCGTTTGTCTAATAAGGCTAGGAATTGTAGTTGCTCAGCCGTTGTTAACTCTTGTTCGGCGAAAGCGCGAAAGTAGCTGCGATTTTTATTCAGCACCATCGCTAATAAAACTTCTGCATCTAAGCGTGCTGAATCCGAGACATTCTGTAATTGCTGTTCAGCCAGTTGCAGAATTTGCGCAATACAGTCGGCCATGGTGCTTGTCTGTGTTATTGTGTATCAGACAATGATGCCAGTTGCTCAGCCTGATATTCATTGATTAACGGGTCTAGTACCTGTTCCATCTGGCCTTGCATGACTTCATCGAGCTTATAGAGTGTTAAATTGATACGGTGATCGGTAACACGACCTTGTGGGTAATTATAAGTACGAATGCGGTCAGAGCGGTCACCTGTACCGACTAATGATTTACGGGTCTGGGCCTGTTCTTTTTCCTGTTTTTCAATTTCAATGTTATTGATTCGCGCCATTAATAATGACATCGCCCGGGCACGGTTTTTATGCTGCGAACGCTCATCCTGACATTCAACCACAATACCGGTTGGCAAGTGAGTTAAACGAATAGCCGAATCGGTTTTGTTAACGTGCTGACCACCGGCACCGGATGCACGAAAGGTATCAACGCGTAATTCAGACGGGTTGATTTCATTCACTTTCTCAACTTCATCAGGCTCCGGCATAACCACAACCGTCGCGGCAGAAGTATGTACGCGACCTTGCGATTCGGTTTCAGGTACGCGCTGAACGCGGTGGGCACCGGATTCAAACTTGAGTTTTGAGTAAGCGCCTAAGCCGACAACGCGGGCAATAATTTCACGATAACCGCCGTGCTCACCTTCGTGCTCGCTTAAAACTTCGACCTGCCAGCGTTTGGTTTCAGCGTAACGCGAATACATGCGGAATAAATTACCGGCGAAAATAGCGGCTTCATCACCACCTGCACCGGCACGAATTTCGAGAAAGATATTGCTGTTATCATGAGGGTCTTTTGGTAACAGTAATTTTTGTAATTCGAGTGACAGCGTGTTGATTTGCTGATCAGCTTCCTTCATTTCATCGACCCCCATTTCGCGCATGTCGGGATCACTGTCTTTCATCATTTCTTTTGCGCTGGCGAGGTTTTCAATGGCTTGCTGATAGTGTTTAAAGCTGATCACTAGCGGTTCAAGCTGAGAATACTCAACCGATAGATCACGGAACTGATTCTGGTCGCTAATGATTTCGGGCTGCGTCATTAGCATCCCCACTTCTTCATGGCGCTCGATCAGACTTTCCAGTTTTCTTAATATCGAATCTTTTAACACAGTATTTTCTCTAATAGGTTAGGGCTTGTTTTTACCCAAAAAAAGATTTCTAGCCGCTGCAATGACATCTTTCTGGCCATGTTTACCTGCTTCGCGTAACTGCGCAGAAGGCTGGTGTAAAAATTTATTGGTTAAAGTGCGGGCTAAAAACTTAACCGCGTCTTCAGCACTCTGACCTTGCTGGATTTGCTTTAAGGTTTTCTCAAGCACTTCTTCACTCAAAGCTTCTGACTGTTCGCGAATGTCGCGGATAGTGTCGACGGCATGTAACGTTTTTTGCCAGTCTAAAAACTCGCTAACCTGAGCTTCTATAATTTCCTCTGCCTGTTCAGCGGCTTCCTGACGGGATTTTAAATTCTCAGTGATAATTTCCTGTAAATGATCAACCGTGTACAGAAAAACATCATCCAGCTCATCGACTTCGGCTTCAATATCACGCGGAACGGCAATATCCACCATAAAGATTGGCTTGTGTTTGCGTTTTTTAAGTGCGCGTTCAACAGTGCCTTTGCCAAGTATCGGCAGTGAGCTGGCGGTAGAAGAAATAACAATGTCTGCGCGTTCCAGGTGCTCCGGCATATCCCGCAGGGTAATGGCTTCGGCATCGAATTGCTTAGCCAGAGTTTGAGCCCGTTCAATGGTGCGGTTGGCAACTATAATATGGCCAATGCCGCTGCTGTGAAGGTGGCGGGCAGCCAGTTCAATCGTTTCACCGGCACCAATCATTAACGCGGTATAAGGTTGCAGGTTGCCAAAGATTTGCTTTGCCAGTGAAACAGATGCAAAGGCCACTGATACAGCGCTGGAGCCGATGGCTGTGTCTGTGCGCACCTGTTTGGCGACAGTAAAAGCATGCTGGAATAAACGACCGAGTAATAAAGCCAGTGAACCATGCTGGCTGGCTTCAGCGTATGACTGCTTCATCTGACCGAGTATTTGTGGCTCGCCCAGCACCATGGAGTCCAGCCCGCAGGCGACTCTAAAGGCATGGCGTATGGTATCGGTATGCTCGTGTTCGTAGAGGTGTTTGCTCAGTGTGGCCAAAGGAATATTATGAAACTGGCTGAACCAGTTGATAATTTGCTGGTCTTTATTATTGATATCATCAGTATCAGCACTATTATTGCTATTATCGAGAGAACAGTATATTTCAGTACGGTTGCATGTCGACAGGATGGCGGCCTCATTAACGCCGGGTAAAGCTTGTAACTGTTTGAGCGCTTCTGGCAGGCGTTCTGGTGTAAACGCGACCTGTTCACGTATCTCGACCGGAGCCGTTTTATGATTGATCCCAAGTGTAATTAAAGACATAGCGCAGACCATCGCAGGTTACAGGTGTATTTCAGCGATAAACTAAAGGCGAAATTTGCGGCCTGGGTCAACAAAAGAGATAACAACATCGTGGGCAAAATAGGTTATATTCCAATATTATGTATAGACAAATGAATAATCACATTAAACATCATACCAACCGCTTATTATACACCGGTAGTGTTGCTGCTGTCCTGCTAATGCTGTTATCTGGCTGCAGTGCTCTTAAGGAAAAGCCAGAGCAGGGCTTTGTGGCGGGTGAAACCGGGCTTGTGGCGCCACAGCTGGATGAGCAGACACTGTTTCTCCTGCTGGCTGGCGAGCTGTCCGGTCATCAGGGTGATATGGAGACAGCATTAAAATATTACCTGCCAGCGGCTGAAAATAGTGACGACCCAAGAATAGCTGCCCGAGCTGCCAGAATTGCCATCTATGCCAAACAAAACGATGCGGCTTTGCGGGCATCAGAGCGCTGGCTTGAACTTGCTCCGAATGATCAGCAGGCGATAAAAATATTGATTATTGCGCTGTTGAGAAGTGATCAGGTTGATAGGGCCAGCGTACAAATAATAGAATTAATCAAACTCATTAAAGCAGGTGAAAATATCACCGATAAGCAGGTTTTTGCCGCGATTGCGAAGCTGCTGCAAAATGAAGCGGAGACAGCAGATGCTGTGCTGGTGTTTAAATCCTTATCCCGGCATGACAGTCACAACGCGCAAGTATTTCTCTGGTTGTCACGTTATGCCATGCAGGCTGGTCAATATGATGAGGCCTTGTCCGCCATCACCCGCGTAATTGAACTTGAACCCGAGCATGCCAATGCTTACGTATTAAAGGGACGTTTGCTGGCGCTTAGCGGAAAAGATGAAGAAGCGGTAGCGGCTATGCTAGTTGCTGTTAACAAACAGCCCGATGATTTTGTCCTGCGCAAGCAGTATGCCGGTATGTTAATTCGACAAGGCAAGCTAGATGAGGCGAATGAGCAATTTGAAAGGCTGTTTAAAGCCAAGCCTGATGACCGGGAAACTATTATTAGTCTGGGGGTACTGCTCCTGGAGAAGAATCAAACCGAGCGTGCGAGCAATGTACTGAAACGCCTGCAAAATAATAAAAGCACTGAAAATGAAGCGCTTTATTATCTGGCGCGGGTAGAAGAAGTTAAAAATGACTTCACAAAAGCTCTGGGTCTGTACCAGCAGGTCGAACACGGTCGTCTGTATTTTGATGCGCAGTTACGCATGGCCAGTATCTACGCCCATCTTGGAAAACGGCAGCAAGCTGTTGCGCTATTGCAGGCATTATCATTAAAAGAAGATGATACCAATAAAAAAGCCAAAATTTACCTATTGCACGGGCGTATCTTACAGAATGCCGGCGATAATAAAGCCGCAATGGCGGTGTATAGTAGTGCGCTGGATGAATTACCAACCCACATAGACCTGTTGTATGCACATGCCTTAACCGCTGAATCACTCGATATGATTGACAGTGCGGTTGCAGGCTTAAAAAAATTATTAAAGCAGGAGCCAGAGAATATTCAGGCATTAAATGCCTTAGGTTATACACTGGCCGACAGAACCAACAGGTTTGAGGAAGCACTGGAATACATATTAAAAGCCTACCAGCTTAAGCCAGATGACGCGGCGATTAAAGACAGTCTGGGCTGGGTGCACTTCAGGCTGGGTAATATCGAAGAGGCCTTGAAATGGTTACAGCAGGCATTCAAATCTGATAATGACCCTGAAATAGCCGCACACCTGGGCGAGGTGCTATGGAAAGCCGGGCGTACCGATGATGCGGAAAAAGTCTGGCAAAAGGTCGATGAAGAACATAAAAAAAATCAAATTTTAATTGAGACAATAAAGCGACTTAAATAGTGATAAAAAAGACTGCCCTGTTCGGGCTTTGGCTTGGCATCTTAAGTCTGATGGCATGCTCTAATTCAAGCTACATTCAAAAAGCTAAAAATATTGAATCCTGGCAGCAAAGCCGCGATCAGCTTGCATCATTGCAGCAGTGGGAAATCAGGGGCAAAATTTCTATTCGCTCGGCCAGTGAGTTATACACGGCTGATCTCTTTTGGCAACAAAATGGAGCGGATTTAAAACTGAGGCTAGCAGCTCCTTTTTCTCAGGCTGTGACAGATTTCAGCGGTAATGATGAAGACGGTTATCTGGTCTTAACAGAGCAGGGAGAGCAGGTGAAAGTGGATTCACCTGAAACAATAACTGAACACGCATTTGGTTTAAGCTTACCTTTTAGTGAATTAAAATCCTGGATAAAAGGCGTGCCTGACAGCGGAGCGCGGGTATGGCGGGCACATTTTAACGATGACAATCGCTTACAGTTTTTTGAGCAAAGAGGCTGGGAAGTCAAGATACTCAAATACAAACAAGTAGGTGAGTATACTTTGCCCTCAAAAGTGTTTTTGTCCCGCTTGAATGAAAATCAATCCGATAAGAGAGTGGATATCCGCTTAATACTGAACCGCTGGGTATTATAAGCCGATGTCTGATGAAACCTTTTTTTGGCTGGCACCGGCCAAACTTAATCTTTTTTTACATATCACCGGCAGGCGAGCAGATGGCTACCATCTGTTACAGTCTGTATTTCAGTTGTTAGATTATGGTGATGAGATTTCATTTGAAATAACCAATGATGCTGAAATTACCCGCTTAACAGATATTCCGGGTGTGGCTGAGGCGGATGACTTAATAATACGTGCCGCCAGACTGCTACAGCAGACGACAAGCAGTCAGCACGGTGTTCGCATCGGTGTGAGGAAAAAACTACCAATGGGTGGTGGCTTAGGTGGTGGCAGCTCTGATGCTGCAACCGTGCTGGTGATGCTGAATATATTATGGAAAACCGGCTTGTCCGTACAAAAATTAGCCGATATGGGGCTGGCATTAGGGGCAGATGTACCGGTGTTCGTGCACGGGGTAACAGCCTTTGTTGAAGGGGTTGGTGAACAAATAATAGCCATTGATCGCCCTGAAAAATGGTTTTTGGTGCTGCATCCTCAAATAAATGTCTCAACAGCTAAAATATTTACGGATAGTGGATTGACAAGAGACTGCTCACCCATCAGAATATGCGACCTTTCTGGGGCACTACTAACTAATGTATGCGAACCAATAGCTTGCAAGCATTATCCGGAAATAGCAGAAGCCATTCAGTGGTTATCAGGCTATAATCGGAGCGCCAGAATGACAGGTACCGGGGCTTGTGTTTTTGCTGAGTTTGACTCACAACAAACCGCCGAAGCAGTTTTACAAAAGCGGCCTGAAAAATGGCAAGGCTTTGTAGCAAAAGGTGTAAACCGCTCGCCGCTGTACACACAGCTGGCTGAACAAGGTTTTGTAACATCCTAGTCCAGGCTTAAGGACTTTAAATAACAAGTATGTTGGGCCGTCGCCAAGCGGTAAGGCAACGGGTTTTGATCCCGTCATGCGGAGGTTCGAATCCTCCCGGCCCAGCCATATTAAAAGAGTTATTGCTCTTAAAGGTCAGGATACTTTTATAAAGAGCAATAATGCTGAAACCCGGGAGGGTTTGAACCGTTAGAGGTTCGATAAATTTGCCAGGAGCAAATTTAACCAGCGCGAAGTTTGCGCTGCCCCGCAGGGGAGAGAGCACGACTGCACGGATGCAGGAGGTAGAGCAACGCAGGAGAGGTTGCCGAGGGTGCTGAATAATCCTCCCGCGCTGTCTCAGCTATTTAAGAGTCTCTTATGGAAAAGGGTCTCAATGATTAAGGCATTAACCTTAATCAAACCATCTTCCTAAAGCATAGTGACATACTGGTAACTATAGTGACCCAATCAGACTCAAGCATGATGGTGTTTTCCGGCAATGCAAACCCAGCATTTGCCAATAAAATATGTAGTCACCTTAATATCAAGCTCGGCAATGCCTTTGTTGGTCAGTTCAGTGATGGCGAAGTCGGTGTAGAAATTCATGAAAACGTTCGCGGTAAAGACGTTTTTATTGTGCAGCCAACTAGCGCACCCTGTAATGATAACTTAATGGAGCTGATCGTGATGATCGATGCCATGCGTCGTGCATCGGCAGCCCGTATCACAGCCGTTATTCCTTATTTTGGTTATTCACGTCAGGACCGTCGTACACGCTCAATGCGGGTACCCATTACCGCTAAAGTCGTTGCTAATATGCTCACCAGTGCGGGTGTTGACCGTGTGTTAACGGTTGATCTGCACGCTGATCAGATTCAGGGCTTTTTTGATATCCCGGTAGATAATGTTTACGCATCACCAATTTTATTGGGTGATGTGTGGCGTAAAAAGCACCGTAATCTGCTGGTAGTCTCACCGGATGTCGGTGGCGTGGTACGTGCACGGGCTTTAGCTAAGCGACTGGATGATGCTGATCTGGCGATTATTGATAAACGTCGTCCAAAAGCGAATGTGTCACAGGTGATGAACATCATTGGTGAAGTAGAAGGCAAAGACTGTATTTTAATTGATGATCTGGTCGATACCGCAGGCACTCTGTGTAAAGCGGCAGATGCCTTAAAAGAACACGGAGCAAGCAGTGTTAGCGCGTATTGTACGCACCCTGTGTTATCAGGTAATGCACTGGAAAACTTAATGAACTCGTCATTAGATGAGCTGGTCGTAACGGATACTATCCCGTTGCGGGATGAGATTGCTGACTGTGGTAAAGTTCGTCAGTTATCTATTTCAGGTATGCTGGCTGAAACCATTCGCCGCATTCACAGTGAAGAGTCAGTCTCTTCGCTGTATATGGATTAAATTCCGGTTTATTTAAAAACCGGATTTATTGTCGCTATGGCGACACAAATGCCTTCCTTGGTCGCGTGGAAGGTCATGACCGCTCATTAGGTAACTACTGAGCGGCTTTTTATTAACTGGAGTTAAAGAAAATGGCTATTGAATTAAATGTAGAAGTTCGTGAAGACCTGGGGAAAGGTGCGAGCCGCCGCCTGCGTCACACGGATATGGTACCTGCCATCATATACGGTGGAGATAAAGAACCAACTAACATCATGCTACCGCATCGTGTTGCCGTTAAGCAGTTAGAAAATGAACTGTTCTACACACAGGTGATGACCCTGAAAGTAGGTAAAGCATCTGAGAAAGTAGTTTTGCGTGACATTCAGCGTCACCCAATCAAGCAGCAAGTTATGCACATGGATTTCCTGCGTATTGATCCTAAGCACAAGATGCACGTACACGTTCCATTGCATTTCATTAATGAAAGCACAGCACCTGGTGTTAAAGCTGGCGGCAAGATCAATCATATTATGATCGAGATTGAAGTGAATTGTCTGCCAAAAGATATTCCAGAATTCATTGAAGTGGATATGGGTGCACTGGAGATTGATAGCTCAATTCACTTGTCAGAGCTTAAGCTGCCTAAAGGCGTTGAATCAGTGATCCTGAGTCACGGTGCAGATCATGATTCAGCAGTAGCCGCTATCCACGCAGTACGTGGTGCAAAAGCTGATGATGAAGATGAAGCAGCAGAAGGCGACGCAGAGTAATCTGAGCGTCCAGCAGGAGAACCGGAGTGGCTGCATTATCTGTTGAGATCAGTCTCATTGCAGGACTCGGCAACCCCGGCTCTCAGTACGAGCAGACCCGGCATAACGCCGGTTTCTGGTTCGTCGATGAAATTGCCCGCCAATATGGCGGGCAATTTCGTGTTGAAAGCAAATTCAACGCAGAAATATGCAAACTCACTGTTGAAGGTAAAACCATCTGGTTAATGAAACCACAGACCTTTATGAACCGCAGTGGTCAGCCCGTTCGAGCGCTGGCAGATTTTTACAAAATACCTTTTGATCAGATACTCATCGCACACGACGAGCTGGACCTTGAGCCCGGCACCGCCAAACTAAAAACCGGCGGCGGACACGGTGGCCACAACGGCCTGCGCGATTTAATTAATCAACTGGGTAACAAAGGTTTCCATCGTTTACGTTTGGGTATTGGCCATCCCGGCCACAAAGATCAGGTGTCAGATTTTGTATTGCACCGCCCGAGCAAAGACGAACAAATAGATATCGAACGCACCATCGACAATGCGATTCGAGTACTGCCTGAACTTATGGCTGGCGAATGGGAAAAAGCCATGCATAAGCTCCATACAAAATAGACCAACCTAAATATAGACGAGAAAAATTATGGGATTCAAATGCGGTATCGTAGGCTTACCCAATGTTGGCAAATCAACACTATTTAACGCCCTCACCAATGCTGAAATTCAGGCCGAAAACTACCCGTTCTGCACCATCGAACCAAACGTTGGTATCGTACCCATGCCCGATCCGCGTCTGAACGCACTGGCCGAGATCGTCAAACCGGAAAAAATTCTGCCAACCACAATGGAGTTTGTGGATATCGCAGGCCTGGTTGCCGGTGCCTCAAAAGGCGAAGGCCTCGGTAACAAATTCCTCGCCAATATCCGCGAGACAGATGCCATCGCACAAGTGGTGCGCTGTTTTGATAATGACGACATCATTCACGTCGCCAATAAAATCGACCCGGCCAGCGACATCGAAGTCATCAACACCGAGCTGGCGCTGGCTGATATGGATTCTGTAGAAAAAGCCCTGCAAAAGTCTCAAAAAACAGCAAAAACAGGTGATAAAGATGCAAAAGCTCGCGTCGCACTGCTGCAAAAAATACTCGATGAACTGAATGAAGGGCACCTGGTTCGCACGATGGGCCTGAGTGATGACGAGCTGGCTTCATTAAAAGAGCTGTTCCTGCTCACCATCAAGCCGACCATGTATATCGCCAATGTCAATGAAGACGGTTTTGAAAACAACCCTTATTTAGACCAGGTAAAAGCCATTGCAGAGGCCGAAGGCGCAGTGGTGGTAGCGGTTTGTGGTGCTATCGAAGCGGACCTGATCGCGCTGGATGAAGAAGAGCGTAAAGAATTTTTAGACGAAATGGGTTTAACCGAACCGGGATTAAACCGGGTTATTCGTACCGGTTACGCCTTGTTAGGTCTGCAAACCTACTTCACTGCCGGTGTAAAAGAAGTCCGCGCATGGACGGTTGCCATTGGTGCAACTGCGCCACAAGCTGCAGGAGTCATCCACACCGACTTCGAAAAAGGCTTTATCAAAGCAGAAGTGACCTCTTACGATGATTTTATTGCTTATAAAGGCGAGGCCGGGGCTAAAGAAGCCGGCAAGCTGAGAATCGAAGGTAAGGAGTATATTGTTAAAGACGGCGATGTTATGCACTTCCGCTTCAACGTTTAAAATAAGCTATTTAGCTTGTGCTAGCGTTGTTATATCAGGTTTCGAGCGTGCTCACTTACTACATGAAAGCTCCGCTCTCTCAACCAGATATGCCTAGCTAGCCCTACGCACATAACGCTTATTTGCCAGCTTTGAGTTGGTTCTTTTGTGAAAAGGAAAAATTCACTAAGTTAAGGACAAATAAGGCAAAAGTAGCCTTGACATGAGGCCTAAAAACACTCAAAATGCGCGCCTTCCTTACGGAAGACATTATGGCTACATAGCTCAGCACTCATAAGCTGGGTCGTGGCCAAAAGTGAAGAAGATCAAGCAAATTGAGTGAGTCTCTTCATCAAGTCAAAGTCATCTAGACTATGGCTACATCACTCAACAACAAAAATGAAAAATGGCTACATAGCTCAGTTGGTTAGAGCACAGCACTCATAAGGAATGGGTCGTGGCCAGAAATGAAGAAGATCAAGGTGGTTGAGTGAGTCTTTTTCAGGGTTTCAAAGTGGATTAGACTTTGACTACATCACTCAACAACAAAATGAAAAATTGGCAACATAGCTCAGTTGGTTAGAGCACATCACTCATAATGATGGGGTCCCAGGTTCGAATCCCGGTGTTGCCACCATATTCCTATATAAAACAGCCGCTTACATAAGCGGCTGTTTTGTTTCTAT
>JAOULC010000094.1 GCA_029882215.1 Gammaproteobacteria bacterium | reverse complement strand
CACTGTGGCGGTGTAGATCAGATATACCCCATCAAAGGTGGTAGACCAGGACTGTATAAACATGGTGATGCAGAATGTCGTAAGCAGTTTTCTGTCACTGTGGGTACTCTGTTTGAGCGTAGTCATGTGCCTTTGAATAAATGGTTGATGGCTGTGCATTTAATGTGTTCTTCTAAAAAGGGTATTAGTGCACATCAGCTTCATAGAACGCTTGGCGTGACTTACAAAACAGCGTGGTTTATGACGCACCGTATCCGTGAAGCTATGCGCGATAACTCAGGCTCTATTCTGGGTGGTGGCGGTTCGACTGTAGAAGTCGATGAAACATTTATAGGCCGTGACCCCAATAAAAAGAAAGGTCGTGGCTATGCCCATAAAGAGAAAGTCTTAAGCCTAGTAGAGCGTAACGGTCGTGCGCGTTCTTTCCACGTGGACGCGGTTAATGCTAAAACATTAATCCCTATTATCAGAGAACAGCTAGACCCTGATACTCATGTTATGACCGATGAAGCCTCGCAGTATTCATCGACTAATCCTTGGCGTACTTATTCCAATTTAGCACCTCACTTTGCTTCCCATGAATTTGTTACGCATGGTACGCGTGAGTATGTACGCGGTAATGTTCATACTAATTCAATAGAGGGCTTTTTCTCTATCTTTAAGAGAGGCATGAAAGGTGTTTACCAGCATTGCAACAAACGACATTTGCAAAGGTATCTAGCAGAATTTGATTTCAGGTATAACAATCGCACTGCCTTAGGTGTATCAGATGCTGAACGTACTAGAACAGCCCTTTTTGGTATCGGCGGTAAGCGGTTGTTATATAAGGGGTCTAACTAAACATAAGAAAAAGTAATTGGTGTTTAAGCGTATTGTGTACTATGCTTGATCTCTACCCGGATGGCCTGCCCTTAATGAAAGCGCCCCGGGGTGCCTCTATAATTGGTAGTTTTAAATATTCATCTCATTCTCCTAAAGTTGGGTAAATATTTTACTGGTTATAGATAGTTAAGAAGGCAGCCCATCCACTTTTAATAATGATCTATTCTGCCTTTCTGGAATAGATCATATTCTCGATGTATTTTGTCGTTTATCATGTTGTACCATTTCATATCCTTGCGTTCCCATTTCTGGAATATAGCCCAAGCGCAATAGTCGGCTATTTGTAGACAAGGATCACTGTCCGCTGACCAAAAATTAATTGTTATTTCAACATCAATAAGACATTGGCGCACAACATCATTAATTGCGCTTTTGAAAGCACTTCTTTTCTTTTTATCACCTATTGCTGCTGCGGTTAAGATTAGTTTATCTCCTGTCGAGACAAACTGTGGCGCTATATTTTTAAAGTGATAAAACCATGTATATTTATAAAAGCGTAGTGTATCTGGGTTATTTTCAGTATTAGTTCTAAGCTGAGGCTGCGATTTTGATTTTTCTAATATAGTTGCATCTATGCGAATATTCATAGTAGAAATGAGTGCGAAAACTCGTTCACGTATTTCTAAGCTATCTTTACTAGCATGAAGAGCGTCTTCACATAGACCCTCTTCCGCAAGTTGTCTGCGGAGGGCGAGCATTTGAGTGCCAGCTTCAGAAGAATCAGTTAAGATTGAGCACAGAAGAAAATACTTTGTGACGTGCGGATTTCTCTTGAACGTCAAGCATCCAGATTCATCAGCAAAAATATGGTGTCGTGTACTAATGTCTAAACCTAAAGATCATTCAGAGAAGCCCGAAAGTATATCACCTGATGATGTACTCAGGCGCATGTTATCCACACCGCCTAAGAAAAAGGCAGTGAAAAAGAAAAAGAAACCTTAAATCACTCACTTCCGTGCGTGATACCCGAAAGGGACTAACCGGCGAAAGCCGGTTTTTTAATGTTTAATCAACTATAGATATATTATGAAATATGAAGCCGGAAAGATTGCATGTCTGCAAAGACATAGACTCAATCGCACCCCCGTGACCTATACCATAGAAATTAGGCATGATGGAGAGGGGATGTCCTTTATGGTTTATGACATAGAAGACACGCGAAAAGACCGGCTGGCTGTTGCCATCGACTTAGAGACAGCAGCCACCAGCCTAAAAGAGCCGGACTAATTATCTGGATTAGTATCGACTACTTGTTTCCATTTCTGACCTTTTTTGGATGTCGGCGGAGCAGGTTCTCCCTTAACCATAGTCGCTCTTTTGCCGCTTCCATCTCTGTATATGCCTGAGTCTTGGACTTTCTGTCCGGGTTTTACCGCTGGTGTTGGTTTTTTGCCTGTCATGATGTGCCTCATTTAGTGACAATTATTATTGTAATGGCGTGATGCCACTGGGTAGTCTTGTACACTGCCCAGTGTCGGAAAATTTAACACTATAAACTGGGTGTGTCTAGTACATAAATACAGTATTTAGCACTATATCTTGTGGTTTATATAGATGGGTTTCTTAAGTATACAATCGCCTTTCTTTTGGTTACTTTTCTTTGGGCAAGCAAAGAAAAGTAACTCGCCATCAAGGCGAAACAAATGTAACAGACTAAGAAAATATTAAAAAAGAAAAAAACCTGGATCCCCGCTGGAGCCTGTGCCCGCGGAGGCGGGTACGGGAATGACAGAATTATGATGCTGTCGAAATATCAGACCCCGTATGCAAAAACCGCCAGACAATAAACATCGCCAGCAAGGCTATGGCTGCAGCCAGTGTAAATAAATAGGCATGCTCCATTCGATCCCATAACATACCACTGGATAGACTGCCTGCCGCACCACCGGCACCAAAACTCAGGCTGGCGTACAGGGCCTGGCCACGCCCCTGATGTTTGCCTTTGAAAAACTGGTGCACCAGCGAAATACTTACCGCGTGAAACACACCGAAACTGAAGGCATGAAATAACTGCGCGAAAAACAAAATACCCAGGTGCTCAGGAAAAAATCCAATCATTAACCACCGGAGCGCGGTCAATGCCAGGGTAATAAGCAATAACTTGCGCACACCCATCGCTGGCAGCATACGATGCATGAGCAGGAAAATAATCACTTCAGCCATCACACCCACTGCCCAGAGGATGCCAATCATGCGTCGGCTATAACCCAGCTCTTCGAGATAGATACTGTAGAAGGTGTAATACACGCCATGGCTGAACACCATCAAAAAACACACCACCAGAAACGCCATCACCGCAGGCTGACGAACTACACGCATAATGTGTGACTGCGCTTCACTATGCTGCTGCAATCGCTCCGGTACGATCAAACTGATCAGCAAAATACCCAGTAACAGCACCAGCAATACCATCGGCAATTGATCAATACCACTGCTTTCAAAATACTCGCCCATCAACACCACCATGAGAATAAAACCCAGCGACCCCCATAGACGGATCGTACTGTAGAGGTGTGATTTATCGCCAAGATGGTTCAGCGTGGTGGCCTCGAACAACGGCAATGATGAATTCCAGAAAAAGCTGAACGAAAACATTACCAACGCCAACCACCAGTAACTGCTATCGAAAAAAACACCGGCAAAGGCAAACACTGCCAGCAGGCTGGCAATACGAATAATAAACATGGGTTTCTGCGTGTGATCGGCAAGACCACCCAGAATATAAGGCGCAAATATCTTGGTAGCCGGAATAAAAGCAATCAGCGTACCAATCGC
>JAOULC010000093.1 GCA_029882215.1 Gammaproteobacteria bacterium | reverse complement strand
GCTGACCGACAGCAGGTCACTTTTCTGTCTACAGCTAAGCTTCCGCGTCCTGCTCACGCCCCTTACCTACATCCATGTAGGCAACAGAAAACTAACGAAAAGAAAGCCGCCCCGTTAAATAAGTCTGCATAAACAACATGCAGATGCCCTCATCTGTCGCACTGGCTGTAGCTGCTGCGGAACTCGCGAGAAAAACACTCGCTCAGACATCCTCGCAGAAAGCTTCTACATCCAGTACTCCCTCTTCGGCTTATTTAAAAGGGAGGGGTAAGTCAAAGTCTAAACGATTCATTCTTTTGTTTTTTGATTTAACCTCCTCAGCTTGCTCAGATGGGGAGGGGTAGATCAAAACATAAAGAAAAAGACAAGACCTGATTTTGAGTTTTATAACTAGTTGAAATTATTAGTTATTCTGATATTTATTAAGATGGGTGTCCGGATTAGCCACGTTACTCGCTCCTCAGATGGGGAGGGGTAAATCAAAACATAAAGAAAAGGACAAGACCTGACCTGAGTTTTATAACTAGTTGAAACTATTACCTATTCTGATATTTATTAAGATGGGTGTCCAGATTAGCCGCGGTTAACTGAGGGAGGTTTAGTCTGTACCAATTTACCCCCCCCCTTAAACGAGTGGTACTTCTAACACATTATTTATATTATTATGGATCAAAGTATGGTTATAAATTGGTGCTATAGAAAAAGTAGCAATCATGAACAGTTCATTACATTTAGGCTGATTGCACCTACTTCACATAGTAGCATCCGCAGGTTAAACACGAATCTAAGTAGGCTACTAGATAGTTCTAAACGATATTTTTTAAACTAAATAAATCACAGAATTCTAAAAGGAAATATAAAGTGAATTGCTTAAAAGAACTATTGATACTCCGCCATCGCCCTTTTTCCATCCGTTTTATGATTATTATAAGTCTGTTACTCTCTGGTTGTGGTGGTAGCAATAGAACTCCGGTGACACTCACCAATATATCTGTTTATCCTGCAACAGCGGTAGTAGCAAATGGAATGAATACCAGCTTTACTGCAACAGGCACCTATTCGGATGGAGCTACTGCTGATCTTACTGATCTGGTGAGCTGGGTATCTACTGATGTGACTACAGTCACGATGAGTAGTGCTGCCGGTGTTGCCACAGGCACAGCAGAAGGATCTACTACTGTGACAGCATCACTAAATGGTATTTCTGGTACTGCTAATGCGACGGTTACATCTGCTGAGATAACCGCTGTAAATATCACACAGACAGCCGTCACTATCCCCAAAGGCTTAGCTGTGACTTTCACTGCAACGGCTACCTATTCTGACAGCAGCGCTGGTAATGTTTCAGGTTCAGTCAATTGGTTATCCAGTAATTCGTCAGTCGCTACGCTAGGGACTTCCGGTGTTGCTGCCACTCTCGCAGAAGGTAATACTAGCATCAGTGCTACAATCAATGGTGTTACATCTAACAGCAACAACTTGACCGTGACAGCTCCTTTATTAGTTTCGCTTTCAATAACATCATCATCAGAAAGCATAACTTTAGGGAGTTCAGGTCAGCTAGTTGTTATTGCAAATTACACAGATGGCACTCACGATAGTTCGGCTGCACTCGCTTGGAATGTGACTGATGCTGCAGTGCTGTCAATTGATAGCTCTGGCTTAGTCACTCCTGCTTCGATAGGTCGTACATACATTAGTGTGAGTAGTGGCAGCATTACATCTAACACAGTTGAATTATTTATCACGCCTTTTGAAGCGCCTACCCATGTCTTTGCTATATCAGCTCCTGGCCTGGTAAGCTTGACCTGGCCAGACGTTAGCGGAGCAGATTCGTATAATATCTATTGGGGCTTAACTTCTGGCGTATCGACTTCTTCTAGCAACATAAGCAACGTAACCTCTCCATATATACATAGTGGGTTAACTGACGGAAACTCCTACTACTATCGTATTAGCGCGATAAACTCTAGTGCAGAAAACTTGTCAAATGAGACATTCTCTTTCTTGCATCTCGGAGGAAATCCGACGGGAACTTTCGTCGCAAGTACAGGAGTCATGTCGGCATTGAGAACTATGCATACCTCTACACTGCTAGCCAATGGCAAGGTGCTGCTTACAGGAGGAGATAACGGAACGGCTATTAATATAAATGCTGACCTTTATGACACAACAACAGAGCTATTCACCGCTACCGGAAATATGACCAGGCAAAGACATAGTCATAGTGCAACTCTACTAAATACTGGAAAAGTACTGGTTACTGGTGGTTATAGTAATGGCGGAATAAGCAACACTGCTGAGCTTTACGATCCGACTACACAAATTTTTACCAATATAAGTAGCGGCATGGCCGTTGAAAGAGCTAACCATACTGCGACATTACTACCAAACGGCAAGGTATTGATCATTGGTGGAAAAAATGGAATCAGTAACAATAGCAGTGTCGATTTATACGACCCAACAGCAAACACGTTTACTTCTGCGTCTGACCTGGGAATTGCACGTCACGGACATACGGCAACCTTATTAGCTAACGGCAAAGTCCTGATAACCGGTGGCTCAGATGGAATAAATAATATAGCAAGTGCCGAGCTATATGATACTGCTTCGGGTATCTTTACGATTATTAATACTATGTCGGAAGCAAGAAATTATCATACGGCGACGCTGCTTCCAAGTGGTAAGGTTTTGGTATCTGGCGGCTTAAACGAATCATTTTCACTTAATGGCTCTGCAGAGCTCTATGATCCGGATACGGGTGTTTTTAGTTTTACAAATGCTATGGTCTCAGGACGCCACGGTCATACCTCTACACTATTATCTAACGGTGACGTGTTACTCACAGGAGGGCAAATTAATGACACCGCTGAAATATACGATCCCGATCTCGCATCGTTCACTGCAACTGCCAATATGTTAACAACGAAGATGTCTCACGCTGCTACATTATTACCAAGCGGAGACGTACTAATTTCAGGTGGCTACCATATTGATGTTAATTTCCCTGAGAATAGTACTCCGCTATCCAGTGCTGAGTTATTAAAGTAATTGCATAATAGTACAATCAATATTTAAGATCTAAACAATAAACGTTTATTTTCTTCTTTTGGTGTTAACTTTTTATTGTGACCATTAGTTTTGCTCGCTGTAATAAACAGCGATGTATTTAAAGAGATCGGTGTGAAGTTTCGCTAGTTTTTTATTTGATATCGAGTAGCTTGTTTCAAAAGTACAGCTACCTCTTTCCGCTGGTTTTCTGACAGGTAATTTATATCCAACTTTCCAATAAATAATCCAAGATTTTCAGGCCACTTTGAAATATGAGTTGAGAAGGACATGCCACCTGGTTTTAACTGAACGTTAACATTTACACTATCAGAAGAAATCATGTAATCTTTGGTTTTGTATAAAATATTCCAGTAAGGGTTAGACTCAATTTCACTAACTGAAATATTAAATGATCGTTCGAGAAACTCTTCCCAGTCATTCATTGAATAAAAGCATGACCAGTGTATAGCCGCATCTGAATACCTATGCCCAAAAGCAGACGATGCAAAATAAGGTTTATCCAGATCAATAGCCGTGTTACATACAGGACAACGCATCCCTTGGTTGTAATTGCCATACATTACAACCTATATAATTATTCAACACTACTTTCGAAAAAGGAA
>JAOULC010000061.1 GCA_029882215.1 Gammaproteobacteria bacterium | reverse complement strand
CCATTGTGACATGTATTTAGTGCTCATCATCGTGTGATATTTTAGCATAGCACCGGTGAAGTTATGTAAACGATGGCGGGCTAAATTTTCTTCAGTTTGAATTATTTTTGTTATTAATGCCGGTCCAAGTAACTGCCTGTCATAACGTGAAGGTAGCAGTGTGGCAGCATGTGCCTGAGCTGTCAGCCAGTGCTGCTCGTTGCTGTATAGATCAACGGCAGCGCTTACAAACTCCTCATCACTGGCGGTAACAGCGCCGGGCCAGGGTTCCTGCTGGTGCATGCCTTCGCTGCCCACAGTGGTGGTAATGCTCGGTGTCTGCATGATCATGGCATCGAGTAATTTGCCTTTAATACCCGCACCAAAACGTAAGGGTGCCAGACAGATGCGGCTTGATTCAAACACTGTGAATGCGTTTTCAGCCCAGCCTTTAATCAAAAAACCCGTTTTGGGGTTATTTAATGCACTGGCTTTGGGCGGCGGATATGAACCATAAATATGACACTGTGCATCAGGCAGTTGCTTTCTGATCATTGGCCACAACCTTTGCAGTGTTAGTACGGCGTCCCAGTTCGGTGCGTGGCGAAAATTTCCAATCGTCATGAAATGGCTGCGCTCAGAGAAAGGCTTTGTCTTAAGCGGGCATTTGTTCAGATCAATCATAAATGGCAGGTGATGAAGCAGGCGGCTGTCTATTTTGAAGGTCTCAGTCAGTAACTGCATCTCAAAGCCTGAAATAATTAAAGAAATATCACAGCGTAAAATGGCGGCTATTTCACGCTTTGCCAGATCACTGAAAAGATCCGCCTGAGTCATATCTCGTTCAGCTTTTAACGCCTGATGGCGGGCATGACGCAAACATTGCAGGTCTTCAGTATCTAATATTTTAACAGCATACGGACACACTTTTTCAACCCGCCATGCAAACTGCTCTTCCATCATAAAGCGGTCAAACATAACGATGTCGGGCCGGTAATCTGCAATATAAGTCTCGAAACTGTCGCAGTTTAAAACGATGCTTTTACTACTGATGTCTTCACCGGCTAAATCAATCATATGCTCTGTTGGCTGAGCGGGGGTAGAAAATTCAACCTGCCAGTTCTGCTCTTTAAACAGTCGCATAATGGACAGTATGTGACTGCCTGCTGCTGATGAATTGGGCTCTGGCCAGACATAGCCAATGACTAATATTTTTTTCATGGAAAGCGGTTCAAAGTAAAAATATTTTTTATTCTGGCACAGATGGCAGCGGCTTACCCGATAAATTTAATCTGCAGCTGCGTTGGCGCGGCTGAAGTAAAGCAGAGGCTTAGAAACCTGCTAATGTAAAAGCCTGTTTGGCGTCGCTGGCTGAATAAAACTGCTCCGGCATTGTGATAGCATGGGTAACAGCGGTATATTATTTTCTGAGTATCTGTTTTAAAACGGCGCTAATCTGCCCTGGGTCGGTGCCATGATTAATTGTCTGCATTAACTGACCATCACGATCGAGAATATAATACAGGGATGAGTGATCAACCGCATAAGCCAGTGCGGAATCTTCCAGCTCTACTTTCATATACATCACACTATATTGTTGTGCGATCTGTGCAATGTCCAGTGCAGTGCCAGTAATACCTCTAATGCTGGGGTGAAAAGAACTGGTGTAGGTATGAAGTCGCTCCGGAGTATCCCGCCCCGGATCAAGACTGATAAAAAATGGCTGCACATTTTCAAGCTCTTCAGCGGATAACTGATTGAGTGCGAGTGATAAGATACCGAGGCTGGTGGGGCAGATATCAGGACAATAGGTATAACCAAAATACAGCACAACAATCTTGCCCTGATAATCAGCCAAAGCGACCGGACCCTGTGCAGAGTGCAGCACAAAGCCTTCTTCTTTTAGTTTTTCAATGGCTGCATCAGTGTTACTGGTATTTTCAGTTTGCCATATAAAAAGGGCAATGAATAATAATAAAAATACGCCGGTTGCAGTCAGTGCTTTTGTGCGTGTAAGGTTGCTAATTGCCGTCATAAGAGTATCTCTGCAGAATTAATGGATCGGTTTTTTATGCTTCATTCCGGCCACCATTTTTACCGGAACAGATAACTGTTGCTGACTGCCGTCATCAAACATTAACTCAAGATCAACATTGTCACCGGGATTTAGCTGCTGCTTGAGCCCAATAAACATAATATGCAGGCCACCGGGTTTTAGTACGGCCTCACTGTCCGCTTTAATAGCAATCTGCTTTACCCGGCGCATGCGCATCATACCGCCTTCCTTTTTATGTGTATGCAGTTCTACCACTTTGCTGACACTGCTACGAGCATTGACCAGTGCGCGATCATTTGTACCGTTATTTTTTAAAATCATAAAGGCAGCGCTGTTTGGCTGACTGCCAGGCACGGCTCTGGCATACGGCTCGATGATTGTGATGTTTGCAGCGAAACTGTTTGCTGAGAATACGACTAACAGCAGCAGAGAAGAGAAGAATTTAAATATCTTAAAATGGCTGTGGGTTTTCATAAAATATATCCATTGAAATGGGTTTAAAAAACAGAGGCAGAGAAAAACAGAATCAACAGTCTGAGTCGCTTCAGACGTCGCTGCGGTGAGGCAGTATTTAAGTAATGATATTAGTTCATGCATTGACGTAGCGGAATGTGACATAGTGTCGCACGGCTTGAGTCTGGCTGCAGTCATTGTGACGGATTGTTCTGAAGGGTAACGCTCAGTCAGTGACACATTCGCTTTTACCAATAATCAGGCGAGCTATAAATGAGGGAACGCAAAAGCCTGTGCTGACATTTATAAAAGCGGCTGCAACCAGTGACCAGCCCATTATCTGAGCTAACAGCAGGTAACCGGCTTGAAAGCCCCAGGCTGTTATTAGTGTCATTATAGTTGCCATAACACAGGCGAAACGGCGTCGTGCTGGGTAGACAGGAATCCTGACGGTATCATTGATATAGCGCAGCCCGTAATTGTAAATAGCATCAAACGGATGGCCAGGCAGTATTGCGCCTAGGGCTGCAAAAGGCACCAAAGCCCATAAAACATTAGCTGAAACCAGGTAGGTGCCAATAGCTGCCCACAGCATGCAAATGGCGGGCGATAATCTGAGCGGATAATTGAGTTGCTGATAACTGCTGTCATCAAGCCCGCAAAAGCCCTGGGCCTGAATACGCTGACGGACAACGGAAAAATTAGCAGGCATTGTAAATCCCCCTGACTTTTGATTGATTATGATTATTATGCTCTTGATAAGAACAGATGCGTATTCATTTATGCAGAAGTCAGGTGAATACTGATCTATGTCAAAATTTTTAGCAATGAGCTACCGCTAGCTAAACAAATAACCCCGGTGTCGTTGCTGTTATGGCGTATGCGGTAAAAAAGCTGGCGAGGAGTATGGCGTCATTATCTGAATGGCCGGCGAAGTAAATGCTCTTTACCGACCACGACCAGTAAAATCCCGCCCAATACTAAAGTTGTCGAGACGGTAAAGCGAAGAGTGATGGCCTCAGAGATAAATATAACGCCACCAGCGGCGGCGATGACAGGCACGGATAACTGAAGTACAGCGGCTTGTGTAGAAGACAGGCTAGCGAGAGCGAAATACCACAGCGTGTACCCGATGGCGGAAGTAATTGCACCGGATAATACGGCCAGTATTATACCCTGAGCTGAATACTCTGCATTAGACAGCGTAATGACTGTCAGCAGTAAGATAAGTGGCGTTGTTCTAAAAAAATTAAATGCGGTATCCATCAGCGGATTAACCGAGCCGCGGCCTTTTAAAGTATAGATTGCCCATGCAATACCGGCAGCTGTCATTAAGAATAAGCCGCTGAAAGAAGGGGTCGAAACCGCCGGCAGGATCAGATAAACAAAACCTGAGAATGCAATGATGACACCTGACCACTCTGTATAGTGCAGGCGGACACCGGAAATAACGGCCACTAAAATCATCGTAATCTGTACCGAGCCGAACAGAATCAGCGCGCCGGTTCCTGTATCCAGCGAAAGATAGGCAAAGGAGAAAGTCAGCGCGTAGATAAAAAGCATCAGACTGGCAGTCCAGCTGCCTGTTGCAGAGCACTCCCGGTTGTGGCGGCCAAAGCTTATAATTATTAACAGCATGATGCTGCCGGAGAGCAGGCGGATGACAGTGAAACTGGCTGCATCAATAGCGGCCGAGCCTAAAGCCATCCTGCAGAGAACAGAGTTTAAGGCAAATGCAATTAATGCAAGCGAGGTAATGGCGGCTGTTTTAAATAAAGGACTAGCAGTCATGTTGCGCAGCAATGTCGATTAACGCCATTTATCTTTCCCTGATTGCTGAAAAAAGTGTGATGCATGATAACTACCGTGTGCTGCGAATGAATAAGGGTCGTTTGTTATCTGATGTTATTCCAGATCAAAGAGTGTGTCATCAATCGTTTTGTAAAATTCGTTAATATCAATTGGTTTGGTTATGTAGCCATCAAAGCCAGCTGCTTTAGCATTATAAATATCAACAGGTAAGGCATTAGCCGATACAACAACGACGGGAATACTGGCTGTTTTAGTAGCATTTTTTAACGTCTTAAGAACCTGAAAACCATTCATGCCCGGCATTTCTATATCAAGTAAAATAAGGTCCGGTTTCCTTAGTGTTGCTAATTCAATGCCTAGTGACGGTGTATGAGCCGTGTATAAACGAAGATGATCTTTGTGTGATAAAAATTTTGATACCAGCTTGAGGTTGGCAGGGTTGTCTTCAATATAAAGCAGGTTAAATACCTTGTTGTTATGCGTGTGCTGGATGATGCTAATTGCATCTCCGTTTGTATTTTGCTGATCGCCTAGTGTGATGTCGGCTGGCATTTCTATCCAGAAATTACTGCCAATACCGTATTCACTTTCTACACCTATATTTCCGTTCATCAGTTCTACGAGCCGTTTGGTGATAACCAGTCCGATACCGGTGCCTTCAATATCAGTATGTTCTGCACCTAAACGGTTAAAGGCTTCAAACAAGCCACCCAGGTTTTCATTTTTAATACCGCTGCCGGTATCTTTGATATTGATGCGGTAAAAATCAGTTGTCGAAGTTGAAATATCGACCTCTACCTGACCGCCTTTGCGGTTGTATTTAATGGCATTTGATAACAGGTTTACAATAACCTGTTTAATGCGGACTCTGTCGCAATTGATAATGAAATTGCCGTTGCTGGCATTGCTCGTGATGGTGATATTTTTTGACTGTGCAATCGGATACACAAGAGAGATGCATTCAGTAATTAACTCACTGTAATTTACGGCTTCAATAGTTAAACTGATATGGCCTGATTCAATTTTTGATAAGTCCAGAATGTCATTTATTAACGATAGCAGATGAAGACCTGCATTGTATATTTCTTGTATATTATCTTGTGTATCGGCTGGCAGATTTTTATCAATTTTAACCAGCTGACTAAAGCCGATAATAGCATTCAGGGGTGTCCGCAGTTCGTGGCTCATGCTGGATAAGAAATCTGATTTTGCCTGATTGGCACGCTCAGCTGTTTCTTTTGCAGCAAGTATTTTCTGTTCAGTTTCTTTTATCCGGGTTATGTCACGTATTATGCCGGTGAACATGCGTTTGTTATTGATAATCATTTCATCAAGAGCAATGTCGACAGGAAAAATGCTGCCGTCTTTTTTTTCAGCATACAGCTCTCTGGTTTTTCCCAGAATAGTAATGTCGCCGTCATTAACATATTGACCAATGTAATGATCGTGCATGCGGGCATACGATTCTGGCATTAACATACTAATGTTGTTACCAATTAACTCATTGAGTGGGTATCCAAAAAGTTTCTCGGCAGCAGGGTTGGCCGACTCTATGATGCCTTTTTCATCAATGTTTATGATGCTGTCAACGGTAGCTTCAAAAACAGCGCGATGACGGGTTTCGCTTTCCCTTAGTGATAGCTCCAGAGATTTACGTCTTTCAAGCTCTCTCTCCAGCACTGAAGTATACATTTCATTCTCTCTGCATAGTTTCAGTGTTTTACCAAAGTTTCTTAAAACAGGATCAAAGATTAGTTCAAATGATAGGTTGGAATCAAATATTTCAGCCGTTAACAATAAAAAAAATTCATGATCAGATACCGGCAGTTTGAGGCCGTTAGTATATTTCAGGTTGCAGCCGAACATACTATGAATGATGGTTTTATCGGTAAAGTGACCGGCCGGAAGTTTTTCTAAAGAGTCTGGTATAACTAAAGACTGGCCTTTATTTTTTAGTAATTTGCCACAGCCCACGACCTGTTCAATACAGGCTACCGTGTCATGGCCTGTGTTGGGGGTGATGGCGGAGAGATATATGCCACAGGAAAAATCGGTGTGATACAGCAGACGTTGTAATGTTTTAATGATGAGCGGTTCAGCATGTGTTTCACCGCCAGTAATTAATGCCATTTCATAGAGGACTTGCAGGATTTGTTCGCGGTTCACAGTTAATTCCAGGGGATGTATAAAATGGCTGCATTGTGAAACAAAGGGTAGCCTGCGCGTCTGGAACCTGCGATTTCACCAAGTGATAATGCGCCAAAAAAATCTTTGTTGTCAGCCTGTTGATGTATCGTGAACAGTTCTTCCTGTGTGCGGTCAGTCCCTAAGTGCATACACCTGCCTGCACAGTAGAAGGTGAGCATTGTTGTTTCATCACAGCTAGTAAGACTGTTGACTATGTTATCAATAGCTTTCTGAGAGTCGGTTGAAATGCCCTGTAATAATGTGAGAATAGAAGATTCCGGTACTTCTCCTACACAAAAAATTGAGCCGTCATCTTGCAGTGAAACAGGAATTCGTACTAACATTTCCCCGTCAATGCGCATAATGCCAAATGGAAAGTGTGCGGCATTTTCGTAGAAGTTATCGACGGTGATTTCTTTGTTATAATGTTTAAGTGCAAGTTCTTTATAGACCTCAAAGGCCGGTCGCCAGTCTATACTGCTGATGCGGTTTCCTGTTGTCGATGTGGCTGATATTGAGCTTTCTGTTCCTGTATAACCGTGTTCTATAATCGCTTTTGTCCGGCTAGGTAAAAGTAAACTAAGCACTGCGTTGCCATATGTATGTTCTTTATCAAAAATACAGTCAATGGCTACAAATTTTTCACTACCTGCATTGGCGCCACTGTAATTAACAGTATCACCAATTTCAAAGTAAATATTGTCAATAATGCTGGAAATATTGGCTACCATGGCATCAAAGATCATAAAGAGAGACTGGCTCGTGTCCGTATCGATGTTAAGTGCGGAAATAAGCTCATTTACTTTGCCTTTGTTTTTTTCTGCATCAGTTGCTAATGCTGTAATTGTGTGTGCGGGCATTTGTCGAAAGTGAATTAATAATACGCCGTGTTGTTTAAGCGTGCCTTTAATAATTAATTGAGGAAATATTGCGCCGGTAAGCGGATAGTTGTTTTGATTAGCCTGATGTTGTAATGCAGCAATATTTTCAGAATCCGACTCGGCCACAAGTGCCAGTACGCCACCTGCCGGGTACTGTTGCGACCATTGCTTGAAGGCACCGCTTAAGCTGTGCGGTTCAAAGTCTTCAATGTACAGGTTGTTATCAGAAGCCAAAGGCACAGTACTCATTTATAAAGGACTAAAAATGATTCAATTCTAGACCATCTGACTTAGCTTAGCTGATGATGAATGTCAACAAAGTGTTAATTTCCCCGGGATATATTTGCTTGCTGTTCAGGCGATTTTTTAGAGAAAAATTTTTCTACCTATTAAAAAAACGACAGCGATAAATATAGCCGGCTACTCTAATTTATTTAAATTTTTTGTAATATTATTTTTAATAAAAAATACACAAGACTGATGAAATTAGCTAATAGCTTATGCTTAAGCGGGTGATTCTACTGACAGATGGTTTTGCCAGGCAGGTGTCTAAAAAGGCAGATGTATATCTGATAGATATCACTATAAAACAATTGTCTGCAGCATAAATTAAACAACAGAAAGGTTCGGTTGTTTTAGATTGTTTAAGTGCTTTAGTTATCAGATTACTTTTTGCTGCTATCGAGTAACTCGTCTAACACCGTGTTGAACTGTATGACATCCAGTGGTTTGGTTAAATAATCGGTAAAGCCTGAGGCCATGCCGCGTTCGATATCACGTGGCATGGCATTCGCCGTAATGGCAACGACCGGAGTCGTGTTTAGTGTTGCTTCGGATTTTATGATTTCAAGCACCTGATAGCCATCCATGTCCGGCATATTGATATCGAGCAGAATTAAGTCAGGGCATTGTGTAACGGCCAGTTGAATGCCTAGCTCAGCGGTTTGTGCTATGAGCAATTGAATGTGTTTTCGCCGCTCTAATATTTCTGAAACCAGATTCAGGTTAGACGGGTTATCTTCGATATACAGTACGGTGTGTTGTGTCTGGTTAATGGCTGATACTGCATTGTTGATGATTGCGTACTCAGGATTATGATCAGTGTATGCATGCTCGGTTATTCGGTCTCGCGGCAATTCAACCCAAAATGTGGTACCGGTTCCTACTTCACTTTTCACCTGAACTGAACCGTTCATTAGTTCAACAATACTGCGCGTGATCGATAGGCCGATACCGGTACCCTCAATATGACTTTTTTCAGCGGCCAGGCGGTTAAAGGGCTGGAACAACTCTTTGAGTTGATGGGCCGGTATGCCCGGGCCGGTGTCGGTTACCAGGATAAGCAGTCGCTCATCACCCTGATGCTGAACTTCAATGTTTACTGTGCCTGCTTTGCGGTTGTATTTGATGGCATTTGAAAGCAGATTAAGCAGTACTTGCTTTAAGCGTGTTCGATCTGCATGAACCACCGCACTGGTAAGATCAGCATGAGTAATAGTAATACCGTGCATGTCAGCCATAGGGTCGAGCAAACTTAAACATTCGCTGACAACATCGAAGACCGCAACCGGCTCCAGCGATAATGTGATATGCCCGGACTCTACTTTCGCAAGATCGAGTACTTCGTTGATCAGTTTTAACAGGTGATTTCCCGCATCGAGAATCTCTTGCACATCTGCTTTTTGTATTGTCGTCAGAGTGTCGTCATGTATCATCAGCTGGCTAAAACCGAGAATGGCGTTCATCGGTGTTCGCAGTTCATGGCTCATGCTGGAGAGGAATTCAGACTTGGCCTGATTGGCAGCTTCGGCTGCATCGAGCGCTTCGGACAATTCAGACGTTCGTGTTTGAACCAGTTTTTCAAGATTTTCACGGTGCTGATAAAGCTCGTCTTCCCGCAACTGGCGCTCTGTTTCATGGGCTATTCGCTCGGAGATGTCGGTAGAGACTGCAATGAAATGGGTGGTTTCACCCTGGTTGTTTCTGACCGCAGAAATGGTTGTTTCGGTCGGGTAGATGTGGCCGTTTTTAGCTTTATCCCAGAGTACACCGTTCCAGCTGTCAGTGGTTAATATCGATTGCCACATATCCTCATAGAAGCTCTTATTGTGGCGACCAGAAGCCAGCAGGCGAGGGTTTTTCCCCAGTAGTTCTGCTTCGCAGTAGCCGGTAATATTTTGAAACGCATTGTTAACACGGATAATATTGGCATCAGCATCCGTGATCATAATAGCTTCATAGGTTTCAAAAGCAACCGAGGCAATGCGTTGCTGTTCCTCTGCCAGTTTACGACTGGTGATGTCGGTATAGATGCCGAGCATGCCAACCACCTGGTTGTCTTTATCCAGTAACGGCACTTTTGAAGTACTCAGCCAAATCTGGCTGCCATCGGCTGCGGTGGAAGGTTCTTCAAAGTCCAGCTTGGCACTAGCCGATGCCATTACTGTCTGATCATCGGCGCGGTAGAGCTCGGCATGCTCGCTCCAGCTCATCTCATAATCGGTTTTGCCGAGCAGCTCATCAACACTGCGCATACCGGCATCTTTAGCAAACTGGCTATTGCCGCCGAGATAGCGTGATTGCCGGTCTTTCCAGAACACACGCATGGGCGCGTGCTGAATGATTGAGGTTAATAAATCTTTTTGTGTTTGCAGTTCGGCGGCGTTGGAACGATGCTGGTTAATCAGTGAACCAAGTTTTCCGGTCATCGTATTGATGCCAAGCTGGAGCCGTCCCAGTTCATCATTGGCGGATAGAGGAATGCGGGCATCCATATCACCCTCTTCTACCTGTTTTAAAACATTTAGCGAGGTATTAACGCGGCGGGTAATCAGCCGCTGGGCGATAAAAACAATGCCGGTGGTACTGAGTAAAATAAATAACAGTGAGCCGAGCAGGCCGCGTAAGGCTATATCATGTTTGAGGCGTTTATGCTCATCTGTGCTGATTGTCAGCAGCGTGGTATAGACCGGTTTGCCGCCCTGAGTATCACGAATTTTCATTACAGCGGTAAGCGTGTTGTCACCGTGAATGAATAGCGTATCCTCCGCTGACAGCAGCTGTGGCTTGAGGTCGGGCAGGCTGCTGGCCAGTCTGCCCAGGTCGGTCGAGCGGGTGGAGACAATGACCCGGCCGTTGCCGCCAATGACCATGCCATTGAGATAAGGCGCGCCGAGCAGGTCGTTCACTATAGACTGTTGCGAGATCACACTGATCTGTAGATCCTGGCTGGCAATCATCTGCCCCATTACCTGCAGTCGGGAGTGGATGCGCTCATCAATGTACTGACTGAACTGGTTGATATAAAACCAGCCAAGCATGCCAAATGCACTGACTTCAACCAGCACCACAAGCAGTGCAATGCGCGCTATAAGACCAAAGCGTTGTATGATCATGGGGCGTAGTGTGGCGTATCGGCAAAGGATTCCAGCCGGGTGTTCTGTTCCTGCTGGTAGCGAACCTGCTCAGGTGTGGCGCGACCGAGAATGGTCTGGCCGAGTTCCGGTTTATCGAAACGTGAGCGCCAGGTAGCAATATAAACGGACTGCTGCAGGTGATGACTGACAGGGTCCATATAAGCAGGATGGTGTTGCATACGCTCTTTTGCTGTCCACTTAATACTTTCGAGCTGACGTATCACAGCGTGGTTATCCGTGCTGCCGGCACGCTCTATAGAGCTGAGTAAAGCCTGGGTTGCAAAGTAAGCCGCATGAGTGACATCGCCGGGGTAAGCCAGTCTGCTTTTACCATAGCGCTGACGATAACGTGCTGTAAATTCTGCCGTGCCGGGGGTGTCCAGGTTCCATGCCCAGGTGATACCATAAAGCGGGCGCGGCGTACCCGGCGCAGGATAAAGTTCTTCCCAGTCCACTTCACCGCCAACCCATGATTGTTCTTCAAATATTTGCGGATTAATCTGAGAAAAGAGCCTGATCTGATTATTGCCACTGATGTTAATGGCAACCACATCAGCATGGATAGAGGCGACCTGTTTGAGGATGCCTGCCGGGTCAGGCAGTGTCTGCGGCACAATAACTTCACCGGCGATTATACCGCCGTATTCTGAAATATAGACTTTCGAGGCTTGCGCGTTACTGTGTCCCCAGTCGTTATCTTCGGTCAGCAACAGGACGTGCTTGTGTTTGTTTTTTTTCAGCGCGAATTTTAAAAGTGCGCGATTAACATTTGCACCATGGGCATCAAAAACAAATTTGGTGCGGTGAGCATTAGCAACGGACTCTGCAGGTGATGAAGAGTTTGTATTGATAAAAATGACACCGTATTTTTGACAGACTGCGGACATGCTGGCCGAGACGCCGGAGTCAACAGCACCCAGCATGAAACCTATTTTATTTTGCGTAATGAGTTCTTCGGCAACCTGTGCGGCGTGTTGTTTATTAAGTGTTGGGTTGCGAGAAACGAGGACAAGCTCACGACCCAGAACGCCGCCACGAGCATTAAACTCGTCGATTGCCATTTCAGCACCGCGACGATCTGCTTCTGAATGTAAAGCGAATCGTCCAGTGGTGGGCGCAACATGCGCGATAATGATGGGAGGTTTATCGGCTGCAAAAGCACTGCTGATTATGGATGATTGTAATGGTTCATGAAGCTGAAAGAGAATGAACAAGGATATAAAGCAAATTAATGTAAATCTAAAAAAACGCCGGTAGCGGGGCGGGTTAAGTGAGCAAAGTAACAGGCGCAGCGGTATATGATTAGTGTTGTGATCATGCTGCTTGTTCTGAGATCGATCGCTTCGCGTGTATTTAGAGGTGAGCACAGCGTGTCCTTATCATCGAGTGATGTTGTTATTTTTTTGCTGTTAAATAATGTTTGAATAATTAAGACTGTATATACAGCAGCTCTTTTATAAACCGCTTAAATCGAAGGCGGTTGCAGGGCTTTAATCTATGCGCAATTATATAGTGATATTGCCAGAAAAAGCGAATTAGAGTCTGCTTGTTTTTTGAGCAGAATACAGTCGGTTAAAAAAACGGAAACAGAAAGCAGTTTGGTCTAATTACAATCAGTATGCCGTCCCTCAATTTAGCTTACGTAAGGTGGGAAAGTTAACATCTGTTAAGTAAGCCAAAGTTGGCAGTTATGATAATGCACTAAAATAACCTTGTTATTTTATACCGCACGGTGTTGATATAAAAAACTAGCTGTGTAGTGGAAAATGTAACGGTAAAAGAATTTATAACCGGGATTCTTTATGGTGATGCATGACGGCTAGAAAAATGCTGAGCTTAAGCAGAAAGTAGCATTAAACGGGCATGTAATTGTATTTCTGGACTGCTGTCGGCACCAATTTTGTGCAAAACAAAATATAAAAGTAGTCTGAATTATAAACAATACATCAGCAATAATTAATAACTAATCAATGGCTTATGAAATATTTGAGTTATTGTTGTCTATGATGGCACGCTAGTTGCTCACTACCTGTATGAAAAGCTGCATTGTAAGGATGCACAAAAATGTATCGGTAGTCTGGAGAGCGGAATGAAAGAAAAGCTAGTGGTTATCGGCAATGGTATGGCAGGAATTCGTACTGTTGAAGAATTATTAAAGATCGATCCCGAGATGTATGAGATCAGCGTCTTTGGTGCGGAGCCTTATGGTAACTATAATCGCATCATGTTGTCACCTGTTCTGGCTGGTGAAAAAACCATTGATGACATCATGCTCAATGACATGCAGTGGTATGCAGATAACAATGTTACTTTGCATGCCGGTAAAGAAGTCACTTCGATAGACCGTATTAGTAAAAAAGTAATCGCAGCTGATGGTATTGAGGCGTCGTATGACCGCTTATTAATCGCCACCGGATCTGATCCTTTTATTATTCCTGTCCCCGGTAACGACCTTGAGGGTGTTATCGCTTTCCGTGATATTCATGATGTCGACATGATGCTGGATGCGGCAAAGAAAAATAAACACGCTGTGGTTATCGGCGGTGGTCTGCTGGGCCTTGAAGCTGCTAACGGTTTAATGGAGCAGGGCATGAGCGTGACAGTTATTCATCTAATGGATAAGCTGATGGAACGGCAGATGGATGGTCCGGCTGCGGCGATGTTAAAAGCCTCGCTGGAAGAGCGGGGACTGAAATTTCTTATGGAAGCCGCTACCGAGTCCATTATCGGTAAAGAGCGTGTAGAGAAAGTACGTTTTAAAGACGGTTCAGAAATTTATGCTGATCTGGTTGTTATGGCTGTCGGTATTAAGCCTAATATTAAACTGGCAAAAGCAGCTGGCATTCATTGTGAACGAGGCATTGTTGTTAATGATACTTTGCAAACATTTGATCCGGCAATTTATTCTGTTGGTGAGTGTGCTCAGCATCGCGGTATCGCATACGGTCTGGTTGCTCCGTTATTCGAAATGGCAAAAGTGTGTGCCAATCATTTAGCAAAAATGGGTATCGGTCGTTATGAAGGTACTATGACTTCTACCAAATTAAAAGTGACCGGCATTGATTTATTTTCTGCCGGAGATTTTATCGGCGACGAGAACACTGACGAACTGGTATTTCAGGATAAAGCACGCGGAGTCTACCGTAAAATTGTTGTAAAAAACAATCGCATTGAAGGCGCAGTCATGTACGGCGAAACCATCGACGGCAGCTGGTATTTTGACCTGATGCGGGATAAAACGGATATATCTGAATTTCGCGAAAATCTGTTATTTGGTCAGGCACATTTGGGTGACTCGGGTCACGGTGATGACAACAGAGTAGCGATGATGTCAGACACAACAGAAATATGTGGCTGTAACGGTGTCACTAAAGGCGAAATTGTTATCGCCATTAACGACAAGAAACTATTCACACTGGATGAAGTGCGTGCTTACACCAAAGCATCCGGTTCATGTGGTTCCTGCACCGGTCTGGTCGAATCGATCATGTCACATGCATTAGGCGGTGATTATTCAACAGCGCCACATTTAAAACCAATGTGTGGTTGTACCGATAAGTCACACGATGCTGTGCGCAAAATAATTAAGACCGGTGAGCTGAAATCAATTCCTGATGTTATGAAAATGATGGAATGGAAGACCATTGATGGTTGTAGTAAATGTCGACCGGCGCTTAACTATTACCTGATCTGTAAACACCCTGATGCTAACGTCGATGACAACCAGTCGCGATTTATTAATGAGCGTGCGCATGCCAATATTCAGGGCGACGGTACATATTCAGTGATTCCGCGTATGTGGGGCGGCATGACTACTCCGCAGGAGTTACGGGCTGTGGCTGATGCGGCAGAAAAATATAACATTGATACGGTGCACGTAACCGGTGGCCAGCGAATAGGCTTATACGGCATAAAGAAAGAAGAATTGCCACTGATCTGGAAAG
>JAOULC010000060.1 GCA_029882215.1 Gammaproteobacteria bacterium | reverse complement strand
CCTCGCTTGAAGCAGACAACTTGCCGCTATTTTTTATGATCATAGCCATGCTCATCGAAGTATTCATAATAGGCGTTCTTGCGATGGTTTATCAGGGCGTTGGTGGATGAATCATAATTCTGCGTCTGTCCGCGATGCGATAACTCGGCCTGAATTTCGCCGGCCAGTTGTTTGCCGTATTCGACACCCATTTGATCAAATGAGTTGATATTCCAGACTATGCCTTGTACGAAGACTTTGTGCTCGTACAGGGCGAGTATTGAGCCCAGTGTTTTTGGCGTGAGTTTGTTAAATAAAATGGTGTTCGTGGGTTTGTTACCATCGAATACTTTATGGGCGAATAGTTCATTGATTTCATCGTCCGGCACACCTTCTTCACGCATCTGGGCAAGCGCCTCTCCGGCTGTTTTACCATGCATCAGGGCCCGGGTTTGGGCAAAGCAGTTGGCAACCAGTACGCGGTGATGATTACCCAGCGGGTTCTGACTGATACACGGTACGATAAAATCAGCCGGTACAGGTTTAGTGCCCTGATGCAGTAACTGAAAGAACGCATGCTGACCATTGGTACCCGGCTCACCCCAGATAATCGGCCCGGTTAAATACTCCACACGCTGACCATTACGGTCGATTGTTTTGCCATTACTTTCCATATCCAGCTGTTGTAAGTAGGCCGGTAACCTTCTGAGGTACTGGCTATAGGGCATGACCGCATGACTTTGTGACTGATAGAAGTTGTTATACCAGATGCCTAGCATGGCCATAATCACCGGCATATTTTCTTCCAGCGGCGCGGTTTTAAAATGGTTATCCATGTCATGCGCGCCAGCCAGCAGTTCTTCAAAGTGGTCCATACCCAGGTATAAAGCAATCGGCAGTCCGATGGCCGACCACAGTGAATAGCGGCCACCGACCCAGTCCCAGATTTCAAATGTATTGTCCGCATCAATGCCAAACTCTGTTGCGGCTTTCACATTGTTGCTTACGGCCACAAAATGTTTGGCAATGGCTTTGTGATTACCGACCAGATTGAGAAACCAGCGTTTTGCGCTCTCGGCGTTCAGCATGGTTTCCTGTGTGGTGAATGATTTGGATGAAATCACAAACAGCGTCGATTCCGGCTCAACCCGTTTGAGGGTTTCTAATAAATGCGTGGAATCGGCATTGGAGACAAAATAGGCATTCAGGCCACGCTGCGCAAAAGGTTTCATGGATTCACAGACAACCTGTGGCCCCAGGTCTGAGCCACCTATGCCGATATTGACGATGGATTTAAAGCGCTCACCGTTATAACCGCGCAGCGTCCCCGAACGGACAGACTCTGAGAACAGCCGCATTTTTTCCAGTACACGGTTAACATCCGGCATGACATCGACACCGTCAACCCGCATCGGTTTATTCGTGCGGTTTCTTAACGCCACATGCAACACGGCACGATCTTCGGTGACATTGATATGTTCACCGCAGAACATTTTTTCACGCCAGCTTGCAACACCTGCCTCTTTTGCAAGGTCGATCAATAGCTGCCGCGTTTCTTCGGTGATGCGGTTCTTTGAGTAGTCGAGCAGTATGTCATTTAAACGGATATTGAAGTCATTGAAGCGATCCGGGTTGGCCGTGAAAAGGTCCCGCATATGCCGGGTCTGGATTTGCTGAAAGTGTTGCTCTAATTGCTTCCAGGCAGCCGACTCTGTGAGTGCTTTTTTCGTTTCCGAGTGGCCCGAGTCTGTTTTCTTGGCAACCATAATATCTCCCTAAATACTGATAAGCCTATAATGTCACAAAAACACATTAAATTCATAGACTTATCAGACATATCTCGTCTTTGTTTTAACGAAAAAACATAAATTTTAGGAATCAAACAAGCCAAACTTGTTATTTCAACGTATAATTGCCGGCTAATTTTGTTCAATTATCACTCTTCGTGATAACCCGATTACACAAACTACCTGCTTTTATGGTGTGCTACAAGGCAGGTGATAAATAAGAGAATAAACTCGGTATGAGAGCATTAAAGACCCCTATTCACGATAAAGCCCTGCGCTCACGCGTTAAATTGTTCGGTACTTTACTGGGTGATGTGTTGCGTAAACTGGCCGGACAAGACATCTACGATGCGGTCGAAAAGCTGCGCACCGGCTACCTTAGCCTGAATAAAAAAGAAAACCCGCGTAAACGAAAGCAGCTGATTCAGTTCATTGAGTCGCTGGATGCGGATACACTGGTACAGGTGGTTCGCGCTTTCAGTACTTATTTCAGTCTGGTTAATATTGCCGAAGAGGCTTTTCATCATCAGGAGCGGCGTAATCAGGTTCGCAGCAATAAGCCACTGTGGAACGGTTCATTTGATGCCACCTTCAGTCAGTTCAAGAGCCAGAACTTAAGCACTGAGCAAGTTCAGGAATTAATCGACCAGACGGCTTATATCCCTGTTTTTACTGCTCACCCGACCGAATCCAAACGCCGTACCATCATGCTGGCACTGCGCCGTATTTTTAAAACCAATGAAAAGTTAAATGACACGCGTTTAAGTAAAGAGCAAAAAGACCACATTGCTTATGAACTGGAAACGCTGATTCAGGCTTTATGGCGTACCGATGAGGTGCGTACCAATAAACCTCAGGTTAAAGACGAGATTGATAACGGCCTGTTTTATTTCCGTGAGTGCCTGTTCGATGCGGTGCCTGAAGTGTACCGTCACTTCGAAAACAACCTGGCTAAGCACTACCCCGGGCATGAGTTTAAGATACCCAATATTCTGAAGTTCGGCTCATGGATCGGTGGTGACCGTGACGGCAATCCTTTTGTGAAACCGGAAACCACGGAAATGGCGTTGCGCATGCAGGCTAAGACAGTGATGATGGAATACGCGGTTAAACTGCATTCACTGTTCAAACAGCTCACCCATTCAAGCCTGCTGTGTAAGACCTCTAACGCTTTTAACAACAGCCTGAATCAGGACGAAGCGATGCGTTTTGATGTCTTTGCTGAGCGTGCAGAGGCCTTTCAAAATTCGCCTTACCGACGCAAAATTGCTTATATGCAATATCGCATCAAGCTCAATCTTGCCGCTATTACCGCACAGCTAAACGGCATTGAGCATACGCCGTCAGTACATGCCTATCCGTCTGAAAAAGAATTTCTGCATGACCTGACGTTAATTTATGACTCACTGGTTGCCGATGGTGATGAGCGCATTGCACGCGGTAACCTGCTTAAGCTGATTCGCTTAGTGAAAACCTTTGGTTTTTATTTGCTCAAGCTGGATATTCGTCAGGAGTCTACCCGTCACTCCGAAGCGGTAGCTGATGTTTTTAAACAAATTAAAGGTGCACCCGATTACCTGGCTTTGAGCGAGGAAGAGCGCCTGCAGACGCTGGCTGATTACATTGATAATCCGCCGGCTCTTAAGCTGGATAAAGACAAACTCGAAACCCTGAATGCTGAAACACTGATGGTTTTTGAAACCATGTTCAGGATGCAAAAAGAAATCAGTAAAGATGCCTTCGGGGCTTATGTTATTTCGATGACCCATGCCGCCAGCCATGTGATGGAAGTCATGTGGTTAGCCAGTCTGAATGGCCTTGTCGGTAAAAACAAAGACCAGAGCTGGTTCAGTAAGATCATTGTGTCGCCATTATTTGAGACCATAGAGGATCTTGAGCATATTGAAATAGTGCTGAAGAAACTGCTCGGAAATTCGGTTTATACCGGCTTACTCGAGTCTTCCGGCAATCTGCAGGAAGTGATGCTGGGTTATTCAGATTCCTGTAAAGACGGCGGCATCATGGCCTCTTCCTGGAACCTGTATGAAGCACAACAGAAAGTCATTCGTTTAACGGCTGAGAAATCGGTTAAGTGTCGTTTATTCCATGGCCGGGGCGGCACTATCGGTCGCGGCGGCGGCCCTACTCATGATGCGATTATTGCTCAGCCTGAGGGTACGGTTCACGGTCAGATAAAATTCACCGAACAGGGTGAGGTTTTATCGTTTAAATACAGCAATACCGAAACCGCGATCTATGAATTAACCATGGGTATCACCGGTCTGATGCTGGCCAGTCGTTGTCTGGTTACCGATTACAAGCAGCCACAGGCCGAACATATCCAGATCATGCAGGAGCTGACGGCGAAGGGTGAGTTCGCTTATCGTGACTTCACTGACAGTGATAATGGCTTTCTGGATTACTTCTATGAAGCCACTCCGGTGACTGAAATTGGCATGTTGAATATCGGCTCACGACCATCGCACCGTAAAAAAGGTAACCGCTCCAAGTCATCGGTACGCGCCATAGCCTGGGTATTTGGCTGGGCACAGTCACGCCAGACCATGCCGGCATGGTATGGCATTGGCTCTGCACTGGAATCGTATATCCAGAAAGACAGCGGTAACTTCAGCAAGCTGCAGGAAATGTATGACAACTGGCCATACTTCCGCGCGTTGCTGAGTAACACGCAGATGGCCTTATTCAAATCCGATATGATCATTGCTGAACAGTATGCTCAGTTATGTGTTAGCCCTGAAACGAGTAAAACCATCTACTCTCTGATGAAATCGGAACATGACCGCACGGTGGATAACATACTGAATGTGTGCCGGGCGGAAGGCCTGTTAGAGGAAAACCCGACGCTGGCATTATCGCTCAGCCGCCGTGACCCTTATCTGGACCCGCTTAACCATATTCAGGTAGCCCTGATCAAACGTTATCGTGATGAATCATTACCGGAAGAAGTACGCGAGCAATGGTTAAGCCCGCTATTGCGTTCGATTAATGCCATTGCGGCGGGGATGAGGAACACAGGCTAAGACATATACACGACTCATTATTTCCGTTCCAGCGGCGTTAAAAACAATCTCAAAATACTCATTTACTATCAGTAAACTCCGTTTTTTCGATTGTTTTTGCCTTGCTGGAACGAAAATCCTAAATCGTGTAAATGCCTTAGTATAATTTTTGAGTAAAAAACTAAAGGCCCTTAACAAGAAATCGAACACTGCCAGCTGTAAATTTCCTTTATTCAACCATCCAGAATGGTACTTCCTGCTCTTCAAGAAATGCCCGGGCATTCTTTCCCTGCAATAAGGCAAAAGTTGCCAGCATACCCGCTTCGATACAGCTGCCAGCCATCACCGAAACAGAACGCGGTGTCTGTTCAACGGGCCAGCCGGTTTTGGGATTGAGTATGTGACTATAACGGATATTGTTTTTGATTAAATAACGGCGGGCATCACCGCTGGTGGCGAATGCGCCTTTTGTTAGCTGTACGCCGCCGACGGTTTTCTCGCCAGACCGCGACGGATCATCAACACCGACTGTCCATGGCTTGCCGTTTATGCGCGGACCGCTGGCCAGCAGGTCACCGCCAAAATTGATCAATACATTGGTTTCAGCTGAATGGTTTTTTAAAAGCTTTGCCACCTGATCGACCGCATATTCTTTGCCGATGCCGCCCAGATCAATTTCCATACCTTGCTGCAATGTTAATCGCGGACGTTGCCACTGAACTTTATCCCAGCCCACTCGCTGTAGAACTTTTTCAACCTGCGCAGGCTGTGGTATATGATCGCCGCCATCAAATTGCCAGACCTCTCTGAGCACGCCCGAAGTAATATCAAATAAGCCGTCGCTGAGTTCAAAACACTGGACAGAGAAATCCAGCAGGTCGGCGGTTTCGTTATCAACAATGATTTCGCCGCAACGGGAATGATTAATGCGGTGGACAATATTATTCTGCTTATAACGGCTTAACTTTTGCTCGATGCGCCGGGCTTCTGCAGCGGCCAGAGCCACCAGTTCTCGCGCCAGCGGTTCATCATCTGTGGCAATAAGACATTCGCAGGGGCTGGCCATGGCCTGAAAGCGGCCACGCCAGTAGTCGTCTATTTTTTCTACTGAATAAGTGTTGATAGTTGCAACCATGGTCATGCACGATTAGAAAATACATGTACTTTAAACGATTTATTCAAATAATTTTTTATAACTAACCTGCAAGACCAGTGCATTGTTGACATCAAAATAGGAGTTGGCGTATTGCCAGTTGATTTTCTCAATGCGCACTCTTAATTTGCCCTGCCCCGGAAAGTTTTTACCAATACTGATACCAATCGTCGAGCTGTCTATTTTATCCAGCCTGTAATCTGCACTGGCGTATTGTGGAAAGCTGCTGAGTCCGTAATTTTCCTGCTCGATCGCATAGTAATAAAAATTAGCGGCTGTCTGGTTGTAGATTCGAACGTGCGGTTCTACAAAAAAGCCATCGTCATATCTAAGCTTCAGGCGAAAATCTAAGGTATTTGAATCGATACCCCAGTCATCCCAGTAATAGCGGTATGACAGGTGCAGCACATTATCGTGTCGGGTTGTGTGCGCCATCGAGGTATACACACTGCTGCGCTGGCGTGAGGACGGGCGTTTTTCATAGTAGGTATTAATTTCATCAACACCCAGCGACGGGTCTGCCGGATCAACAAGTTGAGTCCGGCTAATGAGCTTGTAGGGGTCGGTTAAATAACCGTCTGAGAAACCGCTCGAAAAGTTTAGCTGACCGATGGTTCTGCGGTTTAAAATCCGGGTGGCACCAAAAATTGTATCAAAAGAAACCCGGTTACCGTTCGCCAGCGTGTTGCCGGCACCATACACTGTGAAAGGTTCAGGCGTTCCGCCGGTTGAGCGGCGCACTTCATCAAAAGCCACGGCAACACCGGCTGAGTAAGTCATTATGCGGTTAGATACATCCTGCGCATAATTAGAATTCAAGCCAAATGATGTGTAATCTTTTTCAACCGAAATACTGCTGCCATAGTTAATCCGGTGCAGTCGTTTTTTAGTCTGTTCCCAGTCCAGTGCCACCGCTAAACGCGTGTCTTCAAATTCAGCGATGGCCGTACTGCCTGAGCCCGCACTAAAACCACCGGCACCGGATGGTGTGGTGACGGTGACAAAGCTACCGGCGCCCTGAACTGCACCACTGGGAGTGGAGCCACTCATGGTATCAAATACCAGATCGACTTTAACTTTATTGGATTCGTTGATATTGGTGACCAGAGAGCTGATAATTTTATCGACGGTGACGCGGTCTTGCTCTGTGTAATGCAAAAAAGAAGCATCAATGGCCCAGTCTTCTGCTTCGCTGGCGATGGCATCCGTCGCGCCGTGTGATAACAATGTACAGCTGGCTATGGTGAGTTTTTTTCTGATCGAGTGTCTTTGCTTCGGCCTGGATGTCATCTTCAGTTACACCCACAGCCACCGCCGCCAACACCCTTACCGCCGGTGGCTGCTTCCTTGCTGAAATAAATATGCTCATCCGCATAATTCATCAGGCCGTCATCAACCAGCTGCATATCTTCTTTTGCCAGTTCACCGCGTTGCCAGGGTTTGACTTTTTCACCGTTAAACAATGCATCCTTCATCGTAATCGATACATCTTTCATGGTCGAACAGCCACTCATAACGACCAGTGATGTGATCAGAAACAAAATCCTTTTATCCATTTTTATTTTTTCCTTAACAGCTCACTGATCTCGCTTTCCATGTCATTCGCTTTGGATTGCTTAAAACCTTTATGCGCGTAAACCACATCCCCTGAGCGGTTTATTAAATAAGAGGTTGGCATCACTTCGACCTGATACTGGCCCGGTGTAATACCTTGCGGATCATAGGCAATGGTGAATTTACCGGGTACCTGGGCAAGAAATTGCTGCGCTGCCTGCTTTTCTTCATCGAGGTTAACAGCCAGTACAACCAGTCCCTGAGATTTGTATTTGGCCTGCATCTCGTTCATCCAGGGAAATGATTTTCTGCAGGGTACACACCATGACGCCCAAAAATCGAGGTACACCACTTTGCCGCGGTATTGCTTTAAATCAACCGGCCCGTTATCACCCGTCAGGGTAAATAAAGGCGCTTTTTCAGCGAAGCTGTTACCACTAAAGAGAAATAACAGCATCAAAGGTAATAGTAAAAACTGCTGAGATCGTATGAACACAAACATCTCCATTGATAATTGTCTGAACTAGCTTAAAAGAAAACTTTATATTACGAAAGTTTTTAATTAAAAAAGCGTTTAAACAAGTCTTAAGTTGTAAATTAGCAGTCAAAACCCGGACTTAAGACCTACAACTGATAACTTAAGATGGTTTGTTCGAGATCCCATTAGGCACATGTCCTGTTAACACAAACTCGCTTGCCACTTCACAATGGCCTTTTTGATCATCAACAAACAAGTCGGCGCCATAGGCAGCAAGAAACTCACCTTTTGGCCGGCCACCGAGAAACAGTGCCTCATCGATACGGATATCCCATGCTCTTAATGTTTTAATCACTCTTTCATGCGTCGGTGCACAGCGCGCTGTGACCAGTGCCGTTCGGATAGGCGATGATCTGGCCGGGTAATTACTCTGAATATGGTGCAGTGCTGCTAAAAATTCTTTAAATGGCCCGCCCGGCAGTGGTTTTTCTGCAGCAGCTTTTTCAGAGGCTTCAAATTCTGCCAGCCCACCACTCTGATAGATTTGCTCGGCTTCATCTGAGAACAATACCGCATCACCATCAAAAGCAATTCGCACGATGCTCTCGTCCGAGTCTTTGGCCTTTGACGGCAAAATGGTGGCCGCGGCCAAACCGCAGTCCAGTGCAGCGCTGACGTCTTCCGGATCGGCTGACAAAAACAGGTGCGCGCCAAACGGTCTGACATAACGGTATGGCATTTCACCGCCAGCAAAAGCCGCCCTTACAATATCCAGACCATAATGCTGGATGGAGTTAAACACCCGCAGACCGGTATCGGCACTGTTACGTGATAGCAGAATCACTTCAACCTGAATATTTTCATCGGCGGGATTATTGAGTTTAAGCAGTTTTTGAACCAGCGCAAAGGCCACACCTTTACCCAGCACTTCAGATTCATGTTTAATTTGATACTGGCAATAGGCATCAACACCGTCGCGTTCAAACACTTCATGCGCCGCTTCAAGATCAAACAATGCCCGTGAAGAGATGGCAATAACCAGTTTTTTGTTGCTAATTTTTTGCGGTTTAATCTTAGAGGTCATTAGCCGGGTTCCTGGATTTTTTATTCTTTTTCATAATTCTTTGCATAAGTATCTGAGCCCATTTTATCAATCTGAAACTCAATCATTGAATCGAAAACATTCAACATCGGCTGGTATTTTACCTCATCCTCATCAAAAACGGATAAACACCGGGCAATTGCCTCTATGGTTGAGAGATAGCCGTCTGCCGGTACTTTTCTGATTCGATAGTTAGATTTTATATCGCTCTCGAGCAGCAGCGTCGGCAAGCTGTGTAAGTTCGTTGACAGAGACCAGATCTTTTTTGCTTTACGCCAGGTCGCATCGATAAAAATCACGTGTTTAAGCTTTTTTAGCCGTGATCCGGCCTGCATATAGTCATTAATGGAGTGCGCCGTCGCTGAAGGATAAACAACCGCAATACTGTCGGCAGAGGCATCAATTAACTGATTTAACGCATTATGTGTTGAAAAATCTTCGCCCGGCCAGCACTGGTAATTTTTCAGGCTCAATTTCGCTATAATAGCCGTGCCTTTATTTAACCGGCTTTCATCCGGGTGCTGTAAAACAGTCACAGACAGCGAATTGTCGATGACTGTGATTTTATGGCACAAACAGGCTTCTTTAACCCGCTGGCACTGATAACAAAATGACCGACTCATTGACTCATATCACTGTAACAACTGCTGATGCACTCATTCTACCACTGGTGAAACGTTTTTTTCACAGCCAGGGCATGCGCTCACAGGCTGCAAAAGCCGATCAGGTGGTGATTGCCAGAGACACATCAGCCGCCAATAGCCCCATTATTGCGGCCTTAAGGCTTTGCCCGCTTGATAACAGCTGGCTGTTACGCAGTATGAGTGTTGCAGAAAAATACCGGCGTCAGCGCATCGGGCTTTATATGCTGGATCAAATCAGGGAAAATCTAAAAGCCAAAAAGTGCTATTGCTTTCCTTATGCACATCTTGAATCATTTTACTCTCAGGGCGAATTCAAAATCATTGATGCGCAGGATGCCAGTGATGAGATACAACAGCTTTACCGGCAGTATCTTGATAGTGGCAAGGGTATATTGATCATGCAGATTGTTTAATGTGGCAATTGGCAGAAAATTCTATTTTTTCAGATCAACTGTCAATCCTTTCTTTGACCTTTTGATTTTACTGAAAACTTTTTTACCCGCTTTGGTTACTGAAATTTATTCCAAAAATAAACCACCGCCTGTTTGAATAAAGCCCGTGCCTGTTTTTTTCCGTCTAGCGACATTTTATTCGCCAGATTTTTCCAGTTAGTCTTATGCAGTAATACGTTTTCGATGACTTTTGTAAACTTGCTGTTTTCTTCGTTGCGGATTTCTGTCAGGTGCAGGTTTAACCATTTATTAACACCGCCAATGCACAATTCATAAGCTCTGGAGTAGCTGACAAACGATAAGATGTCTTCATATTCTCCCTGACTGAGTTCAGATCTCATACTCACATCCGTATGGCTTATTATATTTTTATCCACACCCTTGAGAACGGTTTGCTGTAGCAGCGGAAAATGACTGACAAATCGGTTAGCCGCCTTTTCAATAATCACCGTGCCTTTATCACTGAGTGGACGGACATAAACAGCCGCCCGCTCGCCACTGCTCTGTTCTTTTGTTAAGCCGATTCTGACCAGTTCGAAATTATTATTTTGCCAGAAGTTTTCCAGCTCAGCGGTCAGACCAAAGCTGCTACCCAGTATATCGACCGTTCTGTGATTGAGTTGACCATGCAAAAAGGCAATTAAACGAGTTCCCAGGCCGTGGCTCTGCCATTGAGGGTGTACAACGATGCGCATGATGCGATGGCACACTGCGCTGGCGGCTTCTTCTACACCGCAATGATAGCTCAGTGTCTGTGCCAGCAAATGCCCCTGCGGGCGGCGTTCACCGCGATAGATTGCGCTAGCGGTTTGCGCATCAAAGCCGCCCTCATCGGCACTGAGCACAATACCAATAATTTGTTTTACAAAACCTGTATCTGCTTCTGCAATGGTAATCGTTATCTTGTCATCCAGTAACCTTTGTAAATCGGAAGGCCTGGTTTTGTAATGTGCTAACACCAACAGTGCGAACACCTGCCGTAATAAAGGCTCATCATCCATTAAATCAGCCTGAGTTATTTGTCTGATGCTTATGTTTTGCAAACAGATATCGTTTGCTAACGCCTCCACATCCGCATCCAGACATAACCATTTAAATAACCAGGCTTCCAGTTCATCATTACTGCGCCAGCGTACCGGCTGTTTCATTTCAATTTGTTGCCAGTCAGCGACCTGTTCTGTCAGCACTTTAGTAAAACGCACTGAAAATCCGCGACCTGTTCCTTCATAGCCATGTACGGTTGAGACAAACACTGTTTTTTCAAAACGCGTTAATAATTGTTTCAGGATTGGCAGCGGTATGGATGCGGCCTCATCCACCAGTAAAATATCAGCGTCATATTGCCCTGCCAGTATTTCATCAGGTGCCATGAACTTGAATTCAGACTGCTCGTAGTGTATTGCCGCCTGTTTTATTTTTGTCTCTGGCAGGTTTTTTTTAGCATAATCAAACGCGACTTCACAGGCTTTAAAACGCGGGGCAGTTATCAGTACTTTTTTTACCCCGGCTGTTAATAACTGCGCAGCGGCTATACCCAGTGATGTCGACTTACCCCTGCCTCTGTCTGAGATAACAACAAGAGCCTGTTTACCAGTCGCGGCAGGCAGTGTGTTAATGGTGTTAATCACATTTTGCTGGTCGCTGGTCAGTTCGATTTGCGCGCTATTGCAGATTTGTTTCAGGCTTTGCAATATAAGCTGCAGACTGCTGTGGTCGTCAGCTTCAATAAAATGCGCCAGCTCAGACTGAACTAAAAACTGTAGCAAGCGTTTGGCAAACCTCGTCGTGAAAACAGTATCCCACAGCTCTCGTGGCGGTAAGCTCAGAATCAGGCAACCGCCGCCAACAATCAGCCCGCTGACTGCTGCCAGTGAATCGGGATGCACTGACTCAGAGACTTCTACAACCACGACTTTCTTTTCCTGACCTAACAGGCCTGCAGCCTGTCTGAACGTCACAGCGGGTATCGGCGCTACTGCGTCAACATTGTCTGTTAGCCATAATGCCTGGTTCCCTGTGCCTTTAACTACACTGTTAATAAAACGGCAGTTTTCAGCAGGCCCGGCTGTCAATACATACAGTGAGCGGGATAATTGTGATGACGGTTTGAGCAAGCTAAATAGTCTCTGTATGTATACGTTTCAGGTTCAAAATACTACCATAGTTCAACATCGTTATTGATAACCGGGTACGCTTATACTTTTAATTGCCAAAATAACGATTAACTGTAAACTGTCACACCACTTTACTTCTTTATCCGGATCTTCGCTTTGCCATGAATACTAGCAAGTTATTTTCTTTGGGTCTTGCAATAGGCCTGTATTTATTACCGCTCTGTTCACAGGCAAACACCAGCGCATCACTCACTACCCGCTCTGAGGCCGAGATAAACTACGCGGTCTACCCCGCAAATGGTAAGCAGTTATTACTCTGGTTTTATTCAGAAGCCGGACCGCAGCAAAGTGACCGGCTGCTGGCACAGGCTATCAGCAAGCTGGGGGTTGAAGTCTGGCTGATTGATTTGTTTGATAGTTACTTTCTGCCTGTGGCCGGCAGCAGCATGGACAAAATACCTGCGCAGGATATCAGTGAGCTGATCTCGATGGCGCAGCAAAAAACAACTAAGAAAGTTTTCGCACTGACTAACGGCCGGGCTGTAATCCCGCTACTACGCGCAGCACGTGAATTACAAATTAGCCAGCCTGATACAAAAGATCTGGCCGGGCTGGTTTTAATCAGCCCTAAATTTTTCACCGAGACACCCGAGCCCGGCCAGCAGCCACAGTTAATGCCGGTGGTGGATAACACCAATCAGTTATTATTTGTGATACAACCCGCCAATTCACCGTGGTTCTGGAAACTGGGGACAACCATCCCCGCTCTTGAAAAATCTGGCAGCGATGTTTTTTTGCAGAAACTTAAAAATGTCCGTGACCGCTTTTATTTCAGACCCGATGCCGATACCGTAGAACAGCAGATGACAGAGCGCCTGCCCGCTATTATTTTAAACGCACTCACCGCTCTGGATAAATACCCGGCTAAAAGCCGTCAGGCCAGTACGTCTGCTATTGTAATACCGCAGGCCATTGCAAACAAAAAAGATAAATTACTGAAGCCTCATAAAGGTAATGTCATTCCGCCGGCGCTTGACCTGTTAACAGTCACTGATCAGCGCATTAATCTGCATGCCATAAAAAATAAAGTGGTACTGGTTAATTTCTGGGCCAGCTGGTGTCCACCCTGTGTTCATGAAATGCCATCCATGCAGCGCCTGCAAGATACTTTTACTGATGAACAGTTTGTAATTCTTGGCGTCAATATGGCAGAAGATAAAGCCACGATTAACAAGTTTCTGCAGCACAAAGTGTCTGTTTCATTCCCCTTGCTAATGGATAGTGACGGCTCAGCACTGCAACGCTGGCAAGTGTTTGCATTTCCAACCAGTTATCTGATCGACAAAAAAGGTCAGATTCGTTATTCACTTTTTGGCAGTATTGAATGGGATACAAAAGAGATAAAATCTATTATTGAACAGCTTATTAGTGAGTAATATATTCCGCTCACAAGGCAGCAGCATCCTCATTAACTCCTGGCCTTATTTTTTATTTTCCTTACGAGAGAAATATCTGTTGACAAACTATTTAATAAAACAGACACTCAAAGCATGAACTTACTTTCACTCAAACATTTCTTATCTATCATTATTCGCCGCTGGGTTCTGGCAATGATGCGTGTTTGCGCACCTAAAGGAATGTTTATGTAAACCTGTATTAAAAAAGCAAAATTCCCGAAGGCCGTAGACCGAAAGATCTGCGGCCTTTTTTTTGCTTTAAAAATCTGGAGTTTAAATTATTAAGGAGAAAATAATGTCATTGCCATTAGCTTATGTCGCTATTGTTATTATCTGGTCAACCACTCCTCTGGCAGTAAAATGGAGTGCAATGGATGCCGGCTTTATATTTGCTGTGCTAAGCCGTATGATAATTGCTGCAGTGTTTTGCCAGATTTTAGTCATGACTCTGCGTTCACCGTGGTTTTGGCATAAACGCGCACTCGGTATGTACCTGCTATGTGGTTTTAATATTTTCTTTAGTATGGTTCTAATTTACTGGGGAGCACAGACCATTTCGTCCGGACTGATTGCACTTATTTTTGGATTAATGCCGCTGTTAACCGGGATTTTTGCTGCATTTATTTTGAATGAAAAATCATTATCAGCACAAAAGCTGTTTGGTATTATCACTGCTTTTGCCGGACTGATGATTATTTTCTATTCAGATGACACACAGAATGAGGGTTATACGCTGGCAGTTTTGGCTGTATTGACAGCGGTAATCTGGCACAGTTTTTCCACTGTTATATTCAAACGTTTTGCATTCGATCTGCCGGTTATGTCGTTAACAGCAGGAGGGATATGGGTCAGTGTAATATTTCTTATGAGTCTCTGGCTGATTTCGGATGATCACATACCCGCCACCCTTTCAACCATTGGCTGGGCATCAATTCTTTATCTGAGCATTATCGCCTCTGTGATTGGCTTTACTTTATATTTTTATATTTTAAAAAATATCGAGGCCAGTAAAATTGCACTGATTCCGTTA
>JAOULC010000019.1 GCA_029882215.1 Gammaproteobacteria bacterium | reverse complement strand
GGAACCGGTATCTATCAGTGATAAATCATCCGCGGAAAAAACACTGACAAAACGTTTAAGTTTTATTCTTGGTTCATCTAGTATATTTAAAAAAAGAACCGTTTCTGCGCGCACAGCGTCTTCATCCAGCCGTTCATGCAAACGCTGCATATGATCTAGCATATGAATTAATGCCAGCAGCTGTACACGATATTTTTCTTTTTCATCTTTTATGTGTATAAGATCAGCAAACACATGTGTTGTATTTAATGCCTGCTGCAGCTCCTCAAGATCCACCGCCTTAACGTCTCTTACATCCCCTAATAAATGCCGTAAATGCCGTAATAACGCCAGAGTTTCTCTTTGCATTGATGCACTTAATGCCGCAATGGCCACTGCATTATCTCTAAGCAAAGAGTTATCAAGTCCGGATGTATAGGGTGATTCTTTTTCCGCAATCAGTTTCTTTACAAGATTTGAAAACTGACTAACGAAAGGCAATATCAGCAACACGCCAAGTACATTAAAAACACTATGAAAAGCAACCAGCGCCAGTTCTGCATTTTCTGTTATAGCAGTAGCCGAAGCAGCTTCCCATAAATAGATATAAGGCGACAGCAATAGTAATGCACCACAGCCTGTCATCAGGTTATAAATCACATGTGACAAGCCTGTGCGTTTTGCACTGACATTTCCGCCCACTACTGCAAGTGCAGCGGTCGAAGTTGTTCCCACATCCATCCCTATCACTATTGCCGCTGCCTGTTCAAACTCTACAGCACCGGCAAACAACGCAGTTAATGCGATAGCAACACCGGCACTCGATGACTGCGTAATTACCGTAATTACAACACCGAGTAAAAATAACTGCAGACGACCACTCCAGCTGCTGTCCGGAAACACATCCGGGGTTATAACTTCGCTTACCGATGTCATTGCTGTCTGCATTAAACCAATACCAACAAAAATCAGTGCGAAGCCCGCCAGTGACAGCCCCAGCATTGCCAGTTTTTTATTGCCGAATAACTTAAAGACAACCCCCAGCAGAATCACCGGCAACATGACATTGGCTAAATCTAATTTAAAACCAAGCAGCACTACCAGCCAGCCAGTTATCGTGGTGCCGATATTTGCACCAAAAATTATACCCAGAGACTCACTGAAGGTCAGAAGACCCGTACCAACAAAACCAACAGCAGCAACAGTGGTTGCACTCGAGGACTGTAAAACTGCTGTTGTCACCGCACCGGTAACAGCACCGGTTGCAGGGTTATGCGTGAATCTCATAATCACAGCACGCATATAATCTCCGGCCAGAGATTTCAGCCCGCCTGTCATGATGATCATGCCTAAAAGAAACACACCTAAACCACCTGACACCTGAAAAATAATACTTAAGGTCTGAATTATAGTTACTCCTTTTTATTCTTTCGACTTAGCAGGTTTCCTGCTTCACCTGATTCAGAATTGCAAAACCACCGCGAATAACGACCAGTGAAATTATCAAACCTATAACCAGGTCCGGCAGTGCCTGTCCGCTGAAAAATACAATAATGCCGCTCAATATAATTCCGATATTCGCAATCACATCATTCTTTGAAAAAATCCAGCTGGCTCGCATGTGTACTTCACCGTCACGGTGCTTCGATAACAATTTCAGACACATCAGGTTTGCTATCAGTGCCACCATACCTACTACCATCATCAGCCAGTGATCAGGCTCACTACCATAGAAGTAACGTCTGGTCACATCTACAACAACAGCTATTCCAAGTGTTATTTGCAATACACCACTCAGTCTCGCTGCAAGTCGTTTAACGCTGGCAGAACGCCCCACAGCATACAGACCAATTCCATAAACCGAGGCATCTGCCAGCATATCAAGTGAATCTGCGATTAACGCAGTCGACTGGGCAATCACCCCTAAAGAAATTTCAAGAAAAAACATAACAGCATTAATAATCAACAACTGTTTTAAAACAGTTTTCTGCTGTTTATTTTTTATTTCAAACTCACAATCACACCCGGACATATCTTTCCCGTCTACAACCATTCAATTTCACTATTTATCAGCTCAACTGCTCTGAATTCAAGAGTGAGTTGTTCTATCGCGCTGCATTGTTTTTGCAGATATTATTTATCATACAGACTCCCGGCACTGAGTGTTGCCATTCATCCAGGTATGCTATCTCGGCAACCGAAGCATTAAAGCGCCCCCAAAACGATCTTTTAAAGCCTTAACCTGTTTTCGTTTTTCTTTCAGGGAATGAGACAGCGGAATAAAAAGTTCTACAGTAATAACACAGACAAAAGTATTATTGGCAGATTTTTCATGCTTTACCAGTACCGATAATAGGGGACTACTTATCACGACAAACACACGTCTGACTCTACAGCCTGCTCAATGACATACAACATTTCATCCAGCAGACTGGTATTACAGAGTAAAAAGCCGCCATATTCTCTCTTCTATACGGATGGCGATAACAGGAATTTGCTGCAACTTAACTCCTGAATTTTTTCAGCGCTGTCGCTGTTATGCCGTATCATCAACTCTGATGCCATATTACGTGTTTCCCTGTACTGTCTGACGACTCAGCGGAATATCAACCCAGAAGATACTGCCCTTACCTGGTTCGCTGGTGAAATCCATTTTTCCGCCCAACAAGTTCACGACCTGCCTGGTGATAGTCAGACCAATACCAGTACCTTCAATAACACCAGCCTCACGACCCAGGCGCTCAAACGGTATAAATAATTTATCAAATTGATCCTTATGCAAACCCTCACCGACATCCTGCACACTGATTCGCAGCTTATCATCCGCCAGTTGTTCACATAACAAGGTGACAGAGCCTGACTCCCGGTTATATTTAATGGCATTGGATATTAAATTATTCAGTACTTGCTTAAGACGGGATGCATCCGTCCATAACGGTCTCTGCTCTGCTGCCTTTGTCTGATCAATCAGATCAATGCCATGAGTATCTGCCAGCATGCGGTTCATACTAAGGGTTTCCTGAATAAGCTCATCGACAGCAACATTTGAGAAGCTTACAGATAACTTACCGGCTTCGATCTGATTTAATTCGAGTACTTCATCTATTAAAGACAGCAACTGTTTTCCTGCCAGCATAATCTCATGCACATATTTTTTCTTTTCTTTTACCAGCTTTTCATCTGAAACCAGTTCCATCATCTGCCCAAAACCGAGTATGGCAGTGAGTGGTGTGCGCAGCTCGTGACTCATAGAAGACAGGAATCGTGTTTTAGCCAGGTTTGCATTCACAGCTTCATCCCTTGCTAGCAGTAAATCTCTTGTCCGCTCTTCAACTTTGTTTTCCAGTGTATGGTTCATTTCACGCAACTCACCGATAACCCAGTCAAAGCTGCTTGCCAATGAACCAATTTCATCCCGCCTCTGAAGTAACTCAGGTGGCACAGGATCTGCATTAACCAGTAAATCTATGACCGAGTTTTCCAGTGCTTTCAATGGCCGTGTAATTTGTCGTCCTAGCCACAAACTGATAAAAACTATAATAATAAAGCAGACAACACTCCCCAGAATATATACCAGTGATATACGTCTTAAAGGCAGAAACATCTCATCCAGTTTTATTTCCTGATCAAGGGCAATCCCAAGCTCAGACAATTCGGACAGTAAAGGAATCGGTGTCACTATATGCGTGATGCCATCTGCATCAATTGTATCCATTACTTTATTCACAGGTTTTTTTATATTGTAAATTATCTGCGATGTTTTTTGTTTATCGCCTTCCAATAGCGATACAAATATTTCATCCAGACTGACGAGATATACCAGTGCTCCTTCGCCGGTCTGAGTTCGCGAATAGATAATGACATTTATACCCAGCAAGTATTTCTCATCTTCTATTTCTTTGATATAAAAGACAGATTTCCCTTTTGTAATTGCAGCAGCGATTAACTGGCTGAACCTGTCAATATGAAAAGTGTTTCCACTATAGGCAATAGAGTTACCGATAAAATCAGTCAGTACTAAATCAAACTTAACATTCTGAATCACCGAAAAACTTTCTAACAGCGGCGTTAAATAGGTTTCTCTTCCTGCACTATCGATTAAGCCATTCGCTATCGTCGGATTTTCTGACAGGGTTGTGATAGTGGCATCAATTGTATTAAATGTTTCGCCAATTCTGCGAGCATCCACATAACCATCATATTCCAGTGCAGATTTAACCTGATTATATGTACTTTCATAAATCTGCCAGAATGAAAAACTTCCAATCAAAACCAGAAACACTAAGGAAGGCAGTGACGCTGCGGCGGCAACACGAAAGGATGTCTTGCGTTGAAACGCCTTGAGAATAGTATCGATCATTTATGTTTATATTTTTTTCACTGATATTTATTTCTGTTTCGTTATTTTTTTATTGGTCGTATTGTTCCATCTGCATGATAACGTGCCATAAAGACATCTTCTAATATTAAAGCATCATGGTTTTGAGCAGAAAAAGGCCGCTTAAAATATTTAACAATGCCGTCGTAATCCCTCACCTGCTCCAGCTTGTCACGGATAACTTTCCGCTCAGTAGTTCCTGCCAGATTGATCGCCTTAGCTAAGATATGAGTCAGATCATAGGCATGACCAAAGCCAACCGGCGCATCAATTTGCTCAACATTATTGATTGTTGATATACGCCTTACTGTCTGCATGACGTCTGCCACTTTATCCTGCTTTGCAGAAAACAGACTGAACGTTTGCACGACAGAAAAATTAATCTGATCCAGCGCATCCGCAGTTTTCATCTGACCAATAAAGTCGCCTCCCGTCACTCCCCAGTGACTAATAATGGGAAGACGCTGATCTTTTGGCAGCGATACCATTTCTGATACCAGACTGGCTCCTTCATCATCGTTGGCAACCAGGATGATCGCTTGTGCACCGGCTTTAAGAAGAATCTGATATTCCTGCATCAATGTTTTATCACGCCAGTTATACCAGGCCGTACCAACCGACAACGGACTGCCGGTTTTTTGCAGATAGCGTTCAGCCGCTTTAAGATTACTCCGCCCCCATGAGGTATTGGTTAATAACAGGCCTATTTTATTCGCGCCGTTGTCTGCTGCAAACTTCAGCATGGCAGGCATGGCGTAACGGTCTTTTAACGACAGGCGGAATATATAATTCGGTGACATGCTGTTTTCTGTCACCCCATCGGCCGATGACCAGGGCGCCAGATTTATCATCTGCGTCTGCTGAAGCATCGGTATTGTTTCCAGCACCACCGGACTGAACCGTCCACTGAACACGGCAACCAGGTCTTTGACTTTGGCTAGCTCACGAATGTTATGAATACCACGGGCCGGCATCGAGCGGTTATCTTTACTTATCAGTTTAAGCGGTCTGCCGTTTAATACGCCGCCTGCCGAATTTATTTCAGCGATAGCGGTATCAATTCCGAGTTTGATTGACTGAGCAGAGGTACTGTTAAGCAGACTAAACTCTGCATCCAGTGCAATGATGACGGCTTTTTTGTCCGCCGCCTGAACCGTGCCCAGAGAAGAAAAAAATACAATGACTGATATGAAAACCCACACTTTACGCATTCAAACTCATCCTCCGAGAGATTTGTATTAATCACCACATCATAGGCTCTGAATACAATGTGTTTTATAGAGTCTAGACCACTATGTAAAGCTTTACTATCTCAGCTGGCTACTGTGATTTACCCGCGGTCATAAAAAAATGAATCATTAGATTCACTTTTTTAAACTCATCATTTATAGACACATGCTATCAGGAACGATGTTCGGATTCGGATTCAAACCACTTGAGTTTGTTATGCAGAGACACCACTTCTCCTACAATAATTAAGGTAGGCGCTTTTAATTCGTTGTTTTCTACGATGGATGGTAATGATGACAAGTCACCAATCAGGGTTTGATGATTAGGAGTAGTCCCTTGTGATACCAGCGCCGCCGGAGTAGATGCCGGCAGACCATGAGCCACCAGCTGTCGGCAGATTTCATTAACACCGCGCAGCCCCATGTAAAAAACAATGGTCTGATTCGGAATCGCTAAACCTTTCCAGTTCAGGTCAACAGTGTTGTTTTTCAGATTGCCTGTTACAAACACAACGGACTGTGCATAATCACGGTGCGTTAACGGAATACCGGAATAGGTTGAACAGCCGGCCGCTGCGGTAATGCCCGGCACCACTTGAAAAGCCACGCCTTCATCAGCCAGGGTATCGATTTCCTCTCCACCGCGACCAAATATAAACGGATCACCACCCTTCAGGCGTAACACCCTTTTACCTTCTTTCGCGTGTTTTACCAATAACTGGTTAATACCTTCCTGCGGCACGGCATGATTATCACGCTCTTTGCCAACATAAATACATTCCGCATCGCGCCGTACCAGCTCCATAATCGCCGGTGATACCAGACGGTCGTAAACCACCACATCGGCTTGCTGCATTAAACGCAGCGCACGGAAAGTCAGCAGATCCGGATCACCGGGGCCGGCACCGACCAGATACACTTCACCTTCAAAGCTTGGTTGTGATTTACCGGCTTCGATGGCTTTTTCAAGAGCGGCTTTGGCTTTATCCATTTTGCCAGCAAACACATGCTCTGCAATCGGCCCGTTTAATACCTGTTCCCAGAAGTCGCGGCGCTGCTCAACATCAGCAAAGGTTTTTTTAACGTCTGAACGATAATTTTCAACCAGCGTACCCAGCTGACCATACTGAGCAGGAATACGACCCTCCAGCTCGGTGCGAATCAGGCGCGCCAGTACCGGTGAAGTACCGCCGGTAGAAATGGCAATTTGAACCGGTGAGCGATCGATAATCGATGGCATGATAAAACTGCAAAGTTCCGGATGGTCAACCACATTAACCGGCACATTGAGGGCGTGTGCCAGCTCGGAAACCCGGACATTGACAGCGGAAACATCGGTCGCGGCGATAATAACCCGGCGATTTTCAACATCACTATCCTGAAATTCACGTGCCTGATGCGAGACTTTACCGTCAGCCACCCATCTGGCTAACTCATCAGATAACTGCGGAGACACCACCGTGACCTCGGCATCGGCTTTTAGCAGCAACGAGACTTTGCGCGCTGCAATACCACCACCGCCGACCACCAGACAGGAAGTCTGCTTCAGATTCATAAATATGGGTAAATAATCCACCGGATACTCCTTAACGAGCCAGGACAAATTTAATGGTTGATAGCTTAGATGCTTTTCTACAAAAAAGCCGTTTTCACACGGCCAGTTTATAAGGATATAATAATATACGAGCTAGCAACAATACCCCTTAAGGGTAGCCGCTCAGCCAGCTACTCAAGTGTTGTGACTTCGCCACTGAGTATCGCATCCAACTGACCTGCTCTTTCTAAGGCATAGATATCATCACAGCCACCCAGATGCAGTTCACCAACAAAAATTTGCGGTACGGTACTCTGGTTACTCTCCACTTCCATTTGTCGCCAGACTTCTGCCGTGCTGGCATCTATTTTTTCAAACTCAACGCCTTTATTTTTTAATAGCGTACTGGCACGTGTGCAATACGGACAAAAACTGGTGCAATACATACGGATATGCGGATTGGACATTTACTTACTCTCCCCAATAGAGTTCTGGAATAACTGCCGTCAGTATTTAAGCTAATCAGAAGGACTTACCTCCGTCACACTACTGACTTCTATCGATTCAAATGAATCCTTTAACCATCGATGCGTGGTGTTGCTAATAAACGCTTCAGCCCCTTCTGCAGGCTGATTTTTACTAATCATCGACAGCATTATTTCAAGCTTTACGCTCAATGGCGTGTAATGCTGAGCCAGATCATACAGCGCGTTATTCGCGCCATAGCGTACAGGCGGCATAGTATAAGCCATTGTTTGCACGCTCTGAAACTTTACGCTTGAGAAAACCTGCCTGAGCTTACTTTGCAGCTCATTCCTGACCAGCCTGCAAAGCAGCCAGGAGATGCCATCCGCGGCTTCCATCAGTTCAGGGTCCAGCCCACTATGGCCAGCAAAATGACGGCCATAAAAAAACTCCAGTGGCGGGTAATACCCCATCTGCTGCTGTTTAACCACATCGTGAATCTGTGCTGCCAGCTCATGTCCAATCACCACCGGAGAGGATGCCGAATGCTGCAACACCAGCTCTTCAGCCAGCCTTACCCTTAGCGTCAGCAGATACCGCCGCAGGCGCACTTCGGCCATTTTACTGCCTCAGCAGCTTAATTTGCTGCAATAAAGGCCCGCTGACCGGTTCCAGTTTTTTACGCATCACCGTACCAATCGCCGTGGTTAGCGCAAAGATAGGATCCACTACTTTCTCATCAAGACAGGATAATATCAGCATGGCTTTAATGCGCTGATCCAGATCAACAGTCAGCTCTTTAGAGACCACTTTCACTTCTGCCAGATATTGCGCGACAGGCTGCGAGGTATCCGCGCAAACCGTATCAACATAGCAGATGATTTCCTGCACATTCTGACTGGGCGCAGGAATCGCCACATCGTTGAAATAATTTGCCACGCTGTTGATTAACGCCACCACCACATCCTGATTGTTCGGCCGTTTAAAAGCCGCCTGTACGGTATATAAAAGACTTTGCCCCTGCGCACTGTGTATTTGCACCAGCATTTGCGCCAACGGGTTTTGAGTTAAATCTGACAATGAGGCTTTTAATCCGTCATATAAAGGATGTGCTGCCTGCTGATCAGGCAAATCGTTAGGCACGGTTGCCAGAAAACCCACATAAAAACTGGATTTGGATTTGGCCTTAAGCCAGAGTTTCTGGCGCTCCTCTTCACTGATCAGTCCCGGCTTCAACACCAGCATCACCGATTCGATCATCGCCCGCTGGTCTTCTTCAAACGGTAAAAACTCAAGTAAAAATGCCGCCAGCTCTTTACCCAGCTCATCCTCCACCACGCAGTCTTTTTCCAGCATACGCCGTGCAGTCTCTGCGGTTGGCATGCACCACCATGCATGCCGCGCCTGCAATGCCGTTAAACCCGGAGCATGCACCAGAGCTGTCACCGCTTCCGGTTCACCCAGTAACAATAAACGATCGAGACTTTCATCTTTCGCCTGCCCCATCCGTGTCCAGCGGCTTAAAAACACCGGATAACCTTTTGGCGAACCCAGCACGATGGTCGACAACATTTCGCGCACCTGCTTCAGGTATTTTTCATCTTTGCAGTTAGGGTTGAGCTGCGCTTTGGCTTCACCTTTTTCAGTCAGCGCATGCACACTCATTTTGGATTCATCGATGCGCACGGCTTTCACTGCCTGCTTCATCATTACATTTAGTCGTAAACTGTCTTCGGGGGATAAGGCCATATTATTTTTAACTACATTATCTAATCGTATAAATATTTATTTTCCGCGAATGAACGCAAATACATGTGAACAAAACATAAAGATTTCTTACTGCCCCGCTGGGCTGTGCCACTGACACAAAACCAATAAAGTATTTGCGTTGATTTGCGTACTTTTGCGGAAAAGCAATCCCTTAATTCAACTGTATGCGCCGCCCAAACGGTACTTTCTTTTTTCCTTTGACTAACCAGATAACCTGACAGGCAGGTTCTGTTTCAGGGAATTTACCTTCCGCATCGGTAAAGTATAACAGCAGATCCGGCATGCTATCCTGTGCATTCACCCAGTCAAACACCGGTATAAAACTGGTGCCACCACCGCCTTTTAATTTAATCGCATCGCGGTTGAATTCATCCCATGGTTCAAACGTCCATGGCCCGCCTTCGGCCAGTTGTGCATCACAGGCCTGCAGCGTTATTTTTGCACGCAGCATGCTTTTTATTGCGTCGATTTCTGCCACGAATTCATTAATTTCTTTATCACTGATCGAACCACTGGTATCGAGCGCCACGGTAACATTTAGCTGCGCACTGCGCAGGCTAGGGAATAATGCAGGATCACCACGGCGTGATGACGGCCGCGAATAGGAGTAGTCGTCTCGTGCGATGGCCGTCATGTATTGTGCCAGCAAACTGCGCCACGGCAGTTTTGGCTGCAGCATAAAGTCTACCAGCCGCATCATCGAGTCGCCCAGCTTGCCGGCTGTCATTGCCGACTGCGCGGCACCGGCCAGGCGCTGTTGCCAGAGTATATTTAAAGACTCTTTTTCAGATTCACTCAGCGGCTGTGGCTCATCGGCACCCTGACTGCCATCGATATCAGGCTGCTCATTCTTCGTCTCACCGCCGTATGAAGACTGTTGTTCCTGTTTGCCACTACCCCCCTGACCGTCATCCTTGTTTTTATTTTCTTCTTCTGGCTTGCCACCACCCTGGCCGGTTTGCTTATTCTTGCCCTGGTTATTTTTCGCCTGATCTTTTTTACCGTCTTCGCTGCTGTCGTCTTTCTGGTTATCCTGCAAATCGCGGTCACGATTATTTTCGTTTTCTTCCAGTAGCGGATAAATTTCTTCAGCCGTCATATTGTCATATTGCTGCATTACAATTACATCGGGCGGTGGTACTAAGCCCTCTGCGACCAGAATCGGATTGATCGCAAATTCACAGGCCAACTCCCACAGGTGTTTAATGCGATGACCACGACGGGCAAAATGCGAAAGCCCACAGTGCAGCGCTTCACGCGCCATCACAAACTGCACATGATCAGAACTGATGGTGTCGATGTATTCTTCGTTGTAATAAAACTTTTTTGCATCAGTGAAGGTTGTCGGGCACCAGTCGGGTTTCGCTTTCACCACCGGCAGACGTAACACCAGCGCACCGAGAAAGGGCTTATCTAAAATAAGTCTGGTTCGCGCGGCACCAAGTTTGGTTTCAATTTCTTCTGACATATTAAGAAAGGCTATCGTCTTTAGTCCAACATCAAAAGCCGATTACAGACTAGCAGCTTTAGACTCCCTACTGATTTAATAAAGCATGATGTCAGCGATGGCATCGGCCCAGCCGGCAAACTCCGGTACCTCGAAGAGATCCTCGCCAATGGCGCGATGCATATCCGACACCAGCATCACACCCATTTCGCGTTGCGGAAAACGCCTTGCAAAATCCAGTATGCGGCCATATACATGTACTGCCTCCGCGGTGTCTTTGGCGCGGATTGCGCGGCCCACTAATGCAGTCGCCGTGGCATATTGCAGGTCAATTTCTTTCGGTGCGGCCACCTCTTCACCGGCAATAATCGCATCCAGATCCGGCATGTTTTCCATGTTCTGGATGAATGCATTCAGCTCAATACCGGCTGCCGGGCCAACACAGGCCTGCAATGAGCCTTGAAATAATTCCGGATGATCAGAAAATTTCTGCAGCGCATTGTGGGTGAACTCCCAGGAACGCGGTGACGGGAAAGCCACCGGGTTATGCGCCGGATCAAAATCAAACAGCAATTCAGGTCGAAAGCGTAAAAAAGCAATAATGCGCTCATCAATTTCACAGGCATATGCCCAGGCCACCCAGTCATCCAGATTAACTTCCAGTTCGTAATGCTGGAAGCGATTGGCCAGCGGTGCCGGCATGGTATAGGTCACACCACGGTCACCCTGACGGTTACCGGCTGCAAATATCGCCCAGCCATCCGGTACTTCATAGTCACCTAATTTACGGTCCAGAATTAACTGATACGCCGCCGCGGATACACTTGGTGGCGCCGAGGTGATTTCATCCAGAAACAATATACCAGCCGGACCATGGCGCTCGGCATCAGGCAGCATAGAAGGCAGCGCCCATTCCACTTTGTCATCAACCCGGAACGGAATGCCACGCAAATCACTGGGCTCCATCTGCGACAGACGAATATCAATCGCCGGCACTTCATGGCGCGAAGCCACCTGCGCCACAATCTGAGATTTACCGACACCCGGTGGGCCCCAGATCATCACGGGGGTATGATAGCCGTGTTCGGTGCTTTCAAATTCTTTATTTAGAATCTGGCTAATTTGTGCAGGGCGCATAGTTAATCCGGGTAATTACATCTGTACTTTAAGTGATAAATTTAAATCTTCATTGAGAATCTATTTTTTAGTGTTGCTGATGAGGGCGAGACAGGGCGATGGTGACATTTTAAAGCGGAGCTTACTCAAGTAAGTGAGCATTTAAAATTTTACCTTCAGCGCCGTATCGGCCATCAGCGACGCTAAAAACCGGCTTTGGCGTATAGTTCTTTGGCTTTAACCGGGTCTTTCTCCACCCCATTGCCTTCTTCATACATCATCGCCAGCGTGGTCATCGACCCCACCAGACCTTGCTCGGCGGCTTTCTCGAAGTATTCAATGGCTTTTGGGTAGTCCTGATCAGTGCATTCGCCCATCATATACATAAAACCCAGCCCGTGCTGCGCAATGGCATAACCCAGATCGGCTGACTTTTTCATCATGTCATAGGCGCGCTGGTTACTTTGTACCACGCCCAGTCCGTTTTGATACATAATGGCGCAGCGGTGCATGGCATCGGGATTACCGGCTTCTGCCAGGGGTGACAGGAACATCATTGCCTGAGCAAAGTTTTTAGCTTCAAAGGCTGCCAGACCACTGGAATAGTCCATATCTAGATCATCTCTCATTTTTATACCTATCTGGTTATCCACACTTATGCTGCCTGGGGGCGATGTATAAGTACTCGTTAAAATATCAATGGACAATATTAATGCAAAAGCGTAAGGTAATCGACCCTATAAATGTGCCGGTATTCTGTATATAAACGGGCATTTAGGATATATACCCTCCCTATGGGGGTATATTGAGCACTATATCTCATCTGTATAATGTGCGGAATTTGCTAATGCTAACTTGAGTGCTATTAAGCTACTCAGGTTATTTAAGAGAATCGGTTCACCGCTCTTCTCGATTTATTTCAACAGACATTAACTTTACTGTATTTAGGAGAGAGTTATGGATCAAGCATATTACGATTTCACTGTAAAAATGGAAGAAGCTGGCGTAAACCCAGAGTATATTACTGGTTGGCAGGGCGGCTACATTTGTAACCCAATTCGTGAAGAGCAGCGTGTAAACGAAGCTTATGAAGCAGGTCACGAAGACGGTGCAGCACAAAATATGGATAACTTTGCTAACTGGAAGTAATTCCTTTTAACTCAGTTACGAAAAAAGCGGATCTTGTATCCGCTTTTTTTATGCCTGAAGGAAAAACTGGCAGTTGGCAAAAAATTCTATTTTTTGCGCTAAGCCGTCAACTCTTTGTTGCAGATCTTTTGAGTTTACTGAAAACTGCACACTGTTGAGCGCAAATTTTCTTCTATCCTTGAATGCTTATAATACATCCTGCGAATAGCTGCTGTTGCACTCCACCGCTGTCATACTGTTAAACAACTGCTCACTACCCTCAGAAAAAATAACCTGTATTTCCAGAGGCTGACCACAGGTATCAATCGTTAATGTAATACTTTCACCAGCCTGCAAAGCCTCGCTGGCCAATAAGTCAACACTACGCTCCAGCGCAGGCGCGGTAGAATTCGCCGCGGTTATATAAACAGACCAGATAGATAAAGGCACTGCCGGCAGTACCCTCAGGTCCGTCATATTATTAATAATGAGGCTTGCTGTCAGTGTATCGGGACTGCGCTCACAAGCTGTGAGCAGCAGAAAAGCCATCAGTAAACTTTTGAGTAACATCGGGTCCCTGTCTTAAACTTTTAGAATTGTATTAGCTTAATGATTCCTCAATAACCATCAAGTACTGATCAATAAAACCACTATAGCAAAAGACTGCACTTTAATTCGGCGTTGCGTCAAACTCTATCCCAAGCAGGCTTTTCATCGCTCTTTTCAGCGTTCCCATTGCTTCTGGCACCTCAATTTCAATGACCTGTGCTGACAGCCATTTTTCATGCCGCTCCCCCATCACGCCAGTCAGTGAATTTCCTAAATGACGTTTGAAACCGTAGCCTGGCTCCATGTCTTTAAATGAATGCTCTGCATACTCTGCCATACGCTGATTCAGAAAGTCGATAAACGGTTGTTTGTAATCATGCCCGCGACCCTCACAGTCCTCTCGGTTTTCCTGCATGGTATCGGCCAGTTTCAGTGCCAGAGCGACAATAAACTCCTGCCGTTCATCATCACTAAAGCTCTCTGCCACGATGCGATCACATACCGCAACCAAAAAGGCGGCAAATTCTGCCATCACATTCAGCCGTTGTGACTGAGTCTCGGTTTGATAGTCTTCATTTTCAAGGTTTAGCAAGTTCTTTGCCGTTATACGCCAGAGAGTAAAACCCAGTGCTCCTGCCAGTTCGGACAGTGAACGTTCTTTGTTTTTATTGGCCCATTTAGTCTTTAAACGCACAACAACCTCTTTTGTTATAACAATTTGTTTGATATCAAAAACTTTAGATTGACGAATTGTATACTAAGTCACCTAGCGGATTTCAGTGAATATTATAATGGATTTAACTTCTTGAGATGAATAATCAACTTCAGGCGATCATCAATACCGTACAGAAAAACTGTCATATCTCCGATGCACATCACGCCGGTGATTACACTTTGTGTATTTATCTGTTAAAAATGCGAGAATTCTATCGCTGGGAAAAGCACCTTGGTTTTAATGATGAGCTTAGCTCTGATGAGATTGGCGGCTGGTTGACTGAGCGCGAGGCACTGTGGGACGAGCTCGGTGACAGTGATTTCTCAGTCATCGAGCCCTCACAAACTCCGTATAACGCCTTTGATAGTGATGCAATTAATCAGCAGTTAATACCGCAGGGCTATATATATAGCGCCGGTTATGGCGCAAAATCCAAGGCCATTTTCTACATCGCCGAGCTGGAACAGCAAATTTTACAGGACGGCTTCACTGTTTATATCTCCGGTAAAGAACTTGCACGGGACTTAACCGCACCGGTGGCGATGTCACAGCAAAATAATATCTATATTCGCCGTGAGTCATTACAGCGGATGGTTTGGGAAAAAACCGTGGAATGGGGCTGGCATCGCAACAAAAACGCCATGTTCAGAGCCATGAATTTTTACGACTTTTCGGCACAAGCCGATGAAGCTATTAATAAAATGACAGCTAACGAAATCAACAATGTCATTTTACATGAGATCGGTGAAATAAAATCGGCACAAGAGCTTGGCAACTGGCAACAAATGATCACTGAACTTCCACCGTCACAGGCAGAGATAATGGCCAGAGCAATTAAAGACCTTTTAGCCGATGCCATTTCAACGCTACCGGTTCTCATTAATAACCGCGATGAGGCATCCATTCATTTTTATTTTGCTAATTTCACGCACATGAGAAAAGAGCTGTCAGCAGGTTTATTACAAGCTTATCAGCAGTGGGACAATGATCGCGATTATGCAAAGCTGCTCTCTGCGGTTAATCAGTCCAGAGAACACTGGTTTGACATTGCCCGCGATATTCTCGATATATATGAACACCATGGTACTGAATGCGCTACACCGATTGAAGCCTTAGTTAAAGAAAACAAACTGGGAGCCTGCCACTAACTGCGGTAAAATACTCTTATCTTTTTTCGTCAGGCTCACAGATTATGGATTCCACATCGCTGCAAGTTCCTTTAACTAGTATCAAAGAAGTCAAACCCGGGACTTTTATTTTCACCAAAGACAAGGCCTTGCCCGCTGATGTCTGCAAAGAGATCATCCGCCGTTTTGAAGCCAGCCCGCAAGACCAGTATTTAGGCCGTATAGGCCAGCAGTTCACAGAAGAGACCAGCATCAAAAAATCCACTGATCTTGTAGTGTCCGATAAAGAAAACTGGAAGGATATCGATAAGCTATTATTTCAGTCGCTGGGTAAAGCCATTGCTGAGTTTCGTGAAACGTATAGTTATTTCAAAGGCCCGTTCAAGGACAACGGTTACGCTGTTCAGCGCACCGATCCCGGCGAACATTATCACTGGCATATTGACGGTGGCAGTCACGACTTTGCATTTCGTCAGCTGGTTGCTGTCTGGTATTTGAATGATGTTGAGGGCCCGGGCGGTGAAACCGAATTCTTATTTCAGGATGTTAAAGTAAAACCTGAACAGGGTAAGCTGGTCTTATTCCCGCCTTTCTGGACGCATGAACACCGCGGTGTCACACTGAAAAAAGGCATCAAATACATTGCAACGACCTGGGTTGTATTTGCCTGAGCATGCAAATCAGTATCAGATCTCCGCACACTCAGCAGGAGTGGGCTCAGTATTATGATCTGCGCTGGCGGATATTACGTCAGCCCTGGCAGCAAGTACGCGGCAGTGAAAAAGATGAACTGGAAGAGATCAGTATTCACCGGATGGTCACTTTTGACGACAAGGTCATTGCTGTTGCCCGCCTGCATTTCTCCGCACAAAATGAAGCGCTGGTACGTTATATGGCGGTAGCGGAAGCATACCGTCGACTGGGACTGGGACGACGCCTGCTGGCTGATCTGGAAAATCAGGCACGGAAGCAAAAGGCTCAGTTCATGGTTTTAAATGCCAGGGAAAATGCGCTGATATTTTACAAAAAAAATGGTTTCAATATTGTAGCTGATGCACATACATTGTATGGCGAGATCCGGCACTTCAAAATGAGCAAACAACTGAATTAGTTTACTGAAAAGACGGTTAGTCCGGCTGACTATTAATCCATAGCAAAGCCTCATCATATACTCTGAAAACTTTAAAAGCATAACCGGAAGCTTCGCTTAACAACTGATACATACGCGCCATTCCGAACTGAAAATCAGACTCGGCCACCAGAGCTCTTTTAACACCGGTTTGTACAGCACTTTTACCGGCAATTGCTTCAAGGTCACTGAAATGAATCGATGATTCAACTACTTCCCTGATATCATCGAGCACATTAAAAAGCGAATTAAAATCCGCATCCTGTACGATTGCACTGCGCGCTTCTAATATTTCTGTGATTTTCAGATCACCTGAGTAGCTTACAATAATCAGCTCATCTTCAGGATAAATTTTATATTGCACAGGCATACAGTTGACCATATTAATTTTTAGCTAAGCAGACTGCTGCACTCTTCTGGCATATTGCTTAATGTATAGCAGCAGTTTACCCATATCAATCGGCTTATGCAGAAAGCCTTTAAGGTTATTCTCAAGCGCTTCGACCTCATCAATATAATCACTGTAGCCGGTGCACATCACCACCGGAAAATCCGGGGCTTTTTCCAGTATCGCAATCGCCAGCTGCATGCCTGTTATTCCCGGCATGGTATAATCTGTTATCAGCAGATCAATATTATCTATATTTTCCATAACGTATTTCAGCGCCTGCCGGCTGTCATTCATACTGATGACCTGATAACCTTTAGCTGACAGGTAATCTTCCATAAAAAGCGTGATCGCCACTTCATCATCTACAATCACTATTCTTTCACCCTGCCCCTGTGTAATCTGTTGATGCTCAATCACAACACGACCTTCCTTTTGTTCATCCCTGAGCAGCGCGGGAAATAGTAAATTAAATGTTGTGCCGCCATCAACAGCCGAATCAACAAGAATATGGCCACCGTGTTTATGCATAATACCGTGCACCATGGCAAGCCCCATCCCCGTGCCCTTGCCTACATTTTTAGTGGTAAAGAATGGCTCAAATATATGTTCAATTACGGCTGCCGACATGCCGGCACCACTGTCACTGATACCCACCTTTACAAACTCACCCGTGACAGGGTTATGGCATGAATTACATACAACAGCGGTGAAATGCTCTTTCAAGACTTTGATAGTGATTTGTCCTTGCGAGTTTTGCATTGCATCACGCGCATTAACACACAGATTCATAAAGACCTGTCCTAGCATGACATTATTTGCGAGAATTTCGTAATCTCCATCCGCCATTTCCAGCTTCAGATTGATTGAACTCGGCAGAATCGGTGTTAATAAGGAGAGTGTCTCCTTTATTACAGCATTAAGACTTAATTTTTCTTTATGATCCATGCTTTCCAGAGAGCGACTAAACGTCAGCATCTGGGAAACCAGATCTTTCGCCCGCTCACTACTCTGCATAATGATATCCAGATATTTATTTAACTTACCTGATTTATCCTCTACCTCAAGCCCCTGGGCCAGCTCAGTAAAACCAATAATTGCTGCCAGCATATTATTAAAATCATGAGCGATACCACCGGTTAACTGCCCCAGTGACTCCATCTTTTGCGTTTGTTGTAACTGTTTTTCGAGAACATCATGACGTTCTTTTTCCAGCTTTCTTTCACTAATATCCTGAATAATGCCTTTAATAGTATAGGCTTTATTATCCTCATCAAACAAAGCCAGCATTTCGCAACGAACCCAGCACTGGCTGCTGTCTGCTCGTATCAGTCGAAACTCAGTTATCTGTTTTTCTGTGCTTTGTAAGCTCTTTTGATAGGCCGCATCAAACTGAACTCTATCATCCGGGTGAATCATCTGCTGCAGCTGATTAAAACTTGCTTCTTCTTTATTTTCATCCAGAGCTAAAATCCGGTAAATTTCATCCGACCAGAAAACCTGCTTTTTATTCAGGTACAAAACCCAGTTACCCATACCGGCAATTCGCTGGGCCTCACTCAGTAAAGCTGTCCGGCTTGCGACCTGATGTTCGAGTGTCTCGTTCATATTAACTAACTGATGCTCAGCTTTTTCAAGGCTTTTGAAACTTGACCTGATATGCTGCGCCATTTCATTAAATGAGCCGGCCAGTACCGCCAGCTCATCCTGACCTGAAATTAGCACCTGTACATCCATATTGCCTTCAGCCAGTGATTTTGAAGCGTCCGTTAGCGCTGCCAGCCGTTTTGAAACCAGAAAATGTAATAACAAAGCCACTGCAATGGTAGCGAGCAACATAAGCAAAAAGAAATTCGTCGATAAACGAATGGCATTTTGATATGCCGCAATCAGCTTGCCATGAATACTGTACTCAGCAAATAAAACACCGGTTTTTTTTAGCTGATATCCCGACTGATTTTCCAGCTTTAATATCACGGGAGAATAGACTGTTAATATTTCATTATTATCGGCGGGATAAAAGAACACGGGTTTATTATTTACTTTTACACCGGCAGCAATCTTACTATCGAAGGTTTTTATCTGTGTAACACTGGCTCCCTGCCAGCTATAGCGGTTAGCCAGAAGTATTTTACTTTCACCATCCGTTAGTAACAGTGTTTTAACTGACTGATCCATAGCCGAGACGGATAGACTCAGCCTGGCAGAGGCCACATCGCCTTCGATCATGCTGTTATACAACACATTTTGTAAACGAGTAATATCCAGATTTAGCTGATGACGAGCATCACGACGGATTGATTCATCAGCTGACTGTGTTTGCCAGTAAAATATCAGTGAACTGCTAAACAGTACGGAAACTATCAGCAGCAGCGGAATTAAGATCGTTAACCGGATTTTCATTTAGTTAATGCAACTGACAAAATCTGTATCGATAGCCCCGCTTACATCCGCAAAATCTTTGATCAGTCTCTCCTTTTGTAAAATAGAGGCTAAACGGTTTGCAGCTGGCACTAACTCAGGCTTTTCACCACCCAGCATTGCTTTCACTGTCTTTTTATCCGGAATAATAATTCCTTTTAACATCTGATGGTAATCGCTCTCACTGACACCGAGTCGACGACTGATTTTTACGGCAGCATCCTGCTGATTTTCATGTATGTAATCCAGTGTCTCAAACCACTGATTGACGACCTCACAAACATCTTTCTTGTGCGAAAGATAGACCGACTCATGTACTACCAGAATATCAAAAATCTCATTCGGTATATCAGTACTGTCGAAAATAGTTTTCATACCGGCTTTCTGCAGTGCCGTTTTTACCGGGTCATAGGTAATCACCACATCTGCCTGACCGCTTTTATAAAAAGCCTCCTGCTCTGTTTCAGACATTAAGCTCAGCTCTATATCTTTTTTTTCTAAACCAGCCCTGTCCAGTAAACGGCTCAGCATATATAAACCCAGCGGGATATTTACCGCTGCAACTCGCTTACCTTTGATATCTGTTAAATGTTTAATATCCGGCTTAACCAGGACCACATCACCGCCGTGGGATATATTCATTATCAGTATTATTTTAATTTGTGAGCCTTCTTGTATCAGCTCCAATACAGAATCAAGCGGCAGGCTTGCTATATCAACTGAATGATTACGAAATGACTCTAATGTGATATCCGCGGAAGGCAGCTCAAACAAACTCACACGATTATGATCAAAATAACCCAGATCACGCGCCAGATATAAGGGTTCATAACCCGGCCATGGACTGCTGCCAATGCGAATCGCCTGCTCGGGTTCTTCAGAACAGGCTGATAAAAACAACGCGATGACGGCGATAAGCAGACGCAACTGCCACCTCATTACTAACATCCATATACCCCGGTTAAATCAATGTCTTTAAAACATAGAATATATATAGCACTTTTATAGATATAATTAACCACTTTTTTCGTTTTTACCTCCTATATTGATCCGTCTCATTGGCATCTTTTTTAGAACAGGTATACTTTGTATCTGTTCAAACATCGCAGGATATAAATCATGCCACAGCGTGCAATGCTTATATTGTTGATACTGCTTTCCTTAAGTTTATCTGCACCGGTTCAGGCAGAATCAGCGAAGCAACTGATCAGACAAGCGATTGACAACTATCGCGGCATCACCTCTTATTCAGAAGCCACGATGACGATACATCGCCCGGACTGGGAACGGGTTATGTCCATGCAGGCATGGACAGAGGGTCTGGATAAATCACTGGTACGTATCACTGCGCCGAAAAAAGACAAGAATGGCGGCACCTTGCTGATTGCTGACAAGATGTGGAGTTATGCACCAAAAATTAACCGTGTGATAAAAATCCCAGCCAGCATGTCTAACCAAAGCTGGATGGGTTCAGATTTTTCTAACAATGACATCGCCCGCGCAGATGATATCATCGACAATTACACTCACCGTATCATTGACAGCAGACTTCAGGACAGGGTAAAAATATTTACTATTGAGTCCGTCCCGCACGAGAATGCACCCGTTGTCTGGGGCAAAGAAATTGTTACCGTTACTGAGGACCATGTTTTCTTAAGGCATGAGTTTTATGATCAGGACAATATACTGATTAAAACCCTGACTGCTGATGAAATTAAACTGATCGATGGCAAACGCATTTCCTTGCGCCAGCGTATGCAAAAAAATGGCCGCGATAATGAATGGACAGAATTTTATACTACGCTGATAAAATTTAATATCAAACATGATAAAAACACCTTCACGCTTGCTAATTTAAGAAACCCGGGATAAACATCAGACACCATGAACACGACACTCAACTTTGCATGGAGAAATATCTGGCGTCATCCCCGACGCACGATTTTAACCATGCTGGCCATTGCTTTTGGTGCAGCCTTACTGGTGTTTAGTATCGGCTTACAGCTCGGACAATATGACCTGATGATAAAAGGCAGTATCAGTATTTATCAGGGTTTATTGCAGGTTCAAAAAAAAGGCTATCTTGACGAACCAAAAATTCGTAACGATATAAAAGACATACAAAATCTCGCCAGAACTATCCGCGACAAAACCGGTATAAAATCAATAACAGCACGTGCTAATGGATTTGCACTGGTATCATCAGAACAACGCAGCTATGGTACATTGATAACGGGCGTAGAACCCGAATATGAAAAGCTGGTTTCCAGTATCCCAGGCACCATCAAAGAAGGCAGATATTTGTTATCTGATGATTCTCATGAGGTCATTATCGGCAAAAGCCTTGCAAATAACTTGCGCATCAAAACAGGAGATGAGCTAACACTGATGGGCAGTGGTCGTGACGGCTCTATCGCTGCAACCATATTACCGGTTAGCGGGATTTATGACTCAGGTTCAAAAGAGCTTGATCGCAACCTGATTCAGATACCAATAAAAACATTTCAGGAAGTTTTCAGCATGGGCAATGCCGGTCATGCGCTTATTTTTTATCATGATGAGATAAAAAAAGAGCATTTTTTCCGCCAACAATTGCAACAGCTAATCGCTGATAATAATCAGCTGCTGACACTGAGCTGGGATCAGCTTCAGCCCGGCATCAAACAGGCCATAGAACTGGATTATTCTTCCGGCTGGTTTATGTATCTGGTTCTGGTTGCGATCATCACCTTAAGCATTCTGAATACTTTTTTAATGTCGGTACTCGAACGCAGCAGAGAATTCGGCATCATGCTGGCGCTTGGCTACAAACCATTTAACATTGCTAAACTGGTGATGCTGGAGGCTTTAATATTAACTTTTTTTGCACTGACACTGGGGACCTTAGCTGGCCTTGCCATCAATGTTTATTTTGCCGTTTACGGTCTCACTTTTGAGGGCATGGAAGAAATTGCGCAGATGTATAATATGTCAGCCACCCTGCACCCGCAGATTACCTTTGAAAGCATTTTAATAGGTCCGCTGGTAATATTTATCTTCACCATTTTATCTGCACTTTACCCGGCTATGAAAATTCGCCACCTTCAGCCGGTTGAAGCCATGAGAAAGATCTGATGCGCAGTCTTCCTCTTATTACATCACTTGCCTGGCGCAATCTGTGGCGCAACAAGCGGCGCACAATGGTTATTTTATTTGCCATGGTTCTGGGTGTCTGGGCCATGATTGTAACGGCTGCTTTTATGCGCGGCATGGCAATACAAATGCTAGATGATACGGTCAACAATCTGACCGGACATATCCAGATCCACCATAAAAACTACCTTGATGATCCGGTCATAGAAAATTCATTTTTCGGTAATGACACAGCATTACTAAATACTCTTAAACTGCCGGACATCATTCACTGGTCCAGCAGAATTCGTGTACCTGCCGTTATCAGTAGCGAGCGGGAAACCAGAGGTGTTGTACTGCTTGCGATTGAGCCTGAGGCTGAAGCAAATATTTCATTTTTAAAAAATGCCATCACCGAAGGACAATACTTTAGCAGCAACGATGAGAACGGTATTATCATCGGCAAAAAGCTCGCTCAAAACCTTGAAACCAGACTCGGTAAACGGGTCGTTGTCATGTCTCAGAACACTAAAAATGAAATAGCTGACAGTGGTTACCGCATCAGCGGCATTTATGACACTTCCGGTGAAGGCATGGAGACCGATTTTATTTTTATCACTAAACGAGCAGCAGAACAACTACTGGATAGCACCGGCTTATCATCTGAAATCGCAGTTATTACACGCTCACTTGATACTGTATTATCTGTACAAAAAAATTTAGCAGCAAAAAACCCTGAACTCGATATTCAGGACTGGTCCAGCCTTCAGCCCTATACAAAACTGGTAGTCGAAATGTACAGTGACTTCCAATACGTCTGGCATCTGATTGTTTTTCTTGCCATGAGCTTTGGTATTATCAATACACTATTAATGACCATTTATGAACGCACACGTGAGTTCGGGCTGTTTCAGGCCCTCGGACTCAAGCCCGGCTTTATTCTTGTTCAGGTCTGGACTGAAGCACTTTTTATGCTGACAATCGCACTATTTATTGGCAATTTCGTTTCATGGCTCACTGTGATGACTACCGGTGATGGTATTGATGTTTCAGCATTTTCTCAGGGTATGGAACTGGCACAAATGTCGAACATTATCCCCTTCGTTATATTGTTTGAGGATTTATTACTGGCGAATATCATCGTCATTGCGCTTGGCCTTTTAACCAGCCTCTACCCTGCCTGGAAAGCTTCTCAGCTTGTACCGGCAGATGCCATCACTAGGATTTAGTATGCAAAATACAGACAATCAAACTGTTGTTATCTGTACTGACCTCAGCAAGACATATCAGCAAGGACTCATTCAAGTTCACGCTCTTAGCAATATAAATTTCGAAGTAAATAAAGGTGAATTCATCTGTTTGTCAGGTCCTTCAGGCTCAGGTAAATCGACTCTGCTCAATATGATCGGCGGTCTTGACACACCTTCCAGCGGTAAAGTTTATATTGATGGTGAAGAAATTGACAAACTCAATAAGTCTGAACTGGCTGACATGCGCTTACATAAGATTGGTTTTGTATTTCAGGCTTATAACCTGATTCCCGTACTGACTGCTCAGGAAAACATTGAAATGGTCATGCAAATGCAGGGGGTTTCTAAAAATGAACGCCATCATAAGTCGTTGAATATTTTACAGGAGGTAGGGCTCGGCGGTCTTGAAAACAGAAAGCCTACTGAACTTTCCGGCGGACAGCAACAGCGTATTGCTGTAGCTCGTGCAATTGTTTCCCGTCCCAGCCTGGTGCTTGCAGACGAACCTACAGCCAATCTTGATTCACTAACCGCAAGTAAACTTATCGATCTGATGCTACAGATGAATGAGCTTCACAATACAACTTTCATTATTTCCACTCACGACCCTATGATCATGCAACGTTCAAAAAAACTGGTTAAATTGCATGATGGAAAAATCATCGACAATATTATTCAAAAAAATAATGTTTAAATTTTTTTTATACTGCTCTGTTTTCATTTGTTTTCAACAGGCACTGGCTGGCGACTTTACTCAACAATTAAAATATTTTGGCAACAATTCCTCAACAGCTGTTAATACAGGACAATCATTCAGTATTTTTTCATACAGGCTGAATGCATCAGAAACCTCAAATGACTTTAGCGCTGTTGCAAATTATGAACTCAACACGATCAACAACTCTGGTGGAATTTATGCAGACATTGACAAGCACCGACTATTTAACCTCAGTGACACACTTGACAGCAGCAACGACAGGCTTAGCTTTCACCGTCTTGATCGTTTCTTCCTAACTTATAAAACGTCAAACACAATCAGCAGGATTGGCCGCCAGGCAGTGACATGGGGCAACGGCTTTGTGTTCAATAATATCGATATTTTTAACCCTTTCTCACCTTTATCTCTGGACAAAGAATACAAAACCGGTGATGACATGATTTACTTTCAGGCACTAGATAATCGTGGTGATGACTGGCAACTTATCTATTTACCCCGGCGCAATGACAGCGGAGATATCAGTTCACATGAGTCATCTACTGCTGTTAAATACCATAGTATTATCAGCGATACCGAGATCGACATTATGCTGGCATACCACTATGACGACAATGTTTTTGGGCTTGGTATCAGCCATGCCGTTGCCGACAGTTTATGGCGGCTTGATCTCACTCACACACAAACACGTGACAACGCAAATATCACGACGCTGGTAACAAACATAGATTACTCATGGGTTTTTCTGGGCAGAAACATTTATGGTTTTTTAGAGCTCTACCATAATGGCTTTGGCAACAAAGATACGATCTCAATTGACAATATAAATTTAAATTCGAGAATCCAGCGCGGTGAAATATTTATGCTTTTCAGAAACTATCTGGCCGGCGGTCTGACTATCGAACTACACCCTTTGCTAAGCCTTGCTCCTACACTCATTCAGGACATAGATAATAATACTACTTCGCTGATTACAAGTCTCATATATAACCTGAAGCAGAACCTTGTTTTAAGCACTGCTCTCAGCCACTACTACACTACTGAGCAGGAGGACAGTAACTCATTAAACCTACTGCTTAGCTACTATTTTTAGTTCTTGAGCAAAGCACCATTTCTACAGCTTCGCACAACTGATTACTGTTAACAATTTTTTGTCATTAAACCTAACACCATAGAATGAGTCACCGCTGCCATTAATAGGCTATACGACTCCCCTATATCAGATAAAGTCTTAAAACAGTAGCGTTTTGACGAAATCACTCGAGTCTCACCTTTAGGCATAAAACAGTGTTAAAGCTTGGTGCTCTTTGATGTCTCGAGGTCATGCAAACAGGCATCGACTTATCCTCATGGCTTATTTACAACCGGTGACAACTTCCTTAGACTATTTTCTAATGATTACTCTTCCCATATCACTTAAACACTGGCATTCAGACTCTTTTATTCACGCTTTCAGAAACGAAGTGCTGGCATTAGCTCCCGGCTCTGTTCCTCTTCAGCAAGTCTGTACTCAGGGTGGACACGTAGATAATGACAATATCGACCTTATGGTCCTTTCTCATCACGAGGATGACATAAACCTACAAATTAAAGCGGGTTTCTTTTTTATAGAGATTATTGGGGGCTGTAATTGTCATGATGATCCCATAGATTCCAGCAATTATTGTGAATTTTTGATTATTATTAACAAATCAACTGCAGAATGTAGCTTTACAGCGCACTCTGAGTAGCATCAAATCGCTTTAAAATGGAGATTTAAGCAGCTATTTAGATCAAAATGGACTATATTAACAACAATTATTGTCGCTCTTATAGGTATTGCTTTATATGTCCAAGATATTAATCGTTGATGATTCACCTACTCAGCGTCAAGCTTTGATTAACATACTAAAAAAGAATAATTTTGACATTATCATTGCTGAAGACGGTCAACAGGGCGTCGATATGGCTCGCTCTGAAATGCCTGATTTAATACTTATGGATGTCGTCATGCCGGGCCTTAATGGCTTTCAGGCTACACGTCATATTGTTAACCATGAAACCACAAAAGATATACCTGTCATCATGCTTACCAGTAAAGATCAGGAGACCGATCGAGTGTGGGCCGAGCGTCAGGGTGCCAAAGACTATATTGTTAAACCTGCCAACGATAAAGAGCTACTGGCTAAAATAGCTACTTTATTAGGCTGAGAATCCGACCCTTATCTCAGCCGGTTTCAGACCACTAACAGCGCCGCCCTCTAAAACTAGCTCTGATAGAAAACGGGGATGATCCCACCACCCCATTCTGTCAGGCCCTCAGCATCACCGCTATTTTTTCCTGACCTTTAAAATCACAAATTTCTGATTGCTGGCAATTTGTTCACAGTTATCAAATATTTTTTTTAGCTTGCTGTGATAACCAAGGTGACGGTTACTGACAACCAGCATTTCTCCGCCTTTTCGTAATACGTTTCTGGCATCATTAAACATTCGCCATGCAACAGAATCTCCTATTGCATGCTGCTGATGAAAAGGCGGGTTATTTAAAATCAAATCTGCTGAGTCTGCAGCTAAATTTTTTAAACAATCCATTGCATGAAATTCAGCCTTATTCTTTAAGCCTGATGTTTCAAAGTTAGTTTTCGCTGAATCAACCGCCATGAATGACTCATCAGCAAAAACAACTGCTGCTGCTGGATTCTTTGCAGCTGCAGCCAGCCCTACCAAACCGTTACCACAGCCCATATCGACGATTGTTTTATAATTGTCAGTCACCGGTATAAACCCTAAAAGAAAACGGGTACCGATATCCAGTTTATCCCGTGAAAAAACATTAGAATGATTGCAAATCATGTAATCAAAGCCATCAAACTGATAGCTCTTTGGATAAGGGTTGTCTATATTTTTAGCGGGATAATCTGTCCGGGTAAAAATCAGACGCGCTTTCTTCAGCGCCAGCGAAGTTTTAGTCTCGCCAATAATATTTTCAAAATAATTTAATGTTGATGTATGAATATTTTTAGCCATTGCAGCTGAAATAAAAATCGTTTTTTCACTGACTATTTCCACTAATCGGCACAACTGATCCTCTAGCAAGGCATTACTTTTAGGAACTTTTAGTAGAATTACATCAAAGTGTTCAGCAGGTGTTTCTGTGCTATTTAAAAATGTATAGCGCACATTCTTTATTGCATTTTCTTTCAGGTTTTCCTTTACGCCCTGCTGCGACAGATATGAATCCGACCACAGTGTCACATCATTAGCCGCCAGCAGTGGTAACACCAGTGCACCAAAATTATCGTTCACAACCAGTATTTTTAATGGTTTTTCTGCTGAGATATTTTCACTTATATATTTCAATAAATATTCATCAGCCGCATCCCATGCCCGCAAAGATTCGCGCCTGATAAAAGGATAGCGGTTTAATTTGAATTCGCCTTGTGGTACCTGCATGATATTAGTCATTTTTATATAATCGCACCGTATTCTCTTGCCAGGCGTCTTATATCTTCAGGCTGAAAGTATTCCTGGGGCAGGCTTTGCACATGAAACTCCCATTCTGCCAGCATTTGTGCCAGTTCAGAATCTGTACCCTGACAACCCACCAGTGAGATAACTGCATCGGCAATTTTCCAGGGACCATTGCCTGTTATTTCACCTTTAATCAGCACGGCTTTATTACCTTCTTCACGCTGTTCCCAGAACGGCGGTAAAAACACCAGGCCGTCTGCATGCGGATAATAAGCTACCATCACCGTCTTGTCGCCGCTCGCATAGTTAACAGCGAGCGGTCTTTTCATTGAGAACAGATCAGGCATTTTTCTTTTCAATAAAGTCTATCGTGTGTATTTCACCGGTATTATCAAGATGAATTTCTTCTGTACCCGGTTTGTTTTTTAGAATATAGGCTCCCATCAGCATGAACATCTTTTCATTTTCATTATGAATAGCAGACATCATCTTATCCGCTGCAATCTGACAGCGCTGTAACTGATTGGGTTTATCAACCCAGACATGGCTCATTTGCCAGCCCTTGTCTAAATCCGCATCCATTTTGTTAAAAAAATCTTCTCCTTGCTCAACTAGTTGCCCAGGGATTTCAAACTCTTCGACGCGGTCTTCTACATAAATTTTAAGTTTCATAGGACATCTCAACACTATTTACTGACTTACAATGATAAATGGATAAAACACGTTATAATCAATACCAATTTAACGGCTATTATATCATCAACCTTATTGACCAACCCTTAATAGTGATTCAATCATGCTTATAACTATTCCAGATGTGCTAACGCCAGAACAGCTCTCCCGCGTGCAACAGATCTTAAAGCAAGCAAACTTTATCGACGGAAAATTATCTGCAGGTAAACATGCCGGGCGGGTTAAAAACAACCAGGAACTAGCCGCAAATGACCGTATGCTTAATGAGCTTAATAACACGGTAATGGGCTCACTGGTGCAAAACAAGGTCTATCAAAACGCGGCCTTGCCGCATCGTATTGCTACCGCATTTTATGCCCGTTATGGCTCCGGTATGGCATATGGCGACCACATAGACGACCCGATCATGGGGCCTCCTGGCGCAAGCTACCGGACCGATGTCTCAATCACTGTCTTTCTAAATAACCCGCAAGACTATGATGGCGGAGAGCTTTCAATCAACACCAGCTTTGGTACCCAGCAGTTCAAGCTGCCGGCCGGACATGCCATTATGTATCCATCCGGTACCTTACACCATGTTGCTAAAGTGACGCGCGGTGAAAGACTGGTTGCTGTAACCTGGTGCCAGAGCATGATCCGTGATCCAGCTAAACGAGAACTGCTCTATAACCTTAATCAGGCACGTGAAGTGTTAATGCAATCATCACCTGATGCCGATGAAACCGCACAAGTCGATACTACCTATATTAATCTTGTTCGTATGTGGGCTGAGTTATAAGGATAATAGAGGGAAGCGGGCAAAAAAACCTACTTGAAACCGATTCATTAAATAGCTATCAGATTCTAACGTTTTTACATCAAACCGAACACTTTCAACCACACACTTTCTTCCAGGCACAAAAAAGCCGCCCCGGTCGACAACCACGGGCGGCTTTTTTGTGTCTAAAACTTAAAAATTAAGGCTTAGAACCAACTTCTGAATGTGCTGCTGCATTAACAGCGGCTGCCAGATCGGCATACTCTTGACGGTAGCCATCAAGTTCATGACCTGACTTAGGTGTGAAGTAATCTTCTGGATCTACACCATTTGCAGTCTCATACTCTTGGAATTTTTTCTGCATTTCGATCATTTTCTTGATCATTTCTTGCTTGTCGCTCATGTCCATCACCTTAATTCGTGTTTTGGATAACTAAATCTGCATTTAATGCCAGATTATAGCACAATATTCGCGGACTCCTTTATCCCAATAGGGGTATGCGAGCCAGCGAACTTAACCTAGCTTAGTAGCCGCCCTTACGGGTAGATTGAGGTAATCCACCGATTTTCAGGCCTTGCTTTGAAGGCATCATAGGGAATAACTCATACATGTACTTAGACGTTAGTTTTTTACCCCATTTCTTTTCCATTGCTTTCATGATGCCGCGCTCATTTGGCTCAGCACCTTCATCTAGCACCTGCTCGCGCATGTAATCAATTACATCCCAGTGCTCTTCGGTAGGTGTGATACCTTCTTCTGCGAAAATTTCTTCAGCAATTTCCTTTGTCCAGTCACTTGCGTTTACCAGGTAACCGTTTTCTGTTTTTTCAACACTCATACTTCACCTCTATTTCATTTCTTAATAGTCAATATTACAATTTAAAATTAAATTTTATCTGGCACCGGTAAAATGGGTTTTGTCTTCCGTTTCACCAACCGCCTTAATGCCTTTATGTGGTAAGAACAGGCCACAGCCATATCGTCTTCCACGGCCAACACCCTGCTGTTGTAACTTCACAGCAATTTTCGGATCCAGATCAGCCACCATTATACTGCGCGTTCTGATGTCTTCTTCCGGTAACCGAATCATGTGAGGTTTTCCACACATAATCTTGCGTATACTGGTATCCAGAGACTCATTGAGCTCTGCCACTACACGCTTTAAAAAATCAGCCTCGCTCTCTTCGCCTTCTTCAACGATTACATATCGTGAGAATTGCTCTGTCTGGGTACTGAGCGGTTTAATGATTGACGAGCCGAGCTCCAGCTTATGTCCAGCAATATCCAGTATCTGCCCACTCAGAGCTTGTATAGCCGCTAAGCGGTGATCCGGCGTTCTTATATACAGCCGCGCCCTGCGCGACAAATACAATAATTCATTTTCTGTGTCTTCAGGGCGCATCCAGCCATTGCCGGACTCTGCACCGTGAATCTGATGAATACCAATGAGCTTTTCATCATTTAGCCAGGGCAGAACATTATGCAAGGCTTCATATAACTCATGCGCATGCTCCAGTGGTAACGATTGACTGATGACTTTGAAGCCGACATCGACGATATCTTCAGGCACCTGATAAGGCTTCTGTTTTTCATCTTCGTTCCAGAACATACTAGTCCCTGCTTGTAAAAGCAGCCTCACACTGGTCTTGCCAGTCTGTTGGTGTATCTGTAAATCCCGGTTTCACATCCATTTCAAAGAACATTTGACCCTGCCGGGCCTCACCTTTTAGAGCAACTTTTAGCTCTTCAAATGAGCTCATTTCATGGTTTTTCATTAACACTTCACTGAGATACAACATCTAATTCACCTGATTCATTATGCCAGCCACGCCGGTTTCAGCGACCCGATCATAAAAACGGGCCCGGTATAACAATCGATGCTGGCTATCACTGTCTTCAAAAGCGGTACGATTATGCAGCACATTGTTACAGATTACACCTTGTCCAGCCTTAAGCCTATATCTCAAAATGTAGGGGCTGGATGATAAATAGCCGCTGATTTTCTCACATGCCTGAGCGGTTATCGGATCATCACGCCAGATAATATTACGTGTACGGGCTGAATACCTCATATGCAGGCTACCAGTATTTTTCTCGACTGAAAAAACCGGGCCCGTCTGCTCAGGCCTGATTTCTTGTCCCTCAGCACCTTCATTATTGGCCGGAATAGTCATAGCCTGTTCATGCATAAGAGCGCGTATGAGCGCAGGATTTTCATCGCGAAGCTGAATATACAGCATTTCATGATCAAGCAGCATGTTTTCACCACCTTTAACAGCCGGTGTCACGCAATGCAGCAGCATGCCACGTATTTGCTGGTCTAAAGTATTGTAATAGCCATCGGCATGCCAGCTTAAGCGGCGGTTTGTATAGGGGATGTAGAGTTTCTTTTGGCCTTCTTCAGAGACTTGTAAGGCCGTAATACTATCCTCATCAGAACAAATATTATTATCAATCTGATCCAGCCCCACAGCGCGTGCAAACTGCCTGATTTGTGCTTTAGTCGCGGTTTTATCTGCCAGCTCATAGATCACCAGGTTATAGTGACCTATCAGTTGTTTTAGCGCTCTGATTTCAGCCTCAGCCAGATAATTCACATCGCTGATACGAACAATAAGATCATCAACAGACGCAGGGTAGTCCTTCAGCTTTATGTCACGCCACTTTTGATACGCTTCATCATTATCTAAATCGAATGGATTTGCATACTGCTGTGATAATTCAAGCGTATTGGCGTCTGTCATCATCATTGTTACTTAACCGGCTGATGATCTGGGTCGTTAGGGTTCTGGAAAATAAAATCCGGCTTACCTGCTTCCAGCTCAACAAAATCAAGAACTGTTCCGCTGAGTAACCCCAGACTGACAGGGGCGACGATCAGTTCTATATCATTCGACATAAATAGCTGGTCCTCTTCGGTCTTCTCATCAAACCCCATGCCGTAGTGCAGGCTACCGTCTTGCTGCTTAGTACATGCAATACGCAGTGCAAGCCCTTCGATTTTGCCTTGCTTTGCTGATTCCTTGATCTGATTTGCTGCTGCTTCGGTAATCGTAATCATTTTTTTCTCTCTTTACATTCAGACACATACTGTACAAATCGTGTTACCCAGTGATTCTGACGGCTGTCCCTCATATGGCTATAACATGCCAGCAGGTTCTTGTAACGATAACCATCTTTGTTACCTGTTATGCCAACGCCACGCTTCACATCAAAAGCGAACTTACTGTCCCCGGGCAAGCCATGCAATGATGAGTAGTGAAACTCATGCGCACTGATAACACGCTCTCTTTCAGTGCTATCTATCGGCCAGTCGAAATTTTCCGTCACAGCTAACTGCACATAACCTCTGCCCTGTGGTTTATCATTCATTACCACATCAGCCGGAATACAGCCCACCATTTTAGCGCTTTTGCCTTGCCAGGATATATTTCTGGCGAGATACATCAGCCCGCCACATTCAGCATAGACAGGCAAACCGTCATCGATTGCGCATTTAATATCTTGCCGCATCGACTGGTTAGCTTCCAGCTCATCAAGCATGGTTTCCGGAAAGCCGCCACCAATGAATAAACCGTCTATTTCGGCTAAACTGCTATCTACGATAGTGTCGATCTCAACAATTTCAACACCACAGTGTTGAAATGCTTCAATGTCGCCCGGATAATAAAACCCGAATGCCTCATTCTTAACAATACCAATTTTTATATTGTCAGCCTTAAACCCGGCTATCATATCAATAACATTATCTTCAGCAACCGGTGCGGCTGTTGCGGCAAGCCCGATAACACGGTCAAGATCAACCTGATCTTTAACTGCCGTCGATAACAATTCTATCTTCTGTGATACCTGCTTAAATTCATTGCTTGGCATCAGGCCTAAATGGCGTTCATCAATGTTTAAACGCTCATCACGCTGTACAGCACCCAGTACCTTTACGTCGGTATAGTACTCAATAACATTTCTTAGTTTTGATTCATGACGCGAGCCACCCACCTGATTGAGAATAACGCCACCAATACGAATATCGCGATCAAATGCCTGATAACCTAAAATCAAAGGTGCAATACCACGGGTCATACCTCTGGCATCAATAACCAGTACAACAGGCGCATTCAGCAAATTTGCCAGCGCAGCATTGCTGTTACTGCCATCGAGATCAAGCCCGTCATAGAGCCCCTTATTACCTTCAATCAGCTGGATATCTGAGCCTGCAGATTGCTGTACAAATTCATGTTTAATCTCGTCACGGTCCATCGTATAAAAATCAAGATTGTGACAGGCCCGGCCCGTTGCTCTGCCCAGCCATAAAGGATCGATATAATCCGGGCCTTTTTTAAATGGCTGAACAATATTTCCTCTGGCCGTTAACGCCGCGCACAGTCCGATACTGATAGTGGTTTTACCAGACGATTTATGAGCTGCAGAAATCAGGAGATGTGACAAATGTAGCCACCTTTGAACAGATAATTTGGGAGTAGCTGTCGGTAAGAATGACCGACAGCTTTAAGACATCATCTAACGATTAGTCTTTATGATGCGGATCAGCAACAGCGTCAGCAAGACTAATCGGTAGCAAATGCAGCGCTTTAAGAGCCAGTGTGACAACAATTAAAGAAACTGCAACACCACCCAGACCAAGCATTAATTCCGCTAAAGTAGGTGTGTATGAATTCACCACTCCGTCAAAGAATGAACTGCTTACTTCCATGCCCGGGAACAACTGCAGCGGATAAGCCTGACCACCGATGATGATCACATACATTTGTGCAAGGCCACCCAGTACGATTAGTACAGATGCCAGCGCCATTGATTTACGGCAACCTTGTAACTGCGGCGCGTACAATAGTGCTAACGGGATTAAACCACCGATAACAACCTGACCAATCCAGAATAGCTGGGTAAAGATACCACCGTCACGCAAAATAAATGCTTCAACACCGTGATGTTCTGTTGCATATAAGTTTGTTAAATGAAAGACCACGACAAAGTACATAATCGCAGCAACAAACACGCCTAACAAATTTCTTAAACGCTTAACAATTGCATCACCTAATTCACGTCTAGTACCGTTATATGCAGCAAACAAAACCAGGTTAAAGATAGCAAGACCAAATGCGAAAGACATGATGATGAACATTGGTGCCATGATAGCCGCATCATAACCCTGACGCGCAACAAGAAAACCAAAGATAGAACCGGTACCCGTTGTCAGCATTATACGCCAGATGAATGCAGAGATCCCTGCAAGACGATTAAAGCGGCCCACGGTTTCATCCATCATTGTCCAGATATAAACACCGACTATTCCCATAAAACCAGAATAGAGGATCATGTTCCAGGCAAAAATAGATTTGAAGTTATAAATTGTAGCCGCAATGATCAAGCGATCAGGCCGGCCAAGATCCAGAACCAGAATCATAAGACCACCGGCCAGTAAAGCCAGTGCCAGCACTGCTGATAGACGCGCCAGAGGTTTATAGGCCTTCTTGTTAAAGACCGAGGCAATCGATGCAATGTTAAGCGCACCGGAAGCCGCAACGATTAAGAATACCGCAAACACATGTGGTAAGCCCCAGACGATCTGGTTAGTCATGCCTGTCACATGATGACCGTGGTGTTCCATGTAATACGACGAACCCAGGGCAGCAAGAATAAAAGCTGCAAGCAACGCCATCAAGCCCCAATAGCCGTTGCTGTTTCCATCAATTGAAGCGAATCTAATTAATTTCATAGTCTATCTACTCTCGTTTTTATCTTAAACGCCCTGGTAACGTACGCCAGGATTCAGACCTAAGTCCGCACGAATCTGCTTACCACCATACTGCTTAAGGCGTTTAGAGATTTCGCTGTTTGCGTCATTAAGATCACCAAAGTACATGGCTTTATGTTCTTTATTACAGGCAGTTACACAAGCCGGGTTCTCTCCGTTATCAACTTTGTGTACACACATAGTGCAGGATTCAACAGTACCTTTACCACGTGGTGCATGATCTTTTTGATCCTGTAAATCTTCATGTACGAAGCTACGCGCTTTATACGGGCAAGCCATCATGCAGTAACGACAGCCAATACAAATATGCTTGTCTACAAGTACAATACCGTCTTCACGCTTAAATGATGCACCGGTCGGGCAGACATCAACGCAAGGGGCCGTTTCACAATGCTGACACATAACAGGTAGTGTTTGTACGTGACCCGTTTGTTTATCTTTTAATGTCAGTTTACGAATCCACTGTGAATCAGTTTCAGGGCGTTCAAAACCGGTTAAGCCATTTTCAGTATTACAGGCTGTCACACAATCAGTACAACCATCGCCACACTTGTTGGTGTCAATCAGCATGCCCCAGCGGACTTTATTGCTTACTGCTTCGTTATCAGGCTTGGCATTTACCGTTTGTAAAAGTACGCCCGGCGCAATAGCAATACCGGCAACTGCAGCGGCACCACCTAAAAACTTACGTTTTGAAGTATCAGTTGTATTTACTGTTTTCATTTTGATACCTCCGTTAAAGCTTGCAGCGCTTCTTTATTGATAGCTTTATCTTTAAAGTCTGCCGTGTGATGAGGCTTGATTTTATGACCTTTACCAATCAACTCTTGCGGACGATCAGCATGACACTGGAAGCAGTCAACATTAACACCGGCATAGTTATGGCACGAACTACAGAAGTGCCCGTCATCGCCAAAACGTGCGACCTGACCTTTTTCATCTTCCTGTACGTGGCAGGCGATACACTCTTTAAGAGCATGTTTTTTAGTGCGAATACCATTATGCATGGTTTCATCCCGCTGGTGCTTTAGCATCTCCATGTGATTCTTGCGCATCACATCAGTTGGCTCAACACATTGTTCACCCTTGCCTTTCGGTACGACAGGGGCTACAACTTCAGCATTAACATTTACAGAAGTTGCCAGCAGCATAGCTATCGCTGCCAGCATTATGTTCTGAAGGTTTTTTCGAAACCATAACACCATGATATTCTCCACTAATTCGCCAGAGCCCGAGCTTATTCGCCCAGAGCCATGTCGATGTAGCCAGTAGGACAAACGTCTGAACAGATATGACAACCAACACATTTTGCATAGTCAGTATCAACATAACGACCAGTTGAAGCCTCGGCTTTATTTACTTTAAAGACGGCATCTTGCGGGCAGTAGATAACACAGTTATCACATTCAAAGCACATACCACAGCTCATGCAACGCTCAGCTTCAGCCTGTGCAGTCGCTTCATCATAGCTGTTCATACGTTCTGCAAAGTGGCCCAGTACCTGATCGGCATTTGGCACATCTTCAGTACGCAGGTTACGGTTCTTCTGCTCGAAGTGACCTAAAAACATTTGGTCTGTTGAGATCACCTGTGCGTTAGAGCGGTCTTCAAAGTTATGTACCGCAAACTTAGCGAATGATGTACCACGTAAGTCACCCAGACTTGCATCATATTTCTCAGGTGTTTTACCGACTTCATTCAGCTTATTCATCAGACTGAAATGGTGAACATCAACTTTAGGACGCTTACCGAGTTCAACTTTATTGATGAATGCCTCAATGCTATCAGCTGCTTTAGACGCCTGACCAATCGCTGTTGTTAACAAGTGAGGTCGGATTATATCACCACAGACAAAGTGACCCGTTTTACCAGGGACCTGGAAGTTTTTATCTGAATCAATCAGACCACGACCATTATCAAAGTCTTCAACGCCTGTCATATCACCGGTCTGACCGATTGCAGATACAATCAGATCACACTCAACGACATACTCTTTTCCGCCTTCAACAGCAACCGGCATATTGCCTTCAAATTTGCTATCAACCAGTTTCAGAGCCGTTGCACGACCGCTGGCATCTTTAATGATTTCTACCGGCATTACTTCATTCATGATGATAACGCCTTCTTGTAGCGCATCATTTACTTCGTGCTCTGCTGCCGTCATTTGGTCTTGTGCAAACAGTGCAGTTAAGACAACGCTGTCACAGGCTTTCTTGTCAGAGTCTGCAACATCACCGTGTGTTGTTACACCCGTTGCCGCATCTTCAGGATTTTCTTGCAGATCTTTTAATGTACCAATACGACGTGATACAGAAACAACGTCGATCGAAGTATCACCACCACCCACACATAATACTTTGTTGGCAGTGTACTTCATGTCACCTTTGTTGAATTGCTCTAGAAAATCAACAGCCGTTACACAGTTTGGCGTTGCTGCGAAATCATCAAGGAATAAACCACGACCAGTTTTGCAACCTAGTGCCCATAAAACCGCATCGTACTCTTTTTCAAGATCAGCAACGGCAACGTCTTTACCTACGCGAGTATTCATCTTCAGTTCGATGTTACCCATATCAATTATACGCTGACACTCGTGATTCAGTTGCTCACGTGGTGTACGGTAGCCAGGGATACCATAACGCATCATGCCACCCAGCTCAGCGTGGTCATCAAATATTGTGCTGCCAATACCTTTAAGGCGTAACTGGTAAGCTGCTGCCATGCCAGCTGGACCACCACCAATAATCGCTACTTTTTTATCGCCACATGCCGGTGCTGCAAATTTAAAACCTTCTTTAAACGCAGTATCACCGATGAACTGCTCAACTGCATTGATACCCACGAAGTCTTCAACGTCATTACGGTTACAGCCGTCCTGACAAGGAGCCGGGCAGACACGGCCCATCATTGACGGGAACGGGTTTGCAGTCGTAGAGCGCTGGAATGCATATTCCTGCCAGCTCACATCACCTTGAGGCTTTTCTATACCACGTACGATATCTAACCAACCACGGATATCCTCACCTGAAGGGCATGAACCCTGACAAGGCGGCGTACGGTGAACATATGTAGGGCATTTATAAGAAGTATCTTCATTGAAGATCTTGTCATGCATTGAACCCCATGTGTGGTCACCATCTTCAAAACGGCGGAAAGTTAAACCGCTGTTTTGCATCTCGTCTTTTGAAGTAGCCATGTGTATATCTCCAGATGTAATCTATATTACAAAAATATGTTTATTCTTCGGTGTCGTCGCCGTCGGTGCCATCAAGTTCTGCTTCTTGCTCAGAACCTTTCATGACCAGCGCTTCACTAACTAACTGGTGGACACTCACTATTTGATCCATAGTGAAGCCATAATAAGGTAACGTTTTTGTGAACTGACTCTTACAGATTGCACAAATCGCTGCCATGTGGGTTACGCCTTCATTTTCAACAACGCTCTTCAGCGCTGTTGCACGAGGCAAAACACCCTTAACACGGATCTCCATTAAATCATCTGTCAGAAGACCACCGCCGCCACCGCAGCAGAAAGTTGCTTCTTTCGTTGTTTTTGGATCCATGTCGACGTAATTATTACAAACTGCTTTAATAACATTACGCGGATAATCGAACTGACCGCCCGGGTAATCACCCATGCGTGAACCACGCGCCACATTACATGAATCATGAAATGTCAGCGTCATGTGATCATTTTCTTCTTTGTTGATGCGTAAGGTACCTTTCTCTAACTCGCCCCAGGTGTACTCAAGGATGTGCTGAGGAATCGGATAGCTCTGATCAAGAAAATCAAAAGGACCAACCAGCGTGTTTAGGAAGCTGTACGCTATACGCCATGCATGACCACACTCACCAAAGATGATGCGTTTAACACCTAATTCTTTAGCCGCATCACGAATCCGCATGGATACGCGACGCATGTTTTCGTAAGAGCCTATAAACATACCAAAGTTACCCGCTTCAGAAGCGGTGGTACTTAAGGTCCAGCTAGCGCCAGTTTCATGAAATACTTTTGCGTAACCGATCAGACCATCAATGTGAGGCTCTGCAAAGAAATCAGCAGAAGGTGTCACTAATAAAATATCAGCACCTTTCACATCAAGCGGGAATTTAACGGCTACACCGGTATCGTCTTCAACGTCTTCTTCAAGACCTTCAAGAACATTCGCCAGTGCTTTACCCGGCAATCCCAGGTTATTACCGACTGTAAATACTTTGCCGATAATTTCGTTACAGTATTTTTGGCCTTTACCAACAGCATCCATAATTTCTCGGGCAGCCATTGAGATTTCCGCTGTGTCTATACCGTACGGGCAAAACACTGAACAACGGCGACACTGCGAACACTGATGGAAATAGCTGTACCAGTCATCCAGTACCGCTTCTGTTAAATCTTCAGCACCAACCAGTTTCGGGAAGTATTTGCCAGCAAAAGTAAAATAACGGCGATACACTTTTCGCAGCAAATCCTGACGTGCAACCGGCATGTTTTTAGGATCAGAGGTACCGAGGAAGTAATGGCATTTATCGGTACAGGCACCGCACTTTACACATGAATCAAGAAACACCTGAAACGAACGATAACGGCTACGCAAGTCATCCATTTTATCCAGCGCAACCTGCTGCCAGTTCTCTACCAGTTCACCTGGATAGCCTAATGCCTCCTGATGATCGGTATACGCTATAAATGGTGAACTATGCGCCATTGAGCCTTCCTGCAGTGCAGGAATGCCTATAAACTCTTTAATTTCTGGTGTCTCGAAATCAGCCACAACTTACTTCCTAGATTAAAGTTAATCGTTATCAGTTATTACGTAGTGAATATTTTTACTTATCTACGTGATCGTTGTATTTTTCAGCAGCCCATGCAGACAGGTGACGTTTTTCACGCGGGTTATCAACCTGATTACGCGTTGGACTAAAGAACACACCCGGTGCGTGCAATAACTTACTGAACGGGAAGATCAGCAGCAACACAACAACTAAAAGCAAATGAACTATTAAAGCCGTGCTTTCAGGTAAGTTCTGGAAATCAAAACCAAACAAGCCCATCACAAACATTTTTAACTGCACTATATCAATGTGCGATACAAAGCTCATCATTAAACCACTGACACCGATCACAATCAGCATCACCAGCATTAAATAATCTGAAGGAGAAGAAATATAACGTATGCGCTCTACCAGGAAGCGACGGGCCAGCAAACCTAACAGACCGATAACCATCGCGAAGCCTGCATACTGACCAAAGCTCTGAACAATGACATTACTAACTAGCGGCCACATAAAACTATCAGGGCTCACCACATAACGCAGGTGACGGAAGAATGCCAGCAACAAAGACACGTGAAACATCCAGCCAAAGACCCAGATCCACTTATTCGATTTAAACAGACTTTCAAAAAGCACGACTTCACGTGCCATACGGAAGACAACACCAGTCTGCGTTACAGGTGCAGGCGTAGTAGGGATTTTTAGTGGCGCAGGCGTCTGAGCGTATTGTTTAATTTTTAAACCAACACCAACAATAAATACAACAAGCGCTATTAACAGTAAAAAAGACATTTTCACCTAACTCCGTCTAATGCTTCCGGATTTAAATACTTCGAAATTAAATACAAGGAGGCATATAGCCTCCTCGCAGATCAAAACAACTGCGTGCGATTATACGCAACCAGTTGGCTTTGGCAGACCAGCATATTTACATGCTTGCTTACCAGGGCCGTATGGGAACAGTTCATACAGGTACTTACTGTTGCCTTTGTCTTTACCCAGTTTTTTACCAATTGCCTTAGTCAGTACACGTACTGCAGGAGCAATCTGATACTCTTCGTAGTATTCACGTAAGAAGTTCAGAACTTCCCAGTGAGCATCAGTCAAAACAGCATCTTCGTCATTTGCCATGATTTGAGCCAGACCCGGAACCCACTGGGTCAGATCAACCAAATAACCTTCTTCATCAACTTCGTAACTTTTACCTTCAAACTCAATAGCAGCCATGATTTTTTCCTCTACGGATTATCGCTAATTAAATACTAAAAAAATTAAACCCAAGCACTAACAGTGTCATTGTCTGTCGCCAGATCAACAAAACCATCGTAATCAACAACTTTTACACCGTCGATTAAACGCGACTCATCAACACCGCGCGCCTTTAAGTCTGGACCAAGCACATAAACGGATACATTGCCCATTGCATCTTGCACCATCTGTGAGCTAACTGCTCCAGATACTGCACCATAAACACCATCTTCGATCAAAAGCACTGAAGCACCCTTAACAGTCAGCTTCAGACAGCTTTCAAGTGTATTGCGATCAGTAGGCGATTTATTTACTGTGTGTAAAATAGACATCTCAAATCTCCTTAGAAGCTCAATACTACATCTTGTTGATCAAGGATTTCAGCCAGCTCAGCAGAAGTCACTACACGGATTGAGTCTTTTTCTTCCCAATCAGCATCTTCATCTTCCCAAACCAGGTGCATTAGATCATCAACAGTTAAACCGCGCGCATCCAGAGACTCTTTTTCAACATAAATTTTGTTGATATCGTAGTCACCTAATGCCGCATAAGTTGGTGAAAAGTTTTTGATGCCTACTTCTTTAGTATCCTGACCTTTCATTAACTGATATACACCGTCACCAGTGAACATCAGACTAACTTCCTGATCAAAAGCAGCACCAATCAAAACAACTTCCAGAGACTCCCACGCGTAAATCGTGCCGTAAGGAGCCTTGTTGTTGATATACATAAATTTCTTTACGTTAGACATTACAAAGACCCTTAAATTAGTCGCCGAAAACTACCAGACGGTCACATTCAATACCGGCTTCGATCAACTGGCCTAAGCCAGAAATCCGGAAACCGTCCATGATGTTATTACCATCCAGACCATTACGTTCTTGCTCACCTTCATCAGCAAGACCACGCCGCTGGGCAGCAGCAACACAGATAACTAAATCTATATTGTGCTCTTTAGCCAGCTCAGACCAGGTCTTCTGAATATTGATATCATCCTGTGGCGGCTTAGCATAACGAGTACCGTTATTAACACCATCATGATAAAAGAACACTCGGAACACCTCATGACCTTTTGCAACAGCAGATTTAACAAAGTTAATCGCTGTTACAGAAGCTTCATGGGTATAAGGACCTTCATTTACCTGTATACCAAATTTCATATCAAAAACCCTATCTTAGAAACGGATATGCGTAGAAGCGTTCAGGCTGTTACGCGCACCTTTCCAAGTATCCACATGGTACTTGGTGAAAGGCAGGTTAGTAATTTCAAAGAAACGTGGCCAGCCAATACGCTCAACCCACTCACCTACACGCTCCCAGTCACGAGCATCTGCTTTGTAAGCATTAAGAATATTCTTAACAACAGCAGTTGCTTCAGGCCAGCGTGGAGGATTATTAGGAATACCAGCAGCAACTAATTTCTGGAACGTAGGCTTGCCACGTGCATTTGAGTGGTTACCACCAACCCAAACAGCCAGTTTAGAATGCTCAGCATCGTTAATCATCATTGGAGGACATGGCGGGAAACATGCACCACAACAGATACATTTCTTCTCATCAACTTCCAGAGATGGCTTACCATTAACCAGTGCAGGACGAATCGCAGCTACCGGGCAACGAGCAACAACCGAAGGACGCTCACAGACATTAGCAACCAGATCATGATTAATCTTAGGTGGCTTAGTGTGCTGCACGTTGATCGCGATGTCGCCCTGACCACCACAGTTAATCTGACAACATGAAGTTGTTAAGTGAACACGGTTAGGCATGTTCCACTCTTTAAACTCTGTAATCAGCTCATCCATCATCGCCTTAACAACACCCGATGCATCAGTACCAGGGATATCGCAGTGCAACCAACCCTGTGTGTGTGACATCATCGCAACAGAGTTACGCGTACCACCAACAATAAAACCCGCTTCAGTCAGCGCATCAATTAATGGCTGCACTTTTGCTTCGTCAGTTACAAAATACTCGATATTTGAACGGATAGTAAAATGAACATAACCATCAGCTTGCTGATCACCGATATCACACAACTTACGCAGCGTGAAAATATCTAAAATACGCTGAGTACCAGCGCGAACAGTCCAAACTTTTTCACCACTTTTCGCTACGTGCAATAAAACACCTGGCTGTGGATCTTCATGATAAGCCCACAGACCAAAGTTTCTACGCAACATTGGGTGCATGTATTGAAAACCATCAGGACAACCTGTTTCAATAGGTGGTCTCATATCTTCTAAAGCCATCGTATCTTCCTCAAATTATGAATAAAGCGGGGAACAAACTCACCCGCTTTAGATACAAAATAAACAAATTAATTAACTAGCTGCTTTCTCAGCTTTCTTCTCGAACCATTCAACAGCTGCTTCATCCCAGCCATCCATACGAATGTATGAACTTTGACGAGGATTGCTAACCATATTCGGGTCAACATCAATACCGATGCCTTCAAGGAAGTTAACCAGACCGATACGCTCGATCATTTCACCAGTACGCTCGTGCTCCAGACCATTTTCAGCCCAGAAATCAACAACTTCTTCAGCCATTTCAACGATACGTTCGAAATCTTCTTCAGTGCGCAGCTTCATGAAAGGAACCACTACAGTACCCATCAAGTCACCAATTTTCAGTGTACGTTTACCACCAATCAGGATAGTTACACCCTTGTCATTACCAACACCCAGCGCCTTAGGCAACACATTCAGGCAGTGCATACAACGAACACAGTTGCGATTATCAACAGCAATCGTGTCATCATCATTTAATGAAAGCGCCTGAGTCGGGCAACGAGTAATAACGTTGTCGATAATATACTGACGACCTTTCTTTTCCATCGCTGCTTTGAATTCTGCCTGATCAACACGCATATCATCACGCCACGTACCAATTACTGCGAAATCCGCACGCTCGATAGCATTCTGACAGTCATTCGGGCAACCAGAGAACTTGAACTTAAACTTGTATGGCAATGCCGGGCGGTGAACATCATCAGTAAAGTTGTTTACCAGATGACGGTGTGCGGCCTGCTCGTTGTAGCAAGACATTTCACAGCGCGCTGAACCGATGCATGACATAGCAGTACGTACACATGGACCCGCACCACCCAAGTCAAAACCGTACTCATTGATTTCATCAAAGAAGTGCTGGATACGTGAAGTATCAGTACCGATAAACATAATGTTACCAGTCTGACCATGGAAAGTAACAAGACCAGAACCATGCTTCTCCCACGAATCACCTAGCTGACGCAACATATCAGTTGTGTAGAAGTTAGATGCAGGTGGCTGAACACGCACAGTATGGAATTCTTTTGACTCAGTGAAGGCATGACCGACTTCTGAGAAACGTGGAATGATACCGCCGCCGTAACCGAATACAGAAACAGTACCGCCTTTCCAGTAACCTTTACGAGTTTCGTAAGAGTGCTCTAACTGACCCAGCAGGCCGTTTGCCAAACCGTTAATACGAGCATCTGGATGGTCATCACGCAGACGTTTGAAACCCGAAATGAAACTCGGCCACGGGCCTGTTTCTAGTTCGTCGAGCATCGGGGTTACATGCTTAGTAGCCATGGGGCGATCTCCTTAGTATTTGATCGACAGTACGGTAACACCGACTGTTTTATAAAAATTCTTAAAATTTGACGCATCCACCTAATCTAACTGATCAGTATGGCGCGCCGCCAAATCTTTTAGTGCGGCTATTTTAGGGCCCACTTATCAACCCGAACATCCTACCTATGGGGTGTTCACATATACCCGCACTATCCCATATGGGATAGATACTTCTTAATCCATTTAAAACTCATCAGCTCAGTTATATTCACCCTGCCACCAGAATTGGATTTATTCACCATAAATCAAACACTTAGCAACAAATCGAAATAACCACTCACTGCACTGTCCTAGAGGGGGTACATAATGTACCAGTTTTAGCGCTCAAAAAATACAAACAACTTACTAACATAGCTGATTCCATTCAAACTTCAAATAATCAGCATAGCTGGCATGTTTTTTTACATAAGCATTTGCTAACTCTGGTATATTTGAAAGACCGTATAGAATAGCCGGGGCACCCTATGCCAGATAATACCTCTTCCACACCATCCAGCAATCCCAACTGTCAAAACTTGCTGCTATCACTTTTGCTTAGCCTGACTATTTTACTGGTAACTACCTTCTGGATTAATCTCTCAGACAACACTTTCCTTGCCGTCTATTTCTCGAGCGCCATCGCCTGGCTCATTAGCTTTGCCCTCGCGGCCCGGTTATTTTGGCTAGTTAAAGTCAATAAAGTCGATCCTTATCTCAATATCGAATACAAAACCCACCCGACACCCGGCATCGACCCCATTGATACCAGTGAACTACAGGAACAAACTCGCTCACTGGAAATCCTTTACGATGTTGCGACCAATATTAACGCCTCCTCTAATGTCAAAGACCTGCTCAGTCGCTTCGTTTTAATTCTTAAAGATATCGCTAAAGCTGACGCCGCAGCCGTACGCCTGCTAAAGGAAGACGGCACAATGGAACTGGTAGCCAGCATCGGCCTTTCTCCCGAAGCCGTAGAAAGTGAGCGCAACAGGCCAGCCGACTGCAGTATCTGTGGCAGTGTCATTTCAGCCGGGCAAATTCGCATCGTAAATAACACCGCTCCCTGCCAGCAAGCTATCGGTCATAATCTGCTCGATAACACCGAAGCCAGTCACATTGCTGTGCCACTGAGATTCCAGGACAAGGTGGTCGGTGTTTATAATCTATTCGTCAACTCTTCCGATCACTTCATCAGCGAAAACACGCAAAATTTACTCTCTTTGGTCGGTAATCACCTGGGAACCGCCATCGAAAAAACCAATCTGGAAGAAAAAGCCCGTCGTGTACTGGTGATGCACGAGCGCACCATGATCGCCAATGAATTACATGACTCACTGGCACAAACACTGGCCAGTTTACGCTTCCAGGTCCGGGTTTTAGATGAAACCTTGCAACAAAGCGGCGAATACCAGTCAATTCATGGCATTGAACAGGTTGAGCACAGCCTTGATGAAGCCTATACCGACTTGCGTGAACTGATCGCACACTGCCGCACACCTATCGCTGAACAAGGAGTTGTTAACAGCATCGAAAAACTCATCTCGCGCTTTCGTAAAGAAACCGATATTCACATATTGCTACAAAATGAATGGGGCAACGCCCGACTACCGGCTAATATGGAAATGCATATATATAGAATAGTACAGGAAGCACTGACCAATATTCGAAAACACAGCCTCGCCAATAATGTACGGGTGCTTTTATATGCCGATATTCACGGCGAATATCGCATACTGATCGAGAATGACGGCAAAGGCTTTGATCAGCCACAGACCAGCAACCACAAGGGCGAGCACATCGGCCTGACGATCATGAAGGAGCGAGCCAAACACCTTGGCGGTGAACTGGACCTGGAAAGCGACCCTGAAGAAGGCACTCGCATCGAAGTCAATTTTCATTACAATGATGAACCACAGATTAAACTTGGGGCAACTGCCTAAAGCAACACATTGTCTCAATAAAACAACGGATTTAATATTCATGCGCGTAATAATGATAGATGACCACGCCTTGTTCCGGGTAGGCCTGCAGGGTTTGCTAGAACAACGCAACATAGAAGTTATCGCAGCAATTGCCGATGGCGATGAAGGCATACGCCTTGCCATAAAAGAAAAACCAGACGTGATATTGCTCGACTTGCGTATGCCGGACAACAGCGGCCTCGACATTCTCAGCAAAATTCGCGATAGCAATATCGATATTCCGGTCACCATACTGACCACCTCAAACGAAGAACAGGATTTACGTGAAGCGCTGGAGCGCGGCGCTCAGGGCTACCTGCTAAAAGATATGGAACCCGACGAACTGGTCGGTGCATTGCGCGATATCGTCAAAGGTAAAAACGTGGTGGCGCAAAACATGACCGATGTTTTAACCCGCATGGCTCAGGGAAAGGCCACAGAAAGCAAAACCGACTCCGCCTTTGCTGAACTAACCCCGCGTGAAACTGAAATCTTGCGTTTACTGGCAGAAGGTCAAAGCAATAAAGTCATTGCCCGTAATCTCGGTATTTCTGACGGCACGGTCAAACTACATGTTAAAGCCATTCTACGTAAACTGAACATTCATTCTCGCGTTGAAGCCGCTGTGATCGCTGTAGAAAAAGGCTTACGCTACAATAAATCAGCCTAAACCCCTCTGCTCCCCCATAAAAAACTCATAAAGAAAACAGATAGATATCAAATGAAACGCTTTATAGAACTGATAGAAGAGTGCAAACCACATATCAACGAGGTCTTCCCCTGGGACGTTGAAGACATGCAACTTGCTAACCCTGAACTTATACTGGTTGATGTTCGCGAACCCCATGAATACGATGCCATGCATATTGCAAACTCCATACTGGCACCTCGCGGCGTACTTGAAACCTGCTGCGAATTTGATTTTGATGAAACCATACCAGCACTGGCTGCAGGCCGTAAACAGGAAATCTTGGTTATCTGCCGCTCAGGTAACCGCAGCTTATTGGCGGCATATACCATGAAGCAAATGGGCTTTGAGAAAGTGCACTCCCTAAAAACCGGCCTGCGCGGCTGGAATGAATCGGATCTGCCATTATTTGATATGCACGGTAATGAAATAGACCCTGAAGATGGCGATACTTTCTTTGCATCAAATCTGCGGCCCGAGCAACTCGATCCGTCACGCGGCTAAATCACACCAATACCCACCCCAAATCGGCACCCGCTGCCGATTTCTATCACCACAAACACTCAAACCTTCCTTTTGCCTGAATGCGATTAGTAGTCGCCACTAATACTCATAAAAAGTAGCAGTTATCAACACAGCCCGCCCGGCTCCGCTAGAAACAACGAAAAACTAAACCCACACTACAAAAGCCAGCTAACCTATTGATTTTTTTATTTATAAAGCAAAAGGTCGTTTTATAATCGAATCTCACAAAAACCCTTACAGCATGGCTTTTCGGCTATTTTCATCAGCTTACTAACACACTTACCCACAGCTTTTGTTAATAACAAGTCACCTAATACACGTTAAAAAGCAGCAGAATTATCCGCTCTTTATCAACATCTGACTCAACATAGCCTGACAGCCTCTGCAACCGCTGTTATCTTTATATTTGAAAAAAAGCCACGTCACAATGGCGGTGCTTGCCGTTTTTAAACCCCGCAAATACAACTGGAAATTCCAGCACCTAAGGCACATTAGAAAATCAACTAATATGATAATTAATATCACTTATCAACAAAGCATTATCAGGCCGCGCTTTGTATACCACCACACCAAACCAACACTATATAAATACGCTAAGTTTATGATTTTATTACATATAAAGTCAGAGTTTGTTTTTTAATCGAATCTCACAAAAGCCGCAGTGGCGTGGCCTGACGAGCATTTTCATCAGCTTACTAACACAGTTATCCACAGCTTTTGTTAATAAGAACATACTAATAAATCGATGAATAAAGAGACTACTTATCATCTTACCAAGTAGCCCTGTTTCAAGCCCTAGCAAACGCCCGTGCCAATTGCTTTTAATTAAACTTTCAAGCAAAAAAGTTTATTCATAACTTTTCATATAGCGGCTTGACGGTAGCGCAGAAACAGCTGCCTGACTGCAAATCTCGATGCTTTTGTTTTTGCAAGTTCGGGGTTGTTTTTTATACTAATCTGACAAAAGCCTCTAGAGCATAGCCTGCTGACTATTTTCATCAGCTTACCAACACACTTATTAACAGTTTATGTGAGTAAAACTTAAATAAGAAACGACCAGTCAATATGTTTTTATCGGTTGCATGCCATTGCGTGTTACTAATTACATTCCTTAGTAACGTCAATGTGCAGCCAACTTAAGCCCTGAATCCTACAGCGCTAATGACATAATCAAGCCACCTCAAAGCTGGCGGCCTGCAACCAAATCGGTACGCTCTTTAAATCACATAACACAATTTAAAATAGTCTTAGTTAGTCGTTTTTGTAGTTGACAAAAACCTAAACTTTCCTTCTCTTTTATTAAATTAGAAGTTTAGTAATTCTTAATAGAAACCAGCAGTTATCAACACAGCTTGTCAGGCCGAGATCTGAACCAGATAGAATTAAAAAAACACTATTGAAATACTATAAGTCATTGTTTTATTGAGAAAAAACAACATGAGCTATCTTTTAATCTAAATTGACAAATGCCGCTACAGTCTGGCTTTGAGACAAACTTCATCAGCTTACTCACACAGTTATCCACAGTTTTTGTGAATAAAAAAATTTTTAACAAAATGACTAAAAATCCGACATTTTGCTCTGTTCTAGCGCATTCATAAATCCTAACAAACCAATAGCACCGACAAACATCTTTCAAATAGAAATACAAGCTAAAAAAAACGCTTTTTTAGCTTTTTATTACAGATCTTATTAACAACTCCCTCAAACACCGCAACAGGGCGCTATTTTTATCTTAAAGAACTATACAAACACTATAAAAACTCTGTAAGTTACTGAAATATAACAACATTAGTGGTCGTGTTATTTTTTAACCAAACTGTAACAAGTCCTCGCTTTTAGCGCTTTTCAGGCTCTTTTTAAGACTTTATCCACAAAGTTATCCACAGCAATTGTGAATAAAACCATTTTTTCTAATAACATGAATAACTTAGCGGTTTTGTCTAGAATGAGTCGCAAATATTAATAAACTTTATCGAGATATTTATGACAAAATCAAGCAAACTATGTCACTTATCTTTACTAAAACCACTAATTTACTAATAAACCATTAATGACAGCCAAAATACTAAAAATAGCCGTTCCCGTACCACTCTATAAGTGCTTTGACTATTTAGCACCTGTTGAGTGCACAGGTCCGATCATTGCGGGCACACGCGTGCTTGTGCAATTTGGCAACCGGCAATTAGTCGGCATTATTATCAGCGAACAAGCATCATCAGATGTTCCTGTGAAGAAACTGAAGGCCGTCAGACAACTGTTACCCCATCCCTTACCCTCTGAACTGCTCAATTTTTTACAATGGGCCGCCAGTTATTACCAGCATCCGATCGGCGAAGCACTCAATCATGCGCTGCCGGCTATACTCCGGCAAGCCGATCAAAAGCAAGTTCTGGCGAACCTCTGGCAGTTAACCGCTGTCGGCTTCGCACAAAACCCGGATGAATTAACCCGCTCACCCCGGCAAGCCGAGTTATTACGGCAGTTACAGTTATATAAAGGGGGTATGGATAAAGCGCAGCTCGATCTGCTCAGCTTCAACTGGCGAGACAGCCTGCGCTCGCTGGAGAAAAAACAATTGGTTAAGCGACTGACACAGAGTCAGGCCAGCGCATTAATTCAATGCCAGCCCAGTATCGGCTGCAAACCGATATTAAATGAACAGCAGCAAAGCGCCGTCGCAAGCGTGGCCGCCAGCCTCGATCATTACCAAGCTTTTCTGTTAGAAGGCATTACCGGTAGCGGCAAAACAGAAGTCTATCTGCATCTGGTTGAGCAGGTGCTATTGAGCAATAAACAGAGCCTGATACTGGTACCTGAGATCAACCTGACGCCGCAGCTGATCAGTCGCTTTAAAGAGCGTTTTTCTGTACCGATTGCGGTGCTGCATTCCGGGCTTAATAACAGCCAGCGCTTACTGGCTTGGCAACAGGCGCGTGACAATCAGGTCAACATCATCATCGGGACCCGTTCCGCACTCTTCACGCCACTGGCAAATCCGGGGCTGATCATCGTCGATGAAGAGCATGACAGCTCTTATAAACAACAGGATAACTTTCGCTACCAGGCACGAGATCTTGCCTTAGTGCGTGCCAAACGACTCGATATTCCGTTATTAATGGGTAGCGCCACACCGTCCCTGGAATCGCTATTTAACAGTCAGCAGGGGCGCTATCAACGCATAAAACTCACGCAGCGTGCCGGCAATGCTAATCCGCCCAACATACAGTTACTGGATGTCCGTCGTAAACCCATGCAAGAAGGACTGTCTGATCACTTGGTCGAACTGATCCGGCAGACACTCGAGCAAAAATCCCAGGTGCTGCTGTTTTTAAATCGCCGCGGCTACGCACCTGCACTGCTGTGTCATGACTGCGGTTGGGTGATGCCCTGCCCGCGCTGTGATGCCAAGCTAACTTACCATCATCAGCGTACACTGATGCGCTGCCATCATTGCGGTCATGAGACACGGCCACCAAAGCGCTGCCCGGAATGCCAGTGTGAAGAATTAATCAATATCGGCATCGGTACCGAGCGACTGGAAAAGTATTTGAACAGCATTTTTCCAGATGCTGATATTTCACGCATTGATAGTGACACCACCAGCCGTAAGGGTAGTCTCGATAAAAAGCTGGCTGATGCTCACAGTGGAAAATCTGACATACTCATCGGCACGCAGATGTTAGCCAAGGGCCATGACTTTCCGCATGTCACACTGGTCGGTATTCTCGATGTTGATGGCAGTTTATTCAGCAGTGATTTTCGTGCGCCGGAATTCATGGCGCAGCAATTGATACAGGTTGCAGGTCGTGCCGGCCGTGCAGACAAATCAGGACGGGTAATCATCCAGACTCACCACCCGGAACACCCGTTATTACAAACATTGCTACACCATGGTTACCCGGCTTTTGCCAAAGAAGCACTGGAAGAACGCCAGCAGGCCTGCTTTCCGCCCTATAGTTCGCTGGCTTTATTGCGCGCCGAAGCGACTCAGGCTTACCTGCCGGTACAGTTTTTAGAACAGGCCTTTGAACGCTTCAGCCCGTGTCAGCCTAAAATAGAACTGTTCGGCCCTTTTCCGTCACCTATGGAACGGCGTGCCGGTCGTTACCGCTACCAACTGCTGATTCAGGCTACTAGCCGTGCAGCATTACAACAGTGCTTAAATAAGGTGATTCCGCATTTAAATGACTTGGCAGGTGCCAATAAAGTACGCTGGTCTATTGATATCGATCCGCAATCGATGCTTTAAATGCGTTATAACTCTTTATAACGCTAGTAAGAAACTAACGATAATAACAAACAAAATGGCAGCAAGATAACGCAGCCATTTTGCTGTCACTACAGTTACCTCTGCAGCTGTTTTTACCTCTGCTTTATTCAGATTTTGTTCGTAGTTGGCTATCACTTGCTGCGCTTTTTCCAGCTCATCATCCGGCACATGAACATTTGCAAAACCGGCGACCGATATTTCACCAATACCACCCTGTAAATAATGTCCGCTGACATGCGACTCTATACCCTCTGCATTTAACAATCCGGCAACAATATGCGCTTCTATAATGTCCTGTGCTCTGTATATCAGTACCATCCCCTACCCATCCTTCTATAACCTGCGCTAACCAACAATCGCCAGGCCGCTATTCTCACTATTTTTCTGAACAGCGACCTCTCGCTGTATACTCTCAGTTAGATCATCGTCTGATGATACTATATACTTTATAAACGCTATGCTCACAAACAGATGAATGATTTTAAAGACCGGCATTGTTTTAACAGATTTCATATCTGCCTGTAAGAACCCGCTAATTTGCACACTCACACCAATGATCTTAATCACCGCTTCAACAAAACATCCGCACAGGGTAAAATGAGACAATATACCTCTATCACTTCTTGTGGAACCGACCTTGAAAGATACTCTGATCGCTTTACTTGGCCAGACAGTTGAGAAACTGCAGGCTGACAATCATATTCCTGCTGATTTGCAGCCTGATATCCAGATCACCAATACCAAAGATGCATCTCATGGTGACCTGGCAACTAATCTTGCGATGATGCTGGCCAAACCGGCTGGAAAAAATCCGCGTGAAATGGCGACCCTAATTATCGACAACCTGCCAGCCAATGATCTGGTTGAAAAAGTGGATATTGCCGGCCCGGGATTTATTAATTTCTTTATTAAATCCGGCTCTACCTTATCAGTGGTAAAGAACATCCTCGATCAGGCTGAAAATTTCGGCTTAAGCGAACTCGGTAAGGGCAAGAAAATTCAGGTCGAGTTTGTCTCAGCTAATCCGACTGGTCCGTTACACGTGGGACATGGCCGGGGAGCCGCTTATGGTGCAACTGTTGCGGATTTGTATGAAGCCGTCGGTTATGAAGTACACCGTGAATATTATGTGAACGATGCCGGTCGCCAGATGGATATTCTGGGTACCAGTATCTGGCTGCGCTATCTGGAAAAATGCGGTATTGACTTCGAGTTTCCGGTTAACGGCTATAAAGGTGATTATATTTACGACATCGCCACCGAAATTGAAACCGAGTATGAAGACAAATTTGTCTTTACCCATGAAGAACTCATGAACGGTATCCCTGCCGATGAGCCTCATGGCGGTGATAAAGAACTGCATATTGATGCACTGATTAGTCGTGCCAAAGAATTGCTGGGCAAAGCCAGTTACAGGATCATTTTTGATAGCGGTTTAAATTCTATCATCGGTGATATCCGTGACGACTTAAAACATTTTGGTATCGAGTATCAGGACTGGTATTCAGAGCGCACACTGGAAGACCGCAACCTGGTCTCGAAAGCCATTGAACGTTTACAAACAGCCGGTCACATTTACGAAAAAGATGGCGCACTCTGGTTCCGCAGCACCGACTTCGGTGATGAAAAAGACCGGGTGGTAAAACGTGACAACGGTCAGACGACTTATTTTGCTTCCGACATCGCCTACCACATGGAAAAAATCGAACGTGGTTACGACATCGTGATTGATGTCTGGGGTGCTGATCACCACGGCTACGTACCCCGTGTGCGTGCAGCTCTGCAGGCCTTAGGTGATGATGCGGATAAACTAAAAGTATTATTAGTACAGTTTGCCAACCTGTTCCGCGGTGGCGAGAAAGTACAGATGTCGACACGCTCCGGTTCATTTGTCACTTTGCGTGAATTGCGCGAAGAAGTTGGCAACGATGCTGCGCGTTTCTTTTATGTAATGCGTAAATGTGAACAGCATCTGGACTTTGATCTGGATCTTGCCAAATCACAAAGTAATGACAACCCGGTTTATTATATACAGTATGCTCATGCCCGCGTTTGCAGCGTACTGCGTCAGCTCAAAGAAAAGAACCTGACACACGATACAAATAATGGCCAGAGCAACCTGCCACTATTAACCGAGCCGCATGAAATATCACTGGTTAAAAAACTTAATCAGTACACCAGTACACTGGAATCTGCAGCCATTAAAGCAGAACCACATTTAATGGTTCACTATCTGCGTGAACTGGCCAGTGAGTTACACACTTACTACAACGCCCACCAGTTTATAGTGGACGATAAAAATATTCGTGATGCACGGCTGAATCTGATCATTGCCTGTCGCCAGATCATTGCTAATGGTTTAAAACTGTTAGGTGTCAGCGCACCCGAGGCGATGTAATGCCGGGAGATATGAAAAACAGAATGGAGCAGCCGAAAAAGAAAAACATGTCCGGGCTCTTGTGGTTGTTTGCAGGGTTATCAATTGGCCTGTTCGTGGCTTTTTTAACCTACCTGCAAACCCAGCCAAAAGCAAAGGTCAGTTTTTCCGATGCTGTTAATCAGGAAATAAAGAAAACACTGCAGCATAAAGAAGTAAAAAAACAGCAGCAAAGTTCGCCGGATAAAACTGTGCCGAAGTTTGATTTCTATACCATTCTGAAAGACTATGAGGTGTTTATTCCGGAATCAGAAATCACAAATGACAAAGCTGACAACACGACACTCAGTAAGCCTGAAGCTCCTGTGATCAAAGATGAGAAAACTTATTTTTTACAGGTCGGTTCTTTTCAGGCTAACAGCGATGCCGACAAAAGACGTGCCACACTGGCTCTGCTGGGTATTACATCAAGCATTCAGACCGCACAAATTAATAACGACACCTGGTACCGGGTAAAAGTCGGGCCGATTCAGGGCAAGCGCGCATTAAACAAAGTACGCGATCAGTTAATAGAAAATGATATTCCGACTTTGATCATGGTAATGAAGTAGGTCTTATTTTATTTTTTACTCTCTGGCTATTAATGCTCTGGCCAGAGAATTTCACATCTTATACTCGCCTGCTTTGGCAAAATTCTGATCAGCTCAAAAAAAACCGGAAGATGAAGATAAATATAGTTCGTCTGGCTGACTGTTAGTACAAGCCAGATGCCTGTTTAATCTGTCCGCCTGAAAATCATCCAATTATCTCGATTAAATGCTTTCTGCTTGCTATGATGAACCGATAACAGACATCGCCAGACAAACACAGTTAAAACGACCAATATAAAAAGGACTCATTGATGAGCGGCCATCAGAACTCCAATAATAACAATAATTCTGATTCAAATAATAATAAACACAATAAGACAACAGCTTTTCTAAAGCATCATTCAAAGAAACTCATCGCGTTAATCATTGCGTTTGTGATATTTATCAACTGGTACCTCGGCTTACCAGCAGCCGATGCAATCAGTGTCAGCATTCAGGGTCCGGGGCTGACCGACTTGAGTCAGAAAACCCCAAAACCAGATCCGTTAATTATAGATTTCGGCGACTCGGCAGCTCAGCTAAAGCAAATAGATAAGAAAGTGACTAGCGGAATTGCATTATCACCACAGATACCGGGACAATGGAAGTGGGCATCAGACAGACAACTGGTCTTCACACCGGAAAGTGACTGGCCAGCCAGCAAAGACTATGATATTGAACTTGATCAAAAACTGTTTCCCGCTCACGTTCTGCTTGAAAAGTATTCTTTCTCTTTTAAAACCCCCCTCTTCTCGGCTTCATTAACGAATACACAGATATATCAGGACCCTCAAAACCCGAAACTAAAAAAAATGATCGCTACTGTCAGCTTTTCTCATGCGGTTGATCAGTCTGATTTTAAAAAGCATATAACATTAATTAAAAGAGATGCAGACAAACGCCTGAAAGACAAGGGAACTGAATTTCCGTTTCAAGTTAGTTTTAACAAAACAGGTAATGAGGCATATATAACATCTGATGAAATCACAATACCGCTACAGAAGCACGAGCTTGAATTAACGATAGATAATGACGCGCGTGCAAAAAATGGCGGCGCAAGAACAGACCAGCAGCTTGTCAGTAAAATTATCGTTCCGGGTATGTACAGTTATTTCCGGGTTTCTTCAGCCAGTGTCAAACTGGTTCGTAACGATGCAAACGATCCTGAACAGCTATTGATTATCCAGACTAGCGATAGCATTAATGAAGAGAAAATCATCTCAAGTCTCGATGTGTTTTTACTGCCTAATGATAAGCCTTCTGTTAACGGCATGAAGCCTGTGAAAGACTACCGCTGGTACCGTCCTGAAGAAATCGGACCGGAGATACTGCAGCTTTCGGATAAAGTATCCCTTTCTGCTGTTCCTGCTGCGCAACAGTTTACAAAGACTCACAGCTTTAAAATAAATACTCCGGCTAACAGAAAATTATTTGTGCGGGTTAATAAAGGTATTGAATCTGCCGGCGGATACATACTCTCAAAAGACTTTGAAAAAGTCGCTGCCATCCCGGCTTATCCGCGGGAAGTGGAAATCATGGGCACGGGCAGCATTCTGAGTCTTAGTGGTGATAAACGTTTATCTGTGATTTCACGCGGCAATACTGCTTTGCAACTCGAAATTGCAAGAATACTTCCGGATCAGGTACAGCATCTTGTCAGCCAGACCAGCGGTGACTTTCAGGACCCTTACTTCAACAACTACACTTTCAATGAAGATAATATTTCAGAACGTTTCAGCCAGGTACGACGTTTGAAAAGCGTTGCTGCCGGTAAAAGTCAGTTTGCATCTTTTGATATGACAAAATACCTCAACGCAACACCACTAAGACGTAACGGCGTCTTTCTGGTAAAAGTTCACAGCTGGGATGCTTATCATCAGCGCAGGACAGGTATTACTGCCAAACGCCTTATTCTCGTCACTGATCTGGGCTTAATAGTAAAGAAAAATGCTGATAACACACAGGACGTCTTTGTGATGTCGATCAAAGATGGCGAACCCGTCTCTAATGCCAGCGTTAAAGTCATCAGCAAAAACGGCCAGTCTCAGGTTAGTTCCAGAACGGATATTAACGGCCATGTGAAGATACCTGACTTAACAGATTATCAGCGTGAAAACTCACCGGTTGCATATTTTATTCACGCTGCAGGTGATATGTCTTTTCTGGCTTTCAATCGGCACGACAGAGATATCGATTTATCACGTTTTGATATTGGCGGCATACATCAGGGAAATGAAGCCGATAAGTTAAGTGCCTTTCTTTTTTCTGATCGCGGCATCTACCGTCCCGGCGATCACTTTAATATCGGCATGATTATAAAGTCGTCCAGCTGGTCACAGGATTTATCCGGTATCCCTCTTGAATATGTAATCACAGATCCGCGCGGGCTGATTATTAAGAATGCTAAAATCAGCCTGAATGAAGCAGGTTTTGAAGAAATTAAATATTCAACCCGTGAAAACTCACCGACGGGGGAGTATTCAGTTAATGTTTATATTGTAAAAGATAAATTCAGCCGCAGCCTGCTTGGTTCCACTTCACTTAAGCTGGAAGAATTCCTGCCTGACAGGATGAAAATTAGCAGCCGGTTCTCACAGGAGCGAGCACTTGGATGGGTTCACCCTGACAAGTTAACAGCCAGCGTTAACCTTAAAAACCTGTACGGTACTGCTGCCACTCAGCGCAGAGTGACCTCGAGTATGTCGCTGTCACCTTATAGTCCGGTATTCCAGCAGTACTCAGCGTTTCAGTTTTACGACCCGCTGCAGCTTAAAAAACCATATACAGAACAGCTGGCTGAGACCACCACAAATGACCAGGGTGAAGCCAGCATTGAACTGAATCTTTCTCGTTTTACCAGCACATCTTTCAGTGTCAATATTAATGTCAACGGTTTTGAGGCCGAGGGCGGCAGAAGTGTCTCTACTCAGCGCAGCATTCTGGTTTCACCTAATGATTATCTCATTGGTTATAAGCCTGACGGTGAGCTCAGTTATGTCAGTAAAGACAGTGAGCGTTCTGTTCACTTTATTGCCATCGATCCGGCTCTTCAGTTAACCCGTACTGATGATCTCAGTCTTGAGTTAATAGAGCGTAAATATATTTCCGCGCTGGTCAAGCAGGACAATGGTAGCTTTAAGTATCAGTCTGTATTAAAAGAAAAAAGCATTACAACTGAGTCTTTAACGATACCTGCTAAAGGTCTTGATCTTCGCCTGCCGACAGACAAACCCGGCGACTATGTTTACCTTGTTAAAAACCAGGCCGGCCAGGAACTTAATAAAGTTAATTTCAGTGTTGCCGGCGAAGCAAACCTTGGTCGCAGTCTTGAGAAAAATGCAGAATTACAGGTCAGGCTAAACAAAAAAGATTATCTTCCTGGAGAAAATATTAAGATAAACATCACCGCGCCTTATACCGGTGCAGGCTTAATCACAATAGAACGTGACAAAGTTTATCATTACAAATGGTTCACTACCCATACCACCAGTAGCATACAGGAAATAACACTGCCAGCTGAACTCGAGGGTAATGCATACATTAATGTAAGCTTTATACGCAACCTGAACTCGCGCGAAATTTTCATGAGCCCGCTAAGTTACGGTATTGCCCCGTTTACAATCAACCGCGACAGCCGGCGAAATAAAGTTGAACTGTTTGTTCCTTATCTTCTGCGTCCCGGCGAACAGACTAAAATTCGTTACAAAACCAGCAGGCCGGGAAAGATCGTTATCTTCGCTGTTGACGAAGGTATTCTCCAGGTTGCCGGTTATAAGACACCCCGACCACTCAGTCATTTTCTGCAAAAAAGAGCGCTTGAAGTTAATACCGCGCAGATAATGGATCTGATACTTCCTGAGTTCTCCGTGGTGCAGGACTATGCTGCCACGGGGGGTGGCATGTCTGATGCCGAGAGTCGAAATCTCAATCCGTTTAAACGACGAACTCAGAAACCAGTAGCTTACTGGTCAGGTATTCTCGATGTTGATCAGACATCTACAGGTGAACTTGATTATCAGGTGCCGGACTATTTTAACGGTGCATTACGTTTTATGGCCGTGGCCGTTTCCAGTGATAGTGTCGGTGCCACACAAAAAACATCATTAGCTCGCGGGCATTTTGTACTGAGCCCCAACACGCCCTCATTCGTTGCTCCAGCTGATGAATTTAGCATCAGCCTTAATGTGGCTAATAACGTCGAAGGCTCAGGCAAAAATGCCAGGGTCAGTATCAGCCTTGAATCTGCGCCTCAGCTTACGGTTATTGGCGAAAAAACTATGCAATTGATGATTGACGAAGGCCATGAGAAGAGCGTACGTTTTAGCTTACGTGCAAGCGAAAAATCATTAGGTTCATCAAGCCTCAGATTTACTGCCACAGCAGCTGGTAAAACCTCCAGTACCGCAGTAGATATCAGTGTTCGCCCGGCCCTAACCAGCCTGTTAAAGCTGTCAGGCGGCTTTGTGCAAAACAGCGAAGCTGACATTCCTCTCAGCCGTGATATGTACCCTGACTTCAGGGATCGAAAAATAGGTTTATCAAGCATTCCTCTGGGACTATCTAAAGGCTTAATTGGCTATCTTGATAGTTACCCTCACTACTGCACCGAGCAGCTTATCAGCAAGGCCCTGCCGATAATTGCTCTAAAAGATAAACCGGGTTTTGGATATGATTCGCAAAAATCACAGACGGCGATCAATAATATTATTGACATCCTCAGGTCTCGGCAGAACAGTGAAGGGGCTTTTGGTTTCTGGGCCGCTAATTCCTATTCATCCGCAAAACAAAGTCTCTATGTTTTGCATATATTACTTGAGGCTCAGTCTAAAGATTTCATCATTCCGGAAAAAATGATTAAGTCAGCACTGCAATATGCCACAGCTCAGGCCACTATCTCTATCGATAATTTTGCAAGCGCGAGGATACGTGCTTCAGCTATTTACCTGCTGACAACCCAGGGCATTGTGACTACACGTTATCTGAATGACATGTATGAGCAGATGAATAAGTTTTATCCTGACAGATGGCATCATGACATCAGCCGGGCTTATATGGCAGCCGCTTACAAGCTGTTACACCTTAATGAGAAAGCCGATGATTTAATATCGGATATGAAATTTGGTGAAACCATACAACAGGACTACAGAAACTTTTACGACAGCCTTTCTCATAATGCCCAGCTGTTATTTATTTTGTCCCGACATTTCCCTGAGCGGGTAAATAAAATAGATGCCAGCGCCCTGCAGAGCATTACCACTCCTATTAATGACGGCGAATTTAATACCCTGTCATCTGCCTATAGCATACTTGCATTAAGCGCCTATGCCGACAGAAAAAATAATAGCAGCATATCAGGTGCGCAGCTGCAAACGCTTACAAAATCCGCGGGTAAGCAGCCACTGCGCATACCCGAAGATCAGTTCCCGGTCATTTCTCTTACGGACGACACCATCAAAAAACTGATTCTGACGAGTGCAGATAACGACCAGCCTGTATTTTACCAGCTGACTGAATCAGGCTTTGATCGCTCCTTACCAGCCACTAAAATTCAGAAAGGCATAGAAGTTTTTCATGAGTATAGAGACGACAACGGCAAGACCATCAGCGAAACTGAAATGGGCAGTGAATTTAATGTACATATTAAATACCGTTCTATATCAGATGACAGTCATTACAACATTGCAATTATCGATCTCTTGCCTGGCGGTTTCGAAGTTGTCAGAGATGCCACACGAAAAAACACAGATACATCATTTGATTACCTTGATGTCAGAGAAGACAGGATTATTTTATACACTAGCGTTGAGAAAAAAGTACAGGAATACATCTACCGCATAAAATCAACCAATAAGGGACGCTACACAGTACCCCCGGCTTTTGCAGAAGGCATGTATGACAGAAATGTTATATACCGGGGCCTGGGCTCATCAATCACTGTTAAATAGACTTTATGAATAAGAAATTATTAAGCTGGCTGTTAGTCAGCTTGTTTTTATTTTTAGTTGTCTGCTTTATCCCTAAGCCTGATATTTATAAAGATAAAG